>NZ_CAAHFG010000001.1:3057984-3715968 GCF_900890425.1 Pontiella desulfatans | reverse complement strand
ATGTGCGCATCAGCGGCGTGGCCTATGAATTCAGCCGCCCCGAAAAGCCGGCGCGCGCCACCTACCCGTGGGGCGACAAATTCTGGTTCAGCTTCTATTCCACCATCGGAGACGATTCTCAATATGCTGTGGAACATGGTTCCTCCGGCATCGGGCCGTACTATGGCGGGATTGCAGGCCAGGCCGGTCCGCTGGCTGAAGCCGATGTGCTGGGTGCAAGCTTCAGCTATAAGGTGCAGCTGCCATCCATGATCGGGTTTTCCGCCCAAGCCACCAATTTTGTCTGGCCATCCGATGAAACGCTCATTGCAGAAACCAAAGCGGTTGTCAGCGCCGTAATGCATAATCCGAATATTTCCATGTGGGATCTGGTGCCCGAGGAACTGCGGTACTGGAGGAGCAATGAAATGAATTTTATTGAAATTGTGTCTGAGGTGATTCGGCAAACCGACCCATACGGGCGGCCTGTAATGATGTATGAACCCAACCACCGCAACGCCACCGCGCTGGCCGTCACGGTTCCATATCAGGATATCTGTGCTTCGGGAACCTATATTTCCACAACCAGCCCGTTCAGGCACAACCGCATCTGGGCACGCTGGTCGATGGAGCAGGAACTTGGAGCCATTGCCGCAGCTAACACAAACGCCGTGCCGTGGATCATGCTCTGGATGGCCGTCGATGCCATGGACGGCGAGGAGCATTGGATTAATGACTGGTGCCGGCACGACGCCTACATGGGCCTGATCATGGGCGGCAAGGGGATCAGTATCTGGTCCGGTTGGCGGCCGCGTTCCAGCTGGACAAACGACTTTCAGGCCTACTTCGACGGCTATCTATCCGTCGCCGCCGACCTCAATCTGGACAAAAATTTTGCGCCGGTCTTCATGGATGGAACTGAAGCGACCGGCGTAACCTATAGCATTACAGCCGGGCCGGCCGAACTGGAGTTGGTTTATCCGGCAGGGGTCACCAATACCTATCCACCGGTCACCTATACCCTGCGTGAATATCTCGGCCAGCAGTATCTCTTTGCCGTCAACTCCGCCACGCAGGCGGTCACCGTAACCTTCAGCGGCGTGCCCGATGCGATGCGTACCGACCTTTTCCAGGGTTTGGAAAACTCAACACCCGGCGGATCGTTCAGCAAAACGTTCGCCCCGTACGAAGTCACCGCCTTCCGTTTCGATGGATACGAAACGTGGCGTGATTCCCAATTCACCCAACAGCAGATCGACGACGGCCTCGGCGATCCCGACGCCGATCCAGACGGTGACGGCTGCGCCAATCGCGACGAATACATTGCCGGCACCGAACCGCTGGTTTTCGGCGACTGCTTTGCGACGGATCTCAGCTTTTCCAATGATTGGAAAACTGTCTCATTCCAAACGTCCAGCAACCGTTTCTACACCGTCGATCTTTCAACCAATCTGGTTGAGGGTCACTGGGTTCCAATGGTTGGAAACGAGCCGGGCACCGGAGCCGATTTTTTTGTCACAGACACTAATGTTTTTCCGAACGCTTTCTATCGCACACGTGTCAATCGTCCCTAACATCCCTTATGAAAAATCTACTCTGCATTCTTTTATCGCTCTGCTGTGGTTTGGCCGCGGCGGCGACTTCGATGACGACGGCCTGCCCAACGGCTGGGAATTCGACCATTTCGGTCACGTCACAAATGCCGTGGCCTCGGTCGATGCCGATGGCGACGGTTTCGATAACCTGTCCGGATTTATCTCCGGGTCAGACCCGACGAACGGGACTTCATTTTTTGCCGCATCTGCCGCGCAGGATCTTTCCGGATTTGTTGTTTCCTGGAACGCTGTCTCCAATCGCGAATACGGCGTCTGGCAGACCGGAACCCTAACCAATAGCTTTACCAGTCTCGCCAGCGGAATTGAGTTCCCGCAAAACAGCTACACCGATACCACTCACTATGCGGAGGCTGCCGGCTTCTATCGGGTGCGCTTAACCCCGATTTTCGGACCACCGGCTTAAGTGGAACCTGCGTCCTCAACATGGTACAAAAGGACGCATGGAAATGGGAAGAAAACGAAGAACATTCACGGACAAGTTCAAGGCCAAGGTGGCGATTGAGGCCATCAAGGGCGTGAAGACATTGGCGGAGCTGGCATCGGAATATCAGGTCCATCCGAACCAGATTTCGGATTGGAAGAAGCAGTTGCTTTCGAATGCGCCGGATCTTTTTGCATCGGGGAAAAAGAAGCAGGCTCAAACGGAAGAAGAGCTTACGGCTCCACTTTACGAAGAGATCGGGCGTCTGAAGATGGACGTGAAGTGGCTCGAAAAAAAGCTATGAGCCTGCCGCTTTCAACGCGCCGCAGCTGGGTGGAGCCCGGCACCGATTATTCGGTTCGGCGGCAGTGTAGGCTCGCAGGCGTCCCCAGATCGGGCTTCTACTACGACCCCGCCCCGGAAACGCCGGAGAACCTGCTTCTGATGCGTTTGATCGACGAGCAGTATCTCCGGCATCCGGAGTTCGGCTATCCACGCATGACGGACTGGTTGCGTGATCAAGACTATGATGTCAATCACAAGCGGGTCGCCCGCCTCATGCAGCTGATGGGGATTCAGGCCATCACGCCCGGTCCGCACACGAGCAAGCCCGCCCCGAGGCACAAGATCTACCCTTATTTGCTGCGCAATGTGGACATCGAACGGGTGAACCAGGTTTGGAGTACGGACATCACCTACATCCCGATGCGGCATGGATACATGTACCTGACCGCCGTAATCGACTGGTACAGCCGCTATGTGCTCGCCTGGGAGCTCTCAAGCACCATGGAGAGCACGTTCTGCGTTGATGCGCTGGAGCGTGCGCTGACGCAGGGGAATCCGGAGATATTCAACACCGACCAAGGAAGCCAGTTCACCTCGAACGCCTTCACCGGTGTCCTGTTAAACGAGAACATCACCATCAGCATGGACGGGCGAGGCCGGGCGTTGGACAACGTATTCATCGAACGACTGTGGTGGTCGGTGAAGTATGAGAAAATCTATCCCGCATGCTATGCCGACGGGCATGCGTTGCATCGGGGCCTTGACAGCTATTTTAAATATTACAACCACGAGAGGAAGCACAGCGCTCTGGACAAACGCACCCCCGCCGAGGTATTCATGGAAGGAGCAGTCAGAACATGATCGCAAGTGATGCCGTCGCTGCGCTCCGCCCTCGGCCCTCCGGGCCGCCCCTTCGGGGACGGGCTCCGCTCCGCGACGGCATCATGGAAGGGCGGCTCGTTGGCCGCCAGAACACGGAACAGGGAACCGCAGGTTCCACCTTAAGTTCACCGATCCGTGGTTTAAGATTGGGGGTAGGCGCAGGGTGGATGTGCAATTTCAATGATTAAATAAGGATGGAACGCAATGTTGGTAAACCAATGAAGATATTAGTGAAAAGAATACCAGTCCCGCGAAACGATCAGCTACTATTTGAACTAGGAAGGAAACAGATGATGAAGATGTGGATGTGGAGTGTTGCGGTATGGGTTTCGATGCTGGTGTCCGCCCGGGCGGATGGACCCAATGTGGTGGTATTTCTGGTCGATGATATGGGGGTGATGGATACCTCGGTACCGTTCCTGGCCGATGCTGACGGGCAGCCGAAGCGTTATCCGTTGAACGACTGGTATCGCACGCCGGGCATGCAGCGTCTCGCCGGCCAGGGTATCCGCTTTAATAGCTTCTGCGCCCAGAGCGTCTGTTCGCCGAGCCGCGCATCCATTCTCACCGGGCAGAACGCGACGCGCCATGGTACCACCACCTGGATCAGCCCTTACTCCAACAACAAGGGCAAGAACGGTCCCCCCGAATGGAATTGGACGGGTTTGAAAAAGGGCGATGTTACCCTGCCACGCGTGCTTTCCGCCAATGGCTACTGCACCATCCACGTCGGCAAGGCGCACTTTGGTCCCTTGAAGGGCGAGGGAAGCGATCCTCTGAATGTTGGATTCGATGTCAACGTCGGCGGCACATCCTGGGGAAGGCCGAAGAGCTACTATGCGGCAGAGCATTACGGAAACCATCCCAAATACAGCAAGGGTGGGAAAAAGATGACCCACAATGTGCCGCATCTCGAAAAATACTATGACACCGACACGTTCCTGACCGAAGCACTTACACTTGAAGCCAATGCACAGCTTGAAAAGGCCGTGGCCGAAAAGAAGCCGTTTTTCCTGCACATGTCGCACTATGCCGTGCATTCGCCGTTCAACTCCGACCCGCGCTTTGCCGCCAACTATGCGGAGGCCAATAAATCAAAGCAGGCTAAGGCCTATGCCACATTGATCGAAGGCATAGATAAATCGCTCGGCGACATTCTTGACCAGCTGGATAAGCTCGGCGTGGCCGAGGATACGCTGGTGCTGTTTCTCGGCGATAATGGGTCGGACGCGCCGCTCGGAGACAAGCACGACCACGCCTCGTCGGCGCCGTTGCGCGGCAAAAAGGGCACGCATTATGAAGGGGGCATGCGTGTTCCCTTTATTGCGGCCTGGGCCAAGCCGAACCCGGCGAACCCGTGGCAGAAAAAACTTCCGATTGCACAGGGCGTGCTTCAGCCGCAGCTTGGGACGGTCATGGATCTTTATCCCACCATCCTTGCTCTGGCCGGAGTTGAAACGCCGGCGGGCCACGTCGTCGATGGCGTGGATCTTGCAAAGCAGTTTGCCGGAAAACCCAACCCCTCCCGCCCCGAAGTTTTTCTGATGCACTTCCCGCACGGGCCGCACAATAGTGCCTATTTCACCAGCTATCGGTCCGGCGATTGGAAGCTCGTCTACGACTACAATCCCGGGGGCAAGGGAAAACCCCATCATGAATTATTCAATCTCAAGGCTGATCCCTTCGAAAACAATAACCTCGCATCGAAGAATCCTGAAAAGCTCGGACAGATGTTTGCCGCCATGGTCAGGCAGCTCGAAGCCGAAGGTGCGCTCTACCCCGTTGATGCCAAAGACCGCGAGTTAAAACCGGAACTGCTCTGAGCTTCACCGGCGGGAAGCCCGCCAGCGGGTTGAGCATCATTACTTGCTGCGATCAATGCTGAATCCCGCGTAATGATCACTCAAGAGGCATGAACCCCTTCAATGTTCAGGTTTCGTCTGCGGGGATTTTTTTAACGTAGACTTCTGCCGCACCCTGTCCCGTTAAAACGCACCGTAGTTGATAGCGTCCCATGTCGAAATGTGTTTCGAGATGAAGGATGGCCGTCTTCCCTTTGGGCTGTGCATGCGCAACCACACGCCCATCCTCGAGAAGTTCGACCGTCTTCAGTGACAGCTCGGACTCCTTGTCTGATGCAACCAGTGTGATCTGAAACTTCCCGGCGGTGGTAACGGCATTGCCGGCATCCAGTAATGCAGTAGGCGTCCCGTTACGGCACATCCCCAGCAGAACCCCGTGCTCCGCATCCCGCTTGACCGGTTTGAAATAGCCCATTCGCCACTGGAGGTATTGGTGCTGGACGCTGATGCCCGTGCGTTGTTGTTCATGATGCGCCGAAAACGCCAGGAGCGTTTCCAGATCCTGGGCTTCCCGCCGAGCCATGTACTGGTAGTAGAGCACCATGCCCTCGAGGTAGTCTGCAATGCGCTGGATACGCAAAGCGATCTCCGCCTCTTTGACTGTCTTTTGCAGTGCAAGGGTCTCCTTTCGCAATGCCTCTGCCTGATCGCGGACCTGCAGTAGCACGGCCGGGGGCGCCTCCTGCGAACGCATTCGTTTGTATCCGCCCGCCTGAACCTGCTCCAGAAGTTGCTGGAAAATCGAGCCAACCTGTTTTTCGTATCCCGGATAATACGCCTTGATATAAGCCGCGAGTCCCTGTTGCACATCGTACTGTTTGTGCCAAAGCGACTGGCGCAGGAAATGGTAGTTAAACGCCCCCTTCCACCAAACCTGAATCGGAAGATAGAGTGATACGGTTCCACGAAACCCGTTTTGAGCCAGATAGCTTCCCGTCCAATTCGCAAAATCAGGGCGGAGCCAGAACCATCCCCGCGCCCGCCAGTTGTCCGCCAGAAGATATTCAAATTGATAGATCCCGCTGGAGGTTTTGTTTTCAATCCAACCGCGCTCCAATTCTTTTTTGCTTTCGAGATTCGGACAATACAGAACCGTCATGTTGGACGGGATGGGCTGTTCGGGCGGAGTCAGTGTCTCCGGCGTATAAGCGAGGTGTTCCACCATCAGGTTTGGGCGAGCCTTCGCAACTTCCTGCGCCACCAGCTTAATGCCCTCGTACACCGCATAGGGGTTGTTGCTGCAGGGTTCGCATTTGCAATATCCCCCACCATCCAAAGGCCATGTTCCGACGATATCAATCCAGGTGTTATTTTTGACATACGCCACAAGCGCTTCCGCATAGTATTTCATCGCCTCTTGGTTGCTGTAGCAAATCTGCCCCTTGACCCGCCTGCCTTGGATTTCGGCAAACCAGTCGGGGTGGACTTCAAAGAGCGCGTTGCGGTCCAGGTACTCATGGGTGTTGTGTTCGCCCAGGTTGATGATGAATCCACGATCCATGATTTCCGGAAGCAACGCCTCGCGGGTCTTTCCCGCAAAGAAGACTTCCTGAGCCAGACCGGGTCTGTGAGCCGGACGATCCTGGGAGAGCAGCACATAATTAAAGCGTTGCTTGGCCATCCAGTCGAGGGTGGCCTGGCAGATGGGCAATTCATCCGAGCGCACGCCATAAAGCGCCAGCCCGCGCCACTCCACCTGCGGCTCGTGGGTCAGGTTGATTTCGGGAAGGGCCTTGATCGTCGGAACAATGTGCCACGCCTCTTCAGGATAGAAGAAGCTGCAGCCACATCGTTCCAGCAATTCGTACACGCCATAAAGCACCCCACGTGCCTGGGCGGCTTCGATGATGATGCGCCCACGGTCGGTTGTGATGCGATATCCGTCCCATCGCAATTCACTCGCGGGGTTCAATTGCAGATGAATCCGGGCGGGGGCTGCATCGGCATCAATCTGCCCGATGGCCTTCACCGCTCCGCCCATTTGATTCAGATAGGATTGCAACTCCTCTGCAGCAAAACGGACGACGCGTTGTTGCTTAGCCGGCGTACTGTAGCTGATCTGCACGACGTCCTGGATTGTAAGGGCTGCACCAGTCGAAGTCCTGGCGTGCATGCAAACCAGCGCCGCCAACAGAAACTTGATGCCGAATGCCATGCGACTTCTGGAAAAAATGATGGTTCTCTTCATAGGTTCTCGCTGTTTTATATGGAAGTCACACAGTGGGCTGACGTGCCCCCACCAGCGAGTCCATGTTTTAAGTTGGGATTTGGGTTAAGTCAACTGTCGGTGGAGACCGCAGCGGCAACACGGCCTGGGTGATGTTTTCCGTTTTTGTTTTTCATCAGAGGGTTTTCCCGCCTGATACTGTTATGGATTCTGAAGATGCGGCGGTATCCACATCATGCACACCACCTTCGTCCGATGTGTATAAGTTTAATTCAGGTTCCTGCAAAAACATAGTGGCAATGTGCGTAATACGACCTACTGATTTGCGCCATGCCTCTTGGCCAGTTTGACGCACTGATGATACTCAGCGTTTCAGTGCACAACCCCGTCCAACTCAATAGACAGGGAGAATGTAGCCCATGTTCGGTGCTAAGTGAAGCGTTGCGTAAATAAAGGGTCAATATTGTGCTAATTTTCACTTCGCGTTTTCGGGGCCTGGAAGTAGTATGCATTTAGTGAAGAAAGACGCGATTGTTGATGTTGAAGACGATGTGTGGAACCAGGTTTACAGCCGCCGCAGGAAGAAATCGAATCGCATCTATACGGCTGAGTATTCAACCAATCTTGTTTCCGGATCATGGTTTCCAATGGCTGAAAGTCAGGCCGGGAACGGATCCGTTATCGCAGTGGCTGATATCAACAACCTCGATAACTGCTTCTACCGCGTAAAGGCCAAACATTGAATATACGCTCGTTAACTTTGCAGTGAGTGACGTTCTTCAGCTATGCAGATTGGTTCGCTCCGCATTGTAGGACGCGGTTCTCTGCGAAGCAGAGGCCGCGTTTCGGTGGAGCAGGGAAGATGAAGGAAGGGGAATGATATGTTGAAAAAGTGGGTGGTTGTGCTGATTGCAGGTGTCCTGACTGGATGTGCACCGGAAGAGATCGATCCGGTTTCGTCGTCTGCTATCGAGAAAAAGACGCCTGTATCTGTTGTGAAAATAAATACACCGGTTGTCCGCCCGCCCGTACATGCGCCACCCACGCCATCGTCGTTCCCGGACAAAAGGTCTGGGCGCTTGTAAACTTTCAGTCCTTGGAAGAGCCGCTCGGCCCCTTTCTTTCCATAAGCCAGCCATGCCTCGTTTTGCTGAAACAACAGGATAACGGCGATCTCCGGGTCAGCGTTTCCGATCCGCGCCTGGAACTGACCGGCACCACTACTGCGCCGCCGGTGGACGTGGTTCTGGAAGTCAAGGGCAGCTATGAACCGGCCCAAGCCGTCGCCGGGGTATCGGCGAATCCAACGACCGGCGGAGGAACCGAGGTTGTTGTTCGATGCGCCGAAGGCATGCCCTCCGCCTTCACATTGCGGGCGCGGTAGCTAACGGGCAATGCGCCCCCTCGTTCCTCGGGAGGCACGTCCTACACGTTGTGTTTGTTGTGAAGTGTTTTGTTGTTCATCCTACGTTGCAGGACGCGGTTCTCTGCTCCGCAGAGGCCGCGTGGTCAGCGCGCGGTGATGAAGGCGGTTTTTAGCGTCGGCACCTGCAGGTCGAATGACAGGGTGGCAACGCCGTTTTCGATTTCAACGTCCGGCTGCGCATCGACCCACTTGGCGTTTTCCAAACATTGGAAACTTTTGCCGTCGATTTCGTTGGCGGGCAGTTGGAGGATGACGTTTTCGGAGGTGTCGTAGATGACGTTGGTGCAGGCGATGGAGATGCCGCCTTCGATGTTGTGCGCATGCACGTGGAAGGGGTGACCGCAGGCGATGGTTTGGCCGGGGCCGCCCATTTTAAAGAGCACTTTTGTCCAGTATTCCTGGCGTACGCGGTTGAAGTAGGCCATGTAGAACTGGCCGGTTCCGAGGGGATAGGCGGTGGTGTAGACGGTGCCGCCGAGCTCGTTGGAGAACAATCCGGATCCGGGGAACTTTGCGTCGAACTCGGCACCTTTGATTGTGGAGAGTGTTTCGACGTCGCTGGTGAATTCGAGCACGCCGATCGGGTCGGCGCAGCGCTGGGCGCACATGCGCGGCTTTACATCGCCTTCCATTTTTCCGAAGAGGGATTCTTCGACTTCTTCGAGCGAGTAGGCGGAGTCGTCGAGCTTGACGCGCGAGACGTTGCTGACGCCGATGTGTCCGCCGAAGCCGCGCTCGACGAGCACTTCAATGCTGGGCAGGTCGAGGATGATGTTCTGGCTGAGCAGGGTTTTGATTTCGTCATCGGAGTAGCAGCGCAGCGTCTGGTCGGAAACCGCAAAAATGTCCCCGGGTTCGCCTTCAAGGTCGCGTGTGAAGGAGTGGCTGATGCCGAGGATGTAGAATACTTTACTCCATTCGGTAGAGTTGCCTTGAAGGTCGTTTAGCGAGCCGCCGCCGGTATCGAACTTGGAGAGGTCCTCGCCGGTGTACATTTTTGCGCCGCCGCCGGAAGCTCCGGCACCGGTCTGTTTGTGTTCAGCAATGTCGGGGCTGAAGAGAACCTTAACGCCGCGCGCATTGCGGTCGTCGAGCTTCAGGCCCATGAGGGCGTCAAACAGCGCGCGCTGTTTGCCGAGGGCTTTGCCGAAGGCGCGGTCGGCATAGGTGTTCATGCCCATGTTGTCAAAGTGGTTGATGGTGATGCCGCGGGAGCCGTAGAGGATGCCGTTGGTCATTTCCCAAATGGAATAGTTGTGCGAACCGGAGTAGGGGCCGCAACGCGGGGAGTTTTCGAGCTCGGGGTAGATGTCGGCGTCGCGGTCGAGCTCGGCGACCGTTTGGCGCGAGTAGCACGGGGTGGTCGTGATGGGCGGCTCTTCGGTGTAGGGCGGCATATGCGGCCGGATGAGATAGTTTTCATCGTCTTCCGTAAAGATATCCATGAGGCCGTTCCAGTCGCGGCTTTCAATGCTCTGCACGTCGGGTATAGAAGACATCAGGCCGATCCTCATGTCCGGCTTAGCGGCTTTGAGGGCGTCGGTGAGGGTCTGTGCCGGTTCGCTCAATGCGGCCCATGCGAGTTCGAGCCATTTTTCCCGCCAGGGATGCGGTTCGCCGGGTGCGGTAATGGCCGCAACCACCTGTTCACGTGAAACACTTTCCTCTCCGACCATGTTGGCAAAGCGGTCGAGGCAGTGCTGGCAGAAGCAACCGCCATAGCCCATTTCGCCGCCATGGTTGTGCAGGCGCCAGTCATCTTCGACCCAAAGGGCCACCGGATCGATGCCGTTGCAGAGATGAACAAAATACTCGCAAAGGTATTGCTGCCAGTTTTCACAGAGCGGGCAGGCGGTGATCCCGTTGTCTGCTCCGGTTTCCCCCACCATCAACCGGAAATTCTGTCCTTCGTGAGGCGTGCGGCCGCGTGAACAGTGGTACGTAGTCGTCCACGGATTGAGGCTGGTTTCCACGCCATATTTTTTAAAGATTTCCTGGGCTTTTCCGATCGCTTCGATCCACGGATCGGAACGTTCAGCCGTCGGATGTCCGGAGCTGCGCTCTTCGGGCATCAGCAGGAACATGACTTCGTTAATGGTCGATTCCTGAATAAAGGTTTCGAGCTGCTTAAGGTTTTCTTCAAGGCCGTTAAACGGGTCGAGGCCATAGCGGAGGATGATCTTAAATGGTTTATTACTGGTCATGGTATTTCCTTCTCTAATTGAACGAAAATTATGTAGGTAGACCTCGATCGCCGCAATTTTATATATGCGCAATAAGATGGGATTAATTGCGTCAAATAGTTACGAGATCTTTTTACGAAAGCCAGTTGCGGACAAGCCGGTTTCTTTGCGGAAGGTATCTTCGAATCGGTTGGTGCTGTTGAATCCCGATTCTTTTGCGATGCGGGAGACCGGCCAATCCGTTTGTTCCAACAGTTCTTTTGCCCGCTCGACATGACAACGGCTGATTTCCTTATAGACGCCGTGCCCTACAATATCCTGAAACCGCCGCTCCAGTGAACGCCGGGAAATGGGCATTACGCTCATAACATCGGAAACATCGATGAAACGGGAAGCATGGTTGCGGATATACCGCAGTGCGTCGGCGACATAGCGATCATCAACGGTAAGAAAATCCGACGAGTTGCGCAGCACCACTCGTTCCGGCAGGATCTTGACGTGATTGCTTTCGAGCGGCCTGCCCTGCATCAGGGTGTCGAGCATGGCTGCGGCCTGATATCCGAATTCTTCACCACACATGGAAATGCTGGAAATATTGGGATGGGCCAGATTGCAGAGAATTTCATCATTATCCACACTGATCAGGCAAATGTCTTCGGGCACCCGCAGTCCCAGTTTATCGCAGGCCTGGAGAATGCCGTAGGCCACCCGGTCGTTGGAGGCCAGCAGGCCGACCGGTGGCTGCAGTTGTTGGAGTGCAGCAAGGTAATAGCTGGATTCAACCCAGTTGGTATCAAGCTGTTCGGTAGAGGACGCCGGAAGAATCCAGCATTTCGTACAGGGTGCATTCTGTTTGGCGAGCGTCTGAGTAAAGCTGTTACACCGCAGAATACTGTAGGCCCAGTCTTTGGGGCCGATATAGGCAAAGTGATCCAGATTGTGTTCGAGGAGATGGTTGGCCGCCATTTCGCCGATGGCCTCATTGTCAAAGGTGATCGTCGGGAAGGGGATGTTTTCGAGTGCGGCGGCAGTGTTAATCACCGGTACGCCCCTTTTCTTAAGCATTGCAATATGGGCTTTCTGATAGACCGGGGCAATGATGCCGTCGCCCTCCCAGGATCGTAGATCTTCCCAGGTCGACAGGGCGATCGGTTCAGCACTTCGGATATCAATATCCCACGACCCATGCTTGCGCATGTAGGCAATAACTCCGTGCACCATCTTGCGCGTAAAACCTGACGTCAGAGAAAACCGCAGGGCCACTTTTTTCCGTTTTGCCATATCGCTCCTTTCCCATCACCATCGGCGGTGATGGATTATTTATGCCTATCGTTGTGGAAGCACATCCTCGAGGTCGGTTCCCATGCGCAATTCGTCAAAGCAGCCGGTGGCGATCGTGTTTTTTTTGAAACTGAATTTCCGGACAGGGTTCAGTTGAAGCCCTGAAATTTTGAGGGAGGCCTGGACGGCAATCTCCGCATCGCGCAGATCGGTCGGGTTCAGGTAGGCGAGGATTTTTCCGTCGGCTTCGCCGGACCCGGCATTGACCACTTTCAATATGACGAGGGTTAAATCGGTGGGCGTACTTCCGGGCTTACTCTTGAACAGCCCGTCCCGGGGCAGCCCGTTTCCGGTTTTCATGGACTGGATCCGCCAGCGGTTCTGTTCGGCCCTTCCATTCATAAACTTAAACTGCATTTCACCGGCGGCATCCAGAAACATGATGTCCCAGCCATAACCGACCTGCTTATCCATTTGGGTCAGAAAGGAAATCCAGAAGGTGCCGGTCAACTCATTCTCGAATTCGCGGTTTAGTGTAGTATTTCCGGAACCGATGGCTCGCAGACCCAGCGAACCGTCTTCGGTCTTCAGCACCCTGTTCTTCGCATCGGTATAAGCAGGCGAATAACTTTGGGCGAGGAATCGCTGAGTATTATCCGTATTGTCAGAGGTGTCGATCACCCATGGTCCTGAAAAACCGGTGCCTCCCGTTTTTCCGTTCAGGCTCATGCCTATGGGGTAGGTTGCGGAAAACCCGTCATAAACCTGTATCCGGCTCTGGGCGTTCGGAACTGCGGCTGCCGCGAGAATCCCGATCGTCAGCCATGAGATGTTGTTCATTTTCATATTTTACTTCCTGTGGTTTAAGCCGCTGCGCACGCAGTGCGACCACTAACTTACCCCTTTGCCATCCCGAGCCAAATGCAGATAATTGCGCATAATTTCCTGTCAATATGCGTCATTATACGATCTATCTGTCGCATTTCAATGTGTATAAATGCGTAATTACTCTCTTTGAAAATGCGGGAAGGTCGTGGAATATAGCTGGCATTCAAACCGAAGCCGGAGACCTTAATGCAGAAAGCCCATCGTTTCATCCTATCCCACTTCAGGCATCCCTATATGAGGATAGTTTGCATACTGCACCTGTTGGCCGGAATCTCATGCGGCGCGATGGACTTTCCCTATGTGGCGGAAGATCCCGCTTCTCCGATGCTATCTTTCGAGTCAGGGGCACTGCCGGCATCGTTATCGGTTCAGGGAGCCGAAGTAGAGCTGAGTGGAAAGCATTTTATTAACGGTTCCCAATCGTTGCGCTGGAGTTGGAAAGAGCCGTCGAATCTCTATTTCGACCGGGTCATTCCTTATGTGACAGGCCAGGAAGCAACTGATGAACTGGCACGCGGAGCTGTCTGTATTTTTTCATTCTGGGTCTACAGCGAAAAGGCGCTGCCCGGGGCCCGCTTGCGGATAGATTTCGGCCGCAATGACTGCGGATTTGATTTTGGTCTCGGTTTTACGGGCTGGCGTACATGTTCGGTCGCGTTCGATCGCGATATGGAGGGCATCCCGCAGAAGGGGATGCGCGGCCTCCGCATCACGGCCCCCTCGCAGGTCGCTTCCGGGGAACTGTTTATTGATCGCATCATTTTGGCTAATATCGATGATATCCGCTATCAGTGGGCAGATCCACAGGTCCCTTTTGTCAAGGGAACCAAAGCCGCTCCGGTGGAGCTGACGCCGCTGCCCCGAGTGAATGCGGACCACATTTCTGATCGGCATCGTGCAGATCTCGACCGGATAAATAACCATATCGTGCAGAGCTTTCTTCCTGCAGCGCCGGCATCCCTGGAAAAGGTGGCTGCGTTGGAGCAGCAGTTTGAGACCCTGGAGATCCGGGAAGAAGAGGGCATCATATCAGGGCGGCATGTTTTAATGATGCGCCGCGCGCTCCACGATCGTCAGGACTCCGTTTATCCCCGCAGAATGACGGCACAGGATGAACATTTAATGAGCCGGTATACCGAGTTCCGGGACTACACGGAACTGATGCAGGAAATGGCTCAGTGCTATCGCGCTCTGGAAACATCCGACCCGGCCGCCGCCCGGCTGCGGGAGATGTATTTGCAGATGAACCGCCATCTGCTGGATCAGGGATGGCAGGATGGAAGTGCACTTTTCAGCACGCACCATTACGGCTATGCATCGCGAGGCTGGTATATTTCCACGTTCCTGATGGCTGACGAGCTGGGCACCGCCGGCATGCTGGATTCAACGGTCCGGGCGCTGATTTGGTTCATGCGTGAAAAGGTCGATTTTGCCGCCATGGAATTCGACCGCAACCAGGGAGCCGATCTTGATTATATCAACACGATTGCGAAGTCGCATTTACTGACCATGCTGGCCATTCCGGACGAGGCGGTTAAAGTGGCCCTGGTGACGCAGTTCCGGGATTATTTTTCAGCTATGCTGGCGGCCGACACACCGGGAACCATGGGGGGAATCAAGGTGGATGGTACGGCCTTCCATCACGGCGGAAACTATCCTGGCTATTCATTTCCGGCCTTTATCTCGGCGGGTTTTCTATGCCGTGCGCTCAATGACACGGCGTTTGCAATTAGGCCGGCCGCGCTGGAGAATTTTAGTGCGGCATTAACGGCGGCCACCCTTTACAGCAGTCCTGAAACAGGCATGGCCCTTAGTGGCCGTCACCCATTCGGCGAGTCATCCATTGAATCCCTCGAACCGGTTTATCAGGATCTTGAAATCTGCGGTTATCCCGTAGCGTTGGATCGGAACCGGATGCCGTCCGGTCATTGGTCATTTAATTACGGGTGTTTCGGGATTCACCGGTGGGGCGGAAAAATGGTCACCCTTAAAGGGTTTAACCACTATGTCTGGTCGTCGGAAATCTACACTATGGACAATCGCTATGGGCGCTATCAGTCCAACGGAAGCCTGCAGATCTATACCGCAGAGGGGCGCGCCGCCAGCGGGTTTGAGCAGGAAGGGTGGGACTGGAATCGAAATCCCGGAACCACGATGATTCACCGGCCGCTTGATGTGCTTGAAAATCCACTGGAGGGAACGTTGATGGTGCGCTCCGATATTCGATTCGGCGGCAGCTCAAATTTAGGAAACCGCTATGGGATTTTTGCCACCGATCTGTTTGAGCCGGATATGGAAAACTTTGATCCGGACTTCAACGCCCGCAAATCCATGTTCTGTTTTGATAATCGCATCATTTGCCTGGGCGCCGGAATTTCGAACGGGACCTCGGAATACCCAACTGAAACTGTTTTGTTTCAACACACGTGGAATGAAGGGAGTTCCAGGGTCTGGATGAATGCCTCCGAACCGCTGGAAAGCAACCCTGTATCGCAGGAGTCGAACCGCGGAAGCTGGTTGGTGGATTCTCATGGGAACGGGTATTATGTGCCGGCTGGAAACCAGGTGAAGCTGGCCGTTAAGAAACAGGGTTCCCGTCACAATAAAACCAAAGAGCCCACGGAAGGAACCTTTGCGTCCGCATGGATCGACCATGGCAAAGCCCCGAAGGAAGCAACCTATGAATATGTGGTTCTGCTCGATGGAACGCATCAGAGCATCGCGGCCTTTGCGAGCGATCCGTCGTATCGTGTCCTCCGGAATGATGCCCAGGCGCAGATCGTATATGACCGGGAAAGCGGCGTCGTCGGCTATGCCCTGTTTGATGCGTACCAAGGGGACGAGGATGATCTGCTCCAAGCGGCTGATCAACCTTGTCTGGTCATGGCCAAATCATGGGGAAAAAACCTGGCGCTGAGTATCGGCAATGCCGACCTGCGCATCCCGGCAATGGGGGATAGTTATACCAATGACGAGGAAGCGCGTCCCGGTTATGCCGAGATTGTCCTGCGAGGCAAATGGCGGCTGGTCAAGGAAAATGCCGATGTGAAAACCAAGGTTTCCGGAGGTAGAACGCGCGTTGTGGTCAATAATATCCGCCACGCCATACCCGTGCAGCTCAAGTTTACAGGGGCAAATTGAAACGGCAGGAATCAGGCGGATGCATGATGTTAATCACTGAATGGGTGGGAGAAAATGGACAATAGATCTTTAATCATGCGGTGTATACTGTGCTTCCTGGCGGCTATGTGCTCGACAGCAGCTCAGAAAGAGCGGCCAAACGTGATTGTTGTATTGGCTGATGACCAAGGCTTCGGGCAGCTTCCGGTCTATTCGGCCGACTATCCCGACGAAATGCTGTTTCTGACAAAAAATACGGAGCGCTATGCGTGCGACGAACAGAAGGCGATGGTTGCGGCCAAGGCATGCATGCCCCACCTGAACAAGCTTGCGGCAAATGGCGTTACCTTCATGAATGCACACGTGACCTCGCCGGTGTGCGGGCCATCCCGTGCGGCACTGATGACCGGCCGCTACCAGCAGCGTTTTGGCGCCTACGACAACTGGGACGTGTCGAAGATGGGCGTGCCTCTTTCGGAAACGATGCTGCCTGAGCTTTTCCAGAAAGCGGGCTACCGCACGGCGATGATCGGTAAGTGGCATCTGGGCAGGACCATCAAGACTCCGTTGCCGGTGCAGACCCATGATTATCACAGGAACGCTATTGCTGGTTGCGCACCTGAGCACAATCCGATCAACCGCGGGTTCGATCATTATTTCGGATTTAATTCGTCCGGTACCACCTACTACAATTCGCCGAGCCTTTTCCGCGGGACGGAGCACGTCAAGGCCGAGGGATATTTAACCGACGAATTTACCGATGATGCCGTACGTTTCATCGAGCACGCTGGCGGCGAACCGTTCTTTATCTACCTCGCCTACAGCGCGCCGCACATCCCGCTGGAAGATCCGGCCCCCAAACAATACCAGCGCTTTGATACCGGCAACAGCGAGGTTGACAACTATTACGCCTACATCGCCGCCATCGACGACGGGCTCGGAAAAATTGTTTCCACACTGGAGACCGAGGGGGAGTTGAAAAATACATTGATCTTCTACCTCAGCGATAACGGTGCCGTGGTGGAATCGCCCCAGCCGATGAACGGGCCGTTCCGTGGCAACAAGGGCAGTTTCCATCACGGCGGCATGCACGTGCCGATGATTGCCCACTGGCCGGCCGGGCTGAAGCCGGTACGGTTCGAGCCGCGTGTTTCCGCCCTGGATGTGCTGCCCACGGCATTGGCCGCGGCGGGCATCGGGCTGCCGCCCAACCTGGATGGCGTGGATCTGCTGCCGCATATCGAAAGCAACACCGAGCCGCACGAAGCCCTTTATTGGGCCGGACCCGAAATCATGCACTGGGATTTTGTCAATGCGGCATTCTGGCACGACTATAACGAGTATCTCTCCGAGCGCTCCGACGATTTGCCCAGGAGCTCGCTCATGGCCGGCGAGGCCTCGTGGGCCGTGCAGAAAGGCAAATGGTTGCTGCGCCGGAACGAAGTGACCGGAACGACGGAGCTGTTTGATCTGGACGAGGATCCAGGAGCGCGATCTGAACTGTCCGCCCGGCATCCTGAAGTGGTTGAACGCTTAACGAAGGATTACAGGGAATGGGCTGCCGGTCTTCAGGAGCCGCTGCTGTGGAGCATGGAAGAATACAGGCGGTTGATGAAGTGATGAAGTGGATTTGCATAGTCTTATTGATGGCCGCGGTTCCGTGCTACGCCGAACGTTTAATGGCAGGAACCTCCTTTGAGGAAAAGTCTGTCCTGGAGCATGTTTCCGGCGAAGGTTTTGAGCTGGACGGCTCCCGTTCGCAGTTCGGATCAACTTCGTTGAAATGGAGCGGCAGTACGCTGGCGTTTTCAAAGATCCGTCCGTTGTCCCCGGAAGAGAGCGGTGCAGCATTCGGTTCGCATTTTTCGCTCAGTCCAACGTTTGTGATGTCGATTTATAACGACTCGCCGGTGGACGAAAAGCTGCGCGTGGAGTTCAACGGCACGACCCATTTTGAGCTTCATCTGAATTTTCAAGGATGGCGCACCGTCTGGGTGCCGTTCTCCGAAATGGACGGTATGCTTGATACGCTGGAATCGGCGCGCATGATTGCGCCGCCGTCTGCCGGGCCGTTATGGATTGATGACATCATTTTCAGCCAGTATATCGACGATCGTCACCCGTATCCCGGGTTTGAAGTGCCGTTCATTAAAGAGGGCGGCCTGCGGGCGTGGGATCACTGGATCCCGGAAATCGGTGCGTTTGAACAACTCGTCTCCATGGAGGTGGAGCCGGTTACGGCCGGGATTCTCGCCGACCTTGAGACAGTTGAAGCGCGCCTGCGCGCGGCCTATGAGACGACGGATCTGACGCCCGCCGGAGCGGAAGATTATCGTACATCGATGTTGTTCGATCTGCCGCTGAAAATGGGTATGCAGGTTTCCCCGATCCGTTACATTGACGCGGAATACAACGACCTGCGCGATTTCGGGCAATGGATGCTCAAGGTGGCCCGGGAATACGGAGCAACCGGAGAGACTGAATTAGAGCAGCTTTTCGCTGACGGCGCGCGCTACTATCTTGACCAGGGGTGGGGCGCGGGCAGTTCGCAGGGAACGATTCATCACATCGGCTACAGCACCCGCGAACTGCAGACGTCCTTTTTCCTGATGAAGAATGTGCTTCGTGAAAAAGGGTTGCTTGATGCCATAGGCGATGCGGTTCGCTGGCAGCTCAACTTCGCCGAAATGCTTGATGCCGCACAGCATGAATCCAATCTCGACTATTACAACACGCAGTCGGTCTATCGGATGATGTCCGCTTTTCTTGCGGATGATCCTTCGTGGCAGGCGGCCTGCCTGCGGCTCTATTCCGATCACCTGACCGCCATTCTGGCCATGACCAACTCTCAGGGCTTCCGCCCCGATGGAACGGCATGGCATCATTGGGGGCACTATCCGGCTTACGCAACCGGCGCATTCGACCGCATACCCGTCAGCCTGAAGGCGCTTTCAGGTACAGCGTTCCGCATCGGAGAATCCGGTCACGCCAATTTTAAACGAGCGATCATGGCTTCGACGGTCTACAGCAACCCGCACTATTGGGGACTGGGCCTTTCCGGCCGCCACCCGCTTGGCGGCAGCATCATGAGCCTCAAAGAGGCCTTCCTCGCGCTGGCGCTGAGCGGAACACCCGACGGCAGGCAGCCGATTGATCCGGAGGTTGCTTCGGCCTACGTCCGCCTTTGGGGGAATCCGCCCGGTCATGTTTTTCAGGGTGTGGAAATCAACACGGCACCGCCGAACGGTCATTGGACCTTTCCCTATGCCGCGCTCAATGTGCACCGCCGCGCCGACTGGTCGGTCAATATCAAGGGCTATAACCGATATGTCTGGGCTTCAGAGCTCTACGGCCTGGACAACCGCTATGGTCGCTATCAGTCCAATGGTACCGTGCAGGTTCTGCCGAACATGTCACAGGAAGCGGCGGGCTATGTTGAAGACGGCTGGGACTGGAACCATCCGCCGGGGGGCACCACCGTGGTGCTGCCTTTCGAGGAGCTGGAGCCGGAGGAACCGGTGGTCATGTTCAAGTCAGAAGAAATCTTTGCAGGAGGCTGCACCCTCGGCGGTAACGGGATCTGGGCCATGAAGCTCAATGAGGGCGATGGGTTTACCATTGATCCGGGCGCGGAAAAAATGGCGTTTCCGAACAGGCTTCAGGCTCGTAAGTCGGTTTTTTGTTTCGGCGGACAACTGCTCTGCCTCGGTTCAGGTATTGAGGCGGATGGAGAGGAACCGGTTCATACCACCCTGTTCCAAAACGGTATCACCAGCACCAACGGTGCAGTGCGGCACGAAGGTGAGTGGCTGGTCGATCCGATCGGCACCGGCTATAAAATACTCGATGGTGCAGAGCCGGTCATTACCGTGGGCGAGCAGGTTTCGCCCAATAATAAATATTCCCTGCGGCAGGGCATTGGGAAAACAGGCACAAAACCTGATGCGAAAGGTCTGTTTGCGAAGGCGTGGCTTGATCACGGCCCGGCTCCCAAAGACGCATCCTACGCTTATCTGATTGTACCGCTGTTTAACCACCAGCAGGTTTTTCCGGTTCTTGAAGTCCTGCGGCAGGATAATCAGGCACATGTGGTTGCGGATCCCGAAACCAGAACCGCAGCCTATGCCTGCTTCGAAAAGGGGGCTGTTGATGCCGGCCTGCTGGAGTCGGTCTCCGATCCGTGCCACGTGATGATTCAGGATGGCGATACCCTGAAAGTGGCCGTTTCAAACCCCGACCTGCAGCAGCTTGTTGAAGCGGTGAAGCATCATGCGCTGCACCCTTCGCCGACTCGGTTTACGACCCTGCGGTTGAAAGGTCACTGGAAGCTGGAAAGCTCTGCCGAGGCCTGGACGGTCGCCGAGGGCGATTCGACCCTGCTGACCGTGAAATGCAGGGATGGAGCATCCATCAAAGTTGAGCTCGAAGAGAACCATGCTTCGAAACGGTTACGGGAAGCGCAGCAGAATAAGTCGACCGGTTCCAGAGCCTCGAACCCTGCGCTCCCGGAATTATTCCGTAACTATATGGAGGTGTTTTATGAGTCTTGTTCTTGAGGCCGCGCGGTATCCAGCGTATGGAACGCCGTCTGCCATGGCTTACAGCACCGACCGTGATGGCAGTCCGGTTGAAGGCGGAACGGTTCGGTTTGCCTGGGACAAACAGGGGTTGCACCTTGATGCGGTGCTGGAGGATTCTTCTTTGATTGCTCTCAACCGGGATGATGAACAACTGCACTATGAAAGCGGTGATGTATTTGAACTTTTCCTGAAACCCACAAACGCACTCCATAAATGGGAAATGTATGCGACGCCCTTTGGAAACAAATCAACGTTGTTTTTCCCGACATGGCCAACACCTTTATCACCGCAGGAGGCCTTAGAGAATCATGAATATCGGGAACTAAATGTTGTTTCTGAAATTACGGAGACCGGTTGGAAGGTGCGCATGTTTGTTCCCGCTTCACAGCTCACGGCATTAGGAAGCGGGTGGGGCGATGGAACAGAATGGACGGTGTTATGCGGGCGCTATAACTATAACTCCGAAGATCTGTTAAACCCTGAGCTGACCATGGTGCCGGCACTATCAACGACGGATTATCATTTGACGGATGAATATGGCCGACTTGTGCTGCTTCCCTGAGGCGGACATATATAACACTTTGAAATTATAGTTGCGCAAATCACCTGCTTGCATTGCGCAAAATGTTCGTTGCGACATCAAGCCTGATACGATTGTCTTATACCAGCAACCGTTCATGTGATCATTCTGGAGAGAGACTATGTCATTAGATTTAAAAAATTCTGAAACCGTGGATGGACTGGATTCCACTTGGTTAAATGGGAATCCATATGCGTTTAAAGTGGAAAATCCGGATTTCGAAAATAGCCCCTTTACGGGAATGACACGCCGGCATTGGCTGGACGCTGCAAAATTCCTGATCGAAGGGGTGTTCCAGCATGTGAATAATATCGACGATCCTATCATTCTGCCGAAGCAAAACAAAATAAGCTATCCCCAGCCCGATGACCCCAGGCATCGTTTCCAGGCGGCGGAATTTGAAGGCATTGCCCGTACCATGATGGCGGCCGGGCCGGTGATTGTGGATAATCCCGATACCATCTGTAACGGGATTAATATCCGTGATTATTATGCCAATCAGATTTTGCAGGCGACCGATCCAAAGTCCCCGCGCTTCTGGGGACGCAATTCTGACTTTCAAAAAGAATATGGCCGTATGCAGTATCAGCAAACGGTCGAGGGTGCCGCACTGGCCATTAATCTCATGGCGACGCGCGAGCAGATTTGGGATCGGTATTCTGATGCGGAAAAACAGCAGATTGCAGATCTGTTGTCGGACTATGCCCACAGCCTGACGATCGGCCACAACTGGCGCTTTTTCAACGTGCTGATGCTGACCTTCCTGAAGGTGAATGGCTATGCGATTGACGAGTCGACCTTGACCGATCATCTACAGCATCTCATGAGCAACTATGTCGGCGACGGCTGGTATATCGACGACACCAACTATGATTTTTACAATCCATGGGGCTTTCATTTTTACGGCCCGCTCTGGTGCAAATGGTACGGCTATGAACACGCGCCCGAACTGGCCGCGATCATCGAAAAACGAAATAAGGAGTTTATCGTTAACTGGCCGCGCTTCTTTGCGCGCGACGGCAAACAGCTCATGTGGGGCAGGAGCATCATCTACCGCTTTGCCGCCTCCACCGCATTCGGCGCACATTTCCTGACAAACGACCCGGTGCTGGATCCCGGATTTGCGCGGCGCATTGCTTCGGGCAACATGCTTCAGTTTTTATCGCGCGAAGATCTATTCGTCAACGGTATGCCATGCCTCGGCTATTATGGTCCATTCGAGCCGTTGATCCAGTTTTACAGTTGCGCTGCCAGCCCGTTCTGGCTGGCCAAGTGCTTTGTGGCGCTTTCACTTCCCGAGGATTCGCCCTTCTGGACGGCGGAAGAAAATGAAGGCTTCTGGCCGGAGCTGGGCGACCGCACCGAAACCGTCGAACTCCCAGGACCCGGCATGCAGGTAGTCAATCACGGAAAGACTGGAACCACCGAACTCAGAACCGGCAAGGTGAAGCTGCATGAAACCTATTATAATCAATTGCAGTTTAACCCGGACTTCCCTCTGGAGACTGAAACACCAGGCGGTTCCAACGCGGCCAGCTATTCGATCCGCGAAAAGGATATGGGCCAAGACTTTCGCATTCCTCTCGACTATGCATTCAACAAGATTGAAGACGGCATTCTCTATCGTCTGCAGAACACGCAGCCGGTCGGCCTGGGCGATCCGAACAAAGGCGGCGTTAGCCGTGGCCCCGAACGCATTGACCTAGCAGATATTCCAATTCCTAGCGGAATCATCCGGGTTGATCGCGTGCGTGTTCCATACCGCTACGAACTGCAGCTTGGCCACTTTGCATTACCGCACCTCAACGGCAACGCTGCCATCTTCGAGAAGGTGGGCGCTGGTCTGATGGCTTCAATTGCCGATGGCCGTAAGTTGGCCATGATTCCTGTACATGGCTGGGACAGTATTAAAACGGAAGTGCACAAGGGGCTGAACCCGGAAGCCGATGAAAGCACGGTGATCTATACCGAACGCATCCGCGAAAAGGACTATTCCGGCATGGAGGTTTTTGTGACCGTGCTGCTGCATCGCCTCGATGGCGGCGACTGGACGGACGATGAACTCAATCCCATCCAGACAATGGAAGTCCTGCCGTGGGCACCCTCTGGCACTGCGTGCGGTGTAAAGCTTGCGCTGAAGGACGGCCGCGAATACCTCATCGACTATGGCAATGTCGACGGGCGAAGAATCATTTAGCGACTTCGTCGCGGTCTTAAGGTCGAAAGTCTGAAGGTCTAAGGTCGCAAGTCGGATTTCCGGAACCTTCGACCTTCAGACCGATGGGAAACCACAACACCGAGCGCTTCGAGTTAGCCTTTCAGAAACTGCTCGAAAAAGCGCTACCGAATACCGCAAGCAACAGGTCAAACCTTAAAAAAACATTAAACTATTGCGCAAATAGTGGAGATAGATTGCGCATAATGAGAATTGCTCGTATTTCGTCGGTTGTTTATCTTTTCAATGGTTTGGATTCGTATGGACTAACGCAAGGAAGGTTTACTGATGGTGTTGAGTAAAAACACGTTTATGCAGCTGACAGCTGTATTCGTCTTGGCTTTTTCGCTGCAGACTGCTGCGGATAAACCGAATATTCTGATTGTGGTGCTGGATGATTTCGGCACCGGCCATTTTGCGCCGGTGGCTAAGCAGCTTGAATTGGATGAGGTCGACCCTGATTTCAAGGCCTACACCGATGGGCTGGGCGAAACCTACGATAAGGAAGTAGCGTTGGACGCGGCACGTCGTGCCATGCCGTTTATGGAAACGTTGGCGGAGCAGGGAGCAGTCTTTAGCCGTGCATTTGCCGCCAGCAGTCTGTGTGCTCCGTCGCGCCAAGGGATTCTTACCGGTACTAACCCGACGCAGTGGGGGGCGTACCGAAATATTGATATCAACGTGTGCGGCTTACCGAAGGGGCGCTGCCTGGTGGATCGTTTCCAAGCCGTGGACTACAACACCGGTTATGTCGGCAAGTGGCATGTGGGTGCCCGCGACCACTCCATCCAAGAAAAGATTCTCGCAAATGGAGGTTCTGATGAAGAGGTGATCGATGCCGGTTACTGGGGCTCAGTCTGCGAGCGCGATCATCCGCTCAACAACGGTTTTGACTATGCCTTTTTCTACAATCGCTGGGAGTGCGAGTTTTACAACTCCAAGCTGATTTGGGAAAACCGAAAATACACAGGCAAGCAGTCGGAATACAACACCGACCAGTTTACCCGCCAGGCGATGGATTTCATGGGTCTAAGTTTGGACGAAGGCAAGCCGTTCTTCATGGAGCTGGCGCTACACGCCGTGCATATTCCATTAGACGTCGATGCGCCCGCCAATTATGCGAAGCGATTCAACACCGGCTACCAATCGATCGACCGGTTTTATTCCCATATCTACGGCGTCGACCAGTCGATTAAACGCATTGTCGATATGCTTAAGGAACGCGGCGAGTGGGATAACACCATTCTGTTCTTCATGTCCGACAATGGTGCCACCTGCAAGGTGGGCGACGGTGATCTCAGCCTCGTTCCCGGCAACGGTCAGTATCGCGGACACAAAGGGCAATATTATCTCGGCGGCACGCGCGTGCCGCTCATGATGATTTGGCCGGACAAAATCAAAAAGCCGATCCACGTTGAGCAAGCCGTTTCATTGATGGATGTGATGCCGACTGCACTTGATGCCGCCGGTGCAGATATCCCGGACAACATCGATGGGCGCAGTCTTCTTCCAATCATTGAAGGAAAAGAGTTGGTTCAGCATAAGCAACTCTACTTTGCCGGTATCCATGCTCCGGCCTGGGGTTTTGCAGGCAAGAAGACGCTTGTTAATGCGCAACAAAAACGCGACCTGTGGCATGGCGCATGGGCAATCGTTGAAGGCGACTATATCCTGCGCTATGTAGGCACGCTTGATCCCGAGTTGGAGCAGGAGTTTCCTGATGGGCGCGAAGCGTTCTTTTCGCTCTACAACATGAAAGGCGATCCGTTGGAACAGAACGATTTATATGCAACGAATCCGGAAGTCGCGGAGCGCATGAAGGCGAGCTACAACCAATATGCCGAAACGCTGCCACCTCCGCATGGCTGGGATCGCAAGCGCTGGGAAGAGCTCGTTCCAAACTCTGGAAAATATCCGAAAAGAAAACCCAAGGTGGTTGAACCTGAATAAATTTTGATTAATCACGACTCATGAAAGGATTTAACCATGATCTACCCCCAACGTACCCGCACCCGCGATCTCTTTGAATTGAATGGCATCTGGAACTTTGCCCGCGAGCTGGAGCCCGGCGATTTCGCCAACGGCTTCACGCCGGGGAAACAGGTGGCCGTTCCCCTCGATTGATTTTTAATGTATAAAAAGGAAGTGCTCATTATGTTAGGAAATTGGGATTATCTCGTTATCGCACTGTATCTGCTATTTACGATGTCGATCGGAATGGTGTGCCGCAAGGTGGCCAAAAACTCGTCCGACTTTTTCCGCGGCGGCGGCAATATGCTGTGGTGGATGACGGGTATGTCGGGCCTTGCTTCGGGGCTGTCGGCCTGGACCTTCACGGCGGCGGCGACCCGGGTTTACGATATGGGGTTTTTCATGATCGTTCTCTATTGGCTGTGGGTGCCGGCCTATTTGATTATCTTTTTCTTTCTGGCCAATCGCTACCGCCAGATGCGCATCATCACCGTGGCCGATGGAATCAAGCGACGCTACGGCCGCTTTACCGAGCAGTTCTGGATCTGGGTTCAGATTCCGGCCAACATGATGATTGGCGCGATGTGGCTGATGACCGTTTCCATCTTCATGAGCGCGGCGGTCGGCGTGCCGCTTAACCTGTGCATTCTGATTCTCGGGATTGTAGTAACCTGCGTTTCTCTCGGCGCGGGCGCCTGGTCGGTTATTGCCTCCGACTTTGTTCAGATGACCATTATCATTGTCGGTGCAACGACGGTGCTGATTCGGTCCATCACCTTGCCGTCGGTCGGTGGCGTTGATGGATTCATGGAACAGATTCCGGAAGGTTTTACCAATTTTTCGTCGGTGGAATCGCCCAGTATCTGGATCGCGTTTCTCCTGCTGAGCATGGTCATGCGCATCATGCAGGCCTCCGATCTTTCGCAGGAAGGAGCCAAGTTTCTTTCCGTCAAGGACGGGCGCGAGGCCAGGAAATCGGCAGCCATGCTTACGTGTGGATACTTTCTTGTGCCGATCATTGCATTTGTTCCGGTGATGGTGTGTTCGTTTGTTTATCCGGATCTGTCGGAGCTTTTCCCGAAGATGGAAAACCCGACCGAGGGGGCCTATATGGCCATTGCCGCGCACGTCTTGCCGCGCGGCATGGTGGGGCTGATTGTCTGTGCCATGTTCGCGGCATCGATCTCGAGCATGGATACCGCCTTGAACCGCAATGCCGGATTCTGTGTGAAGAACTTCTATAAGGAATTTATCCGTCCGGATGCCGATGAAAAGGAGCAATTGCTGATGGGACGCGTCTTCACCGTTATTCTTGCAGTCGTACTGATCACCCTTGCAACCACGCTGGCGAATAACCGCACGATCGGGCTGTTCGAATTTTCCAACCTGGTCTTCTCGTTGGTCATCCCGCCGATGGTGGTGCCGGCCGTATTTGGCTTCGTCTACAAAAAGACCCCGGTCTGGACCGGGTGGAGTACGGTCATTGTTGGCTTCGCCGCAGCCTTTCTCACCAAGACCTATGTCTCGACCGATGCCGCCGGAAAATATGTATTTGGATTTGGCGACCGCCCAATGAACTCCCTCGAAAGCGGGGACGTTACCTTCATGGTGATTACGGCGGTCACGCTGGTTTGCAGCATTTCCTGGTTCTTCTTTACGTCGTTGTTCTACAAGCGTGTAACGCCCGAGCACAAGGAATCGATCGAAGCGCTGTTCTCGGACATGCGCACCCCGATCGACCATGTGGCAGAGCACTCTGAAAACAGCGATGCCACCCAGTACCATATTGTGGGATCGCTCAACCTGATTCTGGGCAGTTTGCTGATGTGCGGCTTCCTTATTCCCAACAGCTTCAGCGAACGGATGGTCTTTATCTATTGTGGGGGTGCGGTGGCTGGCGTCGGCGGAATCCTGCTCTCCATTTACCGAAAGAAAATCAAAGCAGAGAGCTAGGCTTGTTGACGAAGAATGCTGGCCAGAAACGGTTGCAGAGGGAGCCGATGAACAGAATCGTGAGTTGTTTTATTATCGCACTCGGCTTATACGGCTGTACGGATGAGGTTCCTTCACCGCGCGTCGGGGAAAAGGCTCCCATGCTCGCCACGGTTGAGGAAGCCCCGGATGTTGGTGCGAAGGAATCTATGCCGGAGGATCCGTCGAATATATCCAGCCTTTAGAAGCAGTTCAGGGGGGCGCGGCAGTCGGGAGAAGAACCGGAGTTGGCTGACTTTTCCTATGCGGGTTACCACAGAGGTGAAAAATCGATTCCAACGGTCGACTGGAAGGTGTTTGATGTTACACGGGCGGAGAATTTAAAATTAAACGACTGGGTAAAGTAACCATGTATTCACCGGAGTGTTCACTGGTATTTGGATTGAAGGATGATTTCCGTTCGGCGTCTGTTAAAGTACGGAAGTTGATTTTAACGAAAGTAGAATAGGGCAACTAAGGAATGATGATGAACTATATTGGATTGATTAGTTGTGTTGGTTTATTGGCAATCCCCGCTTGGGCGGGATCGTCCATGAAAGTGAATTCAAAACCCAATGTATTAATGATTGCGATTGATGATTTGAATGATTGGGTCGGGTTCATGGACGGGCATCCGAATACAAAAACCCCTCACATGGATCGCTTGGCCGCTCAGGGTACTATATTCATGAATGCCCATACGGCAGCGCCGCATTGCGGGCCGTCGCGCACGGCACTGATGAGTGGATTGCGTCCATCGACGACCGGAATATACGCACATGTTTTTGATGAGGACTTGGAGAAGACTCCGGCGGGACAAGGCATTTATCTGAGCAACTGGTTTGAAAACAACGGTTATAAAACCATGGGTAAAGGTAAGATCTTCCACCACTGGGCGCCGGAAGGAGCCTTTCAGGAATTTGATGGCACACGCGAGGCACCACGTTTTGGGCCCAAGCCGGAGAAGCGCTTTACGTGGGATACAATAGGAACAGGCACGGACTGGGGTGTTTATCCCGAACGCGATGAAGACCTGCCGGACTTTAAAACGGCAGAATGGGCGGTTGAACGTTTGAAACAAAAGCATGATGAACCCTTTTTTATGGCGGTTGGTTTTGTGCTGCCGCATGTACCGTGGTATGCGCCGCAGAAATGGTTCGATTTGCACCCCCTTGAAGAAATAGAAACACCGCCCTATCTGAAGGGCGATCAGGACGATGTACCTCCAATGGCTCGTAAAATTGCCGAGATGCTACATATGCCAACGGCGGACTGGGCAAAAGAAAGTGGGGAGTGGAAGCACATTGTTCAGGCTTACCTTGCCACCGTGTCGATGGTTGATCATTGCGTGGGCATGGTGCTCGATGAATTGGAGCGCAGCGGGTATGCGGAAAATACGGTGGTCGTGCTCTGGTCGGACCACGGCTATCATTTGGGCGAAAAGAACCGGTTTGCCAAACAGTCGCTTTGGGAACGGGCGACCCGTATGCCAATGATCTTTACGGCGCCTGAATTTAAGGGCGGACAATCGACGGATGGGCCTGCTTCGCTGATGGATCTATATCCTACGTTGCTGGAGTTGTGCGGCCTACCGGCAAATCCAAAGAACGAGGGGGTTAGTCTGGTTCCCCTGATGCGTGATCCGAAGGCAAAATGGAATCACAATGCCATAACCACCTATGGCGAAAACAACCACGCCGTGCGGTCGCAGCGCTATCGTTATATCCGCTATGAGGATGGCAGCGAGGAACTATATGATTGCCTGAAGGATCCCAATGAGTGGAAGAATCTTGCAGATAATTTGGAGTACGAGGAAATTAAAAAGGAGTTGGCTAAATCGCTCCCGAAGATAAATACACCTTGGTCGCAGCATACCTATCTGCGCTGCAACGATTATTTTACCGGAAAATCTCCTGAAGTTCAAAAATAGGATGCTGCTATGTTCGTTCACGATGTAAAATGGAAACTGGCTGGAATTAGTATTCTGACAGTGCTGTTGTTGTCCGGTTGTGCCTCATCAGCTTCCTCCGAATGGAAACTCGCGTTTAGCGATTCCGGTTCTGAGAAATGGCAGGAAGGTTGGTTTCTTGAAGGCGCTAAGGCTAGCGTAGTGAATGGCGAAACGGGGATGACCTTTTCTTCGGGCCCGGTGCCGTTGGAGCAAGCGAGCCACGCCGTGTTGTGGACGAAGCAAAGTTTTTCGGGTGATATCAAAATTGAATACGATTACACCCGACTTGATTCGATGACCAATGAAACGGCGGTTAACATTCTCTATGTCCAAGCGACGGGGTTGGGTGCTGAGGAACTGCCAAACGATATTTTTAAGTCGACTCAGCAACGCGAAGTGCCGTGGATGAAATCTTATTTTCTAAACATGAATACGTTGCATATTTCCTATTCCACCACCGGGCCGAAGCGCTCGCACTATGTCGCGGCACGCCGATATCCAGCGGCGGATTTAACGCATTTCCAGAAGGAAACCCAGATCCAGCCCATCTATGAAAACATCGATCTGTTCCAGCCGAGTGAGACCTGCCATATCACCGCAGTGAAAGAGGGGAGACGGTTGGTTTTCTCCGCAGAACGCGATGGGAAAATTCATTCGTTCGACTGGGATTGCTCTTCCTTTCCGCCGGTCACCGAAGGCCGAATCGGCTTCCGCCATATGTGGGCGCGAAGTAGTTGCTATAAAAATATCAAAATATACACCAAAAAATGACGTTCCATTGTGGGATACGACCCCTTCATTCGGAGGCGTTTTATGCCGCAATCAATAGCATGGATTCTGCCGGCTTTGTTAATTTCTGGAATACCGTCTCAAATCGTTCGTGTGGCATCTGGCACTGTGGGGACGTTGGCCGATTTATTCACCAATCTGCAAAGCGGCATACGGTCTCCGCAAACCAGCTATACCGACACAACGCACGTTGCTGAAAGTGCAGGTTTCTACAAGGTGACGTTAAGCTGGCTCCATAGCCTGTTTGTCGAATTCCAATTAAATGAGACCCTTCGGTTACGCAAATCATCGGTCTGGATTGCGCAATATATCAGTGTCATTTTAACCCGTTTGGATTATTGTTACATCAGATGAAACCACCCGAGGGCATGTTTTTATGCTGTGCAAAGATTATACCCTAGTCACGTATGTGAAGGGATTTAACCGATGAAAAGATTGATCAAAAAGACAAAGGGAGTGGTCAAGGGTGCGCCAAGCGGTTTTGTGATCAGCCTGATGGTTCATGCCGCCGCCTTCTTGCTGGCCGGCATGTTGGTGGTTTTCACGGTTCATCAGAAGGAGGAGAAAAAATTTGTTCCACCGAAGCCGGTTGAGCGGCCAAAAATGAAGCTCAAGAAACCGAAGGTGAAAGTTAAGAAAACCGCGAAACCCAAGTCGACGACGCGAATTGTCACCAAGGTAAAACGTGCCAGCATGCCCGATATTCAATTGCCGGAAATGAGCGGCATGACAGATGGGATCGTCGGCGGCATTGGCGGGTTTGAAATCATACCGGATCTCGAACAGGTCACGTTGTTCGGCGGCGGTCAAACCATCGGCAATGACTTCAAAGGCACCTTTTATGATTTCAAGCGCGATCGCCGGGGGAGTCCTGTTCCAACGGGTCGCGAGGGTTTTGTTCAGGAACTCAAGGAGTTTATTCGCAAAGGGTGGAAAACGTCTCAGCTTGCCCGTTACTACCGCTCTCCCCGAAAGCTCTACGCCACCGCGTTTGCAGTTCCTCCGGTTCATTCTTCATTGGCCCCGGCTGCGTTTGGTGAAGAGGACACGATCGGCTATCTCTGGGCAGCGCACTACAAGGGGCAACTGGTTCATTATGAAGATATCAAGTTCCGGTTCTGGGGCTTGGGCGACGACATCATGGCTATTCGGGTGGATGGAAAAGAGGTGCTCATCGCCAACTATCCAAGTGAAGATGCACAAATATTTACATCGATCTGGGACAGCAACGACAATGATTCCCGGAAGTATTGGCTGGGCGATCACTATTCCGTGGTCGGCGACTGGATTGAGCTAAAGGCCGGAGAAGCACTTCCGATGGAAGTGTTGATTGGTGAGACTCCCGGAGGGCTGTTTCAGGCCATGCTCTGTGTCGAAGTCGAGGGGGTGGAGTATCCACGGAATGACATGCTTAACGGGCCAACATTGCCGATCTTTAAAACGGAAACGCTTTCGGAGGATCTTGTGGACAAAATCCATAGCGACCTCTACCCCGGAGATGCAACCGTCACAAACGGTCCGGTTTTTCGTGATTATGCACCAAAGCAAGTAGCGAACAGCGCCGCTGGTTCATCGCCTTTGGAGCCGGAACTGGAAGAGGTTTCGGAATCCAATAACGGAATGCGCATCTGGACGAGTTCCTCCGGAAAAACCATTGAGGGTAAGTTTGTGGCGCGTGTTGCCGGGCAGGCATTGCTCAGTAATTCAAAAGGCAAGCAGGTGAAAGTGCCGGTGGAGCAGCTTTCTTCGGAGGACCGAACCTTTATCGGTCTCGCCGACCCGCCCGACTTTGATATTAAATTTTCCAAGACAACCGAACAGGTCATGCCTCCCGCACAATCTCCACTTAACGCTGGGGAACGACCTTATCAGATGTTCGATTTTATCTTTGAAGCAAGTGTTCGGAAAAAAGGTACAAGCGTTTACAAGTACGAACTGTCCGTCGATTATTATGCCTTTGCCGAGGAGGTAGATGGCGATAACTATAAGCTGGTGGATCACCAGGCCAGTTCGTTTGTACCATCGCCCGAAAACAAGGAAACCCATTCTTTCTCAGGTGAAGAAGTGCGGATCGGGCAAGTTGCCGTGCGTGCTTCTGCTCCCTTGCGCGGAACAAAATATGGAGGCTTTCTGGTTACCCTTACCGATGAACGCGGTAGAATCATCCAGCATAAAACTTCGCACGAGTGGTTGTTCGAAGATTTGGATAAGCTGATAAAAATCCCTGTTGGAAAACACTTCGACAAGGAGTTAAATCGCGTTGGTCCGCCGCGTCCCGGTCCCGCCGATCGTCCCGATTGGTTTTAACGTATTTGGTAATTGTATAATAATAAGGAATGGTTATGGAACGTCGTGATTATTTAAAAACCGTTGGTGTTGGTTTGGCCATGTTGGGAAACAGCACACATGCTGCAAAAAAAACAAAACAGCCCAACCTGCTCTTTGTCTTTCCCGACCAAATGCGTCGCGAGGCGATGGGGTTCTGGCAAAAGGATAATAGGGGTATTCACTTCGCTGGACTAAGTCTGTATCTTGTGGTTTCTTCCCCTGACCGACAGGGATATTTCCTTGAACCGAACGGGTTCCATAGCGACTGCATTTTGTAGCAGACGGTAAAGCAGCATTCCCCGCGAGCGGGAAGTGCGCCGGTTGAAGCGGAACGTGTATTCGTCGAGATAGTATGCCAAATGCTCGTGACTTACTGCGCCCTGATGTGTTCCGCCAAGCCACCGCTTAAGCAAACTGGCGACTCGATGGCAAAGGGGGAGCAGGTTCGCGCCAACATCCTCGGATTTCCGAACGACTTTATGGTCGTAGCCCAAAGCTCCCAAACCATTGTACCCCTTCCACCCGTCCGTCTTCACCTGCGTACCCGGATCAACCGTTTCTCGGATGGCCCCTTCAAGGCTTTTGGATGAGGCATCGGGTATTTTTACAAGGCGAATGCGACCGACGGCCTTACCATTCTCCTGCGCCACGATCAGCACAAGGGTCTTGCCTTCGGCTCCGCGCCCCCGTTTCCCGGGCCTTGTGCCGCCTATGAAGGTTTCATCCACCTGCACGGTTCCGGCCAGTCTTTCCCGTCCCGGACGTACCATCGCCCGGCGGAGCTTGTGCAGCCACGTCCATGCGGTCTTGTAGCTTCCGAGGCCGAGAACGCGCATCAGTCCCAAGGCGCTGGCTCCGTTCTTCTGGCTTGTCACCCACCAGATCGCCCTGAACCAGGACGCCAGCGGTTTGCGGGTGCCCTCAAAGATCGTACCCGAGGTTACAGATGTTTAACGACTGCACGTCTTGCACTTGAAAAGGCCGTCTGACAGTCGCCACGACTCCCCATGGCCACAGGCCGGGCAAAGGAAGCCGTTCGGCCATCGCAATGATGCAAGATAGTCGCGACATGCTTCTTCACTTGAAAAGTTCAGTTCCAATTCTTCCAGATCCTTTGGATACGCTTCCATGAAACGTGTGTACCACAACATGTGGGTCTAGTCCATCGAAGTGAATACCCCTAAAGGATAAATATAAGAATGTCCTGCGCACCAAGACCGATCCGGTCGTTACCCCTGCACTCGATAAGCTGGCCGAAGAGAGCATTGTCTTTACGCAAGCCGTAAGCACATGCCCGGTCTGCAGTCCATACCGCGCCATGCTGATGTCGGGCATGTATCCCTGGCAAAATGGAGTCGTTAATAACTGCCACGAGACCCGGCAGGACAGTTTGCGGCACGACATCCAATGCTTCACGGATGTGCTTTGTTCGGCGGGTTATGAAACAGCCTATGTGGGCAAGACCCATTGGGAGCGCAATGATGCGCTGTTTGATATTAACGAGAACTATGTTGGCTCGACCTCCGCTCCGGGCGGAAATCGGTTTAATCCATATGATACCTACATTCCGCCAGGGCGCGGACGACATGGCAACGATTATTGGTTCACCTGTGTGAAAGATGTGCATAAGGATCCTCGCGTCTATTCCAACGATCCGTTGCGCATCGATGGGAAGAAGGATGGCGAGCAGCATCGCCCTAAAATCTATTCTCCGTTGCTCGAAGCCGATGTGCTGATTGACTACCTTAAAAATACAAAGGGCAAACGCGACACCTCAAAACCATTCTGCGCGATCTGGGCACCCAATCCGCCGCATAGCCCGTACGGCTCCGAGAAGGATTGCGATGAGATGGCCTATCGTGAGCACTATAAAGACAATTCTTCGGACGAGTTGCTGAACCGTCCGAATATTGCTGAGTCGGATGCAGAGAATCTCGCCAGAGCAAAAAAAAGTATGCCGTTCTATTTGGCCAATGTCACAGGTGTGGATAAACAGTTCGGCCGAGTTCTTCAAGCGCTGGAAGCCTCTGGTGAGGCCGACAATACGATTGTGGTGTTCACAGCCGATCACGGCGAAATGATGGGTAGCCATAATAAGTTCGGCAAGCTGGTCATTTATGAAGAGTCGTTCTGTGTGCCTTTCATGATTAAATATCCGGGTCTCACAAAACACCGGCTAGAGGATCTGATGTTAGGACCGGTTGATATCATGCCGACGATGCTCGGTATGATGGGGCTGAAGAGCCGGATTCCCGAAACGGTGGAGGGGAAAAACTATTCGCACGAAATCATTACGGGCGTCTGGTCGACACAGCCCAAACCAAAATCGGCTCTGTTTCTCGGCTACAACAACAAGTTTAAAGGCGTACGCACTGATCGTTATACGTTCCAGATCGATGATGCAGGAGAGCAGTTACTTTTCGACAATGAAAAGGATCCGTATCAAATGAACTCGCTCGCCGTTGCGGACATTCCCCAAGCCGATGCGGACTTTATCCTTGGTGAACTGGGCCGCTGGCTGAAAGAGTCAAATGACCCTTGGTATCGCGAACGCATGTTTGAGGATCGGATTAACTATGGCTGACCTGTTCGGAAATTATGATGGGTGCGGAAAAGTATCGCACTAAAATCGATAATAAAAACAGATGCGAAACGAGCGATATTGAGCTGAAAATCTGGGAAACGGAACGGAAAAGTTAGCAACACGAAACGATGGGAAACCAGAAAGAAAAATCGCTGAAATCAAGGCGCACGAAAACAACCGTTCAGTTTGAATGGGGAGGTGGGTTTTGATGTTGGCAATGGTAGGACTACGAATGCACTGTCTGAATATTAGTCACAGCAAGTTAGAGCAATGAGATCGGATGAAATGAAGTAGTTTGGAGCAAGAATTGAATCGGTGAATGACCGAAAAATAGTAAAGTCTACGGATGAAAGTTGGAAAAATAATCAAATTTACGGAGTCAGGGCGCGTTGAACTTTCCGTTCAGTCAGAACGGAAAGGGGAGTCTTGCTAATGATGAGGAACGTGGAACTAAGCGGCTTCTCGGTAATACCAAGAGATTATGCCGCCGAGTCGTTCTTCGCGTTTAACTTCGCCGGAAGAAGTAGGTCTGAAATTTGCATCCAGGACTTTGTTTCCGATGTCTGTTCCTTGATGAGGTCGATGGTGATTATAGTATGAAAGTGACCTGTCCGGAAATTAGTCACAGCGGTTTTGAGTAATGAAATCAGTTAGAATCGATTGGTTTTGACCTAAAATTATATCGGTTGGAGAGGCGAAGGTAGTAAATCAAGTAGATGAAAGTCGGTAAAACAGTCAAATTTACGCAATCAAGGCACGGTGAATCCTCCGTTCAGTCTGAACGGGGAGGGGACTTTTTCTAATGATTGTGTTCAGGGAACTACGCAGCGTCGCGGTAGTACCACGAAATGACTCCGCGAGTCGTTGTTCCCGTTTGACTTCGCCCTGATCGGTCGGTTTGAAATCAACATCAAGAACGTTGTTATTAATGTCAATTCCCTGATGAGGACGTTGGTTGTGGTAGTACTTCAACCATTCTCGATTAATGTAATCAAGATGATCCAGGCTAAAGCAATAAAAGAGATTCAAATATTCAGATTTAATTTTACCAATATAGCATTCTGCGAAAGAATTTGCCATAGGCGAGCGCACCGGAGTCTTATGGACTTTCGCACCTTCGCTTTTCCAAATGACATCGAAACGTGTCGTAAATTTTGTGTCGCGATCACGAATCAATCCGGTCGCCTTAACGCCGATATCGTCCAACCACATGGTGGCATTACGAGCCTGCTGAAGAACCCACTCATCACATGGATGAATAGTCGGGAGGCTCATGAAAACCTTCCGACTTCCCAGGTGGATAAACACAAGTACGTAGGCATCGATTTTTCCCTTGAACGTGTAAACCGGCTTGGAGAAAAAGTCGATCGCGACGAGCGTTTCAATATGGGATTTGATGAATTTCGACTATGTGCTGTCCGGGTTCTTCATAGCCTTATCCGGAACCGGGTTGAGGCCGTTGCGTTTCATAATGTCGCGGATTGTTGTCAGGCCGATCTTAATGCCCAAGTTGTGCCCTGCTTCGCAGTGGCATCCCTTCGGGACAAACCATAGGTTTGCTTTCCGTTTGCTTCGCAAGCCGTAATGTTCAGTTCTCCAAAGATTCGCTTATATCCCCATCCAAGGTTTTCGGTGGCGAGTCTAATAATCAATTGGATGATTCCCTCATCCGTTTCCGGACGTCCGCCTTTTCGCTTAGGTTTCTTGCCCGCCTTTTTCCGAAGCCAGCCACGGTAGGTCTTTGGTTTCACAACCAACATGACATCGGAGATGTCATGGTCGATCAATGCCCCCAACCGCATCAACTCCGCCCGCTCCTCTTCCTTCGTAATGAGTCGAGGGTCATCAATCCGATCACAAAGCATTTGGATCTGGTACTTCAATATCTGAAGACGCGCGTCGTACCGCGGCATGAAAAACCGCGAAACAAGAATGAAAACCACCTGCAAAAACCAGGAACTACCGTCTGCCTTCTCCAAAATAAGAAACCTCAAAACCTTCTGCTGTTAAATCATTTGCGGGAGGCGATACCTTTCCGCACCCCTATGAAATCAAGGAGTTTGGAAATCTACCGAAGTGGAGGATGTCGAGCCACCCCAAAGCGAGAAATTGTTGACGAAAATTGGCTCGAATTCGTCGCGTTCCAACTGGGGTTTTCGGAGGGCTTAAGTTCGCCACGAATTTCAGGACTACCTGATCGGATTACGAACTTTATGCGAAAAAGTTCACATTGCCATCCAGCTCGGTACCGATAGGGGTGCGAAACAAACTTTCGCTTTTCACATTGCCATCCAGCAAGGATACCTGATTTATAAAACGGGCGGAGAAACGGTTCACATTGCCATCCAACTGCCCCGACCAACTTTTCATACGGCGAACTCCTTGCGGATTCGCCTTTTTCATTTTACGCCTATGTTTCCCAATAAAACGGCTTTTCCGGATTCTCCATCCCCACTTAACACCTAAAACTTGCTACTTAACACCGCCGCATAGCGGCATATTCTCCGATGGCTCTCCGTTCTCCACAAAGTTAAACCCCAGTAACATCATAATCGGTTACCTTTCGATATGGTAAAGCGAACTCCTATTTCCCTCCAATCTTCCCCTCAACGCCAGTTCATCCTGAGCGGGTAACTCCGTTTTAAGAGGGTTTTTGTTTTGGAGATCTGCACCATGCCTGACGCGAATCCATACTGTCTCAGGACATTTTACCTAGTGAAACCTGCAGTAGAAATAATAGGGGTGTTGTCGTGTATATTATGAGTACCTATAGATGTATTCAGCGTGTGGCGGGAATGTCCAAAATTTTGGCAGGGATGTGCAATCTAAATATTTCCAGGTTTGATTTATTGGTTATAACGCAAACAAGGGCTGTGCTCGTCCTTGGCGGGATAAACCAAATAGGAGATGGATATGAAGAAGAGGTTATTCAAATTTTCAACAGCCGCGATGGTTTTGGCGGCGGGGGCGGCTTCGGCGGCTGAGCCCGTTATATTTACGGAGGGCTTTAACTCGGACTATTCGTCCCAATGGACGGCTAATATTTCATCTGCGTTCGGTAATGCGGCTCCCGGGATTACCAATTCGGGTACGGCTGGGTTTGAAGGCGATGGATTTGCCGTGATTAACTGGGACCGGGCGGATACGGATGGAGCCGTTAATGTGACTCAGTGGAACCATGTTGATCTCGAAGTGGTTCAGCTTGCCGGGGTAACCTATACCTTTACCGGTGACTTCGGTTGGCGCAATGGTTCGACCAATGCGATTAATGATGTGTTTATTCATTCTGGCCAGAGTGGATTCAATGGTAATGGAGATGTGCCAACCAATTTTGAAATTGGCAGCATTCCTTCCAATACGCTGCAAACGGTCAGTTTCAGCTACACCACCGTTGAAGCCGATGTGGGCGCGATGCTGACTTTGAAGATCAATCTTGCCGACAAGGATTTTACCAACTCGGTTGTAGAACTGCTCGCGGATGACTGGAATGTGACCAAATCCGTGTTTTATGAAGGCTTTAACTCGGATTTTTCATCGCAGTGGGATACGTATAATTCCATCGGATTTGGTGTGGCTGCTCCCGGCATCACCAATGCGGGAACCGCTGGGTTTGAAGGCGATGCTTTTGCTGTAAAGCTGGCTGACAGCACCACTATTGGTGCGACCTCGATTGATCATCGCAGCTATGCCAACCTTCCCACGGTTGAAGCTGCTGGGATTAAGTATACCTTTACGGGCGAGCTCGGCTGGCGCAACGGATCTTCAAACGCGGTGGCGGATTTGTTTTTCCATACCGGTCAGTCAGGATTCAATGGTCAGGGAAGCGTTAGCGCATTGGAAATCAGCAGTATTCCTTCGAACACTCTTCAGACCATAACCTTCAGCTATACCACGGATGAAGATGATGTGGGTGGGTCTCTTCAGCTTCGGGTTAATATTGCGGATCGCAACACTTCAGCCGACTCGGTGGAGCTGATTGCCGACAACTGGCTCGTAACGGCGGAAATCGACACGGTTGTTCCTTTCGCGGAGACTCCATACCAGAATGACGGCAACAACCTGATTCCGAATGGTGAGTTTGATCAGGTATCGAACATCGTTGTTGGTGCGAGTACTGAAACGTTCAACCTGAACGGTTCATTCGGTGATTTTAATCCTTTCTGGGGTTCCACGGCCGATCTGGTTGGTTGGACACCTTTTCAGGATGATCCGAACGGGCTGAGTACCAATGTAGGTACGCCTCACGCGGATGATGGTGGCGTGCCGGTTTTGGACGGTACGTTCTATCTGGATACCACGATCAGTACGAATATTTCCGAAGTTACGCTCAACTCCGCGATGGACTACCGCAACGGACTGGTACAGTCGAATGCGCTGGATGGGGTAAGCATTGATTCCGGCAAGATCTATCAGTTTGTGGTTGGCGCTGGCCTACCTGAGTTCGACACTACCGATACGGCTTCCGGCTTCCTGACAGCCGCATTGACAGACGGTTCCGGCGTACCGATTTCCGGAGCGATACGTACGGATGTGATCGACCTTTGGGGGGAAGGCCAGACTCATGCAATCGCCAGTGTCAGCGGAACTGATCTTATTGCCGCGGGGCAGGTCAATGTCTCCTTCGATCAGGTTTGCACCAACGATATTCCCGGGTATCCGGTTGCTCCCGTGAATAATAGTGGGGCTGTAGTAGCGCAGGCAAGGGTTTTCTTGGCGGCGCTCTATGTACAGATTACCCCGGAATTGGGTGACCTGAACCACGATGGTGAGGTGGATGAAGCCGATGTGGCTTTTACTCAAGCTCATTTGGATGGATCGGTTGACGGTGGACTCACCGCAGAGACCCGCATCGCCAACCTGATGCTGCAGGGCATGACCGAAGCTGAAGCGCTGGAATACCTGAACCTGACCGAGTTCGATTTCAACGGCGACGGATCCTTCAATGCAGACGATGTGACCGCTCTGGAGGACAGCCTGTATACCCTTCCTTCTGTGACGGTTGAGCCGGATGCTTCAGGTACCAACCTGGTCATCAAATGGAACAGCAACAAAAACTGGCAGTATGACCTGGTGGCTACCAATAATCTGGTTATCGGTGGAGCTGTCAGCAACTGGCCGGTTTATCAGGGTCATGAAAACATCGATGCCGATCTCTCCGATAAAACGAATGAGGTGGTGATTGTTGGGGCTGATCCTTCAATGTTCTTCAGCGTGATTGAGCATGAGCCGGTTCTGATCGGGTTGCAGACAAACGTGCTGAGCATTGTGAATGGAAGCTTTGAGGATACGGTGAATTTTGTGAGCGACTGGAATGCAACCAGAGACAATGGTGCCACACCGCTGGGCACGGCCGCCATTAATAGCAATACTGCATCTTATGACGGTAATATCAGGCTCCGCTTCAAGGCCAATCAGGTCTATGAAATGAATCAGGATATTCAAACGGTTAAGACGGGCGACCAGCTTGAGGTGATTTGCTCTGCGGCCTATAGAGGGTCCGCTGGGGGCACCCCGCTCACGACAGGCGTTAATTTAATCCTGAATATTGATGGAAATCCGGTAAGCACCGTTGCAATGGAGCCGCCTTATCCGAGTAGTGGATGGTATCACTACACGAACACCCATACGGTCGTGACCGGTGGTATGCTGAACATTGAGCTGGATGGCTATGGCCAGGATACCTGGATTGATTATGTAAGGGGTACGATTATTACAACCCCCTAATCGAGCTTCTTTGCTCACAAGTGGAAGGGTTGAAAAACCCTTCCGGCTTTAACCAATAGCCCCGGCCATCCGTCGGGGCTTTTCTGTTGGGTAGGGAGGGCTGTCCTCAGCCGTCCGCCCGTCTGCCGAGCCGTAGCTCGTAATTCCAATTGCGAGTTCCCGATCGCTGGGGTTTCCGTTCGTGCGGATACGCGGAATCGGAATTCCACGCTACGCCGTTCCTGCTCAGAGCCGTAGTTCGTAATTCCAATTGCGAGTTCCCGTCGCTCGGGTTTCCGCTCGTGCAGATACGCGGAATCGGAGTTCCACGCTACGACTCTACTCTTGATTGATTTTACGGTAGGCGCTGGGGGTGTGGCCGAGGTGTTTTTTAAACTGGCGGGTCATGTAGGAGTTGTCCTGGAAACCGCATTCGTAGGCGATGTCTGTGATGGACATTTTGGAGTGTTTGAGCAGCTCGCAGGCCTGGGTAAGGCGCAGGTTGGTGAGGTATTGGTTGGGCGACACGCCGGTGGCTTTCTGGAAAACGCGATAGAAAGCGCGTTCGGACATGTTGGCCATTTTAGCCAGTTCCGAAACGGAAAGCGGTTCGTACAGCGTTTGTTCCATGTGAGCAATGGATTTGGCGATCTGCATCAGTTTGGTGGAATCTTCTCGCGATACATGTTCGTACCAACGGCCGAGCTTGCCAATCAGCAGGAGCAGGAGGCTTTTGGAGATGAGGCGGAAACCCGGATTCTGAGCCTCCATTTCGCGCTCCATTTCCTCAATAATATTACGGGCTTTCAAGAGCTCTTTGTCGTGCAGGTGCAACCGGCTGTTGAAGTTTTTCTTGCGAAGGTTCGGCTCGAGTCGGAACAGAGCATGGAAGCCGGGCAGGTGGGTCATATCGAGGCTGTTGAGTCCCATGATGTCGGCATCGAACAGCACATTGCACAGATGAAGATGGTTGGTGTCTTTATAGGCATGTTTCTGTCCCGGATTGAGCACAAATACATCACCGGCGACAATAGGGTATTCAAATCCTTCGACGATGTTGATGCCGTTGCCTTCATAGACAATGACCAGTTCGGTGAATTCGTGGGAGTGTTCCGGATAGTCCGGGTGTTCGGGCACATCGCGGATGCCGATGCCGACAAAGGCATCATCGAAATAGTTTTCCTTGCTCAGGTTTCCGGTGCGGATATTAAACGTGCTGTATTTCATGCGAGCACTATACACGATCGATTCCGTGATGCCATAATTTGTGGCAGGATTGTTATAATCGTGCTTTTTCCTGGGTGTGTATGAGTTGGCGGAATCGTCACAATCCTTGTCAGGGAAGTACAAGAGATGATTCGTGAGTTATTGCACACTCTTACCTGGACCTAAAGAAGGATCAGTTATGAAGCCGGATGTTGCAGTATATTATTTTCCGAACTATCACTCGGATGCGCGAAACCGAAAACAGCATGGTGCGCATTGGACGGAGTGGGAGTTGGTGCGTCGTGCCGAACCGCGTTTTGAAGGCCATATCCAACCGCGCCTGCCGGCCTGGGGTGAGACCGATGAAGCCGATCCGGCGATTATGGCCGAAAAAATCAATGCAGCGGCGGATCATGGGATGGATACCTTTATTTTTGACTGGTACCATTACAACGATGGACCGTTTCTGGAGCGCGGACTGGATGAAGGGTTTCTGAATGCGCCGAACAATGACCGCATGAAATTTGCGCTGATGTGGGCCAACCACGACTGGCTGGATATTCACCCGATGAAGGCCTGCGATGATGCACTGGAAAATGCCACGCTGCTCTATCCGGGAGCGGTAACGCCGGAAACGTTTGAAACGATCATGAACCACTGCATTGAGCGCTACTTCAAGCATGACTCGTATTGGCTGATCGACGGATGCCCGTATTTCTCGGTTTATGAAATGACCAAGTTGATCGAGGGATTCGGCAGCGTTGAAAAAGCGCGGGAACTGTTTGATCTGTTCCGTGAAAAGGTCAAAGCCGCTGGATTCAAAGATCTGCATTTGAATGCCGTTTTCTGGAATAATCCGATTCTTCCGGGGGAAACTGCGCCGACCGATTCAAAACAGCTGGCCGATGAACTGGGCTTTGACAGCGTAACGTCCTATGTCTGGATTCATCACTATGCGCCGGACGAGTTTCCAAAGGTTGAATACAATGATATTCGCGATGCCTACATGGAATATTGGGCGGAAGCGGAAAAGAAGTATGACCAACCTTATTATCCGAATGTGACGATGGGGTGGGATGCCTCGCCGAGGACGGTGCAGTCGGATTCCTATGAAAACCGCGGTTATCCGTTTATGTATACGATTGATAACAATACGCCGGAAAACTTTAAAACGGCCCTTCAAATGGTGAAGGATCGACTGGATGCCCGGCCGGTGCCGCATCCGTTTGTCACCATTAATGCATGGAATGAATGGACCGAGGGCAGTTATCTGGAACCGGACCGGGATCAGGAGCGCGGGATGGGGTATCTTGAAGCCATCCGCGATGTGTTTGGGGTGAATAAGAAACCTGCGGAAAAATCCCTTGCTCACTAATGTGGAAGAGACATGGCCACAAATTATACCGTGCAGATTGAGAAATAAACGCAAAGTTGCGAAGGTCACGGAGTCCCGCAAAGCTTTGCGAAACTTTGGGTTCTTAGCGTCTTTGCGTTGATAGAATCTCGTAGGAAGAGCCTGCTTTATGAAAAGAAGACCCAATTTTTTATTTATAAATGTCGACCAGCTCCGCTACGACGCACTCGGCGCGACGGGAAACCCCATTATAAAAACACCGAATATTGACCGCATTGCAAAGCAGGGACTTTCTTTTACCCGGGCCTATACGCCTTTGCCGAGCTGTTGCCCGGCACGTCAGTCTTTAATGACCGGTAAAATTCCCGAGCGGCATTCCGGGATCTGGAACTTTGGCGGGGGCGGATCGCTGCCGGTTCCGGAGGTCAAACCGAATGGCGATGGCTGGGTGCCGCGCCTGCGCGATGCGGGATACCGCACGGCCTACATCGGGAAATGGCATGTGCATCCGGAACTCGATCCGACGCATTACGGGTTTGAAACCTACAATGACGAGCCGAATGATAATTATGACACGCCGCACAAGGCGGAAAAATATCCGGTGGATAATCCCTGGCCGGAATTTCCGATCGGTCATTATGAAACGCTGCCGGTGGAAGCGTGTCATACGCATACGCTGGCCCGGCGTTGCATCTCGAAGATTGATGAACTGAGCGGGGAAGATGCGCCCTGGCATATCCGGCTGGATCATTCCGAGCCGCACCTGCCCTGTGTCCCGGCGGAGCCGTATGCTTCGATGTATCCGCCCGAAACCATTCCGCCCTGGGAAAACTTTGACGAAAATTTTGAAGGGAAACCCTATATCCAGAAGCAGCAGTTGAAAAACTGGTGTCTTGAAAACTGGAGCTGGAAAGAGTGGTCGGTCTACATGTCCGGCTACTACGGCATCATTTCCCAGTTGGACGATGCGATCGGAGAGGTGCTGGATCACCTCGAAGAAAAGGGGATGATGGAGAATACCGTCATTATCTTTACCACCGACCATGGCGATGCCGCCGGCAGTCACAGGCAGATTGACAAGCACTATGTCATGTATGAAGAGGAAACCCATGTGCCGCTCTTTATCCGCTGGGACGGCGTGACTACACCGGGATCCTCCTGCGATGACTTTGTCAGCCACTATCTCGATCTGCCGGTAACCCTGCTGGATCTGGTTGGTCTTCCAGTGCCTGGAACCTATCAGGGACACTCCTTGCTGCCGATGATGCGGGGGGAGAAAAATCCGTCGCGCCGCAATTTTGCTTTTTCATCCTATAACGGCCAGCAGTTTGGCTTATACTGTCAGCGTATGATCCGTGATGATAAATATAAATATGTATGGAACGCCACCGCGGTGGATGAGTTCTATGACCTCGAAAACGATCCCTTCGAGATGAAAAACCTAGCCGCCGAAAACGAGGATTCCGATCTCTGCCGCCATTACCGGAAAAAAGTTTACGAGGTCTTCGCTGAGCTTCACGACCCGCTGGTGACCGGTCTGTGGAACGCCCGCTATCTGACGGGCCAGCGTCAGTGATGGTCAGGTCACCCAAGCGAAGCCCGTTCGATGAGACGGGGCTGGACATAGGTGATGTTGTTGTAATCAGGTTCGGCCTCCATCGTGCGTAATTGCAGAATCAACTGTTCGGCCATGGTCTGGGGGTCGGGGCAGAGGCTGGCCAGTGGTGGATCAGCCTCGGCGGCTTCGGGGCTGTCGTCGAATCCGATGACCCGGGTGTCCTGCGGAATACGCAGGCCGCGGTCATGCAGGGCGCTGAGCAGCATCATCGCAGTCGGGTCGGAAAGGGCAAAGTAGCCGGTGGATTCTTCCTGAGCGGCAACGATTTTTTCAATTTCCCGCATGCGCGGCAGGAGATCCTCGGGCAGGGGGTGTTCGGAAATATCGCTCGAAAGGTTCCCGTGCTGCAACCAGGTACGTTTGAAACCCAGGGTGCGCAGTTCAAAGATTTCATGCCATGCATCCGGATAATACTGGCTCTCCCCGAGCAGGACGATTTTCTTCGGCTTGCGTTTGCAAAAAGCCTGTCCGGCCACTTCTCCGCCATGGAAGTTGTCGATACGCACGCCGTTGGGCAGGTGGTAGTTCAATGGGGCGGCCAGGGCGGTGACGAATGTTCCTTGTTTTTTGAGCGTCTTGAAAAAGGGGAAGCTCCAGGACGCGGCCAGAATGACGGCTTTGTAGGGGTTCAGGTCGGTCGCCTTCAGTTTTTTATTTTCGGTGCCCAGCAGCAGGTCGAGTTCGATGTTAAATCCGTCCCTGTTTGTCACAAGGTAGCTGTAGATTCGTTGAAGGAAGGGGTTGGCCAGTGCCATGTTTCCATGACCGACAAAGGCGAGCTTCAGGGGTTTATACCCTTCGTGGTTCAGGCGGAAGCGCGGATGTACCAGGTAACGTCCGGTCGGTGTCGTGCTTACGAAGCGCTCTTCCTTAAGCTGGAGCAGGGCACGCCAAACGGTATTGCGCGGATAGCCGGTTAGATCGACCAGTTTCCGCACCGCGGGAATCTTCCCGTCATTGGAAAGTTCTCCGGATCGGATTTTTTTTCGGAGGATTTCGCAGACGGCATCCGTCTGGGTCAGCGTTGTTTTTATGGGGGTATCGTTCATTTGTCCCAAACCCTAGACATGATGTCCCATCAATGTCAAATGATATAAAGAGACAAAATGGGACAAAACAGTTGACGGGTCGTCATATTAGAGTAGGGTGTGCTCATCGGTCGGGAATAGGTTCCGGCCCTTGGGTGATAAAAACGGAGAGGACGAATCATGAAAAGATGGTTGTACAGTATCGGCTTGTCAGTGGTCAGCGGCATGGCGGCGCAGGGGGCTCTGGTTGCCGAGTGGAATTTTGATGATGAAACACTCAATGAAACGCTGAGTGGTGTGACCCGGAGGTTAAGTCACCGGTCCGGAACCACAGCTAACACGCCGGCGGCCTATACCAATGACACGCCGACGGGAAGCGGCTTTGCTCTGGATTTAAGCACGGATCTGGATCACTGTCTGGTCGTGACCGGCAACGACGGCACCGGCTGGGCGGAACCCTCCAATATGACCTATGCCGCATGGGTTAAGATTGATGCCTGGGATGCAGCGGATAACCAGTGGAACACGGTATTCTCTAAACAGACGCCCTCGACCGGTTTCCGTCTGACCCGTATTGCCACCCAGGCGGGTACCGGCACCGATTTTATTCCCGCAGCAGGTAATATTGCTCGCGATGGAGCGCCGGTTGTGGATCTCACGGATGGGCAGTGGCACCACGTGGCCTTTACCTATGATTCAAGCACCAGCAACCTGGTCTACTACATCGACGGTTTTGCGGAAGCCTCCAATCCCGGAGCGGTCTACACGCCGGCCACGACAACCCATTTGACCCTCGGGGCTTGGAATACGGCGGGAATTCGGGGAGCGAACGGGCTGTACGATAACATTCAGATTTATGACACGGCACTGAGTGCCGTGGAAATCGCTGAACTGGTCAATCCCCCGGACGAGGGCGGCGAAGAGGTTCTCTTCTTTGATGACTTTGATGCCGCCAACGGAACCAGCCTGTATGATCCGGCAGGGCGCGCGACCGGAACGGTGGCTCATTTGGTTAAATACGGCTGGGTGACCGACACCAATGATGTGGTTGTTGATGGCGTCCTGAACTGGGATGCCAACGGCGATAAAGACGTGTTAAACGAACAGCCGGTTGCGAACGGGCAACAGCTGTTCCGCTTTGCTTCTTCAACGAATTCCGGTCATTTCAGCTGGTTCCCCTATGTGGGCGGAAAAGTGTGGGATCTGGAATATGATATCCTGACCGGTAACAGCCAGCCGCTGAACCTTGGCCTCAGCGATATTACCAGAAATGGGACGCTGAAAACCTATGATGATGCAAACTATGACTTCGGGGTCGGAAACTTCGGGGTCGGCCTGCGGTACGACACGGATGATGATGCAGGAGCTGATTCGAATCACGTTGCCAATGTGTTCCCCGACCGGGCAACCGTCTACAATATCCGGGTGCGCTTTAATGAGCCGTTGGGCAAGGCCACCATCTTTGTTAATGGTCTGGAGGTCGCGGAGGCAGCCGGCCTCGATTTTGAGGCGGATAACCGCTACCTCACGTTCGGCGAGGGAACCAAATATGCGGGTTTTATTGACAACCTTAAAATTTCCATTCCCGAAATCACGATCGAGGTGGAACCCTTTGATGCCATCCCGACCGTGGATTTGATTGCTAACGGCGGGTTTACTCAGATTACGAATGAAACTCCGAGCGGTACCGGCGGCTTTAATGTTATTGGAAGCTTCGGCGACTTCTCCGCCTACTGGGGACGAACAGCCGAGGTCATTGGCTGGTCGCCTTATTACGACGACCCGAATAATCTGAGAACACGTATCGGCAATGTGCACTCCAACGATTTCGGCGCGGACATCCTCGATGGCACGTTCTATCTGGACACGCTGATCGACGCGGACAGCAGCTGGGTGACCCTGAATTCGTCGATGGACTATAGAAACGGGTTGGTTCAGACGGATGTGCTCAGCGGAGCAACCATCAATCCTGCTGCTACGTACCAGTTCCTGGTCGATGCCTGGCAATCCAACCCTGGCACGGATCAGTCCCAGGCCACGTTTACTGCGGCGTTGACCACCGATTTCACCAATACGGCTTCCGCCGTGGCCGGATCTCTGTTCTCCACAACGGCGACCAATCTGCCGAGTGCGGCCGGCACGCTTCAGACGAATGTCATCAGCGGCGTCGATCTGCTGGCCGCTCAGGGCGGGGGTTCGGTTGACGTGGTCTTTGAACAGATTAATACAGAGGCCATCGTCGACTATCCGAACGGAACTCCCAATCCGATGGATCCAGACCAGGTTTCCCAGGTTCGGATCGGCGAGATCTCGCTGAGCGTAATCGTTCCCGAGGGTGACCTGAACAAGGATGGCATTTTGAGTCCCGCCGATGTGGACCTGGCCAACACCTACCTGACTGGTGATGGCGGCGACGATGCAGCCACCCGCCAGCAGGATCTGGCGGATATCGGCATCGTGGGAGAAGATGCCCTGATTTACCTGAACCTGACGGAATTCGATTTCGACGGCAACGGCTATTATGATGCGGCCGATGTCGCGGTTCTTCAATCTCTGCTGGGCGATGAGGATATCGTGATCACCGGAATTTCTTCAGACGCGCAGGGCAACATTGTGGTCGAGGCTTCCGGGTTATATGCTGGCAAGGTGTACTACCTGATGCGTGACGCCAGCCTGACGGTTGCCCCGGTATTTGATGATGTGGCTGACAGTGTCCTAGCCGGAAGCGGTTCCGCCACGCTGACCGATACGAATGCACCTTCAGGTTCAGCCTTCTATCGCGTAACAGACTAAGAGGAAAAAGATAAAATGCGCGACCCGTCTCTTTAAAGGGAGGCGGGTTTTTGTTAGAAAAGAGAGCGTGAGAAGTCGGATAGTGAATATATTCAAATCCATTGGTTTAGCCTTTTTGGCGGGCAGTGTGCAGGCGGCGGTGCTGGTTTCATCGGATGGTGCCTGGAGCACCAATGGCATCAATAGTATGTCGAATAACGGCATGCAGACCAACTCGCATAACGGAGGGACGTTCAGTCAATGGGGCGGGGCATCGTTCAATGTAAATGCGGAAACACAGACCCTGGATATGCAGGCTCCCGCACTGGTTTATACCGCCGGCTACACGTACAGCTACAAAGCGTCGGCCGCCGCCGCACAGGAAAACATGATTACCAATCAGGTGGTCACGCTGCTGGCCGATGGCGCTCCGGTTGCCGCGAGCCGTGTTTCCGGGCCGAATGTTTTGGGAATATTCGGTTCTGATAATCGGAATTCGATTTTCGGCTATCGTACGATCGAAACCGGCGATCCGTTGATCGGCCAGACCGTCGGATTGCGCCTGAGCAGTGAAGGGAGCCAGTCGCGCTTCCGGGCGGACGGCGACTCGAATCTCCGGGCGACGCTGACCTCCCATGCCGGATTCAACAGCGAGCTGCCATCCGGCCATGCCGCAACGGGCACATTGTTTGAAACCGAATTTGAAATGGATGCAGGAGGATTGATTACAACAGCCAATCCTGTGGGGATGGCGGTTGCCGCGGGGGCAGAGCTGGTGGTTACCAATGCCGCGGACAGCTATTTTCGACTGAACCTGAATGCGGAAGGAGCCCGCAACCGTTTCGAGCTGGAGGCGGCCGGGGAATTGTTCCAGGCAGAGACCACCTATCGCTTGAGCTTCCTTGCCCGGAAAATGATTGAGAACGACCTATCGCAGAATGAGATCAACATCATTCTTGGCGATACCTGTACAAATACGCTGACGATCAGCACGGCGGCGAACTTTTATTCTTTTACGGTCAATGCGGATGAGCTCGCCCTGGCCGGAAACAGCTTCACCATTGAATTTGTGCCTGAAGGGGCCACGGTGACCAACTCGGTCAATCAATACCGGATCTACAACCTCGAGGTGTCGGCCGAATCGTTGAGTGCCGGAGTCGCGCACCTTTACCAAACCTCTTTCGAGACAAATGGTTCCGGACTGGTGGCCTCCGATTATATTCGGGATATGGCGTTTTCCGGAACAGGACGCTTTGACCAGGATGCCGGTTCAAACTGCTATGTGCTCGGGGGCACGGAATCGCTGTCTGTTACATCCGCGGACGATACCTTCCGAATCGGAACCTCTTATGAAATCGCATTCCAGACGCGCGGACCATCGCCTGTAGTCGTCTCAGCCGGATCCTTTTCGACCAACCTTGTAGTCGGTACGGAATATGTTGACTGCGCTCTGATTGTTGATGCGGATAAGGTCGGAATCAGTGATGAACCGCTGAGCCTTACGCTGGGAGGAGCGGGAGCAGGTGAAACCTTTATTCGCAGCCTGAAGCTTTCGGCGGTATCCCAGGCCATCGGATGCTGGTTTGAAGACAGTAATATGGGAACCAACGGCGGGATTCCGCCGGACTTCTTCTCACGCTATGATGCCGCGAACGTGGCTTCCTGGACCAATTCACTCGAAACCATGGAGGTCTATTATCTCCGCTATGCCACCTACCGGGACTGGTTGAAAACGAATTCGGTGATGAAGACCCGGATGGCGGAGGTGTTCAACCAGTACGGGATCAAGGTGGCGCTGGATGATACGGAGGCCACGTGGGGGCATGCCAAATATAATTACAATACGCCGAGCTATCAAAAGTCGATCGATGCGCTGCAGGATCTTGAACATCACGGTTGGAATCTGTGTGCAGTGGGCATGCAGAGTGTTCTTTCCAAACCCTGGCGGGACGGACCCTACGACATGAGCTGGCGTATCCTCGATATCGTGGAATACATCAAACAGGTAAAGCCGCATTTCCCCGACCTGGAATACGGGGTGATCGATGCCATGCCGGCCAAAGGGTGGGAGTATAAGAGCCACTATTCGGCGTTGAAAAATGCCGTGGAAGAGGCTGGGTACACGCTCGACTTTATCGAGCAGGATTTTCCCATCGACTTTGCCATTACCGGTTCGCGTACCTATGAAGAGATGGTCGAGGCGGAGCATTTCGCGCGCTTTGCGCTGGGCTGGAAATCGGGCCTGTATCTCACCAGTTCCCGTGGCGGGCAGACCAGCGATGAGCTGTGGCGCTCCGATGTGATTTTCGGACTGGATCAATACCTTGTCGCCGGAGCTGCTCCGGAACGCATCACACTTGCGGCCTGGTACCCGCATCCGGTTTATACCGCGCCCGATGAAACGGATCCGGCATTGAATCCAAACGGATCAACCATGCTGGGCACTTTCCTCTTAATGGATGAAAAACTCAGTGAGCACGGATTTGTTGGATCACCCGAATCGGTGTCAGTCTCCGTTGACTCAGACCAGCCGCTTAAACTCGTTGCGGACTTTGAAGCCGCGAAACCTGTATTTCAGTGGGACGCGCTAACCGGGCGTGAATATAACCTGTACGCCGCAACCAATCTACTCTCCGGTTTTGAGTTGGTGAGAGGCGGAATGAGCTATCCCCAAAACAGCTATACGAATGAAACGGTCATGACGAACCGAACTGTTTTCTATAAACTGGAAGCTGTGAAACCGTGAAGAAGGCTTTTGTAACAGTTTGTTTGCTCGGCGGCCTTGCCGCGAACGGCACCCCGAATTATCGGCGGGGCTTTGAGTTTGACGTTGCCGGCAATACGGAAGGCTGGGCAGCCAACAACGCCGCCATCAGCTCGGCAGCAGGCCTGTTTTCCGGCTCTGCGACGGCGGGGGATCCCCAGGTTTTCAAGGCGGGATTTTCCTTCCCGGGAAGTGCATCGAGCGGAGTGCTGGTTCGTCTGCGTTCCTCGGTGAGCGGAGGGGTGGATCTGTTCTGGGGCCGGGTCGGTGCAGACGGCTATGCGGCTGACCGGCGCATCAATGTAGGTTATTCCGGAAGCGGCGAATTCCAAACGGTCTTTTTTGAAGCCGCCGGCCATGATCAATGGGACGAGCAGACCATTACCCGTCTGCGGCTCGACCCGCCCGGCGGCGCGGGCGCGTTTTTCGACATCGACTGGATTCGGGTGCTGTCGTGGGACTACGACAACGATGGCTGGCGCGATCATGTGGAGGGCGCAGGCGATGACGACGGCGACGGCCTGCTCAACCTGGAGGACCCCGACCGCAACAACGACGGCACTTCTGATGCCTGGATGCGTTCGATCGACAACCCGCCGGGTGCCATGCACTTTGATTTTGAAACCGCCGGTGATCTGGAAGGGTGGAGCACTGCGAGCCTGGATATTCAGTCCCATACCAACGGAACGGTTACTGCCGCGGTCAACGGTTCGGACCCGAAAATGATAAGAACCGCAACGTATCTTCAGTCGGGACTGTTCGATGGACTGGCCATTCGCCTCTGCACACCGCAGGCCGGGAGTCTGAAGCTCTATTGGGGTCGTTCGGGCGCCGACTCGTTTAGCGGTTCGAGACTACTCAGCCAGTCGGTGCCAGCAAGCGGCGGAGCGCCGCAGACCGTTTATTTTGATCTCACCTCCGCCTCGGAATGGAAGGGCTATGTGATTACCCGCCTGCGGCTGGATACGGATTTCCCGTCCGACGTTCCGTTTGAGATCGACTGGATCCGCACTTCGGACGGCGATTATGACCGCGACGGCCTCAGTGATGCCGCCGAGGGAACCGGCGACCCGGACAGTGACGGGCTGGCCAACTTTGAAGATCCGGACAGCGATGGAAACGGCGTTTCCGATGCGCAGGAAACGGAGCTTGGGTGGGATCCGTATGCGGCAGTCGAATCCGGCTTTGATTCGGATGGGGATGGGGCCGGGGATGTTCAGGAGATCATTGCCGGAACGTCTGTCAGTAATGCCGCGGATTATCCGTTTATTTCGCTCTCAATGCCAGAGGTCGGCACCACCGGAAAAGCGGGTCGTTCCTACGCACTGCAAGTTACGAGCAACCTGACTTCGGAAGGCTGGAGTGAAAATGGGTCGGTGTTTCATTTAACGACGAATCAGCACGTTGCATGGACCCTGCCGGAGGATGAGGAGCAACTGCTCTGCCGCACACGCGTCCGTGGTTTCATGGATGCACCCGTTTCTTATCTGGATGGAAGACCTGCCGCTGAAACGGGAGCGACGGAGAACGGGATTCTCGATAATGGAACGCTGCGGTTGGAGTCGGCCTTTGCCAACGGCTGTTCGTTCACCCATTTTTCCGGCCCGTCGGGCGACAACCTCATCAATATTCACGATCAGGGTCGCCTGATTCAGCAGAGTTATTATGCCGGACAGAACCTCGACCGCACGGCTGAGGGACAGAGCCCGAGCTGGAGTCCATGGCCGTGGAACCCGATCCAGGGCGGCGATGCGTCCGGCAAGGCATCGGAAGTGCTGGAAGTGAGTGCGGCCGAGTTCGGCGGCGGCGTTTTCACCCGCACGGTGCCGCTCTTTTGGGACATGACCACCGGCGAGAAGGCGCAGTGCGTGATGGATCAGTGGAACGAGTTTGAGCCGGGGATGTCGAACGTGGTTCGCGTCACCTGCCGGCTGATTGTAAACCGGGATGCGGGCGATGCCTGGGGCGATCCGATTCCGAAGCACCAGGAACTGCCTGCGACCTATTTCATCCGGAACCTTTCCAAGGTGGTCACCTATACCAACAGTGTTCCATGGACCGGCGGGGCGGTAAGCGAACTCAGCTATTCGCCGGGGCCGCCGTGGTTCCGCGCCGACCCCAGCGAATTCTGGATGGCGATGGTTGATCCCTCCACGGACACGGGCGTGGGGCTTTTCAGTCCGATCGGCGACACCTTCTGGTGGTATGGCGCTGCCGGCAATCCGCCGGGTGGACCGACCAGCGGGCCGACCATGCACATGGCGGCGCTCGCCACGGTTAAGCTGGACCGTCACCATATCCTGATCTACCGCTACTGGCTGATCTGTGGTGACCTCACCGAAATCCGCAGCAAAGTCTACGAGCTGCATACCCTTCACCCGCACGGATAGTGCATCAGATAAAGGAACTAATGATCAAACAACTCTTACTTGCATTTTCCCTGGCAACTGCGGTGATGGCCGAACAACCGAACATCATTTTTGTTTTGGCGGACGATCTGGGCTACATGGATCTGGTCTCGTATGCGTCGCGCGTCAGGGGTGTGGATCGGGATGAATGTTATTATGAAACGCCGAACCTCGACCGGCTGGCAGATCAGGCGGTGGTGTTCACGCAGGCTTATGCCTGTCCGCTCTGTTCGCCGACGCGTTCCAGTCTCATCACGGGAAAATATGCCGCGAGCCAGGGCTTTATGACCGCTACACCCGGCGGGTACGAAACCTATTATAACCAGGGTCTGGAAACGCCGGACGGGTTTTATGATCAGGATGGGCTGGAAAACAAAACCGATCGCGCTCCCTGGCCGCTGACCCAGGGGATGTCCAACATTGCGCTGCCGCAGAGCGAAACCACGATTGCCGAAGCGCTGAAAGGCTACAACTCTGCCTTTATCGGGAAATGGCATCTGGGGGGGCATGGGTCCGAAGGCTTCTCGCCATCCGATCAGGGCTTCGAGGAACTGGCGTGGTTTGACTCCGGAGGATCGGTCTATTTCGATTGGCGCGACCGCTGGAACCGGAAAAAGAAAGATCATCCGAGAATGGCGCAGGATGAACTTCATCAAGGAAATGCCGGTGAGGAAACCGGCGAGGAATACCTGACCGACGATCTGTCCGTGCAGGCCTGCCGCTATATTGAACGGCAGGCAAAATCGGACAAGCCGTTCTTTCTCTATTTCTGCCAGTTTGCCGTGCATACCCCGTTCGGTGCGAAGCCGGACGATATTAAACATTTTGCTCAAAAGAAAACGCGGGGATGGAACAACCATGCCAACCCGACCTATGCCGCAATGCTTAGAAGTCTGGACGACTCCATCGGTGCCATGTTCCAGGCCCTGGAAAAAACCGGGCAGGCGGATAATACCGTGATCGTTTTCATGTCCGACAACGGCGGTATTGAGCATCCCGACGAAAACGGTAAACCGGCCGTCAGCTGCAATACGCCGCTCAAAGGTGAAAAGGCGTTGGTCTACGAAGGCGGTATCCGTGTTCCGCTGATGGTCTGGTATCCCAAATCGGTTAAGCACGCGCTTTGCGATGTGCCGGTTGACTGCAACGATATCTATCCAACCCTTCTGCAAATCGGTGGCGAGTCTGCGATGTCCGGCGACGGGCAATCGCTGGTGCCGCTGCTGGGAGACCCAAAGAACAGTGCGAAGCAATATTCCCGCGACACCTTTTTCTGGCACTATCCATTCTATGTGTCCGTCGGTCTGAAAAAGGGCGACCTCACCGCTCCGCGCTCCGCGATCCGGAAAGGCGACTGGAAGCTGATCCTCGACTGGGAAGGCGGTCTGGAACTATATAATATCCGCAAGGATATTTCGGAGACCTCCGAGCTCTCCGCAAAAGAACCCGAGCGGACGCAGGCCCTGTTTAAGGAATTGGTCGGCTGGCTGAATGCAACGGTCGAGAGCCGCTACATCCCGAAGACCAACAGCCGCTACGATCCAAACCATGCCGAGGCGCGGCCGTTTAAAAATATTTTTGAACAACATAACATGGACTGGCCGACGGGCCGGATATCGAGAGTGGAGAAATGATGAAAAGGTTGAAAATATCGTATGGGCAGGCCAGCGGCCTGCGGTACTATTGCCGTATCGCCCGCATCCTGCGGGCTCCGAAAGCCGCAAAGATTGCGGCGGTACGGAACGTATCGCAGGCGGCTCGCCTGCTTCCTGAAGAGATTGGCGTATGCTTAAACCGCGGGGCGAGTACTATGAAAATGTGGATGGTTGGGTTCTTGATGGTTTTAACAGCCGTGGTGCATGGCGCGAAGCAACCTAACGTCATTGTCATCGTAACCGATGATCATGGGTATGCCGATTTCGGGGCCTATGGGCTGTCGGACGATATCCGCACGCCGCATCTGGATAAGCTTGCCGCGAATGGCGCGTTGATGACGCATGGCTATGTGACGGCCCCGCAGTGCATCCCGTCGCGGGCGGGTGTTGTGACCGGGCGCTACCAGACTCGCTTCGGGCTGGATGGAAATTACTATGCGCCGATGGATATCAACGAAACCACGATTGCCGAACGCCTGCGCGATGTCGGGTATGCCACGGGGTTTGTGGGTAAATGGCATCTGGAACCGAATCGCAACAGCCGCCACTGGATGGAAGGTGCCTGGCCGGAAGGGCTGGAGCAGAAGAACCCACGGGTGCCGGATGAGTTGATCAAACCCTACCTGCCGATGAACCGCGGGTTCGCGGATTATTACGACGGCACGATGAACGTCTATTTGCGCAACTATGATCTGGATGGAAACGACATTCCGCACGAGCGCGAGGTGGATCAGAAAACCTTCCGGGTCGACAAACAAAGCGAAGCCGCGCTGGCGTTCATCAAGCGCCATAAAGATGAGCCCTTTTTCCTGCACCTGGCTTACTTTGCCCCGCATGTGCCGATGGAAGTTGTAAAGAAACATTTTGACCGTTTCCCCGGCGAAATGGCCGAACGCCGCCGCTGGGCTCTGGCCTCCATTGCGGCCATTGATGACGGCGTCGGCGCGATCGTTGAATCTTTACGCAAGTACGGCATCGAAGACGACACGATCATTTTCTATTTCGGTGATAACGGAGCACCGCTCAAGATTCATATGAAGGATGATCCGTTCGATAAACCCGGTTGGGATGGTTCGCTTAACGGGCCGATGGTCGGCGAAAAGGGCATGTTGTCCGATGGCGGGATCCGAGTGCCGTACCTGGTCTATTGGAAAAATAAAATTCCGGCGCAGGTCTATGACCGCCCGGTGATTTCCCTCGATGCCGGGGCCACGGCGTTGGCGCTGGCCGGTGTGAAAACGAAGCCCGGCGTAATTGATGGGGTCAATCTGATGCCGTATCTGGCGAACGGGCAAAAAGACGATCCTCATGAAGCGCTCTATTGGCGCTTCTGGGGACAGTCGGCCATTCGTGAAGGGAAATGGAAGTTCCATGAGTTGGAAAACGGCGTGCGCATGCTTTTTGATATGGAAACGGATGCGCAGGAAAACCGGAATGTGATTGATCAGCATCCGGAGCTGGCCGACCGCCTTCAGAAGAAGTTGGCAATCTGGCGCGATGCGCAGCAGCGCCCGGGCTTTGTCGAAACGTTCGGGCGGGAAGCCCCGTGGTACAAGCACTACTTTGGAGTCGAGTAGAATGGAGAGGACGGTTCCATTAAAGGTACGCGTGGCGTGGGGTGTGGGCGGCTGGGCGGATAATTTTATCTTCCAGGTGCTCATCATCCTCGCGCTGCCGATTTACAATATCGAGCTGGGCATTGATCCGGTCTGGGTCGGCGTTGCGCTGATGGTTCCGCGCCTGTTTGATGCGATTACTGACCCGCTGATGGGCAATATTTCCGATAACACCCGCAGCAAATGGGGGCGTCGTCGCCCGTGGATTTTTATCGGTGCGCTGGTTTCGGCCATTCTATTGCCCTTGCTCTGGATGCCTCCGTTTTCGGATAAGGTCGCAATTATTATTTATTTCGGCGTCATCAGCACCATCTATGCGCTGACCTATACGATGTTTGTGGTCCCGTATACCGCACTTGGTTTTGAGCTGACGGATGATTATGACGAGCGCACCAAAGTGATGAGCTGGCGTATGTATATCGGCCTGATTGCCGGGCTGTGCATTCCGAACCTCTATGTCTGGTGTCAGAGCGATTTCTTCGGCGGCGACATTCTGACGGGCGCGCGCTGGGTCACCACCCTGGTCGGCCTTTCCGTGCTGATCACCGGTTGTCTGCCGGCGCTGCTTTGCCGTGAAAAGGTCATTGCGAAACCGCAGCCGAAAATAAAACTTGGGAAGGCGATCCTGGAAACGATCAAGGACAAACCCTTCCGGCTGCTGCTGAGCGGTTACATCATCATTATTACGGGACTGCTGACCTCGGGGGCCATTGCGCTGTATGTGAACATCTATCATGTCTTTGGTGGCGATAAAAAGCTGGCGGCTGAGGTGTCGGCGCTCGGCGGTATGGCCGGCGTTGTCGCGGCCTATCTAGGGGTTCGGCTGGCCGGGTGGATTTCCGCAAAAACCGGCAAGCGCGAAACCATGATCGGCGGGCTCAGCCTCGCGCTGCTCTCTGTCGGCAGCATGATCTATACGATGCAGCCGGGGTTCGAGGTCACCGAAGTGCTGGGCTTCAAATTCCACCCGCAGATTCTTTCGTTTATCTTCTATGGCATGGGGCAGCAGGCTTGCTGGCTCATGATCGATTCCATGACCGCCGATGTATGTGACGAGGATGAACTGCGAACCGGCCTGCGCCGAGAAGGCATGTTCGGAGCCGTTAAAAGTCTGGCGCTGAAAGCCGGGGTGGCACTGACGGGGCTGACCGGCGGACTGGTGATTAAGCTGGCCGGTGCATCGGACGCCGCGCAGGGTGTTTCGCCGGAGGTGGCGCAGACGCTGAAAACCCTTTTTGTGTCGGTCCAGTCTGTCGGCCTGGTGGCCGGTATTCTGGTCTTTGTTTTTTACCCTATCACCCGCGCGAAATCGGAAGAAACGCGCCGGATCTTAGATCAAAGGAAAGCGATATGATTCAACTAAATGACCATAAGAAATCTAAACTGGATATGAAGGCGATGATATCCGATCTTCTGAAAGGAACCCTCGCAGAGGCGCAGAGGTCGCAGAGCCAGCCTGAATATCTATACTCAGCGTTCTCTGCGCCTCTGCGAGGAATAAATCGTATTTCTCGGTTGAGAAGTTTATTCGGTTGCTTCTCTGTTATGTTGGTTTGTGGATGCGGTGCGTCGTCGGACGATGGCTGGGAATATCTGGATAACGGAACCCTGAAAATCGGGGTGGATCGGTCGCGCGGGGCGTGTATCGGCTATTTTGGTGAAAGCAAGACGGGGCGCAACCTGCTGAACCATTATGATGAGGGGCGTTTTGTACAGTAGTCGTATTATGGGCAGACGGACGGTTCCGACTGGAATGGGAAACCCTGGGTGTATAACCCGATTCAGGGCGGCAGCTGGGATCGGGTTCCTGCCAAGGTTCGCGACTTTAAAAAGACATCGAAAAAGCTCTACGCGAAGATTGAGCCGCGTCATTGGGCGAGTGGAAAGCTCTGCCCGGAAATGGTGATGGAAGAGGCGATTGTGCTGGACGGAAGCGTTGCGCGGATTTCGTTTCGGATGAGCTATGCCGGGGAGGATCAGGGCGAAGCTCGGCATCAGGAACTGCCGGCGGTCTTTATTGATGGCGCTTTACCGAATTTTTTCTATGAAAAAGCGGGGGTGTTAACCAACGAAGCTCCGCGTATTCTTGCGGAAAACGGGCGGGAGGGTGTTGACGGGTTGGGTCTGGGGGCTTCGACGTCGGAATGGGTGGCCTATCTGGATGACGATGGCTGGGGCGTCGGCATCTATACGCCCGGTACCACCGAATTCACCGCCTACCGCGCTCGCGGTGATGGCACCACCGGGGAGAAGGGGTCGGCCTGTTCGTACGTCGCTCCCTTGCGCACGTTTTCGCTTACCAAAGGGTTGGAAGTGAAATATGATGTCTATCTCACAATCGGCACCCTCGACGAAATCAAAGGCCGCTTTGAGAAGCTGAAGCAATAACCGAATGAGTGGTGAACCACGGAATACACAGTAAACACGAAACTACGTAGGATATTTTTCCGTGTGTTCAGTGTATTCCGTGGTCGAATATCAGCTGAAATGGCATTTATGTGCCATTTGTTGGCGGAAAACGACTATTTTTAAATAGTGATGAAGAGGTAATTTATGATCATGGAATTGAGCGAATTTAAAAATCCCGGTGTGGAATGGCGCGGAAAGCCGTTCTGGAGCTGGAACGGTAAACTGGAAAAAGACGAGCTGCTGCGTCAGATCGATGTGATGAAGGACATGGGCATGGGCGGCTTTTTCATGCACAGCCGCACCGGTCTGGAAACGGAATATCTTGGTGATGAGTGGTTTGAACTCATCAACGCCTGCGCCGACTATGGCGAATCCATCGGTATGGAAGCCTGGTTGTATGATGAGGATCGCTGGCCATCCGGTCTCGCGGGCGGCATCGTATCGAAACATCCGGAGTTCCGCCAGAAGGCGATTCTGTTGGAAATCGATCCGGAAGGGGAAGGGGAGAACGTCGTTGCGGAATTCACCTGCGATCTGGATGGGGTGGTCTGTACCCATGTAGAGCAAGGCAGGCAGGAAGGTACGTATCGCACGCATCCTGCGGGCCCGGACAGTCCGCAAGGCGATGTGGAATCCGATGCGCGGGGCCTGCAGGATGCAGGCGGTACATTTTCTTCTGGCCGGCTGGAAGCCGGCGGTACGGAAAAACGAACGCGATTACGTTTTTCGATTGTCGAGCAGGGTAAAAACGGGTTCTACAACGGATATACGTATATCGATACGATGAATCGCGACGCAACCGACGCATTCCTGGAATCCACGCATGAAAAATATGCTTCGAAATGCGGTGACCGGCTGGGAAAATCCATCAAGGGAATCTTTACCGACGAGCCCCACCGCGGTGCGCTGTTGGACGGCTTTTCCATGTATCGCGATGACGGCGCATATTGCGCACCCTACACCCAGGTGCTGTTTGTGGAATTTGAAAAGCGCTTCGGCTATGATTTGAAAGAGCGTCTCCCCGAGTTGTTCCTGCAGGTGGATGGCGAACGGATCTCGCAGGTAAAATGGCACTATGTTGAACTGCTGCAACAGCTGTTTCTTGAAAACTTTGCGATCCCCTGCAAGGCGTGGTGCGAAGAGCGCAACCTCGTTTTGACCGGGCATGTGTTACATGAAGATAATCTGACCGCGCAGACCGCGATGTCGGGCTCTATGATGCGGTATTATGAGCACATGACTTCGCCGGGCGTGGATGTCCTGGGGGAGCACAATCTGAATTACTGGATCGTCAAGCAGCTGGCTTCGGCGGCGCGGCAAACCGGTAAGACGCAGCTGCTTTCCGAACTTTACGGTTGCACGGGATGGCAGATGCCGTTCGCGGGGCACAAGGCCGTCGGGGATTGGCAGGCGTTGCTTGGTATCAACCTGCGCTGCCACCACCTATCGTGGTACACCATGCGCGGCGAGGCGAAACGCGATTATCCGGCGAGCATTCTGCATCAGTCGGCCTGGCACAAAGAATATAAGCAGGTGGAGGATTATTTTGCCCGTTTCGGTTTCATGATGGCGCAGGGCGAACCCGTCTGCGATCTGCTGGTGCTCAATCCGGTGGAAAGCGTCTGGGCACAGGTTCACCTCGGCTGGTCGAACACGCTCGCGTTGCAGGATGAGCATATCCAGGGGCTGGAAGAGCATTATCAAACCCTCTTTACCTGGCTGCTCGGCTCGCAGGTTGATTTCGATTATGGCGACGAGGCGATGCTTGCAGAGCTCGCATCGGTGGAAGGTCAGACGTTGAAGGTGGGATGTGCGAAATACAGAACCGTACTCATCAGTGGTGTTGAAACTATTCGGAGCAGCACGCTGGACCTATTGGATCAGTTTGCGGCCGCTGGCGGAAAAGTGGTTATCGCGGGCGATGCCCCGACGCATGTTGACGCAAAGCAATACGCCATAGGGAATACGCAATACGAACGCATCGCATTCTCAAAAGACGCCATTCTTGCCAGCGTTCCGAAAGCGGGGGCCACGGTTGATGATCCCGATATTTTCGGTCAGCTACGCGAAACGGACGATGGGTTGATTTTTGCGGCGCTGAATGTGAACCGGGAAGAACCGGTGGAATGGGCGACGGTTCAAATCAAAACCGATGATCCAATCATGGAGTGGAATTGTGAAACCGGCGAGCGCGTTCCCGTCGAAACGGAATCTTCCAAGGGCTGGAAATCGTTTACGACCGATTTTCCAAAGGGTGGACAAAAGCTCTGGGTGGCAAATAATGTAGACGCGATGCCCTCGTCGCGTTCCATACAGCCGCAAAGCGAGGGGGCGCGAGGCATGCTCGCGAAGGCTTCTGCGATCGAAGGCCCGTATACATTTTCGCTGGCGGAGCCGAATATCTGTGTGCTGGATTTCGCGGAATATCGACTGGGTGACGGGGAGTGGAATCCGGCCAAAGAAGTTTTAAAAGTCGATCAGGTGGTACGGGATCGCCACGAGGTGTATCGGCGCGGCGGACAAATGCTTCAGCCCTGGTTTGTGGCACAGCACCCGGTCGAGGAGCTGTGCGATGTGGAACTCCGGTTCAGTTTTGAGATTGAAGCCATGCCGGAATGGCTGGAGCTCGTTATTGAGGAGCCGGAAAATTTCAGCATCGAAATGAATGGACGACCGATCGATACTGCTCAAACCGAACCGTGGATCGACATCGCTTTGCACCGCATCCGGATTTCTTCTGATATTCCAGTGGTTGGAAAAAATGAAATCGTCCTGAAAACGCGCTATACGGAAAACAGCAATCTGGAGGCAATCTATCTGCTCGGGGAGTTCGGAGTTCAGTTGGGCGGCATCCTGCGAACATTGGTTCCCATGCCAGGAACGCTGGAAGTCGGCGATATCGGTGCGCAGGGCTTCCCATTCTATTCCGGCGGCATTACGTATCAGGTTCCCGTTCCGGAAAACGCGCGGAAAATCCGCCTGCCGGAAATCGGTGGCGCCTGCGCGAAGGTGAACGGCCGGGTACTGGGCTGGGACCCGTTTGAGGCCGAACTGTCGGGGTCGGACGAAGAGGTCAATGTCGAGGTTGTACTGACGCGTCGCAACACCTTCGGGCCGCTGCATGATGCGGTTCAGGATCGCTACTGGGTGGGGCCTCAGCATTTCATCACTGAAGGCGATGAGTGGAGCGATGAATGCATTTTTGTTCCATCGGGGCTCTTGAAGCCGGTGGAGATTGCAGTGGCTTCGCCTCGGTCTCACTGTCAGAACGTCGAACCTCAAAAGTCGGCCGAGTCCGTGGGGTTGTGCCTTTAGACCCTTTTACTTTTTACCTAATAACAACTTTGGAGAGATCGCCATGAACTCTATTTACCTGGGCGTTGCGTTGGCAACGGTGGTTTGCATGAGTGGATGCAAGGAGCAGCAAACGAATATTATTTTTATTCTGGCGGATGACCTGGGGTATATGGATGTGGGGGGCTATGCCGAACATGTGACCGGAACGCCCGTGGCCGACCAGTTTTACGAAACGCCGAATCTCGACCGCCTGATGAAGGAAGGGCTCAGTTTTTCCCGTGCCTACGCCACGCAGCTTTGTTCGCCGACGCGTGCAAGCCTGCTGACCGGGCGCTATGCGCCGAAGCTGGGGTTTACCACGGCCTCATGGCCGGGTATGCCCACGTATCACATGGAAGGCCAGACCCCGCCGGCCGGATTGCACCCGCAGGATGTGATTTATCATTTTGACAAAATCAAGGAACAGCAGGCCTGGAAAAACGGCGGATCGATCACCGCGCTGCGTTCGGAGGAGATCACTATTGCCGAGCAGTTGCCCGGTTATCACAGTGCCTTTCTGGGGAAATGGCATGTGGGCGGGCACGGAGCGGAAGGCTATCAGCCTGCCGATCAGGGCTTTGACCCGATTGCCTGGTTTGATGCCGGCGGGTCGCCCTATTTCGATTGGCATGCTAGATGGAACAATACAAAGACCTATTCACCGAAGATGGCGCAGCAAGAACTCCAGGTCGGGGATGCAGGGGACGATACCGAGCAGGACTATTTGACCGATGACCTGACCCAGAAGGCCCTGACCTACCTGGATGAGCGCACCGGAAAAGACAAACCATTCCTGCTCTATTTTAATCATTTTGCGGTTCATGGCCCGTGGCAGTCGCGTTCGGATTATCAGGAATACTTTGACGGTAAAGCGTCCAAAGGATGGAATGGGCACGACAACGCGGCGTACGCGGGCATGCTGAAGAGCCTGGATGATTCGGTCGGCGCATTGATGGAGAAACTGCGTGAAACGGGGCTGGATAAAAATACGCTGGTGGTCTTCATGTCCGATAACGGCGGGCTGCTGGAAGTTCCGAAGGGAAAAATTACCAGCAACGCACCGCTGAAGGGCGGCAAGGCGATGCTGAATGAAGGCGGCACCCGCGTGCCGTTGATTGTCTGGGCACCGGGGCGTGTTCCTGCAGATGCGTGGAGCGATGTGGCGGTGCATTGTACGGACATCTTTCCAACGCTTTCCGAGGTCGCGGATTACGGTGTGGATCATGAAATCGATGGTCAGTCACTGCTGCCGCTGCTGAACGATCTGGACAACTCCGAAGGACATTACGACCGCGATACCTTCTATTGGCATTATCCCTTTAACGTCAGCCTGAACGATGTTGATCACGGCCTGCCGCTGACGCCACGTTCTTCCATGGTGGAGGGCGACTGGAAACTGATTTTCGACTGGCACGGTAAGCTGGAACTCTACAATCTGGCTGATGATCTTTCAGAGCAGAACAATCTGGCAGACGCTATGCCGGACCGCGCGAACGAGATGTTTGAAGATCTCAAGGAGTGGTTGGAAGAAAATGTTGAGCCCCACTATTTTCCAACACCGAACCCCGACTACGACGCGGCGCAGGACCACCGCCCATATCCGTTCAGAAATTTGTGGACGGATTAGTCCCTCTCTATTCAAATCCCATCATGTTTGCGACGGATATATTTCACAGAAGCACGCAAAGGAAAAGGTTTCCATACTTCGCGTTCTTTGCGGCCTTCTGTTAAAAAATGGTTCCGGCTCTGCCGGGTTGGGTTAAATCACTTTCAACCGCTTCTATCGGGAGGAAGTTACTTATCCATAATTCCAGTGTATGGCGTGAAAATGCCATAGATTGGCAGGAATGTACTATTGGCTCTTTTTGGCCCTCGGTATATTGTGTGGTATGTCTATCAAATCGCACTCCATATTGTTCCTTGCCATGGCTCTCAGTTTAACTGCAGGAGCGAGCCTAGCCGATAAACCGAGCGAGCGACCGAATATCATTTTTATCCTGACGGATGATATTTCACCGCGGGATTACGCGCTCTATGGCGGTAAAATCGAATCGCCGGTGCTCGAAAAGATGGCGGCCGAAGGGCTCTATTTTGAAACGGCCTGGGCGACGCCGCGCTGCATGCCGACCCGCGCCATGCTGCTGACCGGAAAGTATGCCTTTCGGCAGAAGGTTTTTGAGAATCAGGTCAATCCGCGCGGGGAGGATGGTCGCATCAAGCCGCTGGGCGAGCGGTTCCCGAATACACTGGGATCGCTGATGACTGCGAATGGATACCGATCGGCGATGGTTGGCAAGCTCCAGACCGGCGATGTGAAAAGTTATGGCTTCACGCGCTGGTGCACGGTGGATCACGATGCGGATAAGCGGGTCGGCAAGTTTAAGGTGTTCGACATGCGCCATGCGAGAATGGATGAGGATGGAACCATTGTTGATCGTGAACATGTCCACAGCACGGATGCTTTATTTGAATACCTCCACCGTTTCACCGCGGAAAAATCAGAGGATCCCTGGTTTGTTTATATGCCGATGAATCTTCCGCACTCGGTGCGCAACCCGGAGAATCCCACCAAGTGGGGGCCGCCGTGGGTGCCGGTGCTGGATGAAGATTGGAAAAAGACGGGGGAGATGGTGCAGAATGATTTTGAGGCGTGTGTGCGCTACATCGACTATAAGGTTGGCCGGTTCGTGGAGCATCTGAAAAAGACGGGTCAGCTGGAGAACACCATCATCATGTATGCGGGGGACAACGGAACGAACCTCTATGGAAAATCCAATCCGGATTCCGAAAAAGGGCCGCGTATTCCGTTTGTAGTTTATGCCCCGGGCTACCTGAAGCCGACCGGCGCCAATCCGGAGCTGGTCGATCTGACCGATGTGATTCCCACCTGTGTGGAACTGGCAGGCGGCACGATGCCGAAGGATGATGTCTTCGATGGGCACAGCTTTGCGCCGCTGATTCTCGGCACACCCTTCGAAGGGCGTGAGTGGATCTTTTCGCAGTGGTACGGTTGCCGTTGGCTGCGTACCAAACAATGGCTGATTGATGGGCGCGGACGACTGTATGATTGCGGGGATAACCGCAATGAATGGGTTAAAGGCGCCTATACCGATGTGACGGAATCGCGCGATGAACGCGTAGTCCATGTGCGCAAGGAGCTGGAGAAGGTTTTAGAGCAACTGCCCGCGCCGGACTTCAACGATCCGGAGCTGGCCGGCCAATGGAAAAAGCAGTGGTTGAACAGTAAAAAGTTTGTCGACCCGTATGTGCCGCCCTATCTGAAATAATGGATGTTGGAATAATGGATTATTGGAGTAGTTGATTAATGAAAAAAAAGTTCATATGGACGGTTTTGTGCGGCCTCGGAATGTCTTCCGGGGGGATGGCTGTGACGGAAGAGACGTTTAAAAATCCGCCGAACGATTACCGCATCACCCAATACCAGTTGACGTCCCAGACGCTGGAAAAATATCCGCAATATGGCGTAGGTGGCGTGATGGGGTTTTTCTACAGCATCCTCTATCCGGAGTGTGGAAAACAGCAATATAAGATGGGCGAAAACGGGCCGGAGATCATTGGCGAGCTGGTGGATGCCGCGCGGGCGATTGACTATAAGGTGTGGCTGGCGGATGACTGGGGCTATCCCAGCGGCATGGCCGGTGGACGCGTTGTAGCGGAAAATCCTGATTTTGAAGTGCGCAGTCTGGTGATGCTGACCCAGAAAGGGCAGGGGGAAGAAACGATCGATTTTTCCCTGCCGGATGATCTGCATGACATAATCTATGCCTCACTAAACTCTGTAAGTAATGGTGCGGTACAAGTGCCGGTTGAAACCGGGAGCCGGAGTCTCTCGGGCAAAGGGGTTTCCGGGGATTGGAAACTTCGGGTATTCGCCCGGTATACCCGGAATAAAGATACGCAGGGACAGTCCACGGTTCGGCAGTTCGGTCATGCGGGTCGGTATCCCGATTTGATGAACCGCGAGGCGATGTCGCGGTTTCTTGCGAATATGCATGAGCCGATTCTGGCGCAGATTGATGATCCGGCCAGCAAGGTAGAAGGGTTTTACTGCAATGAGCCCAATCTCATGCAGACGCATTGGAATGGGAAAACAAAAGCGCCGTATGCCTGTGCGCCGTGGAGCGATGCACTGCCGGCCCGGTTTAAGACCATGCACGGCTATGACCTGTTCAGCGTATTGCCTGCCGTTTTTGAGGGCGAAGACGATGATGCCCGCCGGGCACGCATTCATTATCGGCAGGCGGTGGGGGATCTGCTGACCGATAGCTTTTCGCGCCAGATCCGCGAGTGGTGCAACGAGCGGGGAATCAAATCCAGCGGCCATTACCTGCTGAACGATTATCTGACCCAGCATGTGCAGGGCTACGGCGATTTGATGAAATTTGTGTCCGAGTTCGATGTTCCCGCTCTGGATATTCCCATCCCCAATCCGGATCAGTTTCTGGATTTCCGCTATCAGCAGTCACGTTTTTTCAGTTCGGTCGCGGCATGGAAGGAAAAGGATCAGGTGATCATGTTGCTGGACCCCATCATTGGAGGATATGGCCTGACGCGTCTTTCTCCGGATCTCCCGCTGCTGCTGAACTCGATCAATATGGCCTCATTTCATGGCGTTACCCTTTTTACGTCCTATCTCCCTTTTGAAGCGCGCAGCGGAGAAGGAGAAACGGGTCGTCAAGAAGCGGCCAAGGGGTATACGGCGGAAGAATTTCGCTTTGTGAACGAATACACCGGGCGTATTACGCAGGTGCTGCGCGGCGCGAAACGCGATGCCGGCGTAGCCCTCTATTATCCCATTGCGATGTTCCAGGCCGATCTGCTGGCTTCGGATATGGGATGGGGGAAAATCAATCAGCTGCATCAGGACAAACAGGAAGCCTGGGATGCAACCGAGCTGACGCTGATCAACGGCGACGTCAGCTATATGATCGTGCATCCGGAAGCGGTGGCCGACGCGGAAATCGCTGGTGGCCATTTGAAGATCGGCTACGGGTCGTATCACACGCTGGTGATGCCGGCGATGGAATTCCTGCCGCTGGATGTGGCGCAGCAACTGTCCCGTTTTCAGGAGTCAGGTGGAAAAATTATCTGGGTGGATTCGGTGCCCTATGCCGCGGAACATGCAAAACATGATGCTGAGGTGAAAGCGCTGCTGGAGCAGGTTTCGGCTACGGATATGAAGGGTGTGGTTCCAGCCATTGGAAATTCATTCTCTGACGATTTTAATCTGACGTTTTCGCCGGGAAGCGATCAGCTGGTGGTGGGGCGATTCCATCAAAAAAATAAGCCGGTCTATTTTCTGGTCAACCGGATGCAGGATGAGCTTCCGATAAAAATCATAGGGGAGGGACAGGTGAAACTGCTCGACCCTTCTACCGGTGAAATCAGTTCGGTTCGGTTGCCGGCCAAACGCAAACTGGGTGCGGTTCGGTCCCTGATCGTCATGCCCTAAGGAGAACGTATGGAAAAAATAAAAGACAAACCGGCTATGAAAGAAAAGCTCGCGTGGGGCCTCGGCGGCTTCAGCGAGCAGATTGCGGTGAATGGACTCAACAGCATGTTCATGCCCGTGTTCAATATGGGGTTCGGGCTCGATTCAAAACTCATTGGCTGGGCGATTACCATTCCGCGGTTCTTCGATATGATCTCCGATCCGCTGATCGGGAACATGTCCGATAACAGCCGGAGCCGCTTTGGGCGCCGCCGGCCGTTTATTCTGATCGGCGGCATTTTTATGGCGTTGATCTTCGGGCTGACTTATATGGCTTCACCCTACATGGGGCAGTGGGCCATGTTTGCTTATGCGGCGGTGGCCTGCATTCTTTTCTATCTCGCCTATACCGTCTATTCGGTTCCCTATACCGCGCTCGGCCTGGAACTGACCGATGACTATGATGAGCGCGCCCATATACAGAAATATCGACTGATCTTCAGCTCGGTCGCTACCTTCACCATCCCCTGGATCTATAAGGTCTGCCTGATGGCCGGTGAAAAGGCGCGGGCACTGGCCGCGCAGGAACAGGTTGCATGGTATGAAAAACCGCTCACGTTGTTTCCCGGCCTCGCGGCGGATGCATCCGTTAAGATAGAGGTGCTGGGTTCGCGCTATGTGGCCTGGGCCTGTGCGTTATTTATCATTCTGGCCATTCTGCCGACCTCATTTCTTGTTAAAGAGCGCGGGAAGATCACCGGGAAGGAAAAGATCGGATTGTTGAGCTCGGCAAAACTGGTTTCCAAAAACAGGCCCTTCGCTTTCCTGCTGGGCATGATCCTGCTGGTGATTACCGGAATGTATTTTGTGAATCCGCTCTTGATGTATCTGAATATTTTCCATGTGTTCGATGGGGATAAAGACGCCGGTGCAACCTTGATGGGCCTGTTCGGAAGTGTGCAGGCAATTTCGATGCTCATCAGTTCATTTATTGTTCCCTATCTGGTGCAGCTGCTGGACAAAAAGAAAGTGCTTATGATCGGACTTTTTACCGGCGCATCGGCAACCCTGCTCAATCTATTTCTGGTGAATCCGAACTATCCGAAACTGCAGCTGATCTCCGCCGCCATGCTCGGATTCGGAATGAATTGCTGCTGGCTGCTTAATGGGGCCTTTATTGCCGATGTCTGCGATGCAGACGAACTTGAATTCGGCTATCGCCGCGAAGGCATGTTTTCCGCATCGTTCGGTTTTATTGTCAAGCTGGCCTTCACGGTGATCGGGGTGGCGTTGGGCTATCTGATTGCAGCTGCGGGTTATGAGGCCGGCGCAGATACTATGACCCCGGAAACGATTCGGCGTTTACGCTGGTTCCTCGTCCTCTTCCCGACGGCCTGTCTCGCGGGAGCGGCTGTTATTATGAAATTTTATCCGCTGACCCGTGAACGTATCCACGAGATTCAGGCGGAGCTGAGCAAACGACAGGAGCTTATCTCCAATGATTAACAGAACGTTAGTGCTATGTGTATTGTTTGCCACGGCCGGGATTGCTTCAGCTTCGGAGCGCCCCAATATTCTGTTCATCATGGCGGATGATCTCGGGGTAAAGGATCTGGGTTGTTACGGGAGCGACTATTACCGAACGCCGAATCTGGACCAACTCGCGGAAGAGGGCATGCGCTTCTCGCGCGCCTATGCGGCGTGCAATGTCTGTTCACCCACGCGGGCGGCGATCCTGACGGGTCGAACTCCGCACCGCGTGCAGTTAACCGATGCGCTGCCCTGGGATCGGCTGGCGGAAAATCCGAAAATGATTCCGCCGAATCATCTCAAGGAACTGCCATCTAATCTTCCAACCTTTGGAAAAGCGTTGCAACAGGCCGGTTATCGCACCGCGCTGTTCGGGAAGTGGCATCTGGGTAACGAGGAAACGTTTTTCAACGAAGGCGAACACAAGGCCTATGGCTTTGATGAAGCGGCTGACTGTTCGGGGCAGGAGAAAAGGCGCGATAAGGGCGTGGATGAATTGACCGACCTGACGGTTCGTTTTCTGGAAGAACATAAAGACGATCCTTTCATGGTGTGCCTGATGCATCATGTGCCTCACGTTCCGATGGCCTGCCCGCCGGAAGCGGAGGCGCTGTATGACGATGTGCCGAAAGGAAAATTCCAGAAGAATAAAAAATATGCCGGCATGGTTTCGCATCTTGATCAGTCCATCAAAACCGTGATGGATAAACTGGCCGAACTGGAGCTCGATAGAAATACCGTTGTGATTTTTACCTCCGACAATGGCGGCCTGAAAAATTTGACCAGCAACAAGCCGTTCCGCGGCGGCAAAGGGGATGTGTATGAAGGTGGAATCCGCGTTCCGCTACTGGTGCGCTGGCCGGGGCGGGTTGCGGCGGAAGCCGTTAGTGATGCGGCGGTAATCAGCACCGATTATTTTCCGACCTTTCTGGAGATGGCCGGTGTGAAGCCGATGACGAAAGCCCATGTGGATGGCGCGAGCATGCTTCCGTTTCTGAAAGGAAAGGACGCTGATCCACGAACTTTAGTTTGGCATTTTCCACATCGAGACCATCCCGCCTCCGCAATTGCGGTGGGCGACTGGAAACTGGTTCGTCATATTTTGAGTGGCGATCAGGCGTTGTATAACCTGAAGGACGATCCCGGAGAGTTGAACGATCTGGCTGCAAGGTATCCCGAGCGGTTGGAACGGCTGGTCAACATGCTGGAGAACCATTTGCAGTCTTCCGGCGCGCAGCGCATGCGCCCCAATCCGGGGTGGGATGCGGAACGCCCGCCTGGAAAAATAAAGAACTACGGCGTGTTTTATCCAGAGGGTGGAAAAGTTTACCAGCAGGTTAAAAAACCTTATCCAGAATGGTTTCATGAGACAGAATAAACGCAAAGGTGCAAAGAAATCAGAGGCGCGCAAAGCTTTGCGGTACTTAGCGATCTTGGCGACTTTGCGTTAAAATTGTTACATGGAGAACAAACTGATGAATCGAAGAAGCAGACCAAACATACTTTATATTTTAACCGATCAGATGCGCTCGACGGCGATGGGGTGCGCGGGCGTGGAAAAAGTTAAAACCCCGAACATTGACCGCCTGGCAGCGCAGGGCACGCGCTTTACCAATGCGGTGGCGAATACGCCGTCATGCGCACCGTCGCGCGGTACGATGCTGACCGGTTTGCATACGCTCTCGCATGGCGTGGTGAATAATGAAATCCAGTGTAAGAATGACGGACCGACCTTTGCAGGTGCCTTAACGAAGAGCGGATATAAATGCGGCTACATCGGCAAGTGGCATCTGGATGGTGGACCGCGCACCGGTTTCACACCGCCTGGACGGCGGCGACTGGGCTTCAATGATTACTGGGCGGTGGCGAACTGTACGCATGATTACATGAGTTCGTTCTATTATACCGAAGAGCCGAAACCACATTTTATTGAAGGTTATGAACCGATTCACCAGACCGATCTGGCTATTGACTACATGAAAGAAAAGGCCAAGGCGGATGATCCCTTCTTCCTGATGCTCTCCATCGGAACGCCGCATGATCCCTACCGCGAAATGCCGCCGGAGCTGCTGGAACGCTATCCGGCAGATGATGTGGAATTGATGGAGACCAACAGTATTTATGTGCCCGGCGAAATCATGCAGGCGAAGAAAGAAATCCTTGCGGGGTATTATGCCCATGTCATGGCGCTCGATGATCAGGTGGGACGCTTGGAGCAGACCTTGAAAGAGCAGGGACTCTATGAGGACACCATTGTGGTGTTCACCGCCGACCATGGCGACATGCTCGGCAATCATGAGCAGTACTATAAAAGCCAGCCGTGGCGCGAGTCGGTCGGTATTCCACTGCTGATGCGCTGGCCCGGAAACATTCCGGAAGGGCGGGTGACCGATGCGCCGATCAGTTTGATCGAGCTCACCTCTTCCCTGATTACGCTGACCGGAACTGAAATTCCCGAAGCCATGCAGGGCGATGATCTTTCTGCATTGATCCTGGGCGATGAAACGGCCGCGCCGGATTCCGTATTCATCAATTTTGCCGTCGATGTGCACTGCATTCCCGCTCCGCCGTTCCGTGGCGTGGTGACGCGCACGCACACCTACGCCGAAACTCCGGAAGGTCCGTGGGTGCTGTATGACGATAAAGCCGATCCCTTCCAGAAAAACAATCTGATCAGCTGGGCAAATCGGGACAATCCGGATGTGGCGGCGCTCCAGCAGGAGTTGCACAAAAAACTGCGCGGATGGCTGGAGCGTACGAATGATCCGTTCGACGACGGTGACACCGTCAGCGATAAATACCAGCCCGGCCACGTCGGCGGTGTCCTACCCATCGAAGATCCGCCGGACTATTTTCCTCCGCTCCCGCCGAACAGCACGGCGGCAGGTAAAGGAAGGTAACGATTTAAGGCATCATCAGAGCACCGTCCGGTTTATTCTTCAGGTCTGTTTCCGGAAGCTCTTCGGGGTCATGCCGTGTTGTTTTCTGAAGGCCGTGGCAAAGTACTGGCTGCTGGAAAACCCACAATCGAAAGCAATATCGATGATTTTTTTTGCGGGATGGTTTTTCAGCTGTCCGGCCGCGGCATCCACGCGGAGCCGGTTGAGGTACTGGACCGGTGTCTGGTTGGTGAGTTTTCGGCAATAATGAGTAAACCGCGTCACCCCGAGTCCGCAGCTTTCCGCCATACTGTCGAGCGTCCACGGTTCCGCATAGGTACTACCGAGTGAATCCAGAAAGAGCTGTACACTGCGGCGGGCATCAATCAGCGATTTACTCAGCCGGACCTCCTGTGTGCGGAAAAGTTCGAGCAGGTGAATCAGGAGTTCATTCGTATAAATGGCAATACGGGACAGGCTCTGTTTTTTACGGATGGTTTTACCGATTTCCCGGAAGCAGGTTCGGATCTCCTCTGTTGCCGGCCAGACCGGTTGTTCATTTTCGCGCAGGATGGTGGTCAGTTCTTCGAGATCATGGGGTGTAATGACGAGCCAGTCGGGCCAGGTCCAATCCTGATGGGGTTGCCGGACGCCGACGTCGATGATGATCCAGTGTAGACGTCCGATATCAATATTCGGCGCGCCGAGTTGGTGGGGTTGCCAGGGTCGGGTGATGGCCAGTGCATCCGGCTGGAGCTGCAGGGTGGTTTCTCCCACGGAAAAGGAGAGGGTGCCGGTTTCGAGAAAGGTCAGCTCAATGCCCTCATTACGATGCCAGGGCAGGCCCCAGTTTTGTTCCTGTTGGGCATCCCAGTAGCCTACTGACTGGAGGCCGGGAAGCAGGGTGTCGGGAATTGGTTCGCCCGGGTAGGAGGCCCGGCCCAGGGCCGATAGTTCAAGTGCTCCCTGTTCAACCGCCTTAATCAGCGGTTCACAGGAGTCGGCATGATAGGTTTTACCCTGTTCTTTGTAAATGGGTACGCGCTGCTGATGCATACAGCCATAGTGGCTCCTCCGTTTTGTAGACAAAAGGAAAATGTTTAAAATCCTTCACTGAAAGGTTTGGGACGAAATGGTGTTGCCCGTGCGCTACGATGCAGGCTGAATTTAAAAGGAGTCTGAAATGAAGATTGGATGTTTTGCATTGGTTCAGCCGTTTTTACCGGTTGCCGAACAATTGAAGCTGATTAAGGAAATGGGCATCGACTATGCGGATGTGACCGATAATCATGATGGGGGAAGTCTGGGGGCGGAATATGGATTTGCTGAAACGGTGAGTCTGGATAGTCATCCGGCTAAAATTAAAGCGATGGCGGCTGAGGCCGGAGTCGAGCTGACGGCCTTCTGTGCCCATGCGAATCTGCTCGATCCCGTTTCACCCGACGTCTATTCCACGCACCAGATTATCAAGGCAGTTCGTTTGGCCGCCGAGTCCGGGATCGACCACGTGATTACAACCGAAGGTGATCCAAAAACCGAATTCGGGCATAACCTGAGTCCGGAAGAGCGGATTTTCGCGATTACCGAACGTCTGCATGTTCCCATTCAGTGGGCGGAAGAGCTGGGGGTTAAACTGCTGATCGAACCGCATGGCATTGTGACCGACAGCGTCGACCAGATGGAAAAGCTGCTCGATAAACTGGGGCACGAAGAGACCGTAGGAATCTGCCTGGATACCGGAAACAGCTGGCTGGGCGGGGCGGAACCGATTGACTATGTGAAACGCTTCGGTACCCGGATTCAGCATGTGCATTGGAAAGATATGTCCGAAGTGTGGGTTGAGAAACGTGGTACTATGTATGGGTGCGGTATGGCGGTCATTCCATTGGGTGATGGCGTTGTCGACATCCCGGCGATTGTCAATGAATTGAAATCCGTTGGCTTCAATGGAGCAACCACACTTGAGATTGCCGGCGAGGAAAACGTGAAAATATCCATCGAACGTCTGCGCACCTGGATTGGATAAGGAGAGTCATCTTGAATACAACGCGCCATAATTTTTTAAAATCGTCTGCCGTGCTGGGTGCAGCCGCTGCGTTCCCGTCGATTGTTCCGTCAACCGTTTTGGGTCAGGGTGGAACAACGTTGCCGAGTAACCGGGCGACAATCGGCATTATCGGATGCGGCTCCCGGTCGCGATCCTGCGGGGAATATCTGCAGGGCGATAATGCTGAAATCGTGGCGGTATGCGATCCGTTCCTCAGTCGCCGTCAAACCAGAGCAAAAGAGTGGAACGTGCAGGATCAGTATGCGGACTTCCGGGAGGTACTGGCTCGAAAGGATATTGATGCGGTACATGTGGTGACTCCTGATCACTGGCATGTGCCGATTTCTTTGATGGCCGCGCGTGCGGGCAAGGATGTCTATTGCGAAAAACCGCTGGGGTTGAGTATTGAACAGAACCTGGCCGCACGGGCCATTACGGAAAAGCATAACCGGATTTTCCAGTACGGAGCCCAGCAGCGTTCCATGCAGCACCTTCGTATGGGTATTGAGCTGGTGCTGAATGGACATATCGGTGAGGTGAAGGATATTTATGCTTGGGCACCGGCCGGTCAGTCGGGGGGCTCCACGGAAGCCCAGCCGGTGCCGGAAAACGTGGATTATGATCTATGGCTGGGGCCGGCTCCGAAAGCACCGTTTTCTGAAGAGCGCACGTCTAACCGGGGCTCCTGGTATATTTATGATTAGGGGTATTCACTTCGCTGGACTAAGTCTGTATCTTGTGGTTTCTTCCCCTGACCGACAGGGATATTTCCTTGAACCGAACGGGTTCCATAGCGACTGCATTTTGTAGCAGACGGTAAAGCAGCATTCCCCGCGAGCGGGAAGTGCGCCGGTTGAAGCGGAACGTGTATTCGTCGAGATAGTATGCCAAATGCTCGTGACTTACTGCGCCCTGATGTGTTCCGCCAAGCCACCGCTTAAGCAAACTGGCGACTCGATGGCAAAGGGGGAGCAGGTTCGCGCCAACATCCTCGGATTTCCGAACGACTTTATGGTCGTAGCCCAAAGCTCCCAAACCATTGTACCCCTTCCACCCGTCCGTCTTCACCTGCGTACCCGGATCAACCGTTTCTCGGATGGCCCCTTCAAGGCTTTTGGATGAGGCATCGGGTATTTTTACAAGGCGAATGCGACCGACGGCCTTACCATTCTCCTGCGCCACGATCAGCACAAGGGTCTTGCCTTCGGCTCCGCGCCCCCGTTTCCCGGGCCTTGTGCCGCCTATGAAGGTTTCATCCACCTGCACGGTTCCGGCCAGTCTTTCCCGTCCCGGACGTACCATCGCCCGGCGGAGCTTGTGCAGCCACGTCCATGCGGTCTTGTAGCTTCCGAGGCCGAGAACGCGCATCAGTCCCAAGGCGCTGGCTCCGTTCTTCTGGCTTGTCACCCACCAGATCGCCCTGAACCAGGACGCCAGCGGTTTGCGGGTGCCCTCAAAGATCGTACCCGAGGTTACAGATGTTTAACGACTGCACGTCTTGCACTTGAAAAGGCCGTCTGACAGTCGCCACGACTCCCCATGGCCACAGGCCGGGCAAAGGAAGCCGTTCGGCCATCGCAATGATGCAAGATAGTCGCGACATGCTTCTTCACTTGAAAAGTTCAGTTCCAATTCTTCCAGATCCTTTGGATACGCTTCCATGAAACGTGTGTACCACAACATGTGGGTCTAGTCCATCGAAGTGAATACCCCTATTTATGATTATGCCATCGGCTTCATTGCCGGATGGGGGGCTCATCCCATCGATCAGCTGCAGTGGTGGGCCGATGCCGCCGGAAAGGGCATTCCTGCAACCTATAAAACAACCGGTGTACTGCCGACGGAAGGTCTGTTTGACACCGTAACGCACTGGGATATGGAAGCCACGTATGCCGATGGAACCCGTCTTTGGTTTACCGATAGCCAAACGGCCTTCAAAAAGCAGGCCGCGCCCGGAATTGAACAGCTTCAGAAGTTTGCAAACTGCACGCAGTTTGTGGGTGAAAAAGGCTGGGTGGCCATTTCCCGATCCGGGTTAGTGACTTCCTCGGAAGAGTTGCGCAGAAAGGCCAAAGATCCCGGAGAGATCCGGCTGTCGCAGAGTAAGCGCCATATGTTGGGCTTTGCCGACGCCGTGCTGACGCGCGAGCAACCGGTCGGTACACTTGAATCGGCGATACAGTCCGACCTTATCTGCCACATGGGCGATATCGGGGTGCGTACCGGAGAGTCACTGCGTTGGGATCCAGTGAAAGAAATGCTTGTTGGCAGTGTTGATGCCATAAAAATGATGCACCGCCCGATGCGTGCGCCGTGGAGCCTGTAGAAAATGAAACGGTCATTCCATAGGATAACGTGGCTGGCTGCGGTTCTGGGGATGCTGTCGGCGGGGCTATCGTCGGCCGCTCCCGCGCGGGTGGTGATACTGACCGGTGCAAATAATCATCAGTGGCAGGAAACAACGCCGCTCCTGAAACAAATGCTGGAAGAGGGCGGTGCCATGCAGGTGGATGTCATAACGGACCCCGAACGGCTGACCGCTGAATTTCTTGCTGATTATGAGGTGTTGGTCAGTAACTGGAACACGGCGGGCAAAAACAATAATCCACCGCCGTGGTCAGAAGAACTGAAGAAAAACTATGTTGAATTCGTGCGCAACGGCGGGGGCCATGTGGTGGTGCATGGGGGATCTTCTTCCTTCAACGAATGGGAAGATTACCTCGCCATCGGCCTGGCTACGTGGAAGCCCGGACAGACGCGCCACAAACAAGCTCATGCATTTGAACTCCGTGTTGTGGATACGAAACATCCGGTTACTCAGGGTGTGGAGCGTCAGTTGATCACCGATGAACTCTGGTATAATGCCAAGGTTCATTCCGGAGCGAAGGTGCTTGCAGAAAGCTTTTCAAAAACAACGGAGCAGTGGGAGCCGTCGGTGTTGGTCGGCACGTTCGGGCAGGGGCGTTGTTTTACGATTCTGCTGGGGCATGATGCTGAAAAAATGAATCAGGATGCCTTCCGGAAATTTTTAAAACAGGGAACGGGCTGGGCTGCGTCCTTATAAACCTCTAACATGCTAGTTTCGTGAACACCTCTTCGGAGTTTGAAACGAGGTAGGGGATATTATTAAGGGTTTAGCGCTAATGGATGATTTAAAATTATTGGAGCATGTGCCGATCTGCGCCAAGGTGGTGAGCCGCGATTTAAAACTGATGTATATGAGCAAGGCCGGGATCGAAGGGCTCAGTATTGATGATATCACTGAATTTTATGGGAAGCCCTATCCGCTCGAATTTTATCCGGATGATTTTCGCACAGAAATGATCAGCAGGCTTCAGCGGGCGGGCGAAACCGGAGAGCCGGACCTTATGGAGGGGGCGGTGAAGAATCTGGACGGTGAAGTGCGATGGTATCAGTCGAGTATCGCGCCGATTCGAGGTGCTAATGGAGAGGTGGAATCTTTTAACGTCGTTTCCATTGATACGACGAAACGTCATCTTGCAGAAGAGGCGCTCTTGAATAGTAAAAAGCAGTTGCAGGCATTGGCTTCAGAGCTCGTACTGGCTGAAGAAAAAGAGCGGAAGCGCATCGGAACACTGCTGCATGACGGGATTTGCCAGAACCTCACCTATCTTAATATTTTGCTGGAAAAGGCCGGGGAAAAGGCCGATGGCGCGGATGAAGCCCCCTGTTTGAATAAGGCAAATGAAATGCTGGGGGAAATTCAGGATGACATCCGTTCGCTCATATTGGATTTAAGTGCTCCTGAACTCCAGGAGCGGGGGCTTGAAGGGGCTGTTGAGCAGTGGTTGGCCAGACGGGTTGAAGACAGCAGTCCATTCCGAACCGAGCTTGTGTCTGAGGGGGAGCAACGTTCGCTTGATGCGGATATCGAGACACTTTTGTTCCGCAGTGTGAGGGAACTGGTGACCAATGCCGTAAAACACAGTCAGGCCGATCTGCTCATGGTAAAACTGCTTTGGGAGGTGGGCCAGCTTTGTATCATGGTCAAGGATGATGGTGTTGGTTTTCCGATACAGCACGTAGGGGAGGAGTGTAATGGACTTGGCTTATTCAGTATTCGTGAACGCATGAACCAGTTAGGCGGTTCGTTTGAAGTGAATACGGCACCGGGGAAGGGCTGCGAGGCTGTTCTCCGTGTTCCGCTGTGTTAATACCGGCTTACATCCGATTTAAACCGGTCTAAGTTGACGCTTTATAGCTGGCGGGGAAGTGCGATCGGTTGGCGGAATCGTACAATCCATTAAGAGCCGCGGGTTTGTATATTTTCTGCTGTTACACTAATTACCAAAGGAATCAGTCGGCCATGAAAGTTGCGTATAATGATAAGCTGTATTTCAATGATGATGGATCGATCCGTCTGGTGGATTACACGCTCATGCCAAAGGGAAAGAATCCATGAAGTCCCTCCATTTAAAGTTAGTCCTGGCTATCGTCTTAGTTTTTACATCGGTTTCGGTAAAAGCGCGTAAACCCCATATCGTGGTGTACTTGTCCGACGACCATTCCATGGTGGATTCCAGTCTGTATGACGAGCCCGCCGTGCCGACACCGGAAATGGAAAAGATGGCCGCCGAGGGCATGGTTTTAAATCACTGCTACGTGGCCTCGCCGAGCTGCGGACCGAGCCGAGCTGCCTTCATGACGGGCCTAATGCCTTCACGCAATGGGGCCGAACCGAACCACACGCAGCCGAAAAAAGGCTTTCATTCGCTCATTCTGGATATCAGAGCAGCAGGCTATAAAACCGCAAGCTTCGGTAAGGTGGCGCATCAGAAAGGCAAGGATACGTACGGCTTTGATTTGGTTGACCGTGATGTCAGCCACGAAGTCATGAAAAAAGGGGTGCTGGATTTTATTGCGTCTGAACCGGACGGTCAGCCGTTGGCGATCTTTGTCGGGACCTCAAACCCGCACACGCCATGGCCGATGGAAAATCCCGTGGCTCCGGATTCGGTGCGCATTCCGCCGATGTTTCCTGATACGATGCAGACCAGGGAGCACATGGCGGCCTATGTGCAGGAGGTGGTCGATTTGGATATTCTCCTGGGCGAGCTGCGGGCCATTGCAGACGAGAAGCTGGGAGATGACGTACTCTTCATCCATTCCAGCGATCACGGAGCCAACTGGTCGTTCGGGAAATGGAACCTATATGATTATGGAATTCGCGTACCGTTCATTGCCACCTGGCCGGGTAAAATCAAACCCGGCACCAAGTCAGATGCCATGGTGAGCTGGGTGGATCTCCTGCCCACGGTGATCGACGCGGCCGGGGGAACCGTGCCGGCCGATCTGGATGGCGCGTCTTTTCTGCCGGTGCTGATGGGAAAAAAGAAAGACCATCGGGATGTAATCTATACAACACATGCGGGGGATTGCCTGCGTCGGAAAACCGGTATCGTGGCCACCAACATTTATCCATCGCGCTCCATCCGAAATCGCGAATGGAAATTGATCTACAACCTGAATCCGGAAGCGGCCTTTACCTGCTGGAGCGACATTTACCGTAAGCCCGGGCGCGCAGAATACTGGAACGAATGGGCGGAGCTGATGAAAACGGACGCCAAGGTGAAGAAGCAGCTCGACCGCTATTTTAAACGTCCCGAAATCGAACTCTATCATGTAACGGAAGATCCGTGGGAAATGAAGAACCTTGCGAACAATCCGGAGCATGCCGAACGGATTGCCACCATGAAAAAGAAACTGGAAGCGTGGATGGAATCGCAGGGCGACGAACGGTTGGTCTGCGGTCCGCTGCGTCCTCTTGATCAGCCGGAAACCTGGCATCCCGATTATTTTCCGAATCATCCCCATACCGGTCTGACCGTGGGGAAGTAATAACGTATGAGAGCAGCGCTATTGAACCTTTTCCAGTTCTACAGCATATTGCTTCGCTTTTCTCCGCCCCCCTTTGACACTAATCACTTCATTCTTATACCCCTCTTTTTTAATGGTAGCTATTTTGCTGCCACGCCCTTTTGTCCCGAAAAGAGGCGTGTGCTACACCGTGTTGTGTTGCTGCATGGCGGTGTAATGCTAAATGCTGGCAGAAAACTACAAGCTGAAATGGGTTTCCTGCCTCTATTCTGGATCGGATGAGGACAAATGATGCAGATGCAGGGGTGAGGACCCGGGAACCGTTCCTTCAGGGGTTCTATATCGACGTGTGCGATGTGCCGGACCAGCCTGATGTGCCGGCCCGCGCACATGCGTTTACAGAACTGGCCGTTATCTGCGAAGGGCAGGGGATTTATTGCTGCGATGGCGATGAATATCCGGTTGCAGCCGGGGACGTTATCGTCATTCATGCCGGGCAGCGCTATGCATATCGGGAAACCCGGAAACTTTACCTGCGTCGGGTCCTGTTTGATCGTGAACAGCTTGGGCTGGACAGTCTCAATATTACCCATTTCCCCGGTTTTTATGCGCTGTTTATTCTGGATCCCGATGATTCGCCGAACGCAGGTATGGACAGTCTGCTGCATCTGGGGGAAAAACAGCTCAGGCGCACGCGGGAACTGATTGATGAGCTGCAGCGGGAACTCATAAAACAGAATCCGGGGTTTAAGATGGTGACGCAGCACCTGCTGTTGTTTCTGATCGGCAAACTCGGGCGGTGGTATAACCAGATTAACCGCAACCATCCGGAATCCGACCCGCGGATCACGCGATCCATACGCTATATGGAACAAGAGTTCTATGAAGCTCTTACGGTTGAAGAGCTGGCGCAGAAGTCGAATATGTCGGAGCGGGCGTATTACCGGGCCTTTCAGAAAGCCACCGGCGTTTCGCCGAACCAATATCTCAACAGCCTGCGGTTGTCGCAGGCGTGTGAATTACTCAAACATTCCCGGATGTCGGTCACGGAAGTGGCACTCGAGTGCGGCTTTCAAAGCGGTAGTTATATGAACCGCCTGTTTAAAAAACATCTGGATATCACGCCGCTGTCCTATCGAAAGATGAATAAGGTGTAGTTGAGTGATGGGGGACGTTTTGCGGGGACTGAAAAAACGCGATTTATGAGAGACGTGCGCGAAGCGCTTTGGAGTGCGGTGGGAAGCGAAGCGCCACACCGCTTTTTATCCGCAAAGAGCGGTGTCGCCTCGTACCTCGTTGCCACCGCACTCCAGGGCGGCTGCGCCGCTGAAAGGATCTATGATGAAAAAACCTATTTGGATTACTGCAGTGCTGTTGCTGATTGCACCGGCTCGCGCGGAATGGGGGACGGCCGAATGGATAGGCTATACGAACGATACCCGGACTGGTTCGTCTGCCGAGCGGTTGGTGCATCCTAAACGCATGAAAGAACCGGAATCCCGCCGGGTGTATGTTTCGCCCCTGTTGCGCAAAGGATTCACGGTGGACAAGCCTGTTCGCTCCGCGAGCGTCAAGGTTTGCGGACTGGGGCTGCACGAGTTGTATCTGAATGGTGAGCGAGTAGGGGATCAGGTGTTGGTACCTGCACCCACGTCGTATGACCGCCGTTCGTTTTATACTGTGTACGATGTCACCGAACATCTGCTTCAGGGAAATAACGCGCTGGGGCTTTGGCTGGGCAACGGCTTTTATGGTCAGGATTTTGCATTTGCTGCGCCGCGCCTGCTGTATGGCGCACCGAGGGCAAAGCTGCTGTTGACGGTTGAGTATACGGATGGCAGTAGAATGGAGGTACTATCGGATCTCACATGGAAGGCCGCGCAGAGCCCGATTGTTTTTGATAATCTCTACGCCGGTGAAACCTATGATGCCCGGAACGAAATTCCTTGTTGGAGCGAACCGGGCTTTGATGATGCGGCATGGAACCCCGTCGAGCAAATGGGTCCGCCGACGGATACGGTGCTGAAACAGGAGCTTGAACCGATCCGGAAAATGCGCGCGGTTCAGCCTGTTTCGGCTTGGGCAGCCGATAATGGCGACTGGATTCTGGATCTCGGTGAAAACATGGCGGGATGGATAGAGCTGAATCTGGATGAGCCACGCGGCACGGAAATCGAACTGCGTTTTGCCGAGTTGCTCATGCCGGGGCGCAAGGCGATTGATACTGCGTCGACCGGGGTTCACGCAACCGGGGTCGAGCAACGGGACATTTATATCTGTAAAGGCGGGGGCGAAACCTGGGAACCGCGCTTTACCTACCACGGGTTCCGTTATGTACAGATCAAAGGTCTATCGAAGAAGCCCGACCTCGATGATTTTACCGGCTGGTTTGTGCACACCGACCTGAAGCGTACGGGTTCGTTTGAATGCTCGGAACCGCGGATTAACACGTACTATGAGGTTTCGCTGCGAACGATCGAAGGCAATCTGCACGGACTCTTGAGCGATTGCCCGCACCGCGAACGCTGCGCATGGTTAGGCGACATGCATGTGACGGCCGAGACGATTAACATGAACTACGCAGCCAACAACCTGTGGCGGAAGCATGTGAAGGATTTTAAAACGGTGCTCGGCGTGGAAAAAACCGTGGCCCAGCATTATCCCGAGGGGCAGCAACCGGAAAAAGATCCGCGTTCACCACCGAACATTGCCTGCGGAAAACGGCTGTGCGGTCAGGCGCGCCCCGACTGGGGTATGGCCGTGGTGCTGATACCCTGGTTCAATTGGCTGTATTACGGCGATCAGGAAACGGTTGAGGATGCGTGGCCGATGATGACGGACTATATGGAATTCCTCGCGGAAACCACCGTGCATAATCATCTGATCAAAGAAGGGTACGCGTATGGCGACTGGTGCCCGCCGGGTGGCAAGGACATGATTGATACCCCGCCGCAACTGTCGGCCAGCATTTTGTATTATCGCTCTAATATTCTGATGGCTCACATGGCGAAACTGCTAGGGAAACAGGGTGAAGTGAAGCCGTATTTGGAACGGGCGGAAAGGATAAAAGCGGCGATCAACCGGAAATATTTCAACCCGGAGGATAACCATTACGGCTCGCAGACCGGTACGGCCATGGCATTGACTGCGGGGCTGGCGCCGGACGGTAAGGAAATGGCAGTAGCGGCGGGACTGAATCACCTGATTATCGAGAAGGGAGGGTACACCACCGGCATCATGGGGCATCGCCATCTCTACACGGCATTGAATGATCATGGCTTCGAAGAAACCACGGCGATGCTGTGGCAGAAGACCGACTTCCCCGGTCTGGCCTATATGACGGAGACTCACGAATTGACGACCTGGCCGGAAGTCAACTCCTTATGGATCGAAGGGGAGCGCTACAGCGGACAGTCCTTCAATCATCCGATGCAAAGCGGGTTTGCGGTGACATTCCATGAAAGCATTTGCGGTATTCGCCCGAATCCGGACTTTCCTGGTTATGAACGGTTCGTTTTGAAACCCTGCTTCCAGCCGGGACTCGAATGGGCGAAAGCGGAATATGAATCCCCCAAAGGAAAAATTTCCAGTCATTGGAAACGGCGGGGCGATAATGTGGTCTGGAGAGTAGCCGTTCCGAAGAATTCATCTGCCCGGGTAGAACTCCCGGCAGGCGTTTTGGTGAACGGAAAAACGGTCGGAGCCGACGGGTTGAACCTCGCCGCCGGCGAATGGAATCTGGACGTGAGCCGGTAGATTTTTAAAAGGATGCATGCCCGCTGTCGCTACACTACACATATTCCATTGGAGGATTAGTTCAAAATCCTGGAAAACAGAATCAAACGTTCCAAGGATTGGAAACGCCTATGCGGAGCTGCGGGCTTTTGGGGCGTCCGCCTGCTTGCGGTAAGCGAGTGGGGAGCATCCGGTCTTTTTTTTGAAGAGGCGGGAAAAATAGTAGATCGATTCAAAGCCGAGCTGTTCGGCGATGTCGGCGACGGAGAGCGGGCTGTTGCGCAGGAGGTTGCGGGCTTTGTTGAGCCGGATCTGAATTTGGAACTGTCCCGGGGGCAGGCCGGTAATCTGCTTGAAGCGCTGCCGGAATGCGGAATAACTGATGCCGAGTTTGCGGGCGAGATCCGGAATGCCGATGGTCTGTTCGGCGTTTTTCAGGATGTGCAAACGGGCCCGGCGGATGAGGGCTTCCATTTCGCGGGCTTCGGCACTGCTGCAACGAAGGTTCGCCAGGATTCTCGCCACAATCTGCGAGGTTTGCGCCGCGATAATGTGTTCGAATCCGGGCGACTGGGTCTGCGTGGCTTCGGCGATCTCGATGAACAGCCGCAGAATCTGGTCGTCGTCGCCGATTGAAAGCACTGGCTTTTTCAGTGAAAACTCGTCATGACCCATGATGCGCCGGGCCTGCTCTCCATCGAATTCCACCCAGTATTCGTCCCATCCTGTTTCCGGGTTAGGCTGGTAGCGGTGCCACTCTCCGGGATGAAGAACAAACAGGTCGCCTTCCCGGATGGTGTGTTTTCCGCCGGAACGGGATTCAAAGATGCCGCCGCCGCGCGTGATATAAACCAACGTACAGCTGTCGAGCGTTCTGTCGGTGGTTACTGACATGTGGTCATCAGGATGCTGGCCGGGAGGATATGGAGTGTTCGGTGGAATGACCGTGTAGCCGGCATCGAGGACAAACAGTCCCCATTCCTCCGCTTCGGGCGATTGCGGGAGGTAACAGGACCAGGATTTTTCAAGTTTGTTCATGAAAAGTCATAATGTGCAAAAATGATGCCATTCTGTCCATTGTGAAATGAGTGTGGCTTGCTATTTTTTGTATTCGTCAGAATTGAAAAACAGTGAGGTTGCAATGGTTGCGTTGGGTGTTTTTTTGCATGCGGTGGGCGGTTTTGCCGCGGGGAGTTTTTATCTTCCGTTGAAGAAGGTTCGCGAGTGGTCGTGGGAGAGCGGCTGGCTGGTGAACGGGTTCTTTTCCTGGATCATTGCGCCAATTGTCATGGCATTGCTGACGGTGCCTGAGCTCTTTGGTGCCATTTTGTCCGCGCCGCCCGCAGCGTTGGGGTGGACGTTTTTGTTCGGCCTGCTCTGGGGCATCGGCGGGCTGACGTTCGGGCTGTCGGTTCGTTATCTGGGCATGTCGCTCGGCTACGGGGTCGCGCTGGGATTCTGCGCGGCATTTGGCACGCTGGTTCCGGCGATCTATGACGGAAGCATCATTCGCCTGCTCACAACCGGCCCGGGCTGGGTGGTCCTGTCCGGTATTCTGGTCTGCCTGATCGGTATTGGTATCTGCGGCTATGCTGGGCACCTCAAGGAATCCGCGCTGACCAAAGAGGAGGAGGATAAACAGGACTTCCATCTTGGGCGCGGGTTGCTGGTGGCCGGTTTTGCCGGGCTGATGAGTGCCTGTATGGCGTTCGCCTTTGCGGCGGGTAAACCCATTGCCGAGGCGGCGGCCGTTTCGGGCACCGGCGCACTGTGGGTCAACAATGCCGCGCTGGTGGTGATTCTGCTTGGTGGGTTCACGACGAATGCGGTGTGGTGCGGCTATCTGCTGCGCTCAAAAGGCAGCTGGAAAGACTTTGCCGATAATGGCGCGCCGCGCACGAAAAACTTCAGTTTCGCTGCGCTCGCAGGCGTTACCTGGTATCTGCAGTTTATGTTTTACGGCATGGGGTCGACCAAAATGGGCGAATATGACTTCACCAGCTGGACGCTGCATATGTCGTTCGTGATCATGGCGAGCAATCTGTGGAGTCTCTATCTTAAAGAGTGGGAGGGCACCGGTCGCAAGACCATCGGAACGCTGGTGGCCGGGATTCTCGTTATCGCCTTTTCCACCGTACTCATTGGTCTCGGCAACTGGATGCAGGGTGCGTCGGCCGCTCACTGATCATTTCTTAAAGGAGAAGAATATTATGAAAGCAGGAATATTTTCAATTGGACTCGATACCTACTGGCCGCAGTTTGACGGGCTGCTCGACAACCTGAACGGCTATCATGCCGAGATCCGCGACCGCATCGCGGGCATGGGCACCGAGTTGGTGGATGGCGGCATGGTGGATAATGTGGAAAAGGCACACGAGGTTTCAGCGCTGTTCAAGAAAGAGGACGTCGAGGTGATCTTTCTCTTTATCTCCACCTATGCGCTCTCGTCGACCGTATTGCCGGTGGTACAGAAAACCAAAGTGCCGGTGGTGATGCTCAATCTCCAGCCGGTGGCGCAGCTCGATTACGAGAAGTTTAATGCGTTGGGCGACCGTGGTGTCATGACCGGGGTCTGGCTGGAACATTGCCAGTCCTGCTCCGTGCCGGAGCTGGCCTGCGTCTTTAACCGCACGGGAATCGACTATCACGTCGTGACCGGCTACCTGCAGGAAGAGGAAGCCTGGCAGGAAATTCGCGACTGGGTGGATGCCGCCAAGGTCGCCGCAGGCATGCGCGAAAACCGCGTCGGGATTCTCGGCCACTACTACTGCGGTATGCTCGATGTCTATTCCGACCTGACCCAGCAGTCGGCCACGTTCGGCAACCATTTCCAACTGTTGGAAATGTGCGAGGTGTTTGAGCTGCGCAACGCGGTCACGAACGAAGAGGTCATTGCCAAAATTGCTGAATTCAACGAAAAGTTCCAGGTATCGGAAGAGTGTGAACCCTCCGAAATCGAGCGTGCGGCGAAAACTTCGGTGGCCCTCGATAAACTGATCGAAAAACACAAGCTCGGTTCCATGGCCTATTACTACGAAGGGCAGGGCGAATATGAAAACATCGTCACCTCCGTCATCGCGGGCAACACGCTGCTGACCGGCCGCAATGTTCCGGTGGCCGGTGAATGCGAAGTAAAGAATGTACAGGCCATGAAGATTATGGACCTGTTCGGCGTCGGAGGTTCGTTTTCCGAATTCTACCTTTCCGACTTTGTCGATGACGTGGTTTATCTCGGCCACGACGGCCCCGCGCATTTTGCGATTGCCGAAGGACGGGTCGGTCTCGTGCCGCTGTCGGTCTATCACGGCAAGCCGGGTAAAGGGCTGTCGATCCAGATGACCGTCCAGCATGGGCCGGTCACCATTCTTTCCGTGGTAACGCGCCGCGACGGCTCCGTCTTCCTCCAGGTGGCTGAGGGCGAATCGGTTCCGGGACCGGTGCTGCAGATCGGCAATACCAACAGCCGGTATCAATTCAGCATCGGTGCCAAAGGCTTCATGAACGATTGGTCCAAAGGCGGCCCTGCGCATCATTGTGCGATCGGCGTCGGCCACATCGGCGACAAGATTGAAAAACTCGGCGCGCTGCTGGGCATCGAGGTGAATCGGGTTTGCTGATTTTGCACCAAGAGGATGGCGCTGGACTTCAATTCTTGGGCAGTAAAGTGCTATTCTATAAACCTAACGATTCACTATGTTAGGGACATGAAAAATAGACTGAATAGTATTGTTTTCTTGTTGTGTGCGTTGGGGTGTGTTGCGGGTTGTGTGAATACGGCCGACGTTGATGATTCTGAACGGAGCAACGTTTCGCTCGAAGAGCGCTTTACCCATCCGTCGGATGAGGCGAAGCCGTGGGTGTATTGGTTCTGGATGGACGGCAATATCACCAAAGAGGGAATCACCGCCGACCTGGAAGCCATGGATCGGGTAGGGATTGAGGGTGCCCTGATTATGGGCGTCGGTCTGAATACCCCGCCGGGCCCGGCCGATTTTAATTCACCGGAATGGCGCGAGCTCTACCGGCATGTCGGTGATGAAGCCCGCCGTCTCGGTATGCAGATTACGCTGCATCAGTGCGATGGCTGGGCGACCTCCGGCGGGCCATGGATTACACCGGACCGCTCCATGAAAGTGCTGGTATGGAGTTCCACTACGGTGGATGGGTCCGATGCCGAAACCATTCAGTTGAAGCAGCCCGAAGCCAAACTCGATTATTATGAGGATGTGGCTGTGTACGCCGTTCCTGCGGCGGACGATTCGCTTACTTTGCCAAAAGAAATTCAGGTGAACGGGGAAGCGCGAACCGAACTGACGGACGGCGATGGAGCGACTGCGATTGAGGAAGTCAGCGAAATAGAAATCGATCTGGGTGAAGCCCAGACCCTTTCCACGGTTCAGTTCCTGATGGAATATGATTTTCATGTGAAGCTTCAGGATACGCCGACCACGGTGTTGGTTTCGGAAGACGGCAAGACGTTCACGCCCGTGGTGGACTTTGATTTAAATGTCTGTAACCGCCGCGCGCCTCAGTTGACGGTGACTGCTTCATTTACGCCGGTGCAGGCCAAAGTTATCCGCATCAAGTGTAAAAAACCGACCTTCGGGAAAGTGGAAGGCATCGAACTGTTTTCCGGTCCGCGGGTTCACCTGTGGGAGGCCAAATGCCAGTTTGCCCGCGAGCGCGGTGAGCATGGTGGCGAGACCTTCTGGTTCGATGCCCAGAATCCCGACCTCAGTTTGCCGGGACTGGATCGCAAGAACGTTATCAACCTCACGGACAAGCTGTCAGCGGACGGAACGCTGGATTGGAAGGCCCCTGCGGGGCGCTGGATGGTCTATCGCCTGGGCATGTCGACCAATGGAAAATATGTGCAGCCGGAAACCAATGCCGGACTGGGACTGGAAGTGGATAAAATGAGTGCGGAAGCGCTGAACTTCCATTTCGATTCCTTTGCCAAAGGCATGATTGCCGAGAACAATAAGGAAAAGGGGCACCCGATCTTTTCCGTGCATTCCGACAGCTGGGAATGTGATACCCAGACCTGGACGCATGAGTTTATGCAGGAGTTTGAAAAACGGCGGGGCTATTCCATGCTGCCGTATCTGCCGGTCCTTTCCGCCGGGGTTGTGGTGGGTGGTTCGAAGGAGTCGGAACGTTTTCTCTGGGATCTGCGCCGCACGATGGCGGACCTAATCGCCGACAACTTTTATGGCGCGCTGCGTGAAAAATGCCATGAGAACGGGGTGCTGTTCCAGAGTGAGGCGGCCGGTATGCAGATGCTGGTCTATGATCCGCTGAACTATGCCGCGAAGACCGATATCTATGTCGGCGAATTCTGGAAACGCCATCCGGGGCACTATCTGCGGCCCGACTGCAAAGTGGGGGCTTCCACGGCGCACACCTATGGGCGACCCTTTGCCGCTGCAGAGTCATTTACCGCCGGGTTCGGAACCTATGGTCAGGATCTGTTTGATTTCAAGGTGCTGGGCGATCTCGCTTTCTGCGCAGGCGTCAACCGCTACATTATTCATCGCTACTGCATGCAGCCGTTCAATAATGTGGAACCTGGCATGACCTTCGGACCGTACGGGATAATTTTTGACCGCGGGCAGACGTGGTGGGAAAACGGAGCGAAGGCATTCTGCGACTATGCAACGCGTTGTCAGTCGTTGTTGCAGACCGGAACGTTTGCGGCGGATGTGATTCATTACATCGGGCATGACGCGCCGAACTATCTCGGGTTCCGCGATGAAATCTGGAATCCGATTCCGGCCGGTTATGATTTTGATGGCTGCAACCTGGAAATCCTCCAACGGCTGGACGTGGAAAAAGACGGCACATTGACGCTGCCGAGCGGGATGCGCTACCGCGTGCTGCTGCTGCCCGGCCGCGAGCACATGACGATCGAAGCCGCCCGCGAAGTGGAACGGCTGGTAAACGCCGGCGCCGTTGTGGTGGGTAAAAAGCCGCTGCGCACACCGGGGTTGCACGACTGGGAGAAAAAGGATGCCGAGCTGGCGCAGATCGTTTCCAGGGTTTGGAAGAAGGTGTCGGATGAGCCGCTGGAAACCGTGCTCAACCATATCGCGCCGCCGGACTTTGACTATGACGCACCGGAAGATGTTAAGCTGAACTATATCCACCGCTATACCGATGAGGCCGACCTCTATTTTGTCGCGAACGAAAACCCCGACGCGGCGGCGGATACCATCCTGCGTTTCCGGGTGAGCGGAAAACAACCGGAGCTGTGGGACCCCTCAACCGGGGCAATGAAGCCGGTGGAAGCCTGGCGCGAGCGCGACGGTATTACGGAGCTTCCGGTTCATTTTGATCCGGCCGGATCATGGTTCGTGGTATTCCGTAAACCGGCAAAGGCTCCGGCAGATTCGGATTTCTCGATTCCTTCTGAAACCGTTGTGACGACGTTGAAAGGGCCGTGGGCCATTACCTTCCCGCCGAACCGTCAGGCGCCGGCGAGCGTTGAGCTTCCGGAGTTGGTGGACTGGTCGACGCATTCGGACGACGGCGTGAAATATTTCTCAGGCACTGCAACGTATACCAAGACCTTTAACCGGAACGGGAAGGGCGGCATGGGGGCTGTTTTGCTGGATCTCGGCGCGGTGGAAAACATTGCGGAAGTGATCCTGAATGGAAAGGATCTGGGCACACTCTGGAAACCGCCGTTTAAGGTGGATGTGAGTGGTGCGCTGGTGGAGGGCGAAAATACGCTGGAAGTCAAGGTGACCAACCTGTGGCCGAACCGTCTGATCGGTGATCATATCCTGCATCCCGACCCGGGTCTGGAATATCGGAATGCCGGTCGGCGCAGCGTCCAGAAATTTATTCCGGACTGGGTGCGCAATGGCGGGAAAAGTCCGGTCGGCCGCACCACCTGGGTACTGTGGGATCTGCATACCATCGACGAGCCGCTGCTGCCATCCGGCCTGCTGGGTCCGGTGCAGTTGAAGCAGGTTCGATGATGTACGGGCATTGTTATATGCGGAGAAGCAGTGCTGTAGGTTTTCTGGAGGGACGATGTCCTCATCGTCCGTGGACAACGGGCCCCCTGGTTGCTCACGTATCCGGTGTCCACCGGAAGCGATACATTCGAACGTTTGCCGTCCGCGTAATCGATAGTATGAAGGGAAATGAAATGATGAAAAAAACAGTTTGTTTATTCGGTCTGCTATGGGCGGGCCTGGCCCTCGCGGCGGATCAGCCGAATATTGTATTTATCCTAAGCGATGACCAGGGCTGGCGGGACTATGGCTTTATGGGTCATGAAACCATCCAAACCCCCGCGCTGGATAAGCTGGCGGACAGCAGCCTGGTCTTTGATCGCGGTTATGTGGCATCACCGTTGTGCCGGCCTTCGCTGGCCTCGCTGGCCACCGGGCGCTATCCCTTTGAACACGGTGTGGTGGGCAACGATGTGGATGGAAAAAACAACCGTGCGGAGTTGGATCAGCCGGTGAAGGATCGCTTTCATACGTTTCCAAGTTTCGTAAAATTGCTTTCGGAGAATGGATATCTGACGCATCAGTCCGGCAAGTGGTGGGAAGGCTCATTTCAGGATGGCGGTTTTACGCATGGCATGACCCATGGCGATCCGGCGCGAAAGGGAAGGCATGGCGATGTGGGGTTGAGGATCGGGCGCGACAACATGACGCCGGTGACGGAATTTATCGATAGGGCCGTTGAGGAGGAAAAACCATTCCTCTTGTGGTATGCGCCTTTCCTGCCGCATACGCCGCACAATCCGCCCAAACGGCTGCTGGATAAATACAGCGAGGAGGGACGGTCGGCCGATATTGCAAAATATTACGCCATGTGTGAATGGTTTGATGAAACCTGCGGTACGCTGTTGGACGCTCTGGATGAAAGGGGACTGCGCGAGAATACGCTCATTCTCTATATCTGCGATAATGGCTGGGCGCCATACAGCAGCAACCTGGACGACCCGAACCAGAAGACATGGAAAGGATTTGCCCTGCGTTCCAAGGGATCGCCGTTTGAAATGGGCATACGTTCTCCCATCATGGTTTCATGGCCGGGGCACGCGGAGGTCGGGCGGAGCCCGGACCTCGCCCACGCCATCGATTTTTTTCCGACCATCGCCGCCGCGGCGGGGGTCGAAGCTCCGGCCGGGCTGCCGGGCATCAACTTGCTGGATGAAGATGCGGTACGTTCACGCCAGACGGTATTCGGTGTGTGTAATACGGTGATGCAGATGAGTGTCACTGATCCCGATGATACACTGCAGTATCTCTGGTGTATCGAGGGGGATTGGAAGCTGATCCTGCGTTACCCGGGGAGGGATACAAGCCCGTATAGAAAACTCCATGCCTGGGACAAAGCACCCCTACGTTTGTACAACGTGAAAAACGATCCGCATGAAAAGAACGATCTCGCGGCTGCGCATCCGAAAACCGTTGCACGGCTGAAGACGAAGATTGAAGTATGGCGCAGTAACTAGTGTCCTGATTCAGAAATAGATTTACATTTGATTTGTTCCATTTGGATGCAGAATATTTCCGAAGTTGCGGAAGCATACTGAAGTATGTGACGAAAACTTCGGTAATATTCTGGGCCAAAGGGGGCGAACCCCTCCGGGGCGGATGCTTTTGGTGCTCAACAGACTAAAAATCGACAACGATGCTCGCATCGCCTTACGTTTTTTAGTCCCCTGCGCATCCAAAATCATTCCGTCAAATATAAACCTATTTATGAATCAGGACACCAGGCCGCAGGAAAACAGTGCCCTGAACTCACGTTGTGGCTGAATCCTTCTATATACTGGCAGGAATATACAATCAATACCACCATCGGTGTGCTTAGTTGGAAACCGTCTCAGTTGATCAGCCGTTGTGTGCCGGTCAGCTGTCCAAATAAGGACGAATCAGATGCGGAATGGCTGTTGTGTGATCGTATTGCTGTCTGCCTTAGCGGGAGCTCAGGTGGAAGCGGGCGGGGTTGACTTTTTTTTCGAGGGGTTTAATTCCGGATTTTCGAGCCCATGGACGGACGATTCCTGGGGCCGGGGTGTTTGGGGGGTAACCCGTTCAGAAATCCGGCCGGCCGGGGATGGAGGAACTGCCGGAACCGAAGGAGACGGGTTCTGCGTGATGAAGGTCACAGCGAAGCCCGTGGGCACACCCAAGCTGGTTTGCTGTCACAATGTAAACCTGGGTGAGGTCACTGAGGCCGGTGTGACCTATTCCTTTACCGGAGATTTCGGGTGGCGCAATGCGAGCCGGGAGGGCGCGCAGTCAGATTATTCATTTAAACCCAACAAAAACGGTTTCAAGGTGGGTGTGGATGGCCAGGTATTCGGGAGTTCCTATCCTTTTAATTTTGGGGAGCGCACGGATGGGGAGCACCGGTTTACCCCATTGTCGTTCTCGTATACGACGGTTAAGCAGGATATCGGAAAACCGATCCAGCTTTCCCTGACGCTGCATGGAGAAAACTCGGTAGACGGCTCGGTGGAACTGTTGACCGATAACTGGAACGTCACCGTCACAGGAACGGCCGGCGCAACTCTTCCACAACATCGACGTGACGGGTTGGAAGCAAATTCAAAGGCTTTAGGGCTTCTGTTGAACTAGATGGCTGTCGCAATGGCGGTTTAGTTCCATTTCGTGGCGGGGATGTCCTAGCCTATGCCGGATGAATGTTCTATTTTGTTCGGATGAAAAATAGACTGAAGTGGGTAGTGCTCTCATTGGGGTTGATGGCGACCGGCCTTGTGGCGGCGAAACAACCGAACATCATTTTTATTGTTACGGATGACCATGGTTTTAACGATCTCGAAGCAACGGATATGCGCGATGAGGTCGATATGCCGAACATCCATAAGCTGACGTCCGGCGGTGCGCTGATGACGCAGGCCTACTGCACGGCGCCGCAGTGCGTGCCGTCGCGGGCGGGCATTGTGACGGGGCGGTACCAGCAAAAGTTTGCGATGGAGGCCAACGGCGAAGGGCCGTTGCCGAAGAGTGAGACGTCTATCGCTTCGCGCCTGAAGAAGCTGGGGTATAAAACCGGCCACGTCGGCAAATGGCACCTGGAGCCGAACCGTCAGACGAAAAAATGGTTTGAGCAGGTCGGCTGCACTAGCATGGCCGATGCGCCGGTCGAGGCGGTTAACGCGCACCGGCCGCAGGGCTTCGGCTATGATGAATATGCGCAGGGAACCGGAAACAAATACTGGTCGAACTTTGATGTGAGCGGTAAAGAGGTCGAACCGCAGGAAATCAACTACAAGATTTATGAGAAGAAATCCCACGCGGATAAATTCCGCCTTCAGCTCCAGACCGAGCTGGCGCAGCGTTTTGTTGAACGGCATGCGAAGGGTGCGGAGCCGTTTTTCCTGTATCTCGCCTATTACGGACCGCACTCACCGCTGGATGCACCGGCTTCACTGACGGATCAGGTGCTGTCAGTGGAAGAGCTGGTGGCGAAGGGATACGACAACACCAAAAAGCCGTATAAAAATCGAATCAATTATGCGCGGCCTTATACGGAGGCCGAAGTGCGGCAACAGGGATTGGCCTTACTCAAAGGCATCGATAACGGGGTCGGCGAGCTCATCCAGACCTTGGAAAAAACAGGCGAGCTGGACAACACCATCATCTTTTTCATGGGCGACAACGGCGCGCCGTTGGGAACAAAATCGTGGGATGGGTCGGTGAACGATCCCTGGCATGGCTCAAAAGGGATTATCTTCGAGGGCGGCGCGCGGGTTCCTTATTTTGTGTATTGGAAAGATGTCATTAAACCGCAGGTGTTTGATAAGCCGGTAAACACGCTCGATGCCGGGGCGACTGCCGTGGCGCTGGCAGGAAGCGATCCGGCAAAGGATTCCATGCTCGACGGCGTGAACCTGATGCCGTTCCTGACGGGGAAAAAGAAAGGCGAACCGAGCCGATACATCTATCAGCGCTATATGAACACCGCCGCCGTGATCAGCGGAAAGTATAAATTCATGATGCACGAAAACGGCGAGGAACTGCTGTTTGATGTGTCGCTCGAACAGCCGGGCGCGCATAATACCGACAAGGAATTCCATGAGACCCACAATCTTATCAGCGAAATGCCCGAAAAAGCCGCAGAGCTGCGCAAAGCGCTGCTCGATTGGAAAAACGAGCTTCCGGTACCGGAGTATGACGGCGGGTTCCATAGCAGCCTGATCGAATTCGCCGAAAAGCGCTGGGGTTTTCGGGAGAGGTAAGGTAGGGCTCGATCGCCGAGCGAGCCGCGCGACTGCACTGAACATTTGCACCCTTACTCTGTCGTATAGTATTGGCAATGGTCGTGCTTTTGCCCTGAAGGGGCAACACAGGCAACTGGCGCCTCTCTGGATTGTTTTGCCCCTTCAGGGCAAATGGATCGGGGCTGCGCAATCCTTGGACTGCGTCCAAGGCTAAAATATGTAGTGCCATTGGCACTTTTTCGACCTGAGTAGTTACGCCTCGGGGAGATTGAAATTCCAAACATCCAAGCGGGCTGGCTTGGCAGAATCGTCGGGAAATTTGGCAGGGAATTACCGGAACGCTTCTTTTCGCTATGGTTTATTGGGTATAGCTAGGAAGAGGGGACGCTCGGGATGTCCCGGATGTTGTGAATCAATACAGGAGGCAGGAAATGAGAAAACGTACGTTATTCAGTATCATTCCAACGTTGGCGCTGGCCGCGGGATCGGCTTCGGCGCAGAGCTCAAATATTTTTGCGGAAGGATTTAATTCGGGATTTTCGAGTCCTTATTCCGCAACCTGGGGGACTCCAGTGTTTGGAGACACCAACCCGGGTATCATTACGGACGGTTCCATTGCCGGAATCGAAGGCGATGGATTTGCTGCGGCAAATGTAAATCAATCAGCTACCAACGGGACTGTTGTCATTATCGGCAGCATGGATGTGGATACGGGATATGCCATTCAACAGGCCGGGGAGGTCATCACGTTTACGGGGGATTTCGGCTGGCGGTATGGTAATGCAACCACCGCGAGCGATCTGTCCATTCACAACGGTCAAAGCGGTTTTAATATCGGTGCCAAGACCGGGGTAACCGATGCTCCGATTACTTTTAATTATGGCGCACAGGCTGCGGGAACGCTGAATGCGGTCACCTTCAGTTATACGACGGTTGAGGATGATGTCGGAGAGACCGTTACGCTCAGAGTTCGTCATGCAGATGCCAATGCCGTGGCTAATCTCACTCAGCTGCTGACCGATAACTGGCTGGTGGACGTTGGGGTCCCTGAGCCGGAGCCGGGACCAACCAATGCAACGCTGGTGGTCGGTGTGCGGGCGGATGGACTTTCTTATTATTATAATCCGCAGAACGGAGCCTCGGCGTATGTGAATAACGGCGCAATTGTTGAGGAGGATAATACTAAAGTCGGCGATGTGATTGGCGCGCTGGGGTATGGCGGCAGCTTCTACTCCTTCGGGCAGGTCACCAGCTCAACAAACACCGCGGTACTGGGCGAATACCGCGTCAACCACATTCCGCTGACCAATGTCTACCATACGGTGGATGGAAATATCGGTGGTTCTGACTTTACCCGGAATATTCTAACGAATGCCGCAGATGCTGACTTGATCGATTTTGCGCATGATGGAGCGGACTTCTGGTTTTTGGCCGATGACGGAGGGGTTTATCAGAACAGTTCCACCAATGCCGCGTTTACGTTCAGCAATACGGTGGCTGGAGTCTATCATTCATTAAGTTTCCAGGAAAGTAAGCTGGTTGCAGGTGTGACCACGGACAGCGGGCTCTCTCGCGTCGTGACATATGACTCCGGTGCATTCTCCACCCTTTGGTCTCAAGGGGGCGGAGCAGTAAGCAATGGCATTACGCAAGTCGCCGGTGATATGTCAGGATTCGTTTTCGTTTCGCGGACGGACGGGCTGGTTTACGAAGTATCATCCGGGCAGGATTATTTTGGAAACAGCGGACAGTGGGGCGGATCGCCAACAGATTCCGCGCTCGGTTTGGTTGCGGAGGTGAACAGCTATCTGCAAATCAATACGTCCGGTGCGGTTTATCTCCGGGATGTCGCCAAGGAGAATGCGATTGCGCAACTGGCGACACTTAACGGCAGCGGATTTGTCGGGCTGGCGGTAGTTGATGTTGCGGTTCTGCAGGCGGGTTACGCAGAGTGGAGTGTCGGTTATGGCCTGGTCGGCGGGGCGGATGACGATGATGACGGCGATGAGCTGTCCAACATCTATGAATATGGTCTGGGGGGCAACCCGACCAATGCTGCCGACCAGGGCACGCTGCCGACCCTGTCGGTCTCAAACGGTGTCGCCCGTTATACTCATGTCCAGCTCACCGATCCCAATGCCGATATCATCTATACCGTTGAGCAGACTCCGGATCTGGTTAATACAGAGTGGACCAATGCCAATTGGAGCGCGGTGACAACCAACATCACGATCGATGTGAATTTTGATGCTGTGGAATATGAGGTTTCGGGTCAGGACGAACTGTTCTTCCGGTTTAAGATCAATCAGCTTTAGGTTGGAAATGGGGTTGTTTAAGCAACCCCCTCTTGTCATTTAAAAAGGAACCAAAATGCGAAAACGAATATTATACCATGGCATTACGGCCTTGATACTTGTTGCGGGATCCGCCTCGGCCTCGGTGATCTGGAGCGAGGGGTTCAATTCTGGTTTCAGTTCTCCCTACTCCGCCAGCTTTGGGGCTCCTGTGTTCGGCTCAACGGGGCCCGGCATTCAGACCGATGGTTCGTTGGCGGGTATCGAAGGCGATGGATTCGCTTCGGCCAATTCCAGCCAGACGAATGTTAATGGTGTGGCATCCATTCTCAGCGGCATGGACATCAGTCTGGGTGCTGTGGCTGAGGCCGGGGTAACCTACACCTTTTCCGGCGATTTCGGTTGGCGTTTCGGAAGCGTGGCCGCGGCATCCGATCTGGCGGTTCACGCGAATCAATCTGGATTTCGGATCGACGGAACGAAAGTCAGCGGGCCTTCCTCCAACTTTGTGTTCGGTGATCTCGCTTCGAGCCAATCCGCCAATAATCTGGGACAGTTGACCTTTGATTATACGACGGTGGCCGGAGATGTCGGGAAGGATATCCTGGTTCGGATCCGCATTGTGGACGAACACGATGTCGGCACGCTCACGCAGCTGCTGAGCGACAACTGGCAGGTAACCGCAATTCCTGAGCCGGCCACGCTGGGGATGGTTGCCGCGTTTGGAGGCACTGTTCTGTTCATCCGCCGCCGTTTTATGATCTGATGGTTCAGTATGTTCCTGCTGGAACTGAAAAGCCCCGGTACCCGCCGGGGCTTTTCAGTTTTTGGAGTACTGAACTTCAGTTCAGCTTTTCAAAACGGGTCGGTGAATCGGAGCGTTTTGAAAAGCACAAGTGAACTTGCGCACTCCAAATCATTCTTCGGGTAGGCGAACGCTACCCCTTGGGGTTTTCCAGGCATTGGAAAACTTCAGGCAGATCTTTTCAACACCTTCGCTTTCACATTTGCATTCTGCACCAGATGGTCAAGCATGCCGCCCGGGGTGATGTGGGGCCGCCAGAGTTGATCGGCATTTTCCAGTACTCTTCGGCCACTTGGCCGGTTGCTTTCATGTGTCCGAACAACTCCTGGCGTTTATCCGCACAGAGCGTCACAAAATAGAGCCCGCCGTCGGCATAGTTGTGCCCTTTCAGCCGGATGGAGCGCCGGTGGTGGATGTCTGGATTGTAACGGTTTTTGACCATGAAAAAACTTTGTCATAAATGATTGTAGAGCTCAAGTTGCAGGTTTTATGCGGTGTTCTTTGCTGGCAGGAATCTCCTGATTTCTGGCAGGGATGTCATGGTAATTGAACAGGAATCGTGGTCGGATGGTCGGTAATTATTAGAGGATTTTGTGATGACGGTTTTTTTGAAGGGTTGGATATTGGCAGTGTGCGTTTTGGCTCTGACGCTTCCGGTGCATGCATCGAACTGGCGGGGGACGCAGGATCGTGACTGGTCGAACGGCGGAAACTGGCAGGGCGGAAGTGAGCCCGGATCCGGGGATCATGCCTACGTCTACCTGACGTCGAACGATCCTGAAGTTGTGTCGGGCGGCCATGTCTGCAGGAATGTCTATCTGCCGGCAGGGTGGCAGGATGCCGGGTCGGTTACGCTGACGGTTGATGGCGGTTCGCTGAATGCCTGGGCGATCTATTGCGGGTCATCCAGTGCTGCGCACACGGGCAACCTGCTGGTGCGCGATGGGTCGGTGACGCTCTCCGGCCATCTGGAGGTGGGCCTTTCCTCCGCCGGCGGCGATTTTACCATGACCGGCGGAACGCTTTCCTGCAGCGCGCTGAAGATCGGTGCTGACAGCAATACGGTGGGCACGGCTTATCTGTACGGCGGCGCGGCAGTCTGTTCCACACTGCAATTCGGGGATGGGGGACTGCTGGATATAGGGAACGGTCAGTTGACCATTACCAATCCTTCCTCTCGTATGGCGGTTCGCCTGCTGATTGATCAGGGAAAGATCACGGCCTTCGGCGGAGCAGGGCGGATTCTTTTCGGAAGCGTCGGAACGGATCTGGTGCTGACGGCAGAGCTTAATACTGCTCTGGCCAAATCGCCGAGCCCGGCCGACCTGACCACGCAGGTTGCATCCGGCAGCTCGAATCAACTGAGCTGGACAGCCGGAACAGGGGCGAGCAGCCACAATGTTTACTTCAGCTCAGATGCTGAGAATCTGGCTTTTCAGGGAAACCAAACCGCGACAGATTTTAACAGCGGCGTATTGCAACCGAATACGGTCTATTATTGGCGGGTGGACGAAGTGACCGGCTCCACCACAAACCGGGGCGAAATCTGGAGCTTCCGCACCGACAACCCCGGTGTCAACCGCCCGACCATCGGCGTGATCCGCTGGGATATGTATTCCGGTATGGCTGCTACGCAGGCGCAGGAGCTGGGCTATTTGCCGGGCGATTACGGGTTCCTGGCTCCGGCAAAGTGGAATTGGCGCGCTCCGTTTTTCTGCCGCTACACCAACGATGTTCCATGGATCGACCACGCCGCCAACGGGGCGGTCGGCCCCGTTTGGTTTAATTCCGAGCAGGAGTTTTCGCTGACTCAGGAGGCCACCGAGCAGGAGATCGCTTTTGCAGGAACTGCAGGGGCAAAACTCGATTATTGGATTTTCGGAACGGCTCCGGCCTCGGCCGGCGGAAACGGTTGGGGGCTGACCTGGAACCTGGATGCCTTCCTCGAAAGTGAGCGGCGGTTGGAAATCAATTATGCGATGATGTATCGGCTGGATTCGATCGATGACTGGCCGGAGTTTGAACTCGCTGTTGAAGAGATGGTCTGGCAGGCGAAGCAACCCAACTACCAGACGGTACTCGATGGACGACCGATCATTTACTTCATCAGCTACAAAGACCTTTCCGTTACGCTTGGCGACCCGGCGGATGGATCGACCGTGACCAATCTGGCCGCAGCGGTTCAAGTGATCCGCGATGCCTTTATTGCGGACGGGCTCCCGGATCCTTATCTGGTGGCATCGGCCGTTCCGGCACATGCGCGTAATGAAAGCAATTGGATCGACGGCGGCGGGTTCGATGCGGGCAATGATTATCGCGGCGGATATGGCGGCACGGCCCCGCCGGGAACTCCGTTTTCAGATTTGGCGGACAACATCGAGCCGTATTGGGACCAGAATGCAAGCAGCCTTTCCGCTGCGCTGATTCCAGCGGCGCCTTGCGGCGTCAACTCGGAGCCTCGCACGGAAAAGGGACATGGCGGAAACACACACTATCAGGAGCCGGAACCAGGCGACCTGACCGAATTGATGAATCGGGTGATGGACTATGTGGTTGAAAACCCGGTGGAGTGCGAGGCCAACACCTTTTCCATGTATTCCTGGAACGAGCATTCCGAGGGTGGATTCCTGTGTCCGCTCATGAACACCAACGGCAACTATGACCTGCCTGATTCCCGCCGTCTCGATGAAGTGGGCGCGGCCGTGAACGCCTATGAACTGCCAAAGGAATCGGTGCTGGTTTGTGTGCGCGAAGACGGCGCAGTGTACCGCACATCAACGGGCAGTTTCGATCCGGTCTTTGCATTTGATCTGACCGCTGGCGAAGATTTGGTGATTTCCGCGGCGTCGGACGACCGCTTTGTCTATGGCCTGCTCGACAACAACGGCGTAGTGCGCGCAGATCTGCTGGGCGGGTATTTTCCGGATGTGCAGATGATCGGCACGTTCAGCGGCGCGGTCGGCTCGTTGACCGGACTGGATGTGAAGGGCGGGGCGGTCTATGCGGTGGACGATACCGGACGGGTTTATAAAAACTTCAGCTCCACCCCGGAGATTACGCTGAGCGGCAGCGGTTTTGTGGATATTGCCGCGCAGTCGTCCGTCGCTTTTCGTGGGTTGTATAACAACGGCGGAGTCTATGTCTGGACGCGGGATCAGGATGATACGTACTTCAACTTCAGTAACAACGGCGGGGCAGCCGCGATCGCCAGCGAATCCGGCAACGGCTATTATGCGCTGCGCGACGATGGCTATGTTTATGGTCCCGACGCGAAGGTTTTTCAGGGGAACTTCAGCAGCAATGCGGTGGACATCACGGTGGTCAATTCCAACGACCTTTATACCGTGGCCGATTCCGGTGCCGTTGTGCGTTCGCTGAACGGCGGGGGCGAAAGCACCTTTGGTACGCTCGATGCCGGTGCATCGGTTTTTGTGGCCATCGACCGGGTTGAGATCAGCTCCGGCGAGCAGCTCGCGCGCGTTCCTAATGTGATTGTGATCCTGACGGACGATCAAGGCTACACCGATCTGGGCATCCATGGCATCGATTCGAATGTGGACACCCCGGCGATGGATACGCTGGTGGCAAACGGGGCGTTGATGACGGACGGCTATTCTTCCGCACCGCAGTGCTCGCCTTCGCGCGCCGGGCTCTTGACCGGGCAATACCAGAACCGCTTTGGATTCCGTACGAACAATGATACACCGCTGCCGCTGAGCGAAACGCTGAATGCTGAACGCCTGCGCGACAGCGGATATGCCACCGGTTTTGTGGGCAAGTGGCACGTCAGCCCGTCGGATGTGGAATATCCGCGCCCCGACTCGGAATATGAACCGTCGCAACGCGGATTCGATGATTACTGGACCGGCAAGCGTTCGCCCTACACGGTGAACTATGATTTGAGCGGAGCCTCGGTTTCGCATCAGGTGGTCACCGATGCTCGCAATCGAATCACGGTGCAGGGCGAAGCCGCCGAGGCCTTTATCGGTCGCCATGCGGATGAGCCGTTCTATCTGCACCTTGCGCTGTTTGGTCCACACATTCCGCGCATTGATACCAATGATGTCTACTATACCGCATTTCCGGAACTCGACTATCCCGACTATGGCGATGACCTCGACGATGTGCGTCGGCAGGGCTTGGCGTTGATCAAGGCGATGGACGATGCCGTCGACGGCGTGATGCAGAAACTGCGCGATCTCGGCATTGAAGAAGATACCCTGATTTTGTTTGCGAGTGACAATGGATCGAACCCCAAGTTCTGGGAGACGGTCCCGGGGGCAGATACTCTTGAGAAGTGGACGGGGTCGGAAAACATTCCGCGCCGCGGCGAAAAGGGAAGCCTCTGGGAAGGCGGCATCAATGTGCCGATGTGGGCCTACTGGAAGGGGACCATTCCCGGCGGACAGGTCATCAACGATCCGGTCATTACACTCGACTTTGCGGCGACGGCACTGAAGCTGGCCCGCGGAGCCGTTCCGGCTGAATATGATGGGGTGGACCTGCTGCCGCGTCTCAGTGGCATGACCGGTGCGGTCGAGCGGGTTGAGCCGCTCTTCTGGGACTGGGGTAATCCGGGCGAGGGCGAGCTTGCCATTCGCAAGGGCGACTGGAAAATGCGCCGTTCCGGTGCAGGCGATTATCTGTTCAACATTGAGGATGATCCCAACGAATTGACCAATCTGGTTTTCCAGCTTCCGGCAAAACAGGAGGAGCTCGAAGCCGACCTGATGGCCTGGCAGGCGACGCTGCCTTCAAACGGGCGCGCCTTTATGGGCGATACCGCCGGCGATCTGGCATATATTTATGGCGCGCCGCCCCATATCTCGGCCATAGCTTCGCCCGACGCGCCGGATACGACCGACTCTGATGGCGACGGAATGACGGATGTGGATGAAACCGCTATGGGTCGCAATCCGAACCATGCAGGCGATCTTGCTTTTGAATTTAATGAGCCCGGCGAGTTTCGTTTCTATTCCGAAGGCGATTTCGAAGGGTGGAAGCCGACCTCTGTTACCGATCCTTCGACGACCAATGGCCTGCTGGTCGGGCAGGCTTCTAACGGGGGGCGTTTTGTTCATAACGCATTGGGTTTTTCCGCCGACGAGGTGCCGTACCTTCTCGTGCGAATGCGTTCACCGCAGGCGACCGCATTCCGCTTCTATTGGGCACATACGGATGACGACTCGTTTGCCGGTTCGCGCCTGTTTTACTCTACCTATAACAGTAATCTGACCGAGACCATCATCATGCCCATGGCCGGGGATGCCGAATGGGACGGTCGTACGATTACCCAGCTGCGGTTTAATCCAGTGAATGCGACGGCTGATTTTGAGGTCGATTATATCAGTGCCTCCGCGGGCAATCTGGATGGGGATGCCATGTCCGATGTCGAGGAAGCGGTGGCCGGAACCGATGCGGCCGATGCCGGTTCAATCTTCACGCTGGTGCCTGACGAATCCGGCGATTTTAAGTGGAACGGTAAAGCCGGACGCAGCTACACGGTTTGGCAATCGCCGGAACTCGTCCCGCCGGACTGGTCCAACGCCACCAACATCGGTGTGCTTGCAACCAACCAGCTCATTGAGCTGTCGTTGCCTCATTCCCCAACCTCCGGCTTCTATCGGGTGGAAGTCGAATATCCGTGAGGTAGGGGTGGGGGACGCATCGATGAAGCGTCCGCCCGTCCGAAGAGCCGATCTGCTATGCGGCGGGTTCGTCGAACCCTGCCCTACCTGAAGCTGTTGCGGAATTCGCGCGGAGTGACGCCCATGTGTTTTTTGAACTGCTTGGCCATATAGCTGCTGTCCTGGAAGCCGCATTCGTAGGCGATGTCGGTGATGGATTGTTCGCTCTTACTGAGTAGTTCTGAGGCCGTGGCGATGCGCAGGTTCGTCAGGTATTGGTTGGGGGTGGTGCCGGTGGCTTCCTGGAAAACCCGGTAGAAGCCGCGCTCCGACATATTGGCCATTCGGGCCAGTTCTCCGATGGCGAGCGGTTCGTTATAGTTCCGTTCCATGTGGGCCATGCAATGCGCGATCTGCATCAGTTTTCCTGGTTTGTTTTCTGCGGATTGGTCGTACCATCGCGAAAGCTCGCCGATGAGCAGCAACAACAGGCTTTGGGAAACCAGCCTGAAGCCCGGCTGTTTTTTGTCCACCTCCATTTCCAGTTCCTGGATCATGGCCTTGGCTTTATGTAGCTCTTTGCTGTCAAGGCGGAGGCGGGTGCTGAAGGGTTTGTTGCGCAGTTTCGGTTCCAGAAGGAACAGGGCGTGGAAGCCGGGCAGGTGGCTCATATCGATGCCCTTGATGTCGAGCAGGGTGCTGTCGAACAGCACGTTGCACAGGTGCAGGTGGCGGGTTTCACGATAGGAGTGGCTGGAGCTTTCGTGGATGACGAAGACATCGCCTTCAGAGATCGGATAGTCAACCCCGTCCACGCAGTTGATACCGCTTCCCGCATAGACCACAACCAGTTCGGTGAATTCATGGGTATGCTCGGGATAGTCCGGGTGTTCAGGCACATCGGTGATTTGGATAAGGAAATCCTGCAACCAGCTTTTGCGCAGCCTTCCGCTTTTTATTTTGAAGGAATCGTATTTCATCGGGCCTTAGGACTGGTGGAGGTTTCGGAATTCCCGCGGGGTCATGTTCATCTGTTTCCTGAATTGCTTGGCCATGTAGCTGCTGTTGAGAAAACCGCATTCATCGGCGATATCGGCAACGGGCATATCCGAATGCCGGAGCAGTTCGGCAACCTGGATCAGACGCAGGTTGTTCTGGTACTGATTAGGGGACGCGCCGGTAGCCTGCTGGAAAATGCGGAAGAAGGCGCGTTCCGATATGCCGGCCATGGCAGCCAGTTTTTCAATGGCGAGCGGCTCATAGTAGTGTTGTTCCATGTAGGCGATAGGCTGGGCGATCTGCATCAACCGGGCCGTGTTTTCGTTTTGGCACAGGTCGAACCAGCGCGCGAGTTTCCCGATCAGCAGGAAAAGCAGGCTCTGGGTGATCAACCTGAACCCCGGGGTTCTTGCTGCTAATTCCTTCGTCAGTCGTTCGATGATGCCCCGTGCTTCCATCAGCTCTTTTTGCGGCAGGTGCAACCGGCTGTTAAAGTCGGTTTTACGCATTTTCGGTTCCAGCCGGAACAGGGCGTGAAAGCCGGGCAGGTGGCTGATGTCGACGCCGCAGGTTTCGAGCAGCGGGCTGTCGAACATCACATTGCACAGGTGCAGGTTTTTGGTGTTCCGATAGGAGTGCTTTATGCCTTCATGAATCACGAACACCTCGCCTGCAGAGACCGGGTAGTCGTATCCATCGACAGTATTGATGCCGTTGCCTTCGTAGACGACTACCAATTCGGTGTAGTCGTGCGAGTGTTCGGCTCGTTCCAACTGTTGGGTCTCTTCCCAGATAGCGATGCTGTAGCCATAAAACAGCATCTCCTTGGTCAAATGGTTGTAGGTTTCCTGTTCCACACGGGGTCCCGGTTTGAGTGAAAGGTGATAATACACGGAAAGCCTCTCGAGGCCATATTTTTGTTGGCAGGATTGTCATGATACATGCAGGGTTGTCATGGTAATTATTCGGATTTTATGGTTAAATGCTTTCTAATTATCTCAGGCGTTTACATGGCGGTGGTTTCGGGATGTTGAGGGAGCAGGGATCCATTTTTCAGCCAGCGATTCGGTAATTGCTACAGCCCGTTCATGTCCTGATGTTGATCCCGAAGTGAAACTGATTTATAAATCTACATTCCAATAATTTACAGGGGGCTTGAATGATGTCGTTGCAGAAAAACCTTTCGATTATTTCCGTGTGTTCCACGCTTGCTTTATCCGCGGTCGCGAAACCGAATGTGGTGCTGATTGCGATTGATGATCTGAATGACTGGATCGGTTGCATGGGCGGGCATCCGCAGGCGCAGACGCCGAACATGGATCGGCTCGCCAAACGCGGGGTGCTGTTTACGAACGCCCATTGCCAGTCGCCCGTCTGCAACCCGTCGCGCGCCAGCATGATGAGCGGGATTTATCCGGAAACCAGCGGACTTTATTTTCTCAGCCCGCCGCCGGCGGAATCGCCGGTGCTGATGAAATCGACCTTTATGCCGCAGCGTTTCCAGGACGAAGGGTATTATGTGACCGGCGCGGGTAAGCTGTTCCATAATGGCGGCCAACAGAACGAAAAATATATTCCAAACTTTGGCGGCAACTTCGGCGGTTTCGGTCCCATGCCGAAGAAAAAGATCAGCCCTTATCCCGGTCATCCGCTCTGGGACTGGGGTGCGTTTCCTGAAAAAGATGAACAGATGCCGGATTATAAATGCGCGAGCTGGGCGATTGAACGCCTATCCGAGGATGTTGAAAAGCCGCTTTGGCTGGGCATCGGCTTTTTCCGTCCGCATGTGCCGCAGTATGCGCCGCAGAAATGGTTTGATCTGTATCCGATGGAAACCTTGCAATTACCGAAGACGCTGGAAAATGATCTGGAGGATCTTTCGGAATATGCCGTCAATCTGACCACGCTGGAGCATGTCTCGCCAACCATGGAGTGGGTGGAGGAAAACGACGAGTGGAAACCATTGGTTCAGAGCTATCTCGCCTGCGTAAGCTTTGTGGATCATCAGGTGGGGCGTGTGCTCGATGCGCTGGATGAGCGGGAAGATGCGGACAATACCATCATCGTGCTCTACACCGACCACGGGTTCCATCTCGGAGAGAAACGCCATTTTGCCAAGCGCACCATCTGGCAGGACGGGGCGGGAACTCCGATGATTATCGTAGGCCCCGGGATTAAGAAAGGCGCGGTCTGCGACCTGCCGGTGCAACTGCTCGATATCTATCCGACGCTGCTGGATCTTACGGGCCTGAAAGCGGATCCAATGCACGAAGGAAACTCGCTGAAGCCGTTGCTCGAAAATCCAAAGGCCGATTGGCCGCATATGGCACGTTCAAGCTTTGGTCCCGGCAATGTCGCCATTATTTCGGAAGGCTATCGCTACATTCGTTATAACGATGGCTCTGAAGAACTCTATGACCGCAAAGCTGATCCGCACGAGTGGCATAACCTGGCAGAGAATCCGGAAAAGAAAACGGTGCTCAAAAAACACCGTGCGCAACTGCCATCCACCTATCATCCTGCTCTGGAAGGTAACTCCACCGGTCACAAGGCCTTCAATGCTACCGAGGCCAGGCGCTGATCACGCGGAAGGATGTAGCTGTACTGCTGTCCTTCGGTAATTGGAGGGAGTGGTGCCGAAGGCGTTGCGGAAGGTTCGGTTAACGTTGGAAATATCCGAGAAGCCGCAGTCGTGGTAGATGGTGACGACCTTATCGCCGGTGCAGCGATGGCGGAAGAGTGCCGTTCATTGGCGGGATTCTACTATTCGAAGGAAAGACGATTCCATACGGTGTATGGATGAAAACTATCTTTCTTAGCCTTATGCTTCCTTTGGTTGCGTGCGGTGCTGTTCGAGCGGCTCAACCGAACTTTGTCATAATCCTGATCGATGATATGGGCTGGGCGGACAGCTCGACCTATGGGTCGGAGTATTATCAGACGCCGAACCTGACGCGGTTGGCGGAAGAGGGTATGCTTTTCACGGATGCCTATGCGGCGGCACCGCTCTGTTCACCGACGCGGGCCAGCATTATGTCGGGGCTTCATCCCGCACGTTTGAGGATGACGCAGGCGATTGTGCCGAGCGCTGTATCCGACCCGAAAGCCCTGCCGCCGCGCAAGAATGAATATGTCGGCCGGGTGCAGAACCGGGATCATATGGATTTGGACATCACGACGCTGGCGGAGGCACTTAAGCTGGGTGGATATCACACCGCGCATATCGGTAAATGGCACCTGGGACCGATCGACCGGGAATGGAGTAGCGAGGACCACACGTATAATGCGGAGCACCAGGGATTTGATTTTGTGATCGGCGGGGCGCACCTGCCGGGGCCACCGGATTATTATTCTCCTTATTCCGATGGCCGACCGGGATATACGATCCGGAATCTGGAGCCGGGGCCGGAGGGGGAATACCTGAATGAGCGGTTGGCGGAAGAGAGCATAAAGTGGATTTCATCCGTTAAGGATTCCGGGAAGCCGTTCTATCTGAACTTCTGGCACTACGCGATCCATGGACCGGTGGTGGCGAAGAAAGACCTGCTTCCAAAATATATTGAATCGCGCGATCCTGACGCCGGGCAGCGATGCCCCGAATTTGCGACTATGATTGAGAGTATGGACACCAGTATCGGTATGCTGCTCGACTGGCTGGATCGTCCGGAAAATGCGGAGCTGAAAGCCAACACCTTTATTCTGCTTAGTTCTGATAACGGCGCGGTGATTCACAATGAGGTGAATGGAAATCCGTGGAGCGCGAATCGCCCGCTACGCGGCGGAAAAGCCAACATCTATGAAGGCGGCTCGCGCGTGCCCTGGATTGTCCGCTGGCGGGATACACCTGCGGGAACAGAATGCAATACGCCGGTGGTGAGTACCGATATTTATCCAACGGTACTGGATCTGGCCGGTTTGGAGCCGAATACCGAGCTGGATGGAAGAAGCATTGCCCCGTTGCTGAATGGGGAATCGCAGAAGACCGAACCTGTTTTTGTTCATTTTCCGCACGATATGGGCATGCTGAATGCGGCGTCTTCCTTTGTGCGCGACGACGGCTGGAAACTGATTCGGTATTATTGGGCCGCCGGACCGGACCACCATCATTATGAATTGTTCAACCTGCGGGACGATCCGCAGGAGGCGGTCAACCTTGCCGGACACTATCCGGGCAAGGTGAGGGCGTTAGACGCCTTGCTGGAAGCATTTTTACAGGAAACGGGGGCATTGACCCCGCTTCCGAATCCCGACTATGCCGGAACGGAATTCCCGCCGCCCCGCAAGTCCCGTAACTCAACGCTTTCAAAAGCCTCCCGTCGTCCGGAAACCTTGAAACTTGCGCTCGAAAAGTTCCAACCGTTGGAAAACGGATCCAGGATCATCCAGCTGATGGACGAAAAAGGCGTGAAACGGAAAAGTACTGCTGTTATTTATAAAGGAGCTGACTGGATATCGGTTGAAAACCGTCCGGATGGTTCGGTAAAGGTTTCATGGGATGTCGCAAAAAAGAACGGCCCGGCTGAAATCCTGTTTGGATGGTGCGGCGGATCTACGGCTACAGAGGTCGATGACTGGACGCTGGGTCCTTATAAAATGGTGATACAATGATGTTGCGCTGGATGAAAAAAACGATCTTCGGGCTGGCTTTATGGACGGGGATGTCGCTGCAGGCGGCACAGCCCAATTTTATCGTGATCCTGGTCGATGATATGGGCTGGGCGGACAGTTCGACCTATGGGTCGGACTATTATCAGACGCCGAATCTGACGCGCTTGGCGGAGGAGGGGATGCTCTTTACCGATGCGTATGCATCGAGTCCGCTCTGCTCGCCAACGCGTGCGAGCATCATGGCGGGGCAGCACCCCGCTCGTCTCCGAATGACCGTTGCGATTACGCCCAAGAGCGTGGCGGAGCCAGAGGCCTTGCTTCCGGAGGGGAATGCCTATTGTGGAAAGGTGCAGAGTAAGAGCCATTTGCCCCTAGAGGTTTTTACCCTCGCCGAGGCGTTGAAAGAAAGCGGGTATAATACGGCGCATATCGGAAAGTGGCACCTGACGGAACGGGGGATGGATGAATTTCGCGCGGAGCATCAGGGGTTTGATTTTGTGATCGGCGGCGGTTCCCTGCCGGGGCCACCGGATTATTATTCGCCGTATAAAAACAGTATCCCGAACCTGAAGGCTGGGCTGAAGGGCGAATACCTGAATGAGCGCCTGGCGGAGGAATCCATAATGTGGATCGAATCCGTTAAGGATCAGGATAAGCCGTTTTATCTCAACTTTTGGCACTATGCGGTGCACGGGCCGATCATCGCCAAAAAGGATCTGTTGCCGAAATATGCTGAGCTGCGCAATCCGGATGCTGATCAGCGCTGTCCGGAAATGGGGACCATGCTCGAAAGCATGGACAACAGTATCGGCCTGCTGCTCGACTGGATGGACCGTCCGGAAAACCGTGAGCTGAAAAAGAATACGTTGATTTTGCTAACTTCCGATAATGGCGGGGTGACGCATAAGAAGACCAAGGCGGGTGACACGTGGACCTCGAATCGCCCGCTGCGTGGCGGAAAAGCCAATACCTATGAAGGCGGGTTCAAGGTGCCGTGGATCGTGAGCTGGCCCGGGAAAATTGAGGCGGGCCGTGTGAATGAAACGCCGGTGCAGACCACCGATATTTATCCGACCCTGCTGGAACTGGCTCGCGTGAAACCGCAGGCGAAACTGGATGGCCAGAGCATTGTTCCTCTGTTGGCGGGTAAGCCGATGGAACATCAGCCGATTTTCACCGATTTCCAGCATGTCTTTGGCGCCATGTGCGCGCCAAGCAGCTGTGTGCGGGTGGGCGACTGGAAACTGATCCGGTTCCACCATGCGGGTATGGATGCAAAATCGGACGCGTTTGAATTGTTCAACCTGAAGCTGGATCCGGCGGAGGCCATCAACCTCGCAGGCTATATGCCGGAAAAAGTCGCTAAGTTGGACCAGTTGATTGAGGAACATTTAAAGGATTCGGATGCCTTGCTGCCGATTCCCAATCCTGACTTTAAGGGCAACCCGATCAAACGTCGGCATAACCCGAAGCAGGCGCCGGATCGGCCTGCAGCACTGCGACTGGCGGAAACTGAAATCCGGACCGCAATAGCCGGAAAACAGGATTTCCAATTATTGGATGAAAAGGATCGTCCGCGTAAAACCCATGCGCTGGTGCTGGAAGGGGCGGAGTGGGTTTCGGTCGAGAACCGTCTGGATGGAAGTGTCGAAGTAATGTGGATAAAACCTCCGATCAACTCCGAGGCGAAAGTCCTGTTCGGCTGGAAGGGCGGCGCGACCACGATGGAGATTAATGACTGGACGATTCCGGCGAGTGAACTGATTTTGAAGGGTAACTCAGGATTAAAAAATTAAAGGATAGATCATGCCATATTCAAAAATTCATCCGGACGACATGATTCTTCGCGATCATCTGGCCTATGACCGAACCGTTCTGGCTAATGAACGAACTTTTCTGTCCTATGCGCGAACTTCGATTACCTTGATCATTGCCGGAGGAACATTAATTAAATTCCTGCATCAGGAAGTTTTAATGCTGTCACTCGGTATTGCTGTTTTCAGTATGGGCGGAATCGTTCTGCTCATCGGGATCCGCAGATACCGCTCGGTAAAGCGACGCCTGTCCGTGGCTTATGAAGAACCTCCGGTAAGCTGATCGATCATGACTCCCGAGATTGAATCACTAGCCAACCAGCAGCAATGGTAATACGTGGTCTCGCCGAAAATTAATCCACGTCAAGAATGACTGGTGATATAGAGTGAAGTTGAATTAGTTGGGTGAAAAGATATCCGTTTGAATCCGATAAAGCGGTTAAGGCGTCGGATGTGTTTCCGGCCCCTCGGAAACTCAAAGAATTCGTAAACGTATCGAAGTGGAGGATTCTGAGCCACTCTAAAGCCGGATTAGAATACGAAAAAATCCAGCGAAAGATGTCTGGAATTGCACCCCCCGAAAACTAATCCGTAGCGATAATGCCAGAAAACATTGGCCAAAGTTTGGGAGTTGGTTCGAAAAGATATCCGCTCAGAGCGAGTGAGTTGGTTGAAGCTGGTGACAATACGATGGAAAATGACCGGATTTATGCCGTCAGGGTATGACGAAAAATCCGTTCAATCTGAACGAGAGGTGTTGCGCTGGTGGTGTTGGAAGGGCAGGGCTAGGCAGCTTCGCGGTAGCAATACGAGATTACTCCACCGAGGCGTTGTTCTCGCTTAATCACACCTTTGTCGGTTGGTTGGAAATCAGGACGGAGAATCTTGTTTCCGATATCTACTCCCTGATGAGGACGGTGGTTGTTATAGTAATTAAGCCACTCTTTGTTAATGTGATTTAGATGATCCAGACTGAAGCAGATGAAGTGGTTAAGGCATTGTTTCTTAACGATACCTATGCTGGCTTCCGCGTATTCGTTTACTTGATGAGTATATATCGAACGTTAAAGTAGCAATGAACGACCTATAAGAGGCGATAACGGCGAATTTCTCTGTAGAGATTGTGTGCTCGTAGCATGCTGTTTTACTATAATTCATCATTATGAGACCGAAACTTAAAATCACCTCCAGTACCTACTCCCGTGAAGACCTTCTTGATCATATCGACGATGCTCATTTCCAGAAAAACTGGAAGGCAAAGCGTCGGTACCAGGTCATCCTTTATGCCTTGTCAGGAAAGTACACTACCGATGAAATCGCAGAGCTAGTCGGGTGTAGCCGGGCGAGTGTAACAAACTGGGTAAGGCGCTGGCGGGAGGGTGGTACTTGGGCATTGGAGAAAAACAACTACAGGCCTACCCGCCAACCTGCACTTACCGAGGAAATGATAGTCGATTTAGTCGAGCATCTGACAGCGGGCCTGATAAGCGGGGGTAAAGGACATGAAAGCATACAGGTCTGGCTGAAGGAAAGGTATGACCTGGACCTGGCGATTACGGCGGTGGACTACTGGTATTCAAAAATCTGGGATCGGTTCTGTAAGGGGGAGTTGCAAGACTGCGACGGTTTTCCGGATAATCCTCATAAAGTTGATCTGAGACTTCGGAAGAGGATGGAGGGTCAGGATAAGAAGAGGGCAGAGCGGGAAAGGAGACGTCGGCAGCTGAGTCAGGTAGCTTAATGCCAACCGTCAACGCCTGCTGTGGCAGGAATCAGCAGGAGTTCGATACGCGGCTCCAACTTTACCAGGCATATCACCATCGATAATTATGAGGCGGTTGATTGTACGTTTGGTGTCTCAGTTTAGGCTTTCGAGTGGGACACACACATGATACACATTCGGTGTTGTTAGATCGTTTTATGGTGATCGGAAAAACAACGTAACGTGTTAGCTATAAGTGTGATGTGACAGGTTAAAATCGGTTTTGTGAGGCGATTCTGGGAGTCGCCACCACCTTTAACCTCTGATCCTTAACGGGTTGGAGGTTTTTTTGTGCCTACATGATTTTATGATAAATGATGCATTAGCGGCATGAAATGGCCATAAAAGTCGCTTGTGCGTTGCATTTCGGTTGCATTCTTTCTTGGCTGTTGCATGTGGGCATCATGGGCATCTATGATGATTGAATTCTTTTCTTTTTCGCACATTTTTTGGATAAATACCGGATGCCTAGAAAAAAGAATACTTCGTTGCCGGATATCCTCGCCCTCGAAATCACCAAAGACCTGGAGGCCGCCTGCCGCCATCGCCGAGGATTTGAAGGCGACAACATAAGGTCATCCTGCAGGATAGCCTTTACATCAGCGAGGGTTAGTCGCTAGGCGGTCCTGTCGTTCTTTTGCTGTTCGACCTTGAGTGCTTCGAGTTCTTTTTCGAACCCCAACCGAGGACCTCTTCATCCACTTTGCCCTGGTCGTGACATGCACCCATTGTCCTAACACTCCCTATACATTACATCTAAATGTCTCTGATCAAATTAATGGCGTAGGGATGCCCAAATTAAGCCTGCATTATATGCGGTCATAACTTCGTTGGGACTTGGTTCCATCTACGATCCAAGCGGGAGAAATAACAAATTTCTGTCGTTCCGACAGCGCCTTCCGATATTGCTTCGCTTTGCTTTGAGGAGGGGCTGTTTCCAAGAATCAGCGCAACTAACCATTACGCTGATCGTCATCTTCCGAATATCCTTCCGGAAGATAATCCGACCATTTCAGGGTGTTGTCATCCACGATCTCGTAGACAGCGAGGAGTCCGTAAGTGTTTTCCAACACTACATAGTCCTTTCCGCCTTCGTTGATGGTCGTAGGGTCTGACGGGGCAGGTGCATGTTCCCCAAATTTTTGGAAATACGCATCGACTGCTCTTGTGAATATGTCTTTTTCGTCCATTATTTATCACCTCCTTTCCATACTACCTTGGATATCAGAGGAGTCTTTAGATCGTCAATAGCATTTTTGCCTTTACTTCACATTCATCCCATAGGTGGTGCTGACGGAGAGTAAAACCCCGTTTTTGTTAAGGTTTCTGATGTCCGATTCATTTAGTCAATTCCGATTTTTTGTTGAAGGTTAACCATGGTTCCGCGCTTTGTGCATATGGCTGTCCCACAGCTCTTAGACAAACCCCGGCAGATACGCCTGTTCCGGCGCACCCCGTATGCGGCCGGGCGGTTTGGCTGTCCCATAGGAATCCAGCAAGGCGGGCAGGTTCCACCGGCGCCAAAGCACCGCGCGCACAACAGTGAACTGCCGCTTGAAGCTGTGCTCCCATCCGTGCATGAACGCGAGGCAGCGCATCAGCAGGTGGACCAGCAGCCCCATCCAGATCTGCCAGCGCACGGCGTTGGCGCTGTAGCCCAGGAAGTCGGAGAGTTGGAGCGTCTGCTTGATCTCCTTGAAGAACACCTCGATGTCCCAGCGGCAACGGTAGAGTTCGGCGACCGTCCACGCGCTCCACTCCAGGTGATTGGTGATGAAGGCGATTTCGACATCCTTGCCGTTAATCTCGACCAGCGCCACGACCCGGCGCAACTCGCACGGATAGGCTTTCTTCGATGCTTCGACCACCATCTCGATGACCTCGTCGCGCAGGATGCGCTTGTGCCCGGTGGTTTCGAGGGTGCGCACCACCTTGTACTGCATGTTGTCCTTCGCCCGGCCAACCCACCAGACACCGCGCACCGTCAGCTCGAAAAGATGCTTGAACTTGTTGTAGGCCTTGTCGAACACGGCGATTTCACCGGGTTTGAGCTCGGCGCACAGGCTTTGGGTCATCGTGCTGTCATGGTGCTTCGCCGTGTCGATGATGGCGCACCGGGGCAGGAAGCTTTGCAGGTCGAGGCGCAGGTGGCACTTGGCCGCAGCCTTGCGGCGGCGATGCTTCGCCCAGTCCATGCAGTTGGCGACGAGCTGGATCGTGGTCGAGTCCAGCGCATGGATCGTCTTGCTGAAGCGCCGGAGGTATCCGCGCCGAACCTTGCCCTTCGCGAAGCCCGGGACTGTATCCATCAGATGCTTCATCATGCACCAGTAGAGCTCTTCGGCCATGTCCGCGTTGCGGATCTTGTTCGCGTGGCTCAGGTTGTTACGCGACGGAGGAACCGCGCCGCGGATGGTAGAGAGCGCCGCCGCGTTCATCTGGAGCGCGTCGCACACATCGTTGAGTCCGAGTGCATGGGAGAAGTGGGCGTACAGCAAAGAAACCACATGGCTCCACGGCGTGTACGTCCGGCTTTGAATGTCCACGCCATGCTTCTGCGCAAGGCTCGACACCATGTGTCCGGGAATCAGATTGCACAATTGTTTCAAGGTTGTATACCTATGTCCGGCTGGCTTGTGTTTATGTTGTTTTTTCATACCCTCCGAGTGGAGGATTTCAACGGCACATGCCAGCCTTTTTTTTCAATATCTATGGGATGACAATGCCTTTACTTCAATATTTTGAAGGTCGTTTTTAGGGGATGCAACATCCAAGAACTCAGCGAACTGCCACGGGTTACTGGCTGAACACTTCAACCGGTGTCAGGCACAACAAGTAGCTACACAAACTACAGGAAAACCAAGACATGAGGGTAGGGGGACTGTAAGCTATCCAATTACGGAACAGGCCGCTACGCGTACTGTTAAGGTATTCCGCGCAATCCTGCCCATTGGCTTCCAATGCATGTAAGTCCCTTGGTGAAGGTGTCGGTGGGTTGAGATATTTCCCGGATCGTCCGCAACCTATTCCCGAATCGGTCCGTTTTTTTGCGGGTATGTCCCATGCACCCATCCCATCATTCTATATAATGTTTCCACGACTTTTACTCCTGCTATAATCCGCGCTCTTTTGGTTAAGAATATGTGCTACCGGGAAGGGTGTTTCGCTTTTTCCTGTCGCGGAATGCAACGGTGAAAGCTAACGCACGGGATTCAAAATCCCGCACCTTCGGGTATGACGGTTCGAGTCCGTCCTCCGGCACCATTGTCTTTTATGCTGTTATCTATGAGTATAAGCATAATCCATAGTTTCAAACAGTTACTTCCGGACTACTCCTGATCCAACTGTCAAACCTCCTGAAGTACATCTGAAATACATCATTTATTTCGCGGTCGCTATAGGGTCTGCCCTGTCTTTTGCGGAGAACCTACGAAGTGTTGCTGGGAGTCATTTGAGTTCTGCACTGGGAGTGTAGAGGTCGCTGGTTCGAATCCGGTGAGGCCGACCATCTTCTGATTTCTGCCTCAGTCATGTAGGCATTTTCACCCAGTCATCGCTGTTCATGACACCATGAGGAGGCTTTCTACGCGGTCCAATACCACGTTCCAGTTATCAACGTCCCCTAGTTCCCGCAAGACCTTCAGCCCCAGTGTATCTGGCTGAGAATCAGCATGATTGTAAATTAACTTGTCGGTGTCATTGCACCTGAATCCAATAAGTTCTCGTGTTGACATTTGTTATCACCACTATAGAGGGAGGACCCTGGATTTAAAAAGCTGGTGTCGATTCCGTGGGAAGTTGAGGTTCAACGCCCGTTAGCAGCGTTTTCCAGTTGGGGATGTTGAGCCTGTATTTCGGCCTGTCATCAGGCCGACCACTTCCGTTACTGCAAGTCTGAGTCTGTGAACTCTGCAAACTGATGGGGAAGATCTAGGCTGTAGGTGCGAAGTTTTTTCTTCATTTCGGCAAGGACTCCGGCGTATTCCGGTTTCTGGGCCAGATTGGTTTGTTCGTTTGGATCCTCAGTCAGGTTGTAGAGCTGATCGTCGTCGTAGTAGCCCGGAAATTTTTTGTCTGAGTTGTATCGAACCCGAGCAAGATTGCTGTCCCCGACCGAATAGGTGGTTCCTTCCTGATTAAAGTCGCGCCGGTTGTCCGGCGTTATTTTTGCCTGAATCTCTTCCGGGAAGCGGGTGGCGATGTATTTCCACTGTTTTGTGGTCACGGCCCGGGTGTAGGTGATTTCCTGATAAACGGCATCCTGTATTTCTGCGGGATTGCCGTGCAGTGCGGCGGAAAAGCTGCGTCCGTCAAACTGTTTGGGGGCAACTTTTTTTCCGCATAAATCCATGAGGGTCGGGACAATGTCGACTGTGCTGACCAGCGTGTCTACAACGGCCGGCTTAATGCCGGGAGCCCGGATGATCAGCGTGGTTTTTCCCATGTTACAGGTCATTTTTTCATGTCGCTCATGATCGCTGACCAGCACAACGATTGTGTTGTCGGCCTGTCCGTTTTCCTCCAGTTCCTGAAGGATCCGGCCTACGGCATCGTCCAGCCAGATGGTTGCCGCATAGATGCCTTCGGCTTCTTCGTCCTGAAACGGTCCGGCCTGGGCGACCCGTTCTTTGAGGTTGGCGTAAGAGGGCTGGATGTTGAGATGTTCATCGCGATAGCCCAGAAGGGAGGCGCGCGGATCACCGTTGAGGGCCCCCATGGCACTGGGGACATGCGGCAGGGTCGTGGCCATGTAGAGCAGGAACGGTTTGGCGGGGGGTGTGCTTTTGAGATAGGAAACGGCCTGATGGGTCAGCCAGTGCTGATGATGGGTCATCAGTCGCTGTGAAAGCGGAAGCCAGAAGATGTTGGTCAGGTACACGGCGCGGGCCTCGTCGAATCCGGCTGTTTTTTCAATGAACCGGCAGGCGGTTTTCTGGTTTTCGATGTAGTGAGCTGCCATTTCCGGATCCTGGGGTTCGGAGACGGCCGGGATGTGGCGAAGAATCGGCAGGCCGTTATGCCATTTGCCGACATACCCGGTGTGGTAGTCGTTGAGGAAAGTAGCCAGCGTTTCGTCGCCCGGCTCCAGATTGGTGTTCCAGCGGATGAACGCGTTCGTCGTGTCGGGACATTCGTTTTCGCGCAACCATTTCGAGCGGGAGGCATACTGACCGGTGAGGAGGTTGTAGCGAGAGGGGGTGCAGACGGCCGAGGTGGCATAGCAGGAGGTAAAGCGGACGCCTTCGCGGGCGAGCTGGTCGATATGAGGAGTCGGAATGCTTCCGCCGTAACAGCCCAGATCGGCCCGGTCCAGATCGTCGACGACCAGATAGAGGATGTTGGGTTGTTCTGCGGCCCGGCCACTGGCAGCAGCCATCGTGAAACAGAAGAGCGCGGCGAAAAGAGTGGTGGTTTTAGATTTCATTTCGATGATCCTTCTTTGTGTTATCAACATCTGATGCGAATGGCCCGGCCGCCTGCACCGGCGACCGGGCTTTCCAGTTTACTTCATGAGTTTAAGATTGCGATCAATTAGTTCCATGCGTTGCTGCACGCAGGCAGCACTGCGGAGGGGGTCGACGGGTGCGTTTTTGCAGTAGTCGACCAACTGGGCAAGGGTGCTGGTGGCCACGTGACAGCGGGTGTCGCTGGACGCATAGTAGATGAAGACCTCGTCGCCGCGCACGACCGCGCCGTTGGTGAAGACCACGTTGGATACATCGCCGACGCGCTCTTCTCCCTCCGGTACAATCAGGGCTCCGCCCGGTGTATATTTGGGAACCCAAGGGCGTTCCAGCTCGGTCATAAAGGCATAAATGATATAGCGCAGGCCGGCCGCGCAGCCGCGCACGCCATGGACGATATGCAGCCAGCCTTCGTCGGTTTTAATCGGCACACAGCCGGCGCCGTTCTTGACCTCTTTGATGGTGTGATACACTTTTTCATCAATGATGGTCTCTTCGGGGATCACGGCGTGTTCAATATCATCGGCCAGCCCCCAGCCGATTCCGCCGCCGGATCCGCAGTCGATAAAGCCGTCCTGCGGGCGGGTGTAGAAGGCATATTTCCCGTCCACAAATTCGGGGTGCAGGACGCAGTTTCGCTGCTGGGGCGACGGGGTTTTCAGGTCGTCGAGGCGTTCCCAGTTGACGAGATCTTTGGTACGGGCAATGGCGTTCTGCGCTTCAGCGATGGAGGTGTCGTGTTCCGGTGCAGAGGGATCTTTTCGTTCGGTGCAGAACAGGCCGTAGATCCAGCCGTCTTCGTGCTTGATCAGGCGCATATCATATACATTCGTGTCGGGTCGGTCTGTTTCCGGCATGACGACCGGCTTGTCCCAAAAACGGAAGTTGTCTGCGCCGTTATCACTCTCCGCCACAGCGAAGAAGCTTTTGCGATCCGACCCTTCGGTGCGCACCATCAGGCAGATTTTTCCGTTGAACTCAATGGCTCCGGGATTGAGTGCCGCATTCACTCCGATTCGTTCCATCAGGAAGGGGTTGGTTTCCGGGTTCAGGTCGTAGCGCCAGTGCAGCGGCGCGTGCGCAGCGGTGACCACCGGATTGGTCCATTTCGTATAAATGCCGTTTCCGGGAAGAACCGGTTCATTTTTTGCCTGAATCAGGCCTTCGTGCTCCGCCGTCAGCGCGGCCATACGTTCATCAAACAGATTGCTCATTGTTCGTTTTCCTTTTCTATCGCTTAACTCGTTCAAATAATTCCAGCGCCATGCGGCCGTTATGGTAAGGGCCTTTCCAGATTCCGGCCTTGTCTTTGGGGATCGGACTTCCGTCCTCAAACCGTCCCCAGATCCATTCGCCGCCTTCGCGGTCGATCAGCTGCTCGCGGATATAGGCCCACGCATTGCAGGTGACATCCAGATACTGTTTTTCGCCGGTCATCTGATACAGATTGAAGAATCCGACCACCTGCTCGGCGAGCGCCCACCAGTATTTTTTGGTGTCAACCACGCCGGTGGCGTCGCCTTCCCACTGAACAATATCCGCTTCATCAATACCTTCGTTGTAGATGGTTGTTCCCATCTTCAGGGCAATCGGGGTGACTTGATCGATCAGATCTGAATCACCGAGAATGGTGGCGGCTTCTTCGAGCAGCCAGCTGCCTTCAATATCGTGGCCGTAGGAAATGTGCTCGTTGCTGGCCGTCCACTGCGCATCGAAATAGAGCTTGAAGTGGTGGGTCTGAGGATCGACGATTTTTTCGCACATCACCTGAACCAATTCGCGCTGTTTGGCGCGCAGGCCGGTATCGTCCCAGGCCAGCAACAGGTTGGAGTACGCCTCCTGGATGTGCAGGTGCGTATTCATCGACTTATGGGTCGGCTCCTCATCTTCGCCGAGAATCATAGGCTCGACGGTTTTCCAGTCTCTGGAAGCCCCTTCAAAATAGCCTTTGTGCTTCGGGTCGTATGCGTGCGTTTCGATCAGGTCGTAGAGTTCGCGCGCTTTCGCCAGGGGCTTGTCCGACCCGGTTGCCCGGTGCAGCTCGGACAGTCCATAGATGGCGAAGGCCTGCACGTAAAACATCTTCTTGGTGTCGAGCGGATTGCCCTGCGTATCCACACTCCAGAAAATACCGCCGAACGAGTCGTCCCACAGCTTGGTGGTTAGAAAATCACAGGCGGCCTGCGCGGCGGCCAGATAGTCAGGATTGCCGAGCAGACGGTAGGCCCGGGCGAAGGTCCACAGAATGCGGCTGATATAAATTCCGCCCTTTGAGGCCTCCCGGTTCAGTGTGCCGTTGAAGTCTATCTGGCCGTAGAATCCGCCGTTGTTCCGATCGATCATCTTCAGCCAGAACGGCAGGATATTGGTCTGCAGGTCCTCCAGCGTTTCTTTGGCGAGGATCCGGCAGATCCGGTCGTGTTCAGTTGTTGTCTCCATGTATGTAAGCTCTCAGAAAGGTTATCGTTCAAAGTTGTCGTCAAGAAAAGCGTTCAGGCCATCCAGGGTGAAATCCGGGTAGGGCTCCCGATTCATGCCGATCCACGCTTCGGGGCCGATGCCGAGATTGCCGATGGCCTGACTCTGCGCTCCTCGGGAGATGACATCCTGTTCGGTGTAGTAATTCACATTGTTGTTGGCCATCAGATTGCCGCGGCAGGAGGCATCCTCATCGATTCCGGTTTGCATCGGCATTTGGTCACCCCAGTTAAACAACGCATTGCCGGTTATCTGAACACTGGAGGTGCCATTGCGCAGGATAATGCCGTTGCGCAGCGTTTTATCATGTGCCCGCACACCGGTATCGATGATGTTGTTCGCGGAAACTGTTCCCCACTTCACATTATCCAGAATAATTCCGTGATCGCGGTGCCAGCAGAAGATGTTGCTCGACAGGTTGATTTCATGGGAATCCTGCACCACAACACAGTCTTTCTCCACCTGCAGTGTGCGGCAGCCGGAGACCAGAACGCTGTTGCTTTCGGAGTGAATGTGAATGCCGTTTTTACCGGGATGAAGAATCAGGCAGGAGGTGATGTTCAGCACCAGCGCGTGTTCGCATTCGATGCCGTTGCCGCCGCCGTAGATGGTCAGCCCGGTCACCAGTCCGGGCAGAAAATCGCCGCCGCGGCCTCCATCTCGCAGATTTTGCATGAACAGGTTGGATTTTTGATTATCGGCCAGCTGACAGCGTGATATTTCGCATAGAAAACTGTTTTCACGCATCCATATGCCGTACGAGGCGAAGCCCTTGCAGCGAACCTCGCGAATCTGGCAGCACCCGCTGCTGTGAAGGAGGATTCCCGCCACGCCGGTTCCGCGGGCCGCAGGGCGGAGACTCAAGTTGCAGACGGAAGCGTAATCTTTATCCTCGCAGAGAATGCCGATTCCCTGTTCATTCGCCGCAGTGAGTTTTAGGCAGGTGGCGACGCCTTTTCCGCGGAGTACGCAGCGGCTGTCCAGTTGAATGGGGGCGTTCAGTTCATAGGTTCCGCGGTGAAGCAGCACCTCCCCGCCTTCGCCGTTGAACGAATCGATGGCTCGCTGAATGACCCGTCCGGCATCCGGTGAGGAAAACAGATGTGCACCGGAGGCCTGTCCGCGCATGACGTACTCAGCGCGATCTTGAAAAATTTCGATATCTTCAATCATGGTTAGAGCTCCAGGTTAGATGTGAACCGGGCATGAGACCTTCAGCGCATGCACCCACTGCTTCTTTTGGGGTTCATCAGGGGCTTCAATTCTGCCTAGCGGGGCCGACTTGCCGAGTTCCGAATATTTATGTGATGCGAAGGGGTGGTAGGGCATCACATGTACTTCCCGGATATGGCTCAGCGAGTTTACCAGATCCGAGATTTGTGCAAAATGGCCGGGGCGGTCATTGAGGGTCGGGATGATCGGGCAGCGAAGGATGATGTCCGCACCCAGCGCGTTGAGTCGCTGGAGGTTTTCGCGAATCAATTGACCGTCCATGCCGGAATATGTTTCGTGTCGCGCCGGATCGGTTTCTTTGAGGTCAAACAGAAACAGATCGGTGAGTTCCACCATGTTTTCCAATGTTTGGAAACGCACCTGCCCGGAGGTTTCCACGGCCGTATGGATGCCCTCGGACCGGGCCGCAGAGAGCAGGGCTTCAGCAAATTCAGGCTGAGCCAGCGGCTCGCCACCGGAGAGGGTCAGGCCGCCGCCCGAGGTTTTATAGTACGCGCGGTCTTTAAGGACTTCCGTCATCACCTCGTCTACGCCCATGCGCTTGCCGATGCGTGTCAGGGCACCGAACGCGCAGGCTTCGGCGCACCGTCCGCAACGGGTGCAGTCGGCGCGGTCGAACCGATGATGCGAGTCCTCTTGGCTGAGCTGATGGCATCCCTCCGGGCAGGCTTCAATGCAGGCGCCGCAGCCGGTGCAGTGCTCCGGGCGCCAACCGATCTCGGGGCGAAAATCGATCGACTCCGGATTGTGGCACCAGAGGCAACGCAGCGGGCAGCCTTTCAGGAAGACCGTTGTGCGAATGCCCGGCCCGTCGTGCAGCGAAAACCGCTGAACATCGAAGACGGTACCGGCACTTTGTGGGTTGTCGCCCATCAGCAGTACAGTGTCCGGTGCAGGATTTCAGTCTGGTGTTCCGGCGGGAGGTCCACAAACCGCGCCGTCCAACCGCCGACACGCACCATGATATGCGAATAGTTTTTCGGCTCCTCCATGGCCTTCTGAAGGTCGTCGGGGTTGAGCACGGTAACCATCAGCTGCCAGCCGCCCTTTTCGAAGTAGGTGTCGATCAGTGCTCGGAATGCCTTGATGTTTTCCGGAGCAAACAGGCTGTGGCCCACCTTCAGGTTGTGAACGTAGCCGGAGTGCAGTTCATCGTGCTTCGACATGGAGTTGAGAACGGCGGTGATGCCGTTTTGGTCGCGGCCGGCGGTCGGCGCGCAGCCGACGGCAAACGCTTCGCCGTACACCCGTCCGTCCGGGGAGGCTTTGGTGTTGACCGCATAACGGATGCCGTCCGGGTTCAGGTTGCAATTAAGCAGGTAGTGCAGTCCGGCCGGTTTGGCTTTCTCGTTGGCATTTGCGCAGAGCCAGGCGCTGAGCTCTTTATGGAAGGTATCGATCACATCCAGGTCGTTGCCGTATTTCGGCGCGGCGAGCAGCATCTTCTGAATCTTACCGTAGCCCTGGAAGTTCGCGTCGCATGCCTCGACGATCTGTTCCAGCGTCAGCAGTTTTTTGTCGTAGACCAGGTCTTTGATGGCGATCAGGCTGTCGCAGACGTTGGTCAGGCCAAAGGTTTCGATGGTGGCGCCGAGGTAGCGGGTTCCGCCGTCGAAGCAGGCCTGGTTGCGCTCAATGCAGTCGTCAGTCAGCATGCTGATGAACAGGTAGGCGGCTGTTTCGCGGGCCACCTGATATTCCACCATATGGCGTCGGGCGAACAGACCATTCGTGTAGTCCACCTGAGCCTTAAGGGCATCGACCAGTTTTTCAAAGGTATCGAAGGTCTCAAGTTTGCCCGGCTGCAGTCCGCGCACTTCCTGCGTCTCGGTGCTGAACCCATTGTGCAGCACGAGATCGAGCGCTGTGACAAAGTTGATGATATTGTTGGGTGACCCGATGCTGATATGATCGACCGTCATCTCACCGCAACCCTGTGGCAGGTACTGTTCGGCTTCTTCGGCGGTTACGTCGAAGGCCTGTTGCGTCATGGGAATATGGCGTTCGTCGTTATAAAGCGTCGGGTGGACGCAGCCTTCTTTGAGGCATTCCATGGCCTTATCCATCAGTTCAGGATTCTGCCCCTTGTAGAAACGCAGCGTCGTCGTCGGTTCGGTCCGTTTGAGCTGCCGTGTTGCCTCAAGGGCTGCAACTGCAAACCGGTCGGCGTTGGCCTCATTGCGGCGACCTTTTCCGCCGACAATGATGCGGGCATTAAAGCGGTAGCTGCCGAAGCCGTCATCGGCCTGCTCGGAGATCAGGTGCCATAACGACATGATCAGCTCAAAGGCACTTGCCTCTGTTTCGATTCCGTTGTCGAGGTCATGCGCATAAAAATCGCCGAAGTAGACGTCCATACGGCCGTAGTTAACGGTGTCGATAATCATGTCATAGGCCCAGAACAGCTGCATCGCTTCGCTCAGGGTTTCCGGTTTGCGCTTCGTTACGGCGTCCAGCGCCGCGGCCATCTTCTGCAGTTCGCGTTTGCGGGCGGCATCGGTTGCTTCCTCGAACAGGTCGAGGCACTGCTTCCGGTAAAAATCGCAGACACTGACCAGCACATCGAGTCCCAGCAGCATCCCTTCGTACAGATCGGTTGAGTCGCCGTTGAGGGCGGCCGCCTCTTTTTTGCTGCCGATGAGCGCGCGCATGCCGGGAATGCCGTGCTGAAGCAGTTTGTCGTAATCCACGGACGTGCAGCAGACGCGGAAGAAGGTCGACGCATACTGGCACTCCATCGTCACGCGCCCAAAGCCATCTTTAATATCCTGCGGCAATGCCTGCATATATTTTTGGGAGGAAGCCTCCTTCATCCAGAAATCCATCATCTCCTGAATCGCACGCTGCTCGGCCTCATCATCCGTAAGCGAGAGCAACTGGCGCAGCGAAGAATAATCCGACAGATAGCCGCTCTGAGCTGTAGCCAAGGTGTCACGCACCTGCTTCTCTTCCGTCGTCAATGCGGATTCCGGTCGGCGATCGGTCTGCAGCACTTCGATATCGGAGTTGACCACATTCTCCAGCTGGAATCCGACCAAAGGCATATAGAGAAGTCGCCCTGCTATCAGATCATGATCCCGAACGGTCTGACACGTGGCGGGATACTGTTCGGACAGGCAATGCGCCTCGCGAATCGCAACGGGAGCGTTCTGATACTGCTTGTAGGTCTGGGTGAAACGCCAGGCAACCTGCAGCTTTGTGCGCAGCGCCTCATGATCAAACTCTTCCTGCCCGGCCGCCGTATGCTGCCCCGTCGGGACGCGAAAACCTTCGACATTTACATTCTTAAAATTCATTGTTATTTCCTTTTCTACGCGCAGTCAAATCTGCTTCGATTTCTCTCATTCGTTTTTCCGTCAACGGATAGAACCAGAGGGCAATGGCTGTGAGGATTGCTCCGCCCATGGGCAGCAGGCTGAGCAACAGCCGGATTCCTTCCAGGCCGCGCTCGGTCTGCTCCACATTGGCCTCGAATCCGTAGCCCGCCAGTACCCAGCCGGTGATGGCCCCGCCGATCGTCCAGCCCATTTTGAGCGCCATACTGCCCGCAGAAAAGACGAGGCCGGTTGCGCGCCGTCCGTCTTTCCACTCCCCGTAGTCGGCCACATCGGAAAGCATCGACCAAAGCAGGGCAAACGCCGGCTGGGAAATCAGATTGATGACCACCTGAAGGACAAAGAGCTCAACGAGAGCATCCGGCTTCATAAGATAGGTCATCCCCATCAGCACCGCGCTCAGCACCATCATGCCGATAAAGGTATTTCGTTTGCCCAACCGTACCGCGACAGGCTTCACCAGCATGGTGCCGACAATGGCCGCTAGCGAGCCGGCCACCATAAACGAGGTCGCGAGCGACTCCTTGCCGACATAATATTTAAAATAGTAGATGATCGACCCATTGCGGATGGAGACACATAAAAGAACCGCCATTCCCACGCCCAGCGTAGCCAGCCAGGGGCCGTTGCTCAGCAGGTTCTTTATATCGCGCCTGAAGTTGTTGTCCTGCTCTTTGGGCGGCTCAACCCGTTCCCGAGTGGAGGCAAAGGTCACATAGAAAAGCGCAATGGCCACAACACCGTAAATAATCAGCACCAGTTTAAAGCCAAGCGCTTCGTTCCCGCCACCGAGCTTCGCGACCAGCGGAAGCGTCAGGGCCTGCACCACCAGGCAGCCGACGAAGGCCAGCACGAATTTGTAGGAGGCCAGGCTGACACGGTCGTCGGGATTGGGGCTCATCACTCCCAGCAGTGCGCCGTAGGGCACATTGATCATGGTATAGGCCATCCCCACCAGCGTGTAGGTAATGTAGGCATAGATCAGTTTCTGTGTTGCACCGAGATCCGGGGTGCTGAAGGTCAAATACCCTGTGATCACCAGCGGCAGCGCCGCCCACAGCAGCCAGGGCCGAAATTTTCCCCACCGGCTTTTCGTTCGGTCGCAGATGACCCCGGCAATCACATCGTTGGCCGTGTCCCAGACCCGGGTCACCAGAAACATGGTTCCCACCGCCGCCGCGGAAAGGCCGAATACATCGGTGTAAAAATACATCAGGAACATTCCGAACAATTGCCAGAAAATACTCATGGCCAGGTCGCCGGTTCCGTATCCGATTTTTTCTCGGAAAGAAAGGGCGGATGCCGAGGGGGAGCGTTGCGTGTTTTGTTTGTGTTTCATAAGCCTGTTGTTGTTAATTGATATCTTTAAAGCTAGCATCGCCCTGTGTTGTTAAACAGGTTGATTCAGTTTAATTGAGGTGTGAAAATGTTGATCTGATACGGGCTGTATACAGCAAACGCTCTGCCGGAGCAGAGCATCTATGAATTCCGGGATTCCTAGATGAGGAGACGTCGCAGAAGCAGGAGGCCGGCTGAGGAGGCCGTGAGAAGGCCGAGGGTTGACGGTTCCGGAATGACCGTCAGGCTGAAGTTGTTCACCGTGTTGTCGAATTGAGTGGGTTCTTCTACGCCTCCTCCTGAAAAGCCGAACCCTACGTGGGTAATGTCCGGATTTTCAGTGTATGTGTAGGTGGCGCCGGCGAGTTCGTCGTTCCAGTACGTCGTGATCGTCCATGCGGATTCGGTGGTGTCGAGCACCAGTTTCATGGTGCCGGATCCTGAGGTCTCAACAAGGCTGCCAGTGCCATCTTCGGTTCGAATCGTATAGTCGCCATCGGCCCTGCGGAAGACTCGTGCGGCGGTGGCATTGTTGGTCGTAAAGGCCGCAGTGCCAGATCTGTCATCCCGGAAGCCCAGCCAGACTGAGTCGAAAGATGCGGTGCTGATGTTATTCAGGTCTGCGGAGAGGGCGTAGATTTTTCCCGCTTCCGCCGTGAAACCAAGCGATGCGTTGGAGGGATTATCGCCGGCGCCGTCCGTAATTGTGACCGCGGACCCTGTTGTTTTGATGGCTGCCCTCGAAAACCAGTTGGCGGTCAGGGTTCCCTCCGGGGCGGGGCGCGTATTGAGGTTGGCGCCGTTTCCGGTTCCTTCGAAGCCATCATAATAGTTGGTGATGACGCCGGCCTGAACCGCTGCGCCGATCAGCAGGGGGGTTATAAGGGGCAGAAGGTACTTTTGTTTCTGTTTCATCATTGTCGCCTTTTGTTTCACTGCGTTTGCAGCACGCTCCGTTGGCGTTACACTTATTTCAGTTAAGTGTCTAAAGGTAACAATGGGAAGAGGCCGTAAACAGCAACATTATGTTGAATACGGGTGTTGAAATGTTTATTCGGGGCGGTTTGGGTTCAGTTCCTTCGGGAGTTCTTTGTAGGCCAGCGGCGTGGTGCCCAGTTCGCTTTTGAATTGATGGAAAAAGTGGTTGGTGCTGGTGTATCCGCAGGCTCGGGCGATGGCTTCCATTGGCAGATCGGTTTCGGTCAGTAGATGCCGGGCTTTGGATAGACGCGCCTGTTTGAGGACAGCAATTGGGGATTGGTCGAATTCCCGTTTGAAGTGCAGAAAGAGGCTGGAGCGGGAGAGTTTGAAAAACTGGGCAATCTGGCTGACATTATAACCGCGCTCCAGTTCGTCATACATAAAGTTTCGAATGCGCTGGGCCAGGGAGCCGGGGGTTTCATCCATGCCGGTGTGGTTGGAGTCGGGGGAGCACAGTGGGATCATTTGGTAGAGCAGTGCAATGGCGGCGGCGTCAGAGACCACTCCGCAATGCCTTTCCTGCAGGGTAAAGAGTTCCTTCCAGAGGGTCATGAGCTGGGCCGGCTGCTGTATCTGTATGCGCTGGGTTCGGGGTTCCATTCCCATGGTCTTAATCAGTTGCTTTGCGCCGGGGCCAGCCAGACGGACCCACAGCATGAGGGGGTCGTTTTCGTCGGCTTCATCGGCGATGTAGGAATAGTGCTGCCCGGGCAGAATGGCGAATGCGCTGCCGGCTTTGATCCGGCTCTTCGGGTTGCGACCGAGCTGGTGCCGCAGAGTGCCGCGGTGAAGATAGTTGAAGCTGACATATCCGCCGTTGCGGTTGGATAGCAGGGTGTCGCCGCAGTTTTTTCGACCGATCGCTTCGGGCCAGACGGCGGCCAGTTGTGACAGCTCATGGGTCGGCCAGTAAAAGATTTCATCCATCGGCTTCATTCAACAAATTTACACTTGTATTTCAACGGAATCAAGCTGTTTGTCGGTGACGGTGGATGTTAGTTTTAAACAGATTATCGAAGTGTGCGCCCGCCGAATAGATGTGTGGCAGGGTAGTTGCGTATAGTATGGAGGAAGTGATTGATGAGTAAATTCGGGTTCATTTTTCTGGCGGGCAGTCTTTTTTTGCATACGCATTCGCTTGCACAGTTGAGCACCGGGGTTGATGCGATTGATCAGGTTCGGCAGGAGATGCGGAGGGTGCCGACGAATGATGAGAATTCGATGCATCGCCAGTCGGTGCTGTTTTCCTGGTTTCGACATATGATTCATCGCGGGATGGATCTGAGTTCGCTTCATGAGGCGGGATTGATTCTGTCTCAATGGGGGCCGGTGAAGCCGGAGCACTACCCGGTTCTTGATGAAGCCTATGCCCAAATGGAGGAGCTGCTGGAGCATCCGAATTTTATTTCCGAAGTAAGGGGCGATCCGAATTCGTTCAGTGAGAATGTATCTGAGACGGATTGGCCTGTTTTTGGCGGAGGGCGGAGCCAGTCTGGATTTTCTCCGGATGCCGGGCCGGTAATCGGCGAGGTGGCCTGGAAGTTTTCCGCCGGTCTGGCGTGGTACGCCGCTGCTGCTGTGGAGGACGGCCGCGTGTATGTGGCATCGCCGGGGCTGCGCACCCTGCTGTACTGTCTGGATGAACAGACGGGGCAGCCGGTCTGGACGACCGAGCAGGACGGATTGCAGATTTATTCCACGCCCAAAGCGGCCTCCCGACCTGTGATTCAGGACGATCGAGTGGTGATCCGCGCGACAAGCGGCAGCTGGGAATATGAGAAACAGGCGGACGGTCAGATCGTCTTTACAGATCGGGCAAAGCACATTTTCCATGTCGATAAAGCCAGCGGTGAGGTGGTGGAACAGACCGATGCCAACCGCATTGATTACCGTCGGGGCTACGCACCGGTTTCGGGCAATGAGGAGTGGATTGCGTTTCCCCGCAGTCGCCTGGATTTAACGAAGCGCCCGGCAACGGTCGGCATGCTGGATACCGTTTGTGTGAAAAACACGGCGGACGGAACCGGATGGGAGATGCGGGTCGGCGAGCTGTTCGGTGATATTCTGCTCGATGGCGACCTTGCGGTTGCCGGGACGGATGAGGGAAAGCTGTATGCCCTGAACCTGAATGGTCAGCAGCGCGTAAAATGGGTGTATCAGGCCAACGGCCCGATTCGCTGCACGCCTGCGGCGGCGGAAGACCTGCTGATTGCTGCCACAGAGACCGGGATGCTGCTGGGAATTGACCGTGAGAGCGGTGCACTGCGCTGGAGCACCCGCCTGAATCGGGGGAATCCGCGCGCATTTCACCTGTTTTCCAGCCCGATGATTGAGCAGGGTAAAATCTTTATTGGTTCGGCCACAAAAGAGCTCTATTGCGTGGACCTGCAGAGCGGCCGTCTGTGCTGGAAGGCGGAGACGGATGACTGGGTGCGAGCCAGGCCGTTTGTCCTGAAAGACAAGGTTTATGCGGCTACGCTGAGCGGGCAGGTCCACTGTATGCAATACAACGACTCATCCGTTCAGACGCTGTGGTCCGTGCCGGCCGGGGAGCATCAGATTTTCGCGGATTTGAGCGGCAGCGAGCGCGGCGTCCTGGTGAGTTCGTCCGAACTGTTTCTCTATTCGCTGAATCCGCAGAACGGACAACTACAGTGGAAACACAGCCTGCTGGAGTGTTCGTATGAAGACGGGGAGCGGATGGTGGCCGACGTGGTGGCTGGCGGCGGCGATTTCCAGAGTCCGCCTACGGTGTGCGACGGAATCGTGTATGCAGGGACACCCTCGCGCTTCGTGTTTGCCGTGGATGCGGCCAGCGGGGAGGAGATTTGGCGTTTTGAGACCTCTGGGCAGGTTTCCGGCGCACCTGGGGTGCAGGATGGGCGCGTTTATTTCGGCCAGCAGGGCGGCAATGACGAAATGTTCTGTGTGGATGCCAGGACCGGCGATCCGATTTGGACGAGCCACCCGGGCTGGGTTTGGGTCTCCAGTATGCCGGATGAGGGCCGTGTGTTTGCTGGAACAGTGGATGGCCGGATTATTGCGCTGGATGCCGGAAACGGTCAGGAACTGTGGGAGCATAAAACCAATGGCGGGGTCTATCCGTCGCCCGCAGTGGATGCGGATAAGGTGTATACCGGATCCTGGGATGGCGGGTACTATGCACTGAATAAATTTTCCGGCGCGCTGGAGTGGGTGTTTTCCTGCCCGTATCCCGATTCGGCCGCCGGAACGCTCTGGAAGGGTCGCTTTATTGCCCGAACCCAAAAGTCGCTGACAGCGATTGATCCGAACACCGGAAAAAAGATCTGGAACTTTGTCGATCCGCGCACGAAAACCGGGCACACCCGCATGAATTCCACCCCGTCGCATTCGGGCGATTATACATTTGCTTCCACAACGATTGATCACGATGGGGTCGCCATGGGCGCCCGGCTGTTTTGTTTGGATACGCATACCGGTAAAGAGCTTTGGCACTATGACGGTGCAGGCGGCTGGACCGGTTCGGTCTGCACGCCTGAGACGGTGATTTGCGGATCTTCGACGGATCATTTTGTGACCTGTCTGGCGCTGGAACCCAATCCGGATGGGAGTCCTCGAATTCTGTGGCGCACGAAGGTTGGCGGGATTTTTCAGGAGTCGATTCCGGCCATCTCAGGTCGCCGGGCGTATGTGTTGTGCACGGACGGCTATCTGTATGCCTTTCAGTAAGTGAATGTCTGATTTTTAAATATCATAAAGGAAAAACGATGAGAGATCTTGGAAGAAAATTTACGTTGTGTCTGGTCGCATCTGCGGCGGGGCTGACCGCTCTGGCGGGCAGTGAACAGCATCTTATTTCGCATTACGGGTTTGAGTCTCTTGCTGGAGGGAAAACCCCCAGTGCGATGAGCGGCAGCAAGCTGTCCGTTCCTCGCGATGGGGAGCTGAAAGGGCTTTTTGACAGTGTGGCGGGGCAGAGTATCTCTTTTTCCAAAATGAGTGCGCCGATCACCGTAGGCGATGCGGCGCAATCCGGGCCGCTGTCGTTCGCGTTCTGGGTGAAGACAGATGACCTCGCCGGCGAGGTCGTGATCTGCTCGGATTCCAAGGGCGCGTGGGCGCTGCAACACTCCAATGAAGGCCTCGTTCTGGAGGCGCAGAAGGGGAGCGCGAAGACGCGTCTGAATGCGGATTATTTCTTAACGGCGGGGAAGTGGTCGCATGTGGCGATTGTTTTATCCGGAACGCAGGCCGATCTTTATGTGAATAGCAGATTGAGAGGCTCGCTGGATGCGGTCGCTCGGTCGTCGCGGATTCAGTTTGGCGCAGCCGGTGCGGCCGCGATTTCTTTTGATGAGTTGCGACTCTATAATCGCGCGATCGGTGCGCCTGTGCTGGCGGAGGTCTATGAACAGGAGCGCTATGACATTTTTGGCGACGAGTACAGTCGGTTTGCGTTGCAAAGTCATTTAGACCGGGCGCTGTTTTGTCAGGCGATTTATATGCGCCCGTTTCAAGATGATATTTTCCGCATGTTCGGCAATGTACAGCCGCGGATGCTACTGGCGGCCGTCGGTATGTGGGGCCACGTCGACCAGTTTGACGAGGCGTACCTGCAGAAGGTGCGTCAGTTCTGCGACCGGATGAATGAGATTAATCCAGATACGCTGGTTGGCGGGGCGACTTTTCTGGATACGGTTTCGCGCAGGGTGCTCCCCACGATCACGATTCCGGATTATGTGTTTGAAGCCTTTGACCTGCCGATTCCGGCGGAACCACGGACCTTTAATTTTTCCGAAGCGGTGCTGGTGGATAATGCACGCAATGATCTTGGCCTGCCCGATATGAGCAAAAAGGAGGCGCAGTTGTGGCTGTTTTACGCCTCTTGTGAGCAGATCAAAGCCGGGGCGGATATGATTCATATCGGGATTCTGTCCGGTTCCACCAAGAAAGATAAAGGTAAAAGGGCTCTGGCGGATACCGTTCGGCGGATTCGGGCGTACTGCGACCCGATTTCCCGCAAAGGAAAAATCCTGATTTCATCCGGCAATTGTGTGAATCGTAATGGAATGAATGGGGCGGTCTCTGACGGCAAGCTGGTTTGTGATTTCGCCTGGTTTGCCAGTACCCCGAGAGAGGTTCCGGACTCCAAGTGGCAGTGCGAGTATGTGAAAGGGCATTCTCATGCCGGCTTCGGTCGGATGGCTGCCGGGTTTCATCCGGGCGGCTGGGATAGTCCACATCTTCCGTGGGTGGCCCATCTGGATACAACGCGCGTTCCGAACATGGAAATCGGAGTGCCGCATCTCGACAGCTGGTTCCCATGGGGCCTGACGGAAATCCGCTGGTTTTCCAATACGCTCACGAAAGAGGAACGCAATGCCTGGCTGCGGTATATGACCTATCGGGTGAAAGAGCTCGATCCGTTCTGTTCGGCCATGATGCCGGCGGCGCTGGTTCGTCCCGGCGATCCGGGACCCTACTATATGAATACGCCGAATCAGGCGAATGAATTTAAGGGGTATGATCAAGAGGAGTTCGTGAAGCAGCTCTGGGGCGAGGTGGAGTTCGGGTATAACCGCGAGCCGATCACCGTCCCGTCCATTTCCCCGGATAAAGATTATGGGACCGATATGGGGGCTGAGTATGAGGCCGAGAAGCTCAAGAGCTACCTCGACCGGAAGCGGGAACGCCTTCCAATTCTGACCACACTGGATCTGAATGATGAGCAGGTGCTGGCTTATCTGAAGTTTATGCAGCAGGACAACCTGACCCCGAAAAAAGTGGACCGGTTTATGGCTGATTTGCTGAGTGCTGAGCAGATGAAAATCTATCAGACGCTGAATGTGAAGAAGGTTATCAACGTTGGTGCCGGGCATTAGGTGCGCGTTATTGAGCCGAACTGTTCATCTTGGATGCCGGGCTTCCGACGCCCGGCATTATCGATAAGATGAACTGAGTTTAAGGGACAGAAAAGAAGCGATGGTGTTTCGCTTAAATTAATAAAAGGTGATTCTGATGAAAATATTTCGGTGCGTACGACTTTTAAGCGCTGCCGCCTTGAGTGCGGTCTTGTTGACCACGGGCTGCCGCGGGAGCCGGGATGTGCTTTCCTGCGTTGATCCGGTGATTGGGACCAGCGGTCACGGCCACGTGTTTCTGGGGGCGTCTGTCCCCTATGGAATGGCCATGGCAGGGCCGGTTAATGGTACCGATGAGTGGGATTGGTGTTCTGGATACCATTATCAGGATGATTTCATGATTGGGTTCGCTCAAACTCATCTTTCCGGAACAGGCATGGGCGACCTGTTGGATCTATGCATCATGCCGGTGACCGAGGATTATGATCTCGGTGCGCAATGTGACAAAAAACCCGAGGCATGCCCGTGGCTCAACCATTTTTCACATGCGGATGAAACGGCGCGCCCCGGCTATTATGCGGTGGAGTTGAAGGATCCTGCTACCCGGGTGGAGATTGCGGCGACCGAGCGCACATCCCTTTATCGTATTTCCTATCCGGATGCGGCGGAACGCAAGTTGTTGCTCGACACGCAGTTTCATATCCGTCACGACGTGCCAGTGAAAACGAGAATTGAGCAGCTCGATGATTCGACGTTCGTTGGCTACCGTTTCAGCGGCAAATGGGTTGCAGATCAGCGGCTGTTTTTTGTGATGAAATTCTCGGAGCCGGTCAAGAGACACCGCTATTATGATTACGGCGAGCGTACAGAAACCGCGGGCGACACGGTGGAGGCGGTGTCCGTTCGTGCGCAGTTCGATTTTGACTCGGGAGATGAGCCGCTTCACGTGGCATTTGGACTCTCGTCTGTCAGCGTTGAAAACGCGATGTTGAATCTGGAGGCTGAAAATCCCGAGTTTGATTTTGACGGGATTGTGAAGGCTGCGGAGGAAAAGTGGCGGAAAAAACTTTCCGTATTCTCTGTAAAAGCGGAGACCGAGGAAGATAAAACGGTTTTTTATACCGCACTGTATCACACCATGATGGCACCGACGCTTCATTCGGATGTGAACGGAGAGTATCGGGGCGCGGATCTCCAGGTGACGAAGAAGGATTTCAACTACTACACCACCCTGTCAAACTGGGATACGTTTCGGGCGACGACCCCGCTTTATACGATCATTGAACCGCAGCTGACGGAAGATCTGCAGAAAACGATGCTGGAACATTATCGGGTGACCGGAATGCTGCCGGTTTGGACGCTTTGGGGACTTGAAAACTGGTGCATGACCGGTGTGCACTCGGTTCCGATTCTGGTGGACAGCTACCTGAAGGGATATCATGCGATTGATGGAGAAGAGCTACTCGACGCGGTGGTGAAGTCGATGAACCAAACCGTCAACAACTCTCGACGCAGTCTGGTGGAATATCGCAAGTACGGCTACGTTCCGTATGATATCGGTCATGAGAGTGTGACCCGGACGCTGGAACTTGCCTTCAATGATTATTGCGTAGCCAAGCTGGCGGAGCACCTCGGGAAAACGGAACTGGCGGAGTCGTATCGGGCCCACTCCAAGGCCTATCGGAAGCTTTACGATGAAGAGACGGGGTTCATGCGCGGGCGCTCCTCGGATAATTCCCACTTTCGGGAGCCGTTCGACCCGTTTTTTTCTACCTGGGACCGCGCCGTGGCTGATTACACGGAGGGCAATGCGTATCAGCACAGCTATTTTGTTCCACACGATCCGCAGGGGTTGATTGCGCTTCACGGCTCGGGCGAAAAACTGGCGGAACGTTTGGATCTGGTTTTTTCAACGGAGGTGGAGCTTGAAGAGGGACGAACCATTCCGGACGTGTCCGGAGTGATTGGGCAGTATGCGCACGGCAATGAGCCGTCTCATCACATGGCCTATCTCTACAATGCCGCCGGATTACCCTGGCGGGGACAGAAACTGGCGCGCCAGATTATGAAAGAGCTCTATACGGCGGCCCCCGACGGGGTGTGCGGGAATGAAGACTGCGGACAAATGAGTGCCTGGTATATCTTCAGCGCCATGGGCTTTTATCCAATGAACCCGATTTCGGGGGAGTATGAATTCGGAAGTCCGGCTTTTGATGAGGTGTCGCTTGCACTACCGAATGGAAAAACCTTTACGGTGAAGGCCATCAATAACAGCGATCACAATGTGTATGTGCAAAAGGTGATGTTGAATGGAATGGATCTGACGCGTTCGCACATCAAGCATTGGGAGATCATGGAGGGTGGTGTGTTGACCTTTGTCATGGGCCCGTCTCCGAATAAAGCACTTTTTTCAGTCGGTGAATAGGGATGATGCATCATTGGAAGTGAGCCGAGGGGTTCTGTTAAAACAGAGGATTGTGATGAAAAAGAAAATACTTCAACTGCTGGCCGGATGCGGTTTGTTGGCCGTTGCGGGCTGTGTGTCCCAGGATAATCAGGAAGTGAAGCGGACGACATCGTTGCGGCCGAACATCTTGCTGATTGTTGCGGATGATGTGAACTATGACAGCCCGGGATTCGCCGGCGGTGTGGCACCGGATGTGACCCCCAATCTGGATCGGCTGGCTCAGGAGGGCCTTTCCTTTAAGCGGGGCTTTACGCCGGTATCGGTTTGTCAGCCGGCCCGGCAGTCGATGCTGACCGGGGTCTATCCGCAGAATTACGGATCCGGTGGTTTTTATCCGATCGCCGAGGGGGTTCCAACGCTTACAGCGGCGCTGGCGGAGAACGGGTATCTGACCGCCAATATTCATAAGGTGCACCATATGCAGCCGATGGAGTCTTTCGGATGGACCTATACCAATGAGGAATTGGGGCTGACCGATCCCGATGGGGTGGTTGGCCGGGATCCCGCGGCGTTTGCTAAAGGCTTGCGCCGACTGATTGAGGAGGCTGACCGGCAGAACAAGTCATTCTTAATGGTGGCCAATTCGGCCGATACGCACCGTCCGTTTCACGGAGACGCCATTCCATGGGCGGGGCATATCTGGGGGGGAATCCCGGTCGACATCCCGGAGCCGTCGCGAATCTATGCGCCGGAAGAGGTGATAGTTCCGTCGGCGCTGCCGGATCTGCCTGGGATCCGGGAGGACCTGGCAAAGTATGCATCATCGCTTCGTCGGTTGGATGACACGGTGGGAGCGTGCTTGAATGTGCTGAAAGAGACGGGCCTGGAGCGCTCCACACTGGTTATTTTTGTGTCCGATAATGGGATGCCGCTGCCGTATGCCAAATTCGACTGCTTCCTCGGCAGCAACCGGATTCCGTTTTTGATGCGCTGGCCGGAGGTGATTTGTCCCGGAATCGATGCGGAGCATATGGTCTCGTTAATTGATTTAACCCCGACCATTCTGGAGCTGGCAGGTTTGCCCTCATTTCCCAAAACAGATGGGTATTCACTTGTCCAGCTGATGAACGGGGAGACGCCGGATGAGTGGCGCCAAGGCATTGTGTCGCTGCGAAATGAAGATATCAATTATGGCGGATACGTTAAGCGTATGCTGCGGGAACAACCGGATTTTCTGGAGTATCTGGATCAAGCCGGGTTTGTGCAGCGTCCAGATCACGAGGTGCCGGGAACCTATACGCGTTCGAAACAGACCCGCTCTTATTTTGATGGCCGTTTCGGGTACATTTATAATGGTTGGTATGATCCGGATGGGCTTAAAAAAAGCCGTTATGGCGCCGGGGTGCCCGGCGGCGATCCTTCGATGCTTGTGATGCAGGCTGCCGCGGAGACCAATACCGCAGTGAAGGCTCGTTATGAATCTTTTCTCATTCGTTCTCTGGAGGAGTTTTATGACTGGGAACGGGATCCCGGAGCGCATCACAACCTGATCGATCATCCGGAGGTTCAGAAGCAGGTGATGGCGGCTCGAAAGGGGTTGCTGGAGTGGATGACCGAATCGGGTGATTCGCTGCTCCCTGACTATCTGGAGCGATTGGGAGAAGATGGCGTGCGGCTTGAGAATGAGGCCATGGACGTCAAATCGAAATAGAAGGCTTTTCGATGATGGCGATTGACCATCAGGACCTGAGGGTTGTCAAATTATGAGTCATGCAGCGTATTTTCGAGTGATGAAGCGGGTTCGACAGGCTTACTGTGTTTTATTGGCGGGAGCGGCGGTGGCTATGGCCGGTGTGCCGTTGGCGGATCTGCAGGCCCGGCTTGATATCGGAGAGGATTTGTTGCTGCAACCCGGAAGCGAGTGGGAAGTCTCGGCTCCGCTGCGGTTCCGGGTGCCCGGGCAGCGGATTGAAACCGCAGGCGATGTGCTGCCGTCGCAGTACGCACGTCTTCGTCTGGCTCCCGGTTTGGCGGGAACCATCATTTCCGGCGAAGGGGTGTCGGAGATTTCGATTCGCAAGTTGGTACTTGATGGGAATCGCGATCAATTTGACCGGAAGAAAGGCACGCTGCCGGCTAAACCGTTTGTGGATTTGGGTGGACCTGGTGCGGTCGCGCAGACCGTGAGTCGATGCATTTTGTTGAATACGCGCTGTTCCGGTGGGTGGGGTGCCATTCATGTTCGTGAAGGCGGACGGGATATTCAAGTCACAGACAATGTCGTTGTCGGCTCCGGTCCGGATCTGCGCGGGAATGGAACCGCTCCGCATGAGCTGCCGTATGGCTGGGGCGACGGGATCTCAATGGCGTCTCCGGACAGCCTGATCCGCAATAATCTGATTATTGATGCGACCGATCAGGGCATTATGATTCAAGGCGCTCCCGGAACACTGATTCAGAGTAATGTGGTGGCCGCTGTTTCGCGGGAGATGCTGGCGGGCATTGCGCTGTATGAACCTTTTTCCGATTACCGGATGAGTCCGCCTGAGGCTGAACGCTATGATTATTCGGGCGTCGTGGTTGAACGCAATCTAATTGATGCGTTCGGCGGGCGGATTCATGTTGCGATTCCCATGGGACCTGCGGCTTGGAACGGACGTCTTCTTGGCAAGACGCTGGTCGGGGCAACCGTCCGTGGAAATGGTCTGTCTGGTAACGCGATGGGCTACGGCTATGTTGTGAATGGGGTGGATCGGTTTACGGTGGTGAGCAATCGTAGCGAGGCGGTTTTCTCCGGGCTGGGCGACGGATTTAATGGGCGTAAGCCGGTACCGCCTGCCGCATTTCTTTATACCCCGTCCGCCGCGGGTACAAGTGTCCTTCAGTCCGAATTTAAACCTGCCGGATCGGACCTGGTCGGTATACCGCGTAATGCATGGGAACCGAGAAATATGCGCGGCTTTCGGTCGGTGGGCTATGGCGATGCGGAACTCGAGGCCGTGATTCGGGCCGCTTTTCTGGAAATGCTCGGACGGGATCCGCTGCAGGGTGAATTGACGCACTGGTCGGACTGGCTGAAGACCTCGGAGGTGAATGCGGATTTTTTGCGCGTGCAGCTGATGGTTTCGCCGGAATTTGTTCAACGTTTTGGGCGGGTTTCTCCGGACAGCCTGCACGCCTGGCGGGGGCGGCGTTGGCTGACGAGGATTATTGAGGGCATTGAGAAGTTGTCGGATGGTACACCTGAGAAGTGGCCGTCGGCCCGGAGACTTCATGCCTGTCTTTGGGCGCAGCTCTACGTGCGATGATGAATTAATGGAAAGGATATCGGAGATGTGGAATCGAAAGAATTTTTTGAGTAAACGGGGGTGTGCGGCCTGGCTTTTGTCGGCTGTTTGTTGTGTTGCGGCTTTCATTTGTGCGCAACAACCTCCGAATGTTGTTTTTAATAGGTAAGGGTCAATAATGGACAGGAAGGAGTTAGAGATGAGTATTCCGGAACAGGCAAGACAATTTGATTTGTGGATTGATGGTGCATATGTTGCTTCAGAGGGCGGTCGTTATATTACCCGCACCAGTCCGGCGCATGAATGTGAAGTGACACGGGTGCCGGAGGGAACGGCCGGGGATGTCAACCGGGCGGTAGAGTCCGCAAAGGCTTCATTTGAATCTGGCGTCTGGTCCCGTATTTCCGGGGCGGAACGTTCGGCCGTATTGTATGCCGTAGCGGATCGGCTGGTTGAACGTAAAGAAGAACTCGCGATGCTGGAAACGCTGGAAAGCGGCAAGCCGCTGACCCAGGCCGGTTTTGAAGTGGAATGGGCGGCGGGCCTTTGGAAGCATGCCGCGGCCCTCTGCCGTCACCTCTATGGTGAGAGCTGCAATACGTTGGGCGCGGGCACGGTATCGATGACCCTGCGTGAGCCGATCGGTGTGGTCGGCCTGATTACGCCGTGGAACTTCCCGCTGCTGATTGCCAGCCAGAAAGCGCCGTATGCGCTGGCGGCCGGCTGTTCCGCCGTGATTAAACCGTCGGAACTGACCTCGGCAACCACGCTGCTGCTGGCAGAGGTGCTGAAAGAGTGCGGCGTGCCAGATGGCGTGTTCAACGTGGTGACCGGTTACGGCGCCCCGGTTGGGCAGACCCTGTGCGAGCATAAAGATATTGAGATGATTTCGTTCACTGGCTCTACAAATGTCGGTAAGGCCATCGCGGCGACCGCGGCCTGCAACCTGAAAAAAGTCTGCCTGGAGCTGGGGGGTAAGAACCCGATGATTGTGATGGATGACGCAGATCTCGAATCCGTAGTGGATGCGGCCCGTCTGGGAGCCTTCTTTAACATGGGCGAGTGCTGTAATGCCAGCAGCCGTATCCTGGTTCAGGACGGCATTGCAGACACTTTTGTTGAAAAGCTGACCGAGTTTGCGAAAGGGCTGGATGTGTCGGATCCGCTGAATGACGCATCCAAGCTGGGCGCGATCATTAACGAGGCGCAGGAAGCAAAGATCCTCGGGTATGTACAGGCCGGCCGCGAAGCCGGGGCGACCGTATGTATGGGCGGTAATAAAGTGGAGACCGAAAAGGGACGCTTTATTGAGGTGACCATTCTGGACAAGGTACTGGCCGATTCTCCGGTAGCGACGGAAGAGGTCTTCGGGCCGGTGCTGTCGATTGTACGCTTTAAAACGCTGGATGAGGCGATTGCGATTGCCAACGGAACGGATTTCGGCCTGTCGGCGGGGATCTTTACGAATGATTACAATCAGTCGATGAAGGCGGCCCGTGAGCTGCGTGCCGGCACGGTCTGGGTCAACACCTGGCTGGAAGGCCATCCGGAACTGTCGTTTGGTGGGTACAAACAAAGCGGTCTGGGACGCGAACTGGGCAGCCGCGCGGTCGAGGAATATACCGAAGAGAAGAGCGTCCTGTTCAGCCTCGGCAAAAGACAGCCCTGGTGGTAAATCAGCGAGATAGCGTTGACCTTTGTTGAACCGCGCGTGTTGCGAAGGGGAAGACAAAGGTTAATGCCGTGCTGATTTATTGATGTTCACTGCGTAAAGCGGTGTTTTTTCAGAATTTTGGATTGTTGACAATGTACATGTGCGGGTTGTGAAACTGGAACAAAGGAGAGTACGATATGGGTGGATTAGGATTTGTTTATGCTGTGGTTTGTGTGTTGGCCTGGGGATCGTGGCTGGTGCCGTCGGAGAAGGTGAAGTTTCCAAATGAGCAGGCGAAAACCTTTTATGTGGCGCTGGCGACATCAATCATCGCAACCATTGTGGTGGCGCTGCGCGGTGAGATGGGGCAGCTGGCATCGGGCATTGCCTGGGTGCCGGTGATCGGCGGGCTGATCTGGGCGGTGAGTGCCTATTGTGCGTTTGTCGGCTGCAATCACATCGGTATTGCCAAGGCTTTCGGGATCTGGGCGCCGCTGAATATCATGGTATCCTTCATCTGGAGTCTGACGCTGTTCGGGCAGTTCCGTGATTGTTCGGTGCTGACGTGGGGGGTTGGACTGGTTTCGCTGATCGTGATGATCGGCGGCATCTTCATGATTATTTTTGCCGGCGGTGCCGGCGAGAAGGAAGAGGGCAAGTCTGCAGTCAAAGGTTTGCTCGGTGCGGTGGGCGCCGGGATTCTGTGGGGCACCTTCTATATTCCGGCCGCCTATGTTTCCGAGACCAGCAGCGAGCTGGCGCAGATTTCTCCGTGGGCCTCGGCCCTGCCGCTGGCCGTCGGGATGCTGATCGGTACCTCCATCATGGTGGCGCTGACGCGTACGTCGCCGAAACTGGAAAATACCCTCTCAACCGTACGGGCGATGAGCTCCGGCGGACTGTGGTGCGCCGGTTTCTTCGGGATGCTGCTGATGGTGGCCGCGATTGGACCGGGACCGGGCTATACGCTGGCTTCCCTGTGCGTGGCCGTGAATGCACTGTGGGGCGTTTTTTACTTTAAAGATCCAGCCCCGAAAACGAAGGCCGGCAATCTGACCCTGACGGGCGTGCTAATTGCAACGCTGGCCGGTACCGTGCTGGGTAACTTCGGCAGCCTGGACCGCATTATGGGCCAGGAAAAACCGGCCGTAGAGGAAGTGCAGCATGTCAATGAATAAGACACAGGTAACGTATGAAGTTGAGAACGGCATCGGCACCCTGCTGCTGGTGCCGCCGGAAGGCAAGCCGCTGACACTGGACGGCGAGGTGATGGTCGAGCTGGAGCAGGCCATTGCGGGCCTGGCTGCGGAAGCACCGCGTATGGTATGGGTCCGCAGCATGTCTGAACGTTTTTTCTGCGTGGGCGCCAATCTGAATGTGCTGCAGAACACCAATGAAGAGACGATTGTTCCGTGGGTGATGCAGGGACATCGTGTGCTCAATATGCTGGAAGATCTGTCGATGCCGGTGGTGGCGGTGGTAGAAGGCTATGCCATGGGCGGCGGTCTGGAGCTGGCGATGGCCTGCGACCTGATCTTTGCTGCGGACGGGGCAAAACTGGCGCAGTCGGAAGCCGGTCTTGGATTCATTCCCGGCTGGGGTGGCACGCGCCGCCTGGCCGGACGCATCGGGGTGGCCAAAGCTAAATACTACTATTACAGCGGGGCCATGATTGACGCGCCGAAGGCGGCCGAAATCGGCTTGGTTGACTTTGTCGGAAGCAAAGAGGAGATCGAGGCAGAACGGGGCCGCTTTTCGACGGCGGTTGCGGCGAATAACAGCAACTCGCTCACCCAGTTTAAAACGATATTAAATCAGCAGGAACGGGCGGCGCGTGATGAAAATGCCGCAGTGGAAGCCTTTCGTTCCATCAGTTGTCTGCAGGACCCTGATACAAAGCAGCGCCTGCATGACTTTCTTACGAAAAAAGGAAAAAAGGTATGATTGCAAAAAACGCATTGGAGGGGATCCGTATCCTTGATTTCAGTCATGTGTATCAGGGGCCGGTGGGCACCCAGCTGTTAGCGGACTATGGCGCAGATGTCATCAAGGTGGAACGTCCGGGCAGCGGCGACTGGAGCCGCTCCTGGGGCCCGTTCATCAAAGAGGTTTCGCTGCCGTTTGCCAATCTGAACCGCAATAAACGCTCGATTACCGTAGATATGAAATCTGAAGCGGGCAAAGAGATGATCCGCAAGCTGGTCGCGGCATCCGACGTGGTCGTGCACAACTTCCGCCAGGGCGTGATGGAGAAGCTTGGCTTCGGCTATGACGACCTGAAGGCGATCAATCCCGGACTGGTTTATGCGACCTCCAACGGATGGGGCGATACAGGACCGTATGCTGAACGCGGCCGGGCCGGCCATGACATGATGGCGCGCGCCGAGGGCGGCTGGTTTACTTTTTATGATGAAGAAAAACCGCCGATTCCCGGCGGTATCAGCATCGACTACCCGGCCGGGCTGAATCTGATGATCGGTATCCTGACCGCATTGGTGCATCGCCTTAGAAGCGGCGAAGGGCAGTATGTCTCCACGGATCTGTTGAGTGTGGCGTTTCATGCGCATGCCTGGGATGCGGCGGCGCGACTCAATGCAGACAAGATTGATCGTCCGGCTGCTGTTGGTGGAACGGAAGCGGCGATTAATAAAGCCTTCCGGACGCAGGACGGATTTATTGAAATCTCGCCGGTCTTTTCAAAGAACGCGTTGCGTGATATTTCGACGGCGCTCGGATTGGGCGATCTCTCAGAAAAATCGCAGTTCTGCACGGAAGAGCTACAGATTGAAAATACCGGGGAGCTGAACGCGATTCTCGCGAAATCCTTTGTGGAGAAGACCACCGGGGAATGGATGGTGGAACTGGAAGCCAATGGCGTGCTGTGTGCGCGGATCAACAGCTTTGAAGATGCGGCCGCTGATCCGCAGATTGCGCACAACAACATGGTGGTCTCGATGGAGGATGAAGAGGTGGGCGAACTGCGCCTGCTCGGTAACCCGATCCGTCTGAAAGGGACCCCGCCGCAGCTGAAGACATTTCCGCCACGCCTGGGTGAGCACAGCCAGGCCGTGGCCCTGGAGATCGGGTACACCCAAGAAGAGGTGGCCCGCATGACTGAAGAAGGAATTTTAGGATGATTATTAATAAAGAGATTACGGTAAACGATCTGAATGCGGATCTGGCGACCTTCTGGGAGCTGTCCGGTCAGAAGATTCGTTTGATTGAAAAAGAGTTCAGCACCACGCAGGGGGCTCCGGTCTTTACCTGGAAGGGTAAATATATTCCGAAGGGCTGGACCGACTGGACGCAGGGCTTTCAGTTTGGCTCCTCCATCCTGCAGTATGACGCCACCGGCGATGAATCGTTTCTGGCGCTGGGTAAAAAACAGACCGTGGAACAGATGGCACCGCACATCAGTCACGTTGGGGTGCATGACCACGGCTTCAATAATCTCTCCACCTACGGCAACCTGCTGCGTCTGATGAACGAGGGCCGCATTCCCGAGGATGCCTTTGAACGTGAATTTTACCAGCTGGCGTTGAAGGTGTCCGGCGCGGTTCAGGCCAGTCGCTGGACCGACCTGCCCGACGGCGGCTATATCTACAGCTTTAACGGTCCGCACTCTTTGTTTGTTGATACCATCCGCAGCTGCCGCATTCTGATGGTGGCGCATCAGCTCGGTCACTCACTGATGGGCGAAAACGACGCGAAGATCAGCCTGCTGGGCCGTGCACTCGATCACATGAAGGCGACCGCAAAGTATGCGGTTTTCTATGGGGAAGGGCGCGATGCCTATGATGAGTGGGGCCGCACGGCGCATGAGAGTGTCTTTAATGTGAACGACGGTAATTTCCGTTGCCCGAATTCGCAGCAGGGCTTCAGCGGATTTACGACGTGGACCCGCGGTCTGGCTTGGGCGATGGTTGGTTTTCCGGAAGAGCTGGAGTTTCTGGCTACATTGGATGATTCCGTGCTGGAACCCTATGGCGGGCGCGAGGAATTGGAAGCCATTTTCCTGAAGGCGGCCAAAGCAACTTGCGACTGGTTCATCGAAAACACGCCGACCGACGGGATTCCGTATTGGGACGGCGGTGCGCCGAAGCTGCATAAGCTGGGCGACTACCTCAACCGTCCGTCCGATCCGTTCAACGACTACGAGCCGGTCGACAGCTCGGCGGCCGCGATCGGTGCACAGGGACTGCTGCGCCTGGGTAAATATCTGGGCCTCGATACCGAAGACGGTAAGCGCTATTGGCAGGCCGGTCTGACCGCGTCCAAAACCATGCTGGGTGATCCGTACATCAGTCGTGATCCGGAACATCAGGGCCTGTTGCTGCACTCCATCTACCATGCGCCGAACGGATGGGACTATAAGCCCGAAGGTAGCAAAATTGCCTATGGTGAAGCCTGTATGTGGGGCGATTACCATGTGCGTGAGCTGGCGCTTTATCTACAGAGAAACGTGGATGATCAACCGGAATACACCTTTTGGGGCGGATTCGCTTAAGACCTCGGAGGTGAAGGCGTATCTTTGGGCGCAACTCTACGTGCGATGAGCTGTTGGTTTTTTCCAAGGTTTGGAAGATTCGTTTTTATTTTTTGCCATCCAGCGGGACGGCTCCGTCGGCGTCGCGGATGGCCTGTGCTTTTTTTGTCATATCTTCGGTGTAATAGCGGCGTGTTGTTTTGGTGAGATCCTGCGGAATATTTTCCGGCACGTTGTATTGTTCGCGCAGCTTTTCGAGTTCGCGGTGCATCTGTTTGGCGACTTCGGCATATTCGGGGCGTTGGTAGACGTTGGTCATTTCGTTGGGATCGGTTTTCAGATCGTAGAGCTCCCATTCGCCGAGGTCGTAGAAGTTGAGCAGTTTGTAGCGCCCGTCGTATGCGCCTTCGTGGCGATGCACCATGTGCCAGCCCGGATATTCGTAGTAGTGGTAATAGACGGAGTTGCGCCAGTCTTTGGGCGTGCGGCCTTTGAGGATCGGAACGAGACTCAGCCCCTGCATGTCGGACGGAATGTTAACGCCGGCGATTTCGAGGAAGGTTTCGGCAAAGTCGAGGTTGGACACGAGGTCGGAGTTGACGCTGCCGGGACGGGTTGTTCCGGGCCAGCTGATGAGCAGGGGGGTGCGGAACGATTCATCGTACATGAAGCGTTTGTCGAACCAGCCATGTTCACCCAGATAGAAGCCCTGGTCGGATGAATAGATGAAGACGGTGTTTTCGAGCAGACCGCTTTTTTCCAGGTGATGCTGAATCTGCCCGACGGAATCATCAACCGATTTAATGCAGCGCAGATAATCTTTCAAATAGCGTTGGTATTTCCAGCGGATCAGATCTTTGCCTTTCAGGTTGGCTTCCATGAATTTTTTGTTTTTCGGGCCGTAAGCGGCGTCCCACTTTGCAAGCTGTTCGGGAGTCAGTCGGCGTTTAATCCGCTTCTCCAGTTCATTGAAAACATCGTGTTCCCAGATTTTAAGGTCTTTCCCCAGCTGCATGGCGATGTCGAGGGATTGGTCCTGTTCTTTGGCGGCCTTGCCGCGCCCTTCGAGGGTGTCGAATAACGTATCGGGTTCCGGGATCTCAACGTCATCAAATTCGGTGAGGTATTTCAGGGAAGGCGACCATTCGCGATGGGGGGCCTTGTGTTGCACCATCAGGATAAACGGTTTGTCGGGGTCGCGCGTCTGGTCCAGCCATTGAATGGCTTTGTCGGTGATGACGTCGGTCACGTAGCCCTGTTCCTCGTAGGTTCCGGTCGCGGTCTGGAACTCGGGTTTGTAGTAGACTCCCTGTCCGGGCAGGATTTCCCAGTGGTCGAAACCGGTCGGTTCGCTATCAAGGTGCCATTTGCCGATGATGGCGGTTTGATATCCGGCGCTGCGGAGCAGTTTGGGAAAGGTCTGCTGCGAACCATCGAAGGTCGAGGCTTCGTTGCGCATGAATCCGTTCATGTGGCTGTGTTTCCCGGTCAGGATGGTGGCGCGGCTGGGACCGCAGATGGAGTTGCCGACCATGCACCGGTTAAAGCGCATGCCGTTGGCCGCGATTCGGTCCAGGTTGGGAGTGGGGGCGACGGCTGCCAGCCGCCCTCCGTAGGCGCTGACGGCCTGCGTGGCGTGATCGTCGGAAAAGACGAAGACGATGTTGGGCTGTTTTATATTTGCCGTGGCGGCAAAGGCGAGGGAGAGGAGGGCGAAGGTTGCAGAACCTGCTCGATGGATCGTCGGTTTTAAAATTGCATTCTTCATTTTGTGTCCCTTCTTTTCTGTGTGGGTTCTCTCAATTTCACACGACATTCTCTCTCTGCCTGCTGTTCGTCATTTTATTTAAGGTCATACTTCAGTCGTCCCGGCCGATTTAAAAGGTGTTGAAGTCCGATTTGGTAAAGTTCATCCGCCTGTTTCTGGCGCCAGGTTAACTGACCATCCTTGGCTTCGACATACTGCTTATACACGTTCGGCTTCTTTTTCAGCCGGTCTTCATCGGGAATCGGCAGATGCTCCAACCGGGATTCCAATATCATCCGGGCGTTTCGGCTGGCCTCATCGGCCGTCTCAATTTTTTCGAACGTGAAAGGGTTCCCCGATGGATTGCAGCGCCAAAGCTGTCCCTGGGCATCCAGCGAATAGTCCCGATTACGAATCATCCGATGAAAACCCAATACATAACTGAAGATCCACTCACGGCTATGCGCACGATCGCCCTCCAGCAACGGAACCAGACTTTGTCCATCCAGCACTTGCGATGGCAAGGCCCGATGGCCGGCCAACTCCAGCAAGGTCGGATACAGATCTACGCAATCGGTCAAACTTCCGGTCTCGCCATTCCATTTAACCCAGTTTGATCCCCCGGCTACAATAAAAGGTACGTGCGCACCGATCTCCGAAGCGGCGCCTTTCCCGATTCCATAGGTTGGATTATCTGCCAGGAAAAAGATGACCGTATTTTCGTATTCACCCATCGCTTTGAGCGCGTTCACCAGCCTGCCCACTGCCGTATCAAGATATCGTACATTGGACACCATGCCCGGCTCCGTTTTCGCGACCTCATGGTTGCCCGGCGCTTTCATCTCCGTCCAGGGAAAATGGGTCAGGTGGGCAGAATAATAGATAAAAAACGGCTTTTCGGCGTTGTTACTCCGTTGTGCAAAATCAAGGACAGCATCCCCGAGCATTTCCGGGCCGAAATCATCGGCCTCCGTCGATCGCAGACGGTTGTTTTCAATCACCATCGGATGCCAGGTTGCTGATGGACTGTGCAGTTTTTTATGGGTCGGCGAAAATTTGTTTGAGTTCCACCAATACCACCATGGGCCGGAATATTCCTGGATCCATTCCTTCTTCAATCCATCACCGCCGATCAGTGAGCCGTACAGAAAATATTCATCCACGCCCCAGTCCGGATCCGCCGGAGAGGTAGGCAGATGCCATTTGCCTCCGTGAAACGTTGCATATCCGGATTCCTTCATCGCCCGGAAAAGAGTCGTTTTTTCCCGAGGCATGGCATCGTACGTTTCGGTTTCAATATATGAGTTGCCGTAGGCGCCGTTGCGGAAACCATACTGACCACTCATGATGGCCGCACGGCTGCTCACACACAACGGCGTCGCCCAGGCGGTCTTGAATTTAATACCGCCCTCGGCCAACGCATCGATATTCGGCGTCGATATCATCGTATTTCCATAACAGCCCAGCTCATGCGTACTGCAATCATCGACCAGAAACAGGATAATGTTCGGTTGCTGGGTTGCCTGCAACCCAACCGGTATAAGGGAGAGCGCCAACGCCGCCAGCACTATTATATTTTTCATTTTTCTCATCGAGATTTCCTTTAACTGTTTTGTGCCGGGGATGTGGTGTTTAGGTTTGCAAGCGTTCACTGTGGGTTGGAAGGGACAACACTCAAGGTGGTTGTCTACGGCGTTTCCCACGTTCCGCGAATGTAGGTTGTTTCCGGGAATTCAGGGATGCCACGTTCGCCGGTATGGATCATGGAGATGATTTTTCGAATGGCACAGGCGCCGATGGCACGAGAGGGGGGGCGAATGCCGGGACCTTTATCTTGGGGTTCTTTTAGTGAAAAATCGAAGACCGGCGTATTCTCCGGCAGTTGGTTGTCGAACATTTTTTCCAAGGTATGGCAGTGGTAGGTGATGATGTGGTCCGGTCTTATTTTTTCGATGGAACGCACCATTCTCTTTATCTGCCTTGAGTCGTCGGGATCGACAATGAAGTATGGGAACTTTTGGTTTCGGGTGAGTGAATTATAGTGGGTGTATATGCTTTCGAAGGTGCCTCGTATGATTTCGGCCGTGGGCTTGGAGGGTGTGGCCGGGCAAATGAGTGCCGGGTTTTTGAATCCGAGTTCGTGCGCTTTGTGCAGTGTGAACTCCAGCGCATATTGCGTGTCGTGCAGGATGCGGTGCACCGGGAATGCGTGCGTTGTGAAATAGTCGAGAGAGACCACCGAAAGGCGCTGAAGGTTGCAGTCGAATTCGTATGTCTTATACGATGGAAGCATGAGGAGACCCTGCGCGTTGCGATGGCGCAGGATGCTGGCCAGCCGTTTCGGGGTATAGGTTCCCTGCCAGAATTCTTCGAGCTGATAGCCGAGGGTCAAAGCCTGCTCCTTCGCGCCGGCGAAAACTTCCCGGAAGTCATAATTGAGGCGGGTATCGGATTCGGATATCGGATGTTCCATGGGATTCCACACCGCGAGCGTGCGGATCTGTTTAGAGGGATCCTTGGTTTGGATCTGCGCCATGAGCTGCGAAAGGTTGGGATCCAGATGATAGCCCAGTTTTTTGGCCAGGCGTTTCACTTTTTGGCGCATGACCGGGCTGATTTGAGGATCATTCTTCAGCGCCCGTGTAATCGTGGACCGGTTGACGCCCAGATGTTGCGCAAGGTCTTTTTGAGTGATGCGTTTTTCAGTCATGGTGTATCGTTGTTTATCCGATCCTGTCGTGGTCAACTGTTCTGATTCATTTGAGGAATAGAACAGAATTGATTCCCGCTCAAGGGATATTTCCGCAAAGATGGCGCACCAGGTGCGTTCGGGGCGGGTGCTGACATTTAAGAGCTGTTTTATGAGCGGAGATCCCGTCGGTGGCTGTAGGGGAAAATGGAGAATAGAATGAAGGGTCTTGCTTGATCAACGCCGGGCTCTCTTATGGCTCTGAACTAAAATCCCGGCGCAACGGGTGCGCTAGGTTTGGGTTGCGGAATGACATCGCATTTGAATAAATGGCTATTCGTTGAAATTAGAAAAGCGGCCACGACGGGACTGCGAACAACCTAATGAAAGGAGAATGAGATGAAATCAAAATGTATGAAGATTGTCTTGTTGGGGCTTATCGCGTGTGCGGCGGGTCAATTGCAGGCGGGAGTGGTCACACTCTATACTGATGACTTTACAGCCGCTACGGATGCGAACCTCCTCGGTCGGACTCCGGGCGGAACGCTGGGTTCCGGTGCGGGAGCATCAGCAAATACATGGCTTGCGCGCGAAGCCGATAATCCGTACACGACACAGGTGGACGCGACAGACGATGTCGTGGAATACTTTCAGAATCCCACCGACGGAAAGACCTCCAACGGATTGCTCGCGTTCGCTCCGGAGGCAGGGAAAGTGTATGCTCTCACTGCGGATCTGGATAATAATTTTACGGGTCTGTACGATTCTGTCAGGCTTGGGTTTACATCTGCTTCCGTATCCAACAATTTTGGTGGTGGAACGAGCGCGCGGATCTATACTACTGCCACCGGCGACTTTAAGTTGAATTCGAAGCTGGAAGGAGATACCGCCGTCAACGTGGACACTACAATTGGGAATGGGACGATGCAAATGGTGCTTGATACGACAGCTGCACAGTGGGCGATTACTGCCTCGTGGCAGAGTCAGTCGACCGGCGAGTTCGTAGAGTTTAGTAGTCATACATATACGGTTAATCCAACAGATATTACGCATGTGGGTTTCGGGTTTTCGAACGGGAATGGCAACCTCGATCCAGTTGAAGGCCTTGGAAGTACGGTTGACAACTTCAGTCTGACGGTTATTCCGGAACCGACGACGTTGGGGCTGCTTTCGATGGTGAGTGGCACCTTGCTCTTTATTCGCCGGCGTCTGGCTTTATAGGCCGTAGCGTATTTGTGTTGAGAAACCTCCGGCATTAAGTGTTCGGAGGTTTTTTTTATCGCTCGATCCATTCAATAGTGAACTGGGCGCCAACGAGCATCGGGAGGTGCCGAGCCAAAACTGAGTGTGTAAACAAATCAACACACATATTCAACATAACGTTGCTGTTTGCGGCTCAATTTTATTGTTACATTTCTCCACTTTAAGCTGAGATAATTTTAAGGAGTTTGAATTTAATGAATGTAGCAATATCCAGGTGTCTCGGTCTGATTCTATTTTATGTGTGTTTTCTCTCGCTTGCGACTCCTTCGGCGATTGCAAAACAACCGAACGTCCTCTTCATTTTCGTCGATGATCAGGGGTATTACGACCTCGGCTGCTATGGCGCAACGGAGGTTGAAACACCACGGATTGATGCGTTGGCGGCGAAGGGATTGCGGTTCACGGATCACTATTCGGCGGCACCGATTTGCAGTCCGTCGCGTGCCGGATTGCTGACGGGGTGTTATCCGCGGCGTTCAGGGAATCATATCTGGGTGCACCGCCCTGATTCAGAGCATGGGATCCCGTCGGACCGGTTGACGCTCGGTGAGCTCTTTAAGACGGCCGGGTATGCCACCTGTTGTATCGGCAAATGGCATGTTGGTTTTCAGGAGCAGTTCCTCCCGAAAAGCAAAGGATTTGATCATTACTACGGAGTCCTGCATAACCTCGACTCCTGTGAGGTTGGACAGTTCGAGGCCGAAGGCGGCATGCCGCTGTTGCGCAATGATACGGTGTTGCGCCGCAATACGCCGCCGGGCGAGCTGGTGAAGCTCTATACCGAAGAGGCCATCCGCTGGATTGGTGCACAGGTGGATAACAATCGCCCCTTTTTCCTCTATCTGCCCCATACCATGCTCCATGAGCCGCTCGGCGTGACCGATGCGTTTAAGGGATCGTCGGATTGGGGGCTCTATGGCGATGCTGTTCAGGAAATGGATTTTTATACCGGCAAGCTGGTGGATGCGCTGGAGCAGTTCGGTGTGGCGGACAATACGCTCGTAATTTATACCTCCGATAATGGTCGGCTGGGGGGGCGAACCCCGCAACAGCCCATTCGAGGCACCAAGCTGACGACCTATGAAGGTGGGCTGCGTGTTCCCTGTGTGGTGTATGGTCCCGGACTGCGTATTCCAGAAGGAGAGGTGACGTCGGCACTAACCTGGTCCATGGACTGGTTTCCGACGCTGGCCTCTTTGGCAGGGATTAAGGTTCCTGATGACGCCATTCTGGATGGCCGCGACCTCAGTGCCCTGTTGACCGCGGAGACGGATGAAATTCCGGCTTTTGATGAGGCGGTTTCTTTGAATGCTGCGGTGCCGTTGCGCCGTCCGTATCAGCTCGACAGTGAATGGCAGGGACTGTTTACGCAGGAAGAGTATTTGAATGCATTCTTCTATCACGGCAGTGAAGGGATGCTTTCAGCGGTACGCGCAGGAAAGTGGAAATTGGCGCTAACACCGGCTCTAAGGTTGTATGACCTGGAAGCGGATCCCGGCGAACGCGTTGAGGTGATCGCCCGCTGGCCGAGCGATGAACTGTTGGCTTCGACGGCTCCGGAGGACATTGCAAAGGTTGAGGCCTGGAAGGTGAAGGCCAAACTGCGTGGCATGGCCGTTCGGTTTCAGCAAGAGATGGAAGCCGTGGAGTAGATCCAGGTCGGGCAGACTGGGTGCATCGAAGCCAAAGGAAATTTATGACAGGACATTATCGATCCATTTTTTTTGCGGGCCTTTTTGTGGCGTCCCTCGGTTATTCCGAACGTCCGGTGGATCATCTGAATCTTTTTATTGGCACGGGGTATAACGGACACACCTTTCCGTCGGCAACGGTGCCGTTTGGTGCGGTCGTTCCGGGGCCGGATTGCTCGGTGCGGGAGTGGCATGCGGCGGCTGGCTATCATTATGACAAACCGACCATTATGGGGTTCAGTCAGACCCATCTCAGCGGAACCGGACTGACCGATTGGGGGGATTTCCTCCTGATGCCGGTGGTAGGTTCGGTGCCGTTGGTTCCGGGGACTGAAGCCGAGCCGGAAAAGGGCTATCGCTCGCGCTTTTCCCACGATGACGAGTCGGCCGAGGCCGGGTATTATCAGGTGCGCCTGCAGGATTATGATATTAATGTGGAGCTGACGGCAACCGAACGGGTAGGCGTTCATCGGTACACGTTTCCGGAGGGCGAGCCCCGCCGGATCCTCATGGATCTGGAGCATGCCATTCAGCGCAACACCACAATCCATTCCTACATGCGCATTCACGATGCCCAAACCGTGACCGGATACCGCATTACGGGGTCGCGCTGGGCTTCCAGTCGGTTCCTCTATTTTGCGATGAAGTTTTCGGAGTCGATGACGGAGCATATGATCCATGATCGTGTGCGGCAGCTTGATTATGACAATATTCCGGAGTTGGCTTCGTCGAAATTGATTGCCTCGTTCCGTTTTGAACCCGGTAGGGAGTTGATGGCTAAGATTGCGATCTCGCCGGTGTCCATGCGCAACGCGTTGGAAAATCTGGAGACCGAAGTTCCGCATTGGAATTTTGAAAAGGTCCGCAGTGCTGCGGAAGCGAAGTGGGCTCGTGAGTTGGGTAAGATTTCTGCGGAGGGTTCGGACAAGGCGCTGGAGGTCTTTTACTCTGCGCTCTATCGCACCATGATTCATCCCGACGTGCATCAGGATGTCAATGGTGAGTACCGCGGGGTTGATAAAGAGGTTCACTCCGCCGACGGTTTTACGAACTATACGGTCTTCTCTCTCTGGGATACGTTCCGGGCGTTGCACCCCCTGCATACCATTACTCAGCCGGAGCGGACGGCGGACTATGTGAAGTCGATGCTCGCCTATCAGGAACAGAGCGCGCACAACATGCTGCCCTGCTGGTCGATGCACCATAACGATAATTTCTGCATGATTGGTGTGCATGCCTTGCCGGTTGTGATTGATGCATGGATCAAGGGGCTGACTGATGAGCCTGCGGAAAAAATTCTGGATGCGGTCATTGCAACAGCGACGCAGCCGGGGGCTCATAAAATGAAGTATGAGCAGTATCCTCAGTGGTACGGGCAGCAGCACTATTTGAAGCGCGGTTATTTCCCGGATGAGCTTGTCCGCTCGGGGACGTCGTTGACCTTGGAGCATGCGTATGACGACTGGACCGTCGCTCTGATGGCTGAAAAGATGGGGAACAAAAAGATCGCCGGCGAGTATCAGGCACGCGGGCAGAATTACCGCAAGGTCTGGGATGTTGAAAAAGGCTTCTTCCGTGCCAGGATGGGAGACGGCTCCTGGCACCCAACGTTTGCACCGCGCGCATACCATCGCGAGGATTTCAAGGATCGCGAGTTTACAGAGGGCAACGCGTGGCAGTATCTGTTTTTTGCACCGCATGATGTCTACGGCCTGATTGATTTGATGGGTGGCAAGGCGCAGTTTGCCGGGCGCCTTGATACCCTGTTCACATTGCCGCCCCAAAAAGATGGGCCGGCGGTCGGCGATGTCTCCGGGTTGATCGGGGACTATGCACACGGAAACGAGCCGTGCCATCATGTTGCATATCTTTACAACTATGCCGGGCAACCGTGGAAAACCCAGGAGCTGATCCACCAAATTGCGCGGGAATTTTACCCTGCCGCGCCTGCCGGCTACATCGGCAATGAGGATGCCGGGCAGATGTCAGCGTGGTATGTCATGAGTGCGATGGGATTCTATCCGGTCAATCCCTGCGGAGGCATTTATGTGATTGGATCCCCTTTGCTTTCCGGCTGCACGATCCATCTTGAAAACGGGAAATCCTTTCGTATGACGGCTCAGGGATTGTCGGAGGAAAATATTTATATTCAGTCGGTTAAATTGAACGGTCGGCCGCTGAATAATGTGTGGATCACCCATGCGGATATCATGCAGGGCGGTGCGTTGGAGTTTGAGATGGGATCCCGTCCCGGCACGTGGGGGGCGAATTCAAAGCCCGTTCCATTTGCAGACGGTCAAAAATAATTGGAGTAACTATGACGGAAGCACAGAGAAAATATTTGGTTCCCTTCGCGATTGTAACCAGCCTCTTTTTTATCTGGGGGTTTATTACGGTGTTGGTGGATGCGCTGATTCCGAGATTACGCGATGTTTTCACCCTCAGCTATTTTGAAGCCGGTCTGGTTCAGGTGGCTTTTTTCGGCGCCTATTTTCTGGTGTCGCTTCCCGGGGGGACGATTGTCTCGAAGATTGGATACAAAAAAGGGATTATTCTCGGACTCTCTGTGATGGCGCTGGGGTGCTTTCTGTTTTTGCCGGCATCATCGATTCGGGTATTCCCTCTATTCCTGCTGGCGCTCTTTGTCTTAGCGGGGGGGATGACGCTTCTTCAAGTGGCGGCAAATCCATATGTCGTTGCGTTGGGGCCTGAAAAGACCGCATCGAGCCGGTTGACGCTTGCGCAGGCCCTTAACTCGCTGGGGACGGCCATCGCTCCTTTGGTTGCGGCGTCTTTTATTCTTGGCTCAGAAGTGCTTTCTCCTGAAGCGCAACAGGCGCTGTCGGCCGGAGAACTTGATGCCTACCGGATTGCTGAGGCTTCCGCTGTTCGGGTTCCTTTTGTTGCCCTGGCTATGGCCTTGGCGGTCGTTGCTTTCATTTTTCGGTTTTTTCATCTGCCGGCCGTTAAGGAATTGGAAAAGCATGCCGATGAAGGCTATGGATTTGCATTGAGGCATCGAGGGCTCATGCTGGGTGCGCTGGGCATCTTTGTTTATGTCGGTGCCGAGGTGACCATTGGCAGTTACATTGTGAACTATCTCCTGCGTCTTGAGATTCCTGAACTCATTCAGTCGAATGCTCTGGTTGCCGGCTGGGTTGAAAACCTGGGCGGCATGAAGATTGAGGAGATGAACCCGTCGCGGATTGCTGGAACGTTTGTCACCTTCTATTGGACGGGAGCCATGGTCGGCCGGTTTATCGGTTCTTTATTATCCCGATTGATAGCGGCCTCCCGCCTTCTGGCCATCTACGCTGTAATTGCGGTCGCATTATGTCTGGCCGCCGGGTTCGGGTCGGGGTTTGTGGCGGTTTGGAGCCTGCTCGCCGTCGGGCTGTTTAATTCGATCATGTTCCCGACGATTTTCAGCCTGGCGATCAACAGTCTGCCACATAGTCGTTCGCAGGGATCCGGGGTTTTGTGTGCGGCGATTGTCGGCGGAGCCGTTATTCCGCCGCTGTTCGGGCTGGCCGTTGATGTGAGCAGCTTCACGATCGCATTCTTCCTGCCGGTTTTATGTTATCTGTACATCGCGTTTTACGGATGGATCCAGAAGGTGGAAAAGTCGTAGTGCGGCATGGGAAATTCAGCGTTTAATCAGGGAAATTACAGGGACGTAATATGAGTCGAATACATCTTTTTTTAATACTTGCCGGCCTTCTTCAGAGCGTTCACGCAAAGCCGCCCAACATTCTCTGGATCTTTACCGATGACCATTCGCATAACGCGATCAGCGCCTACGGAAGCCATCTGACCGATTTGGCGCCGACGCCCAATATTGATCGTATAGCAGAGCAGGGCATGCTGTTCCGCAACAGCTTTGTATGCAATTCCATTTGCGGCCCCAGCCGGGCCGCAATCATGACCGGCAAGCACAGCCATGCAAATGGGTTCCGTTCGAATGGTGACCGGTTTGACGGTCACCAGCAGACCTTCCCGCGGCTGTTGCAAAAGGCCGGGTATCAGACGGCGGTGATCGGCAAGTGGCATCTGGGCACGGATCCGGTCGGTTTTGACCATTGGGAAATCCTGCCGGGGCAGGGGCACTATTATAATCCGGACTTCATCACCGCAAAAGGGACCCACCGCGAACCGGGCTATGTAACGGATCTGATTACAGACAAATCGTTGAGCTGGATGAAAGAGCGGGATCCGGAGCGGCCGTTTATGCTGATGCTGCAGCACAAAGCTCCCCATCGTGAATGGTCGCCGGCCAAGCGCCACCTGCAGCTGTTTGACGATGTGACCTTCCCGGAACCGCCGACCCTGTTTGATGACTACAAAGGGCGCGGCACTGCAGCAAAAACGCAGGACATGACCATTGCCAGGACGATGCATCCGGGCGACCTGAAGATTAACGACGTGGTTGATTTCGAAGATAAGACGCATTGGACCTCTCGAGTGACGAAAAACCGTATGGATCGGATGACGGAAACGCAGACCGAAGACTGGTGGGCGGCGTATTCTCCAAAAAATAAAAAGATGATGGAGGCCAACCTCTCGGAGAAGGATTTGGTGCGCTGGAAATATCAACGCTACATCAAGGATTATCTGCGTTGCATACGTGCGGTGGATGAAAATATCGGGCGCGTGCTGGATTATCTGGAGGAGAGCGGACTCGCTGAAAATACGGTCGTCATGTATTCCTCCGACCAGTCGTTCTATCTCGGCGAACATGGTTGGTTTGACAAACGGTTTATGTATGAAGAATCGCTTCGCACGCCTTTGATTGCCTATTGGCCAAATCATGGCACCCCGGGGGCAGAAACGGAGCTGATGGTGCAGAACATTGATATGGCGCAGACTTTTCTGGAGATCGCCGGCGTTCCCTTTCCGGGCGATATGCAGGGGCGCAGCCTGGTGCCGCTGCTCAACGGAAAGAATCCTGCGGATTGGCGTGAATCGATCTATTATCAATACCATCAGGACGTAAACACCGTTCATCACGTTTATCCTCACTATGGAATTCGAACGGGCCGCTATAAATTAATCTATTTTAATACACTCGACGAGTGGGAGTTCTATGACCTGGAAAAAGACCCGCAGGAAATGACCAGTCAATACGCCAACCCGGAATATGCTGGAAAAGTGGATGAACTGAAACAGCAGCTGACTGAACTTCGAGCAGTCTATCAGGCAACAGAATAATCGAATTTAAAACCACCCGCAAAAAAGGGACCTCATGAAAAAACATCCTAAAAATAACCTGATCAAACTCTTTATCCTTTGCCAAATGGCTCTCGCGGGGACGGGGTGCGCACAAGCCGGATCGGTTGAAGAAGAGCTGCACGAAAACTGGAGCTTCCGTCACCTCGGAACCGCAAAGTGGTATTCGGCAACCGTTCCCGGATGCAACTATACCGACCTGCTGGACAACGGCATCATCAACGATCCCTTCTGGCGACTCAACGAAGCCGACCTTCAATGGGTCGACAAGCTGGACTGGGAATATAAAACCACCTTCTCCGTAGAACCGTCGCTCCTGAATCACGACCGTGTAGAGCTCGACTTTGCGGGGCTGGACACGTATGCCGACGTCTCCTTGAACGGAACAAATATTCTATCCGCCGATAATATGTTCCGCAACTGGCAGGTGGATGTAAAAAACCATCTCAAACCCGGAGCAAATGAACTCTACATTCTGTTCCGATCGCCCGTTGTCGAGGGAATTAAAAAACACGACGAGTTAGACTATATCATTCCAGTTTCCAAAAACGATCGGGCCGAGCTCGGACAGGTGCCAGGTGGAAAGAAAGTATCTGTCTACAATCGAAAAGCGCTCTATCACTTTGGATGGGACTGGGGGCCGCGCCTCGTCTCCAGCGGCATTTGGCGCCCGGTAAAACTTAAAGCGTGGAATCAATCACGAATCAAAGACCTGCGCATCATTCAAAACAGTCAGTCCGAAGAACGCGCGCAGCTAACCGCCGTGTTTGAAATTGAAGCCGAAACCGCAGGCGAAGCCGATCTGGCCATCCGCGTGGATGACGGTCAAGTGGCTGAAAAATCGGTGCAACTCAACGCCGGCATTAACACCTGTCGTCTCGACTTTGAAATTCAGAACCCGGAACTCTGGTGGTGCGCCGGGCTGGGGGAACCCCACCTCTATGACATTGCCGGAACCCTTGCACAAGGGCAACGAGTCGACCGCACATCCCACCGGACGGGCATTCGAACCGTCAAACTCGTGCGTGAAAAAGACGACATGGGCACCTCGTTCTTCTTCGAAGTCAACGGCATCCCCGTCTTTATGAAAGGTGCGAACTATATTCCAAACGACATTTTGCCGACCCGCGTATCGGACGCCAAATACCGCAAGGTCATTCAGACGGCCGTCGACTCCAACTTTAACATGTTGCGGGTTTGGGGCGGCGGCTTCTATGAAAACGACATCTTCTACGACCTCTGCGATGAAAACGGTATTCTGGTTTGGCAGGACTTTATGTTCGCCTGCGCCATGTTCCCTTCAGATGAAGAGTTTCTCGAAAGCGTGCGTCAGGAAGCCATTCAAAACGTAAAACGGCTGCGCAACCACCCATCGGTTTCCATCTGGTGCGGCAATAACGAAATGTTAACGGCATTGGGGTGGGCTGAATGGCAACTCATAGAACAAGGCCTGGGCGGTTCGGATCCCGAAGGCGCGTGGGCTGCCGTTTCCAATGGATATGAACGTATCTTTCACGACGTCCTTCCGTCCGTCATTGAAGCGGAAGACCCCGGACGTTTTTATTGGTCGTCCAGCCCCTCCGCCGGACCGGGAGTTAACGCGCGGAAGGTTGGTTTGGAACATGGCGACGAACATTACTGGGGTGTCTGGCATCAGAAGAAGCCGTATGAAACCTATTCCACCCACATCGCCCGTTTTATGAGCGAGTATGGATTTCAGTCGTTCCCGGAGCTGCGCACCATCAAAGAATTCGCACTCCCGGAGGACTACGGACTGTTGACCGAGGTCATGAAGCATCACCAGCGATCGCCTGTGGGCAACGAAGCCATTGACCACTATCTGCTTCAAAGCTATCGCAAAACCAAAGACTTCGACTCCTTCCTCCACGTCGGTCAGGTTTTGCAGGCGGAGCTGATTAAATATGCCGCCGAGGCGCATCGCCGGGCTATGCCGTTCTGCATGGGAACGCTCTACTGGCAGCTCAACGACTGCTGGCCGGTCGCGTCCTGGAGTTCAATGGACTCTTCCCTGCGCTGGAAAGCGCAGCAGTATTTTATGAAAAAGGCCTTCGAATCCATGTTGATTTCCCCGTTTGAAAAAGAGGGGGTTCTCGATCTTCACATCGTCTCCGACAAACTCCAACCGCTCCCCGGAACTCTTTGCCTAAAGGTGATGGACTTCAATGGAAAATTGCTTTGGACAAAAACCCTCGACGGCACCGTCCCCGCGAACACATCAACCGTCATATATTCCATTCCGCGTGAGGAGATTCTGGAAGGCATTGACGACACCCGGGCCGTGCTTCTTGCCGAATGGGTCGAAGAGGGCACCGTGCAGGCTGACGCGCTCTACTACTTCCGCCGCGTCAAAGATCTGGAGCTTCCCGAAGCGACGGTGACGCACAAAATAAAACCGGTCTCGGACGGATTTGAAATCACCTTGAAAACGGATCAGCTGGCGAAGAATGTTTATCTGACCATTGGCGACGAAGACGGATTCTTCAGCGATAACTATTTTGATTTGCTGCCCGGAACCGACGTTTCCGTTCTCCTCAAAACAGACATCAGCGCCGGCACCCTGAAACAAGTCCTTCGGTGCAGCACTATCGCAGATACATTTTAAACGTGAACGGCGGTCAGCCAGTGAAAAACGGGGGCTGTGAATGGTGAATCAGCAAAAGAACATCGGCATCAATCTCTGGAGCATTAAAGAGCACCTAACGACGATCGAGGAAGCCGACGAATCGTTGCGCCGTCTGGCGGAAGCAGGTTGTTCGGCAGTTGAGCTCTGTCTGATTTCGGAAATGCCGGATGCGCAGACCATGAAGCGCCTGTGCGACCGGTATGGTCTGGCGGTCTGCGGCCTGCATGACATGACGGTGCTGGAAAATCCGGTGGCTTCGCTGCAAGCGGCCAAGACGGTCGGCAGCGGCTTTGTCTCCTTTCCCTATCCACAGGGGCGAGATCTCTCCGATCCGGATCAGGTATCGACGTTGGTTGAGGAGCTGAACGAAGCGGGGCGGGTTCTTTACGAAAACGGCGTCACGCTGACCTATCACAATCATCAGGTCGAGTTCGCGCGTGCCGACGGTGCACTGGTGCTGGATCGGCTGGTGACCGAAACCGATCCCCGAACCGTTCAGTTTCAGCTGGATCTGTACTGGGTTCAGCTCGGTGGCGGTAATCCGGTGCAGTGGTGCAAAAATCTGGAGGGCCGCCTACCGCAGCTGCACGTGAAGGACTATGCCATCGGCGCAGACGGACAGCCGTGTTCGTGTGCCGTCGGAAAAGGCAATCTCTCCTGGGCGGAATTAGTCGACCACTTCGACGGCAAACAGCTGATCATTGAGCAGGAACTCTACACCTCGGATCCATTCGATGAGCTGGCCGAAGGCATTCGTTTTCTCAGCAGCTTCGGCTCATAGAACGAACAGCTCCGCGCCGCTTTCGGTGCGGATCAATTTTCTCACCACGGAATACCTAGCGCGGCCCAACCGCAACCAAATTGAAACCACGAAACCCATCAAACGCATGAAAAGGGAATTGCCCACGAATCACTCGAATGAACACGAATGAAGAAAAAAGGCACTGTCCTGATTCGTGAAAATTCGTGGGGATTCGTGGGGAAAAATAGCCTCTGTTTAGTTGCTGTTGAATAAGGATTTGCAGAGAAAAGCTTGCCAGGAAAACAAGTTTTCGGCGGATAGTAGTACAAGAACCCACAAGGAGAGAGCCGTTCGGATGCATCATTTTTGTGAATTTTGGTGTTTCTTGTGGCCAACTATTTTTCCGTTTAACTCTTAACATTTGAGTGCCGGAGCAATAGGAGTCAAAACTTGCTCCGCACCGATCCGTGGGACCTCATCCGTGGGACTTCTGGGTTTCCAAGGTTCGGAAAGCCGGACCCACGCGGAATACCGCTGAGTTCAGGCTCTACTCTTTGCGTCGTCGCGTCGTCGCGGTCAAAATCTCCCCGCACCGTCTCCGAATAAACAAATCAACACCCTTATTCAACATAACGCGGATGTTTATGGCCGCATTCTATTGCTATCTTTGACCACTTAAGTAAATAAAGAGAGCTGAAGGTATGAGAAAACGTTGGTTGCACAGTCTTGTAGCGCTGGGAACATGCGCATTTGTTTGCGGTGTGTTTGCGGAACAGCCGAATATAATTTTTATTCTGACGGATGATTTGGGTTATGGCGACCTGGGGGTGATGGGGCATCCCTATGTTCAGTCACCCAACATCGACCGGTTGGCGAACGAAGGGCTCCTGCTGGAACAGGCGTATTCCGCTGGAGCTTGGTGCTCGCCCAGTCGGGCGGCGTTAATGAACGGGGTCTATCCGGCACGGGAGTTTAACGTGAACAACTGGGAGCTTTCTGCGGATCGGCCTACGCTGACGAGCATGTTTAAAGAGGCGGGCTATGCCACCGCCCACTTCGGAAAGTGGCACATGGGGGACAGCGAGGGGGTGCCGCCGCCTGCCGAGTACGGAGTTGACGAGAATTTCGGCACGCAGAGCACCGGGCCGGTATGGACGGACGAGGAGATGGCGGAATCGCATCATCGCGAAAGAACGGCGGCCCGCTATGTAGATCTCTCCATCGATTTTATGACGCGCAAAAAGGATCAGCCTTTTTTTATCAACCTTTGGGTGCATAACACCCACGCCATTGTGAATCCAACCGATGAACAATTGGCGGTTTATGACGATCTACAGGTGTCGATTGATGATTTTGAGGACCCGCTGCAACGTGATTTTCTGGAGTTTATTGCCGAACACGGAAATGTGACGAATGCCATGCGCGCATTTTGTGCCGATGTGACCGCCGTCGATACAGAGATTGGCCGTCTGCTCAGCAGCCTCGCGGCACTTGGGCTTGAGGATAATACGATCGTGGTTTTTACAAGCGACAACGGCCCGGCGCCGTACTTGAAAGTTGGGGAGCGGGATCTGCTGATCCCGCGGTTTGAGAAAAGTCCGAAGTTGATGAACAGTGTCGGCTCCGCCGGACCCTACCGGGATCGGAAGAGTTCGTTGCATGACGGGGGGATCCACGTTCCATTCTTCGTCCGGTGGCCTGGTAAAATCCCGTCGGGCATTGATTCGAGTACGGTGTTTTGCGGCGTGGACCTGTTGCCTACGCTGGCCGGTCTGGTCGACGGCGTGGCGGCGCCGGAGGATATTGATGGCGAAGATCTGAGCGCGGCGTGGCTGGGCTCCCCGCAAGAGCGGGCCACTCCCCTTTTCTGGTGCGATAAACCGGGCTGGTCGGCACTGCGCGACGGCAAGTGGAAGGCGCATCTGCAGGGGGATACGATTCGTCTCTACAACCTGGACGAAGATCTTTCGGAGTCGGTCAATGTGGCCGACGCCTATCCGGAGATTGCCGGAACCTATTTCGACACGCTCAAAGAATGGGAGGACGCTTTGCCTGCGAAAACGCCGGCGACGAATGGAGAGGGCGGGGTGGTGACGGACTTCTTTGTCGCGGGAACGGATGCGTCTTCGATTGATCTGACCTGGTCGAATCTGGCCGGTTCCGTTGTGCTGGAGTCCTCGACTACGTCGCTGCCGCTCATCGATTCCGTGCAGGATTCATTTCTGGATTCCGAGGGCGTTTCGGGAATCATCAAGCTGAATCTCCAGGCCGTGGATGACGGGTCTTCGAGGTTTAATCCATTTACATGGAGCGGCGGCGGGCAAAGCACGGGAAATGTAGTGCACACAATGTCAAGCCAGGGATGGGGAGTTCAGACGAGTACAAAAACGAATGGCGATATTCAGGACTCCGAGGCGCTGATTTTGACGTTTGACCTGAGTGAACTCTCCTTGGGGGCGGATCAGACGCTTGTGCTGTCAGCAATTGGTTTGTTTAATGATGTCGCTGAATACAGCGGCGATCTCTGGATGCGGAATCAGGAGGTTCCGGCGGGCGAACTCGGTGCAGGGCGGTTGCTCGCGAACCATGTCAGCTCCTTCTCGGATGCGATGCCGATTCGTGATGGCGACCAGATTGCCTTGATGGAAGGGTCAACAAAGATTCGGCTGGCGAAGCTGACGTTCGATATTTTGCCGGTCGGATTCAATGCGCCGAAGATCTCTATTTCCCTGGACACCGGGAACATGTTCGTCGGAGCAACGAATCTGTCTGCCGATGTCTATCTGAGGATTCAGCAGCGCGAGAGCCTGACCTCCGGCGCGTGGACGGATGTGGCGGTCACCAGTGGAGTCAGCCTGGCCGAGTGGGCGCTCGAAACGACCAATGCGTCGTCGTTTTTTCGTGTGCAAAGCAGCGACACCTATCCCGTGCCCCGGTTTGGATATCTTTTCAAACCGGTCGACGACTCCTTTGTGTCGGGGGCAAATACCGCGTCAAACTATGGGTCGAATACCAACCTTTCGCTTCGTGTCGGCGGGACGGGACAGAAACTTGTCTCCTATTTGAAGTTTGACGTCGATGCGGTGCCCTCCTCGATTTCGGAGGTTTGGCTGAAGGTGTATGCCGCGCAAGCCGTTTCCAATGAGGTCACGTTTCGTGCGGTTGCTGATAATGCGTGGGATGAAAGCACCATCACATGGAAGAATCGTCCGGGGTCGGGGGACGTGATCACGAAAAAGGCTTCTTTATCCAAGGGTTGGAATACCTTCGACTTTTTCGGCCACATCACTACAACGGGAACCTATTCGGTTGCAATTACGACCGTTGACCCGAGTGAGCTGGTTTTGATGTCCAAAGAGTCGGTCTATGACTCCGTGCTGGAGATTCGCGAAACCCCGGATGGACCCGAAACGCCGGTGGGGCTTTTTGCCGGTGGCAGCATGTATGGCAGTTACGGTAATAATGCTGCAGAGGTGAAGTCGTCCGGATTCGACACCCTTTTGCTTTGGAGTGCAAAGGTGAATTCCGAGGGGAAGATCAACTACAATTTGACCGAAAACCCGCTCGCGGAGCACGGATGGTATGTTGGCGAAAAGGATTGGATCGAGCAGCTGGTGGATCTGAAAACGGCGCCCTCAACCGTCAAGCGGATCGAGTTTTCGGTGAGTGCGTGGGGGGATGCCAGTTTTGCGAATATCGATGCATTGATCGAAGCCGAGGGAACCGGCGAAGACAGCCGGCTCTATCAGTCTTTCAAGGTGTTGCGCGATGTGCTGGGCGCCGATGCCATCAACTTTGATGACGAGGAGCACTATGACGTGGATTCCATGGTTGAGTTCAGCAAAATGCTCAGTGTCTTGGGGTATAAAGTGACGCTTTGTCCGTACATGAGGCCGGAGGGCGTTTGGAATCCTGTATACGAACAGCTCGAAGCCTATCAGCCGGGGCTGGTGGATCGGATTTATGTGCAGTGTTATGCCGGGGGCGCGGCGAATTACCCTGAGAACTGGAATACAAAATTTACCGGCGACCTCAAGGTGATCCCGGGGCTGTCAATTAGTCCGAGTGATGCGGGTTGGAAAACCCCCGCAGAGGTCGAGACGCAGCTTTCTGAATGGAAGGATCATTGCGGAGGGGGCTTTATTTGGCTGCATCAGGAAATTCTGAATGAGGGATACGGCGTTTCGAACGTTGCGAACGCGGTAATCAACGGCCTCCAATAAGGGCTGGCCGATCCTTTCGTGCGTTCCGGCTGGTGTTGCACATGAAGGGGGGGCTTTTTTACAGAATGTCATCCCATTGCGGGAGTTAATCGGAGCGTGTTATGAAGAAAGTGTATTCGGGGTTTAAACGGTGGAGAGTGATTTACGGGATCGGTGCGATTTGTTGCCTGAGTTCTGGCTTGAGGGCGCAAAGCGCATTTGAACAGGTCAATCCGTTTATCGGAACCGGGGGGCACGGCCATACCTTTCCCGGGGCCACCACGCCCAATGGAATGGTGCAGCTTAGCCCGGATACGCGAGTGTTTGGCTGGGATGCTTGTGCCGGTTATCATGATTCCGATGAATCGATCCTTGGGTTTACCCATACCCATCTGAGCGGAACCGGGATCGCCGATATGGGCGATTTTCTGTTTATGCCGTTTGCCGGTGAGGTGAAACTCGACAAAGGAACGCCCGAGGATCCAGACGCGGGCTATCGCTCGCGCTTCAGTCACGATCGTGAAAAGGCGGAGCCCGGCTATTACCGGGTGCATCTGGACGACTATGAGGTGGATGCCGAGCTGACCGCGTCTACTCGGGCCGGCTTTCATCGGTATTCATTTGAAGGCGATAAAGAGGCCGGTCTGCTCGTTGATATGAGCCATTGTCTCCAAGAGGATTATTGGCGGTATGAATTTGTAGAACTTCGCGTGATCAATGATCGCGAAGTGGAGGGCTACCGCCGCAAGCGGGGCTGGGCTGAAAATTCACATCTCTATTTTCACGCAAAATTCAGCCAGCCCTTTAAAGCCACGCTTTATAAAAACGGGAAGCCGTTTAATGGGAAGTGGGCGACGGCCGGCCAGGATGTGAAAGCGGTTCTCCGGTTCCCCGGACTCGCCGATCATCTGCTGAAAGTGAAGGTCGGTGTTTCGAGCGTCGACTATGCGGGCGCCCGCAACAATGTTGAGTCGGAGATTGCCGGGTGGGATTTCGATGCCGTTCGCGCGGCTGCAAAAAAGCGTTGGGAACAGCAACTGAACCGCATCGCGGTTCAGGGTGGAAGCGCGGACCAACGTGCCATGTTTTATAGCGCCCTCTATCACACGGCGCTCAGTCCGTACATTTTTACGGATGCGGATGGTCGCTACCGCGGAACGGATCAGCGCATTTATCAGTCGGAGGACGAGCCGATCTATACGATCTTTTCCTTGTGGGATACGTTCCGTGCGTTTCATCCGCTACTCACCATCACGGAGCCGGATACGAACGCGGCGTTCATCCGCTCCCTGCTGGATAAATATGATCAGGCCGGCATCCTGCCGAAGTGGGAACTCAACGCCAACCTGACCGGCACCATGATCGGATCGCATGCGATCAGTGTGATTGTGGATGCATATATGAAAGGGTGCCGCGATTTTGATGTGGAAAAAGCCTATGAGGCGATGAAGGCCTCGATTCACTATCGTGAAAACGACGATTTTCTTTATGCGTCGGAGAGAAAAAGGGAAAAGCTCAATCCGCGCGCGAAGTTCTATAACGATACGCTTGGTTTTATCCCCTGCGATCTGGAAAACGAGTCGGTATCCAAGGCGCTGGAATATGCCTACAACGACTGGTGCATGTTGCAGATGGCGACCGCGCTGGGCAAGACGGAGGACATTGCCCTCTACCAAGAGCGGGCGGGGCGCTACAAAACCTATTTTGATGCCGGAACCGGTTTCATGCGCGGAAAAAACCGGGACGGTTCGTGGAAGACGCCGTTTGATCCCAGGTTTTCCAAGCATCGGAGAGATGAATACTGTGAGGGCAATGCTTGGCAGTGGACCTGGTTTGTTCCCCATGATGTGAACGGCCTGGTCGAACTGATGGGCGGCACGGATGCGTTCACGGCTAAACTTGATGAGCTGTTCAGCACGGACTCCAGGCTGACCGGCGATCATGTCTCCAGTGATATCAGCGGGCTGATCGGCCAATACGCGCACGGCAATGAACCGAGTCATCATATTGCGCATCTGTATAACTTTGTCGGGCAGTCGTGGAAAACGCAGGAACTGGTGGATCAGGTTCTTTCAACCCTCTATTTTAATGACCCCAACGGGGTCGCCGGAAACGAGGACTGCGGGCAGATGTCGGCCTGGTATATTCTAAATGCGATCGGATTCTATTCCTTCTGCCCGGGCGATCCGGTTTACTCGCTGGGTCGGCCGATCTTTGACGCGGTATCCATCGCGCTGCCCGGCGGGAAGACCTTCGAGGTTGTGGCCACGAATAATTCCCCCGAAAATAAATACATCCAGTCGGTGCAGTTGAACGGCGAACCGCTGAAAGAGCCATTTATTTCGCATCGGGACGTTGTCAGCGGTGGGCGGCTGGAATTCACGATGGGTGAAAAGCCCAATCGGACGTTTTTTGCTTATGAGGATGCATTGTACTCCGTCAGGGATTAAATATCGGATCGTTGACCGTGAAGACACAGGGAATTTAAGCAGAAAAAATAACGCAACTTAAAGGGAGAATGAGATGAGTAGAACCACAAAAGGAATACGGACAATAATCGCCGCGGGCGCACTGGCTGCGGTGGCAGCGGTCGCCGCGCAGAAGAAACCCAACATCGTTATTTTTCTGGCAGACGATTATGGCTACGGCAGCTCCAACTGTTATGGAACTCCCGAATCAGTGCTTAAAACGCCCCATATGAATAGGTTGGCAGAAAAGGGCATGCGATTCACGCAGGCGTATGCACCGGCTGCGGTGTGCACCCCGACCCGCTACGGCCTGCTTACGGGGCGGTATTGCTGGCGAACCGGGATGAGGCGCGGGGTCGTCAACGTCTGTGACCGGCTGCTTATTGATGAGGGGCGATTTACGCTCCCGCAGATGCTGAAGGATGATGGCTACCGCACCGCTGTAATCGGGAAGTGGCATCTGGGCTTTGGTAAGCAAGAGGGGAAACGTGCCGATCCGGAAAGGTATTTTAAACCGATTACGAAAGGGCCGCTTTCGATCGGCTTCGACTACTTCTTCGGCCTTCCGCAAAACCATGGAGATTACACCGGGATCTATATGGAGAACCATGAAGTGTACGGGCGCAGGTCCTTCGATAAAATTGAAATTGAAGGCAAGTCGCCATACGGAAAAGCTTGGATGGGCGTGGATGCTCCGCAGCGGGTCGATGACGAGGTCATGGATGTCCTGACGGAAAAGGCGGCCGAGTGGCTCAATCAGCAGCCGGACGATCAGCCCGTGTTTTTGTATTTTGCCGCACCGGCGGTACATGCTCCGGTCACCCCGTCCAAGCGCTTTAAGGGCACGTTGGCGGCCGGGCCGTTTGCAGAGTTTATTCAGGATCTGGACTGGAGTCTCGGCGAGGTGGTAAAGGCCTTTGAAAAGAGCGGTCGGCTCGAGAACACCCTGTTCATCTTCTCGAGTGATAACGGGGGTGTTTACGGAGACGAAATCAAGGAGTGGACGCGCGAGGTCCCAGGTGTTTGGAAGCTGAAAAGCCAGGTGACCCAGATGCGGCAGGCTGGCGCGGAAGTGAATGGTATTTATCGAGGCGGGAAGCAGGATCCGCTTGAGGGAGGAACCCGCGTGCCTTTCATCGTCTCCTGGCCGGGGCATGTTAAAGCGGGTACGGTGAATGACGACAAAATAAGCCTGGTGGATATGACCGCCACACTGGCCGAGCTGCTGCATATTGAAACCCCCGCCAAAGAGCTTGGCGCAGAGGACAGTGTGAGCGTGCTGGATACCTTTTACGGCAAGCCCGTTGATCGCGATGCGCTCGCAACCTGCATTACGCACAGCGGAGCCGGAACCTTTGCTCTTACGCTCGGGAATTGGAAATACATCGAAGGGGCAGAGGTGCCGATAAAAGGCAAAAAAATGGATCCTCCCGGTACAACCTGCCAGAACACCAGAGCTCTGTATGATTTGGAAAAAGATCCGCACGAGGACAATAATCTGATTGAGGCAAATCCCGAAGTCGCAAAGAAAATGCAGGCACTGCTGGATCAAACAAGAACGCGCTCCTTTTCACGCAAGCACTAATCTGCAGTGCTCACCGGATAGGTTCGAACGGCAGGAAATCCTAAATTCGAAGCACCCAAATCTAAAATAAAAAAATGGGAGAAAGCATGAGAAAACGTTGGTTGCAAAGCCTTATAGCGCTGGGAGCATATGCATTTGTTTGCGGTGCATTTGCGGAAAAACCGAATATCATTTTCGTTCTGACGGATGATTTGGGTTATGGCGACCTGGCGGTGATGGGGCATCCCTATGTTCAGTCACCCAACATCGACCGGTTGGCGAACGAAGGTCTCCAGCTGGAACAGGCGTATACCGCTGCGGCCTGGTGCTCGCCCAGTCGGGCGGCGTTCATGAACGGGGTCTATCCGGCACGGGAGTTTAATAAGACCAGAGTGCTTTCCGCGGATCGGCCCACGCTGACGAGCATGCTGAAAGAGGCGGGCTATGCCACCGCTCACTTCGGAAAGTGGCATATGGGTCACAAAAAGGGGGCGCCGCCGCCCACCGACTATGGTATCGACGAGAATTTCGGCAAGCAGAGCACCGGAGCGGTATGGACGGACAAGGAGATGAAGCAAAAGCATCACCGCGAAAAAACGGCGGCCCGCTATGTGGATCTCTCTATTGATTTTATGACGCGGAAAAAGGATCAGCCCTTTTTTATCAACCTCTGGGTGCATAACCCCCATGCCGTCCTGAAACCGACCCCGGAACAATTGGCGGTTTACAAGGATCTTGAGGTGTCGATCGATGATTTCGAATATCCGCTGCAGCGCGAATTTATGGAGTTTGTTGCTAAGCATGGAAATGTGCAGAAGGCCATGCGTGCTTTTTGTGCGGATGTGACCGCCGTCGACAAAGAGATTGGTCGTCTGCTCGACAGCCTCGCTGAACTTGGGCTTGAGGAAAATACGATCGTGGTTTTTTCGAGCGATAATGGCCCGGCTCCGTTGTTGAAGGTTGGGGAATGGGATCAGATTGTCCCGCGGTATAAGAAAGATCCGAACTTGATGAACAGTCTCGGCTCCGCCGGACCCTATCGGGATCGAAAAATCGCATTGCATGACGGGGGGATTCACGTCCCGTTTTTCATACGCTGGCCTGCGAAAATTAAACCCGGTATCGACCGCAATACGGTGTTTTGCGGCGTTGATTTGATGCCCACGCTTGCCGGACTGGTCGGTGCGTCCGCTCCGGAGGGGATGGATGGCGAAGATCTCAGCGCGGCGTGGCTTGGCGCTCCGCAAGCCCGGGAGAAAGCGCTCTTGTGGAGCGATACTTCCGCATGGCTCGCATTGCGTGACCGGCAGTGGAAGGCGCATCTTCAGGGGGATACGATTCGCCTCTACAACCTGGACGAAGATCTCTCGGAGTCCAACGACCTGGCTGGCGCGTATCCGGAGATTGCCGCGAAATATTTTAAAACGCTCAATCAATGGAGGGCCACGATCTATCCGAAAGGGGCATCGAGACCCAAAGCAGGCGGCAAGAAAAAGAAAAATTTAAAACAGTAAACAGAGGGATGTTATGAAGAAAAACAGGTTGAAATGCGCACAGTTATTAATGGGCGTTGCTCTGCTTTGCGGGGCGGGCATCGCGGCTTCTTCCGTGCCTGCCGCTGAGGCGGCTGGACAAGGGGCATCCCCGAACAAGCCGAATATTATTTTTATTCTGACGGATGATCTGGGCTACGGGGATTTGGCGGTGACGGGTCATCCCTATGTTCAGTCACCCAACATCGACCGGTTGGCGAACGAAGGGCTCCAGCTCGAACAGGCGTATGCCGCTGCATCCTGGTGCTCGCCCAGTCGGGCGGCGTTTATGAGCGGGGTCTATCCGGCCAAGGAATTTAACGCGAACAAATGGATTCTTTCTGCGGATCGGCCCACGCTGACGAGCATGTTGAAAGAGGCGGGCTATGCCATCGCCCACTTCGGAAAGTGGCATATGGGTCACAAAAAGGGTGCGCCGCCGCCCGCCGACTATGGTATCGACGAGAATTTTGGCACGCAGAGCACCGGGGCGGTATGGACGGATAAGGAGATGAAGCAAAAGCATCACCGCGAAAGGACGGCGGCCCGCTATGTGGATCTTTCCATCGATTTTATGACGCGAAAAAAGGATCAGCCCTTTTTTATCAACCTCTGGGTGCATAACACCCACGCCGTATTGAAGCCCACCCCCGAACAAAAGGCGGTTTATAAGGATCTGGAGGTGTCGATTGATGATTTCGAATTTCCGCTGCAGCGCGAATTTCTGGAGTTTATTGCCAAGCATGGAAATGTGCAGAAGGCCATGCGCGCTTATTGTGCGGATGTGACCGCCGTCGATAAAGAGATTGGCCGTCTGCTCGACAGCCTCGCTGAACTCGGGCTTGAGGAAAATACGATCGTGATTTTCACAAGCGACAACGGTCCGGCGCCGGTCTTGAAAATTGGGGATTGGGACAAGATCGTTCCGCGGTTTAAGAAAGATCCGGCCCTGATGAACTGTGTCGGCTCCGCCGGACCCTATCGGGATCGAAAATTTGCATTGCATGACGGGGGCATTCACGTTCCGTTTTTCATACGTTGGCCTGCGAAAATTAAACCCGGCATTGACCGTGATACGCTGTTTTGCGGCGTTGATTTAATGCCCACGCTTGCCGAGCTGGTCGGCGCGGCTGCTCCGAAAGGGATCGATGGCGAAGATCTTAGCGAGGCATGGCTTGGCACCCCGCAAACCCGGGAGAAAACGCTCTTGTGGAGCGATAATCGCAAATGGCTCGCATTGCGCGACCGGCAGTGGAAGGCGCACCTTCAGGGGGATACGGTTCGCCTCTACAACTTGGACGAAGATCTCTCGGAGTCGAACGATCTGGCCGGCACTTATCCGGAGGTCGCCGAGAAATATTTAAAAACGCTCAGGCAATGGAAGGCCTCGATCTATCCGCAAAGGAGTGGTTTATGAAAAAAGTAATTTATTTATTCATCGCAGGCGTGTTGGTTTCGTTATCAGCAGGGGCTGGGGATTCCAGACCGAATATTGTTGTGATTGTTTCGGACGATCAGGGCTATGCCGATGTGAGCTATAATCCTCACTCTCCAAAGGAGGTCCAGACGCCGAACATTGATCAGCTGGCAAAATCGGGCGTCGTCTGCTCGGCGGGCTATGCCTCGGGCTACGTCTGCTCGCCGACGCGCGCCGGGCTGATCACCGGCCGCTATCAGCAACGATTCGGAATTTATACCGCCCGGCAGGGCGGATCGGGCATGCCGCTCGATGAAACCTGGTTCCCGATGCACTTGAAGCAGGGGGGCTACCGCAGCGGTGCGTTCGGGAAATGGCACCTTGGTCTGACGATGGACTATCACGCGCTCAATCGTGGGTTCGACTATTTCTACGGTTTTATGGAACGCGGGGCGCATGACTACTTTCATCTGAAACCGAAGACGGATAAAGGACGGGTGCACCCAATCTATCGGAACCTGGATGCTGCGGAGAATGAGGAGGGCTATCTGACGACTCTCATCACCCGGGAGGCCGTCAATTTTATCAAGCGCGAAAGCGACGGGCCGTTCTTTGCCTACGTGGCCTACAACGCAGTGCATTCGCCCGCGCAAGCACCGGCGGAGGATATCGCACGGTATAACACGGGCGATGAGAAGCGAGATATTCTTATGGCGATGCTTTACCATCTCGACCTCGGCGTTGGCGAAATCGTCAAGGCGCTGAAAGAGGCCGGCGTGTATGAAAACACACTCATTTTTTACCTGAGCGACAACGGGGGTGACTACGGGATGAAAGCCAGTAACGCTCCGCTGAGCGGCGCTAAACATCAGGTCCGTGAAGGCGGTATCCGCGTTCCCTTCATTGTTTCGTGGCCAGGCAGGTTACAGGCGGGAACCACGTGCGATGTGCCGGTTTGGTCGACGGATATTCTGCCAACCTCGCTGGTTGCTGCGGGGCTGGAGGCACTGCCCGGCTCCAAACCTTTCGATGGAAAAAACATCCTTCCGGCACTGACCGGGAAAAGCAAAAAGATCCACGATGCGCTTTACTGGTGCGGCGGCAGTGATGGCAAGTGGGCGGTCAGGAAGGGGGACTGGAAACTTGTATTCACCCTCGGAAAGGTTGGTCTCTACGATCTATCGAACGATATTGCCGAGGCCAATAATCTCAAGGATGCGCATCCCGAGAAGCTGCAGGAACTGCAGAACCTATACCATGCCTGGTTCGCGGAAATGGGCGATCCCTCCGAAGGATCAAAACAGTGGGTTGCGGGGAAAAATAAGAAAAATAAAAAAGCGAAGAAATGAGGGGTTGAGATGATGAAACCGAGGAATATGAAATGCGTACTATTGGGTTTGTTGGTGTTTCCGGCTCTGATTTCAACAGGGCAGGTGGTGCCGGGTGAAAACAGGATTCCGGCCTCTGGCAAAAAGCGTACCGATAAGCCGAATATTGTCGTATTTCTGGCTGACGACTTCGGGACGGGGTGCATCAACGCCTACGGCGCAGATGAGCAGTTGGTGCGGACGCCACGCCTCAATCAGCTGGCGAAGGACGGCATGCTCTTCACCGAGGCCTATGCGCCGGGTTCGGTCTGTTCGCCGACGCGCTATGCGATGTTGACCGGGCGCTATGCCTGGCGTGGGCGGCTCAAGTCCGGCGTGGTGAACCCCGGCGATCCGCTGCTGATCGAAGAGGGACGGCGCACGGTGGCGATGATGCTTCAGGAGCAGGGCTACCGTACGGCGCACATTGGTAAGTGGCATCTGGGCTACACTCGTGAGGTTAAGACGCGTAATTATGCCGCGCTTGAACATGTTTCGCCGGGACCGAACGATATCGGCTTTCACTATCATTTTGGACTGCCTAACAACTTGGACGACCAAACGCGCATCTACATGGAAAACGACGGGATTTATGGATTGCGTTCGCGCCGGGTGAATCCGTATTCCAAGAGTTTTTACGGCAGCCAGTATGCCGGCTACGATGCGCCGCAGCGACAGCGGGAAAAGGTGACGCAGGATCTCAACGCCCGCGCCCGCAAATGGATACGATCCTCTATTGAGGAATATCCTGATCAGCCGATGTTTCTCTATTTTGCCGCCGCTGCAGTGCATCATCCGATTGAGCCGTCTGCCCAGTTCCGCGGCACCAGTCCGGTCGGTGCTTATGGCGACTTTATTCAGGAGCTGGATCACTCCGTCGGCGAAGTGATGGATGCGCTGGCTTATGCCGGCGAGCTGGATAATACGCTGTTTATCTTTTCGGCCGACAACGGTAGCGATACCGGCGGTAAGGGCCGGCCGGAGCGGTTCGCGATCGATGCCGGGTTGAAGATCAATGGCGAGCGCAGGGGCGATAAACATACCATCTGGGAAGGCGGCGTGCGGGTTCCGTTTATCGTACGCTGGCCGGGGCAGGTGCAAGCGGGGCAGGTGTCGGACCGCCTCGTCAGCTTGGCGGATATCTATTCCACGCTCCAGCATATCGTGACCGGCAAGCCGGTCAGCGGGTTCGACGATGCGCCCGACAGCTTCAGCTTTGCCGATGAAATTTCGCGTTGCAACCACGCCGGCCCGATGCGTAAGCATGCCGTGTTGAATAACGTGCATGGGGTTAAGGCGCTGTGTATGGACAACTGGAAATACATTGAAGGACGAAATGATGAAATGTCGGAGCTTCTGATCAAGCGTTCAAACAAAAAAGAATTGGCACCCGGTCTCTATCAGCTTGATAAAGATCCGATGGAGAGCAACAACGTGATCGACCAGTTCCCCGAAGTGGTTGAGCAGCTGAAGGCGCAATTCCAGAGCATCCGGGCAACCGAATCCGAGCGCAAAGCCTCTCTGTAAGGTTTAGGGGGAATGCAGGCTCTATCCCTTTGAATCTTCGCGTCTTTGCGGTCAAAAAACAGCTTCGACTGGCTACTGTTTAATAAGGGGATATTTGGTCATTTGTTGAAGTTGAATGGAGTGGATATGAATCGTTTTTTGAGTAAATTAAGTTTTCTTGTTATCGGGTTTGTCCTGATGACTTCGGTCGCCGCGCGGGGCGGAGAGAAACGTCCGCTTCGACAAGCTCAGGACAGGCCGAATATCCTGTTTATCCTGACGGATGATCACCGTTGGGATGCGATGGGGTTTACCGGGGTTTATCCCTTTCTGAAAACCCCGAATATGGATCGGCTGCGCGCCGAGGGCGCGTATATGAAAAACGCGTATGTGACGCTCTCGATGTGCGCGCCCTCGCGGGCCTCGTTTCTGACCGGGATGTATCCGCACAAGCATGGCGTCTCGAACAACGAGAGCCACCGCGAATGTGACTGGATGAAAACCCCAGCGTTCCGAAAATTGTCGCTGAATAAACATATCAACACCCGCATTCAACATAACGTTCCTGTTTTCGGCCCCATTCCATTGTTATCTTAAACGCTCGAATGATAGGTGCAGCGCCATCGGAGCGTGTTGCAAAAACATAAGCAAAAGGAGAATGAGATGAGATCGTTATTCAGAAAAGCAGCCTTGTTCGGGCTGGTTGGTTGTGCGGCAGCTCAGTTGAGTGCAGGGACGGTGGGATTCTGGCGTTTCGAGCCGGGTGCTGTTACGAATGATTCCAGCGGGAACGGGTTGGATGTGACGCAGCTGATTGTGGGTGCCTCTGGCGGAGCCGGTATCGACTTCCCAAAAGGGGTGGATCGTAATGAGTCCGGAGAAGGCTCGTATCTGCCGACTATCCCTCAGAGCGGCGTGACGAACGCCGGGGTTTCTTTTTTCAGTGCCAAGGGGAACCATTGGGCCGTTGCCGATACAAACCTGTTTGATTTCGGAACCAACGCCTTTTCATTCGAAGCGTTTATGACGCCAACGACAGGGAGTGGGTTTCAAATTGTTGCTTCAAAGGGAGAAGAGTGGCGCGTAACGGTTAATGAACTAACTGGCGATCTTATCCTGTGGGTATGGGATACAGCCATCAGCAACTGGGCGACTGCGCAGGCCAGGCTGGATGGGACGACCTCTTTTACGGGATCGGTTGATTATTATATTGGAGCCGTCGTGACACCGGGTGTGAGCAATACTGCGGTAACGCTCTATTACCAGAACCTGACCGATGGCGGGGATCTGTTGAGCGCTGAGAGAACCATCGCCGGGGTGACTGCCATTCAGAACACAACGAATTCTTTCTTGCTGAATGGTCCTGCAAACAACAAGGCTGTCCGCTACATGGATGAGGTGCGCCTGAGCTCCGGGGCGCTGAGCCGGTCCGAGTTGCTTGCGACAGTGCCCGAACTCGGCTATTGGCGTTTCGAACCGGGCGCCGTTACGAATGATTCCAGCGGAAACGGATTGGACCTGACGCAGCTGATTGCGGGGGCTCCTACTGGCGGTGCCGACTATCCAAAGGGAGTGGCTCGTCCTTCCACCGGCGACGGCGTGTATTTGCCGACCATCCCTCAGAGCGGGGTGACGAACGCCGGGGTTTCTTTTTTTAATGCCAAGGGGAATCACTGGTCCGTTGACGATACGAACCTGTTCGATTTCGGATCTAACGCCTTTTCGTTCGAAGCGTTTGTAACGCCAACGACAGGGAATGGTTTTCAGGTGGTTGCTTCAAAGGCTGAAGAGTGGCGTGTAACGCTTCATGAAGGAACGGGTGACCTTATCTTTGGGATATGGGATACAGCCATCACCAATTGGGCGACCGGGAAGGCCAAGCTGGATGGAACGAACTCCTTTACGGGGTCGGTTGATTATTACATTGGAGCCGTCGTGACACCGGGTGTGAGCAACACGGCGGTGACGCTCTATTACCAGAACCTGACCGATGGTGGGGATCTGTTGAGCGCTGAGAAAACCATTGCCGGGGTAAACTCTATTCAGAATACAACGAATGCTTTTTTATTGAATGGTCCTTCAAGCACTCAGGCGGTCCGCTACATGGATGAGGTTCGCCTGGTCACCCGGGCCCTGGGTGAGTCCGAGTTGCTGGTTTATTCCGCGGTCGTGGTCGACCCGAGCGGGTTTGATAAGTTTGTCGATAAGTACGATCTTTCCGGCGACCCATCCGCCAATGCGGACAACGATGAACTCACCGACTGGGGCGAATATATCTTTGGCGGAAATCCGACCAATTCGGGGGATATCGGAACGCAGCCTTCGTTTGATTCCGGGGACTACCTGTTCTCGATAGTTGGCGACAACGCCCTGCAGTATTATGTGCTCACAACCAGCAATCTGGCCGGGGGCAGTTGGGGAACCAATACCGGGCCCGTTGCGATCACCGACGAGAGCGGAGAGCTGGGCAGCTACACCAATGCGGTTGGAACCGCGGACGACGAACTGTTCATTAAACTGCTGGTAGAATAAGAATCGTTGTCTCACTTGGATTGCCCCTGTTTGTGCCTGGATGTTCGGGCACAAGCGGGGTTTTGTATGTGAAGATATCAGTTGTTGAAGTGGAACGGGGTGGGTATGAATCGTCTTCTGAGTAAGTTAAGTTTTCTTGTTGTCGGGCTGCTCCTGATTGCTTCGGTCGCGGCGCGCGGCGGCGAGAAACGTCCGCTTCGACAAGCTCAGGACAGGCCGAACATTTTGTTTATCCTGACGGACGACCACCGTTGGGATGCGATGGGGTTTACCGGGGTTTATCCCTTTCTGAAAACCCCGAATATGGATCGGCTGCGTCATGAGGGTGCGCATATTAAAAACGCATTTACGACGTTGTCGATGTGCGCGCCTTCGCGCGCATCGTTTCTGACTGGCATGTATCCACATAAGCATGGCGTCTCGAACAACGAGAGTCATCGCGAGTGCGATTGGATGAAGACTCCGTCGTTCGGGCAGTATCTGCACGATGCGGGCTATTATACGGGATATATCGGCAAGTGGCATATGGGGCAGGGCAATGATCCGCGCCCGGGATTTGATTTCTGGGCGATGTTTTCGGGGCAGGGCAAGTATGTCGGCAACAACCTGAATGTGAATGGAGCACCGGTTCGCGAGCCGGGCTATGTGACCGATGTGCTGAACCGCTACGCGAAAGAGTTCATTCAGATGGATCGCGGCGATGCGCCGTTCATGCTCTACCTGTCGCACAAGGCGGTGCACCAGCCGTTCGACCCGCCTACGCGGCATAAAGAGCTGTACCCCGATGCCTATTTCCCCGCGCCGGAAACGCTGAGGGAAAACCGCGAAAGCAAGCCGGCGTGGCAGGGAATGATTTCCTGGGGGCCGACCGTGATGGTGAATGGGCAGTTCGAATCTGCAGAACCGAATACGAAGCTGCTCGGTTGGGATGAAAAGACGGGATTCATCGGCCGCAGCAAAAAATATCTGCAGTGTGTTGCAGCGGTCGATGAAGGCATCGGCGAAATTCTTGACCTGCTCGAAAAACGTGGCGAACTGGATAACACCTTTATCGTCTATGCCGGTGATAACGGCTACCTTTTGGGCGAGCATGGGCGCAGCGACAAACGCGTGGCGTATGACGATTCGATTCGCATCCCGATGGTGATTCGTTACCCAGAACGGATTGCGCCCGGAGCAACGATTGACGAGATGGTGTTGAATATCGATCTCGCCCCGACGTTGCTGGAACTCGCAGGTGCGAAGATTCCTCCGTCGATTCAGGGAAGCTCAATGCTGCCGCTCTTTGCCGGAAACAGGGCCGGGTGGCGCGAAGGGTTTCTCTATAACTACAACCGGGATCTGCAACCATTGCTCCCGACCATTGTGGCGTGGCGTACGCCCGACTTTCTTCTTTCAACGACGCCTCTTCGTAAAGATTTGGATGAGTTATATGATTTACGGACCGATCCGCTGGAAAAAAACAACCTGATCAACCATCCCGAATATAGCGAGCGGCGCAAAGCACTGTTGAGGGATCTGGAGAAGGAAAAGAAAAAACTCGGCTTCACGCTCGATGTGCCTGATCCGCGTCCGGGCCGCTGGGAGGTGGAGCAGGAGAAGGAGTTCACGCACACGCCCGGTTCGGTCACGTTTACCCCGGAAAAGCAGGTGGTGCTCCCCCAAAATAAAAATGTGGACCTGAGCTATGGCATCGTTCGGTTTGAACTCGATTTTGAGGCGGAATCCGATGGGGTGGTGCTGAACCAGACCCGGGATAGCAACGGAATATGGCTTTATGTTCAGGATGGAAAGGTGAACTTCTGTTATCACAACCGGAAATTTTCATACATTGCCCGAGACGATCTTTCTGTGCTTGGGAAACGGGCACATGTGGTGGTTCAGTTTGATAACGCCTCTTCCTCGTTTTCGCTGTCAGTGAATGGCCGCCCCGAAAAGTCGGGGTGGTTTGTGAATCACTACAAACCGTTGGGTAAAGTGCCGCCGCCCCTCACGCTCGGTAAGCCGCGGAGCACTTCCCCGAAACCCATTTCGCTTCAGAAAGGGATCAAAGGCGAGATCAAGCGGATTGCTGTTTCCCAGATAAATGAATAACTGCCGTGGAGAGGTGATGAGATTTTTCGCAAATAAAGTGGGTTTGTTGGGTTGGGTTGCATTTTTGGTGTTGCAAGGGGTCCGAGCGGGCGCTTCGGAATCCACGCCTCCCAATGTATTGTTGATTGTCTGCGACGACCTGTGCAATCGCGTGGAGGCCAACGGGTTTCAAGGGGTCAAAACCCCCTGTATGGATCGCTTTGCGACGGAGTCGGTTAACTTTCAGCGGGCCTATGCGCAGTATCCCGTGTGCGGGCCGTCACGCTCTTCTTTTTTGAGCGGGCTCTATCCGGAAAGCACGCGCATTTTGGATAATGAGACCAAGCTTCAAGATACGCGGCCCGGGGTTAAAATCCTGCCGCAGGTGTTTCAGGATAAGGGCTATTGGACGGCTGGCGTGGGGAAGATAACGCATGCTCCGTGGAAACCCGCTCCCGAAGGATCGTGGCATCAGTTTGAGCTGTTCAACAATGAGATCAATGTGGGGAAAGAGATTCGGTGCCGTGACTATGTGAAAAAACATGGTGAAATCAAAAACGATGCGGATCGCGAAAAATTTGAAGCCTGGTTTAAGAAGAATAAAATCCATAATCAAAACCCGAAATCAAAGGGGTGGGTCGATGTGGATGACGAAAAGCTGAAAGATGGCAAAAACGTCCGGCAGATCATCCAGTGGCTGGAAGAGAAGCCCTACGGAGACAAACCCTTTTTTATGGCTTGTGGCATTCACAAACCGCATGTCCCGTTCTGGGCGCCTAAACGCTATTTTGATATGTATCCGCTCAATGAGGTTCCGATTATGCAGAATCCCCTCAACGACTGGGACGATATTCCGGAAGTTGCGCTCTACAATCGGTACGTTGCATACGGGTTTAAACCTGCCCGGCCGAACGATTTGCTCGCCGCTGAATATGTTCAGGCCTATCATGCCTGCATTTCGTTTGCAGATGCTCAAATCGGGCTGTTGCTTCAGCGGATGAGGGAGCTGGGCCGGTTTGAGGACACCATCATCATAGTCACTTCTGATCACGGCTATCAGCTGGGAGAACATTTTTTGTGGGGTAAGGCGACGCTGTTTGAACCCTCCGCGAATACTCCGTTGATGATTCGTGCGCCGGGAATGCCGGGGAACGGGGCTACCTCCCAGGCACTCGTAGAGCTGGTTGACCTTTTTCCGACACTAAAGGATCTCTGCGGGCTGGACGTAGGACATGCGCTGCAGGGCCGGAGTCTCGTTCCGCTGTTGAAAAATCCGGAAGCAAAGGTCAAGGACTCCGCCTATTGTGTCACGAGCCGCGGGAAAGGACCTGAAAACCTCGGGCGATCCATCTACACCGAACGGTGGCGATACACCGAATGGCTCGGAGATCCGGAAAACAACGAACTTTATGATCGAAAAAACGATCCGGACGAACACGTTAACTTGGCGCGGAAGCCGGAATATACGACTGCCGTCGGAAAGATGCGGGCGTTGCTGCACCATAAGCAGAATGAAGCCAAGGGAGAAAATTGATAAACAGGTTTAAGCAGAAGCCGGGCTGGTGGCAACAGTGACGCCATCATGAACATTGAGTAGAATAAATACGGTTCTGAGATTTTACGGAACCCGCAAATAGTCAAAGGGAATCACAATGAAAATAATGAAAATAATGAAAAATCAAATAGTGCTGGCGGAAACGGGTCAGTCCTTGAATTCTGACATCCAGTAAAACCCTTCTGTTTCTGAGTGGTTGCGGCGGTCGATTTCGTCCGCCTACGCTAAAAAGCTTTGGCGCGACACGTCCGCCGTTTCGCATGTTCCAATGTTCGGAAGGAATGGTTCCGAACCTTGGAAGAGGAGAGCAGGGCAGGCAGGATGCCCGCGGTACAGTTTCCAATGCTTGGAACCCTCCTCGGGGCCACTCGGCTGTCCCTTTCGCCTACGCCAAGGCTCAAGGCTCCGGCGCGACACGCCAGCAACCAGCGGGCGCGGGTGGTGAAATCTGACCTGTTCATGGTGACCTGTAGCATTTGGGAGCTTATCCACCCGCTTTCGCTCGATTGCACAGATTTACGGGACGACAACTCTCTTCTGCCGACCCAAGTCTTAATCTGTGAAAATCTGCGTAATCTGTGGATTCCTCCTCCGGCGGATCAGCCGTTGGCTGAAAAAACAGCTCCGCATCGTCCCATCATTTTGTCGTCAAATGATTTTGTCATCATCAGTTGCCGCATCGTGCCGAGTTCAACTCGGCGATCCTCTTGTTTCCAATGTCTGGAACCTTTTTTTCCAATGCTGAACCACTTCCTGGCGGTCGTTATTTTGTTTCCAACAAAATTGCCGCTCTCTGCGATCGCTTCTTTTTGGGAATACAAAAAGCACTTTCGGCTACGCCTCAGGTATCTATCGCTACGCTTTCGGGGAAAACCTGGGGGGGCTACTTTGAGTTCTCTGCCCCGAAGTGTCGGGGTAATCACGCTCTCTTCGAGCGTCAGACCGGTTCCCTTCGACAAATTCACATCTTGATTCAACATAACGTTGCTGTTTGAGGCTCAATTTTATTGTTACTTTTTCCCACTTTAAGCTGAGATAATTTTAAGGAGTTTGAGTTTAATGAATGCAGCAATATCCAGGTGTCTCGGTCTGATTCTATTCTCTGTGTGTTTTCTCTCTCTTGCGACGCCTTCGGCGATTGCAAAACAACCGAACGTCCTCTTCATTTTCGTTGATGATCAGGGGTATTACGACCTCGGCTGCTATGGAGCAACGGAGGTTGAAACGCCGCGGATTGATGCGTTGGCGAAAAGCGGTGTGCGCTTTACTGATTTTTACTCGGCTGCGCCCATTTGCAGTCCTTCACGCGCCGGGCTCATTACGGGATGCTATCCGCGCCGGACGGGGAACGAGGTTTGGGTGCATCGTCCGGATGCAGAAGGGGGAATTCCCTCTGAGCGTTTGACCATCGCGGAGCTTTTTAAGGGCGCAGGCTATACCACCGCGTGTATTGGTAAGTGGCACCTGGGTTTTACGGAAGAATATCTGCCGCTGAATCAGGGCTTTGATCACCACTACGGAATTCTCCACAATATGGATTCGTTTGAGGTTTCGCACTTTGATGATAAAGGCGGAATTCCTTTTCTCCGTGATGGCGAAGTGCTTGAGCGTGGTGTGGGAGCGGATCAGCTCACGAAAAGATACACCGACGAGGCTATTGCGTGGATGGAGAAGGTATCTGGCGAAGGGAAGCCCTTCTTTCTTTATCTCCCGCATACCATGTTGCATGACCCATTGGGCGTGAGTCCGGAGTTTGTCGGAACCTCAAATTGGAAAAAATGTCAGGAGTATGGCGATGCAATTCAGGAGATGGATTTCCACACGGGCCGGCTACTGGATACACTGGCCCGATTGGGCATCTCAGATAATACGATCGTGGTGTATTCGTCCGATAATGGACGGGGGCCGGGGCGCAATGCCGATCAGCCAATTCGTGGCTTCAAGCTGACGACTTTTGAGGGCGGACTGCGCGTTCCCTTTATTGTGGCAGGTCCCAAGGTGCGTGAGGGTCATGAGTCAGACGTTGTGGCGCACATGATGGATTGCTATCCGACACTGGCCTCGCTGGCGGGTATCCGGGTTCCAGAGGACGTTATTCTTGATGGTCGCGATTTGAGTGCTCTATTGGCCGGGAAAACCGATGAGATCCCCGCGTTTGATGCCTCCGTTTCTTTGAATGCGGATGTTCCGCTTCGTCGTCCATTCCATCTGGGGTATGAGTGGTCGGAATATTTTACGCAGGAGGAGTATTTGAACGCCTTCTTTTATCATGGCTCTCAGGGGGCGCTTGCCGCAGTCCGTTATGGCCCGTGGAAGTTGTATCTGAACCCCACACTGAAATTGTTTAACCTCAATCGTGATCCAGGAGAACGGAATGAGGTGAAGGTGGGGTGGCCGTCAGAAGCTATGATGGAGTCGACGGACCCGGAGGATGTTGAACAGGTGAGGGTTTGGAATGTGAAAACCAAACTGCGCGGAATGGCGATCCGGTTCCAGGAAGAGATGCATTAATACTCTGATTTCTGACACGATGGATGGAGAATAGAATGAAGAAGCAAATTTGGATATTTGGAGTTGTTTCAGTTGTGAGCGCAATCCTGCTGGCAGGCACGGCGCAGGCACGGCCGAATTTTTTGATTATCGTCGCCGATGATTTGAATCATGACAGCCCGGGGTTTTCCGGGGTCGGGGTTGCCCCGGATGTGACTCCAAACCTGGATCGTCTGGCCAGCCAGAGCTACTATATTGAAAACGGGTTTTCTACGGTCGCGGTCTGTCAGCCTTCCCGGCAGTCGATGTTAACGGGCCGTTATCCCGGGAAGTATGGCGGCAAGGGATTCTTTCCGATTGGCAATGAGGTGGAAACCGTTACGGCGAGGCTCAAGAAGCATGGGTATATAACGGCAACGCTGCACAAGGTCCATCATATGCTGCCTGTGGAAAATTTCGCCTGGGATTATACCGCGCAGCAGTTTGGGATCGAGGAAAAGGATTTCATCGTTGGTCGATCGCCCGACTTGTTTTACAAGTCGGTAAGCCAGATCGCGGAGCTGTCCAGAGAGCGAGAATCCCCGTTCATCTTTGTGGCGAATTCCGCCGATCCCCATCGTCCGTTCTCCGGGAACGCGAAGGAGGAAAAGAAGTTTATGCCGACCGGTTATCAGGAGATCCCACCCCCGTCGCGCACCTATTCACCGGAGGAGATCAACGTGCAGGCGGTTCTTCCGGATCTGCCGGGAGTACGCCAGGAGTTGGCCTATTATGCAAATTCGGTGCGGCGGCTCGATGATACGGTGGGTGCCTGCATGAAAGCGCTTCGCGACTCGGATGTGGAGGGGCAGACCGTGGTTGTCTTTGTGGCGGATAATGGAATGGCACTTCCGTTCGGGAAGTTTGACTGCTACTTGGACAGCAATAAAACGCCCATTCTTTTCCGGCTTCCCGACGGGTTGGGAGCGGGGAAGAAAAACTCGAACGCCCTCGTTTCGCTGATCGACATTACGCCGACGCTTTTGGAGTTGGCGCAGCTCCCCCCTATGGAAGGGATTGACGGAAACTCTCTGGTTCCAGTTTTTCAGGCCGCTGAAGAAGGCAAGATGTCCAGCTTCAGGGATTACGTTGTTACATTTCGGCACGAGGATATCTTCTATGCCAACTATATAAAGATGTTCTCGGAAGGGAATCCTGGCTTTCTCGATGGCTTAAAAGCAAAGGGTTGGCGGTTGCGCCACGATCATCCGAGCCCCGGAACCTATTCGTTGGATCGCAATATGAGAATGATCTTTGATGGGCGTTATTCCTATATCTATAACCATTGGAGAATGCATGGCAAGAAGCGGGTAACTCACCCTTCTAATATGACGTTTGATGCCATGTTGAAGGGCGCAAAGTCCGATCCGATACTTGCGGAGCGGTTGGATTCCTTCATGTATCGGGCTCCTGAAGAACTCTACGATTATACGAAAGACCGGGGCGCACGGAAAAACCTGATGGGTTCTCCTGAATATCGCGGGGTTTCTGAAAGGTTGAAAAAAGAGCTGCTGGATTGGATGCAGCGCAACGATGATCCGCAGATTAATGATTTTTCCTCCGATGCTGGGTTGATTCGTTAGAGAGAGGGCGGGGTAGCTTTAGTTTTTGGTGAGTCGGAGAGAAGACGGTATGTGCTTTGTAAAAAGAGAGGTTGATTATGAGAACGTTGGGTTTTGTGTTTTTCGCGGGGTGTTTTGTGGCAAATTTAAATCTTTTTGCGCAGGTGAAAACCGGAGTAGAGGAAATTGATGCGGCTCGCCTTAGCGTGAAGAGTGCGCCGACAAACGATCAAAACGCCCAGCATCGTCAATCGGTACTGTTTTCGTGGTTTCGTCACATGATCAATCGGGGCGTCGATCTGCAGAGTATGGACGAATTGGGGTTTACTCTTGCTCATTGGGGCGTTGTTAAGCCAAAGAATTATCATCTGCTGGATGAGGCCTATGCCTTGATGGAAAACCTGCAGGGAAACCCGGTTTATATCGAAGAGATTCGCGGGCCTGGAGCCGCCCCGGACAAGGACGTGACCGATTGGCCGTTCTTTGGCGGGAGTCCCCAGCAGGCGGGGCTGTCGAAGGACACGGGGCCGATGACCGGCGAAGTGGCGTGGAAATTTCCAACCGGGCACTCCTACTACGCGCCGGCCGCCGTCGAGAATGGCCGGGTTTATATTACCTCGCCCGGCATCCGGTCTCTCATGTACTGCCTGGATGAGGTGACTGGGGATGTCATCTGGAAAACAGAGCAGGACGGCCTGCAGATGTATGCTACCCCGCGAGGGGCCTCCAATGTGGAGATTCTGAAAGACCAGGTGGTCATGCGGGCGACCAGTGGCAGCTGGGAATATGAGGAGCCCGTCAAGCACATCTTTTACATTGATAAAAAAACCGGTGAGATCCGTAATCAGATCGATGCAAACCGTGTGGATTATCGGAGAGGAGCCACGTCCGTTACCGCGACGGAAGAGGTGGTGGCCTATCCCTATGGCCGGGTGGATCTGAAGAACAAGCCGGGCACAACCATTATGCAGGACACCGTCCGGGTAAAAAATCGTAATGGTCGCGGTGGGTGGGCCCTCCGCACGGGCCAGCTGTTCGGTGAAATCGTCATCGACGACGACTTGGTCTTTGCTGGAACTGATTGCGGCTTTCTCTATGCCCTCAATCTGCGGGGGGGGAATCGGATGAAATGGAAGTATGAGGCGGGCTCCCCGATCCGCACGACGCCTGCGGTCGATAAAAATATCGTCGTGACGACCACGGAAAGCGGATGTCTTATTGGCCTCGACCGCTCCAGCGGAAAGGAACGCTGGCGCACACAACTTAATTCCGGTGAAGCCCGGGCATTCCAGCTGTTTTCCGCCCCGGCCATCAGCGATGGCAAGATATTTATTGGATCCGCCACCAAGGAACTCTACTGCGCGGATTTGGAGTCGGGCAAGCTCCTGTGGCGGGTGGCGGCGAGTGACTGGATTCGGTCCAAACCGTTGGTCATCAAGAATCGGGTTTACTTTGCGTCTCTGGATGGAACCGTCACAGCCTTAGAGTTTAATGATTCCGGAACCAAGCAGCTTTGGAGTGAACAAGCGGGCCACCACGAGATTTTTTCGGATCTGTCTGGAACCGAAAGCGGAATTCTTGTCAGCACCTCCGAGTTGTATCTGTACTCACTGAACCCTGAAAACGGAGCGGTGCAGTGGAGGCATAGCGTGGTCGAGTCCACCTACGAAGACGGCGAGAGAAGGATGGCCGATATCGTCGCCGGCGGCGGGGATTTCCAAAGTCCCCCAACCGTGAGCAACGGCAAGGTCTACGTCGGCACCCCCTCGCGCTTTGTTTTTGCGGTGGATGCCCAAACCGGTAAAAAGATCTGGCGGTTTGAAACGTCCGGACAGGTTTCCGGAGCCCCCAGCGTCTACAGGGGGCGGGTCTACTTTGGCCAGCAGGGCGGTAATGAGGAAATGTATTGTGTCGATGCAGAGACGGGAGATCCCGTCTGGTCGAGCAAGGTCGGCTGGGTCTGGTGCACCAGTACGCCCGATGATGAGCGGGTCTATACCGGAACCGTGGATGGACGGATCATCGCCCTTGATGTCGAGACTGGCGAAGAGGTGTGGGAATACCTGACGAATGGAGGCGTCTATCCTGCTCCGGCGGTTGATGACAAACGGGTCTATACCGGGGCGTGGGATGGACACTACTTTGCACTCGACAAGAAGACCGGCTTGCTGGACTGGGCCTATTCCTCCTTCCGAGGGGCCCCGGATTCCGCCGCGGGCGTTCTCTGGAAGGGCATGTACATTTGTCGCTCGTCGGGCGAGCTGTGTGCCTTGGACGCAAATACCGGGGAAATGTATTGGTCGTTTAAAGATCCGCGCTCTGGGCCGGGACGAATGACCGTCATGAACGCTACGCCCTCGAATTCGGGCGATTACACCTTCGTTTCCGCAACGATCGATCACGACGGGGCCGCCCTCGGCGGAACCTTGTATTGCCTGGACACCGCCACGGGAAAAGAACTCTGGCATTATAAGGGTGCCGGTGGCTGGACGGGCTCCTCCTGTACAGAGAAGACCGTCCTTTGCGGCTCCTCGACGGAATCCTTCGTCACCTGTCTGGATGTTGAACCCAATCCGGATGGTACGCCGAAAATTATCTGGCGCACGAAGATTGGCGGCATCCTGGAGGAGACCATCCCGGCCATCTCCGGAAACAGGGCCTATCTTCTCTGCTCCGATGGATATTTGTATGCCTTTGATTAGCATTTAAATGCAATACGTCAGAGCGTGCTGAAATAGTTAATGAAGGAGCAGTTCTTAAAACGAATCGGCGAGTGAGAGAGCTGGGATAGTGAAAGCGGAAGGCGGCCAGCGATGGCTGTCGAGCCGTGCTAAGGTACATGTCTTTAAATGGATTAAATATGACGATGTTGAAATGGCTGCTTTCTGGATTTCTAACCATATCCTTGTGTACTTTGGCCGCCTTTGCCGACAGCAAGCAGACGCCCACTACGGTTTCGGCGGATACCAACGCATCCGAACTGTTTCTGTCCGGCCAAGAGCTGGAGGGCATACGCATCCTGTGCGTCAAACGAGCGTGGCCGACGTGGAGCAAAAAGAAGGACAAAGACGTTCTGGATCACCTGGGTTTTCCGGTAAACCACGTCTGCCACTCGTCACTGTCGCGCGATTCCTATCAGAATGAAATTGGCATCTACGATCCGGCAACGAGGAGCTATAAAACGCTTTACAAGCCGGACGGAAACTACTTCGTCGGCCAGGTCGACCTGCACTGGCAGGCGGACAAATTCCTGTTCACCGAGTCCAACAGCACCAACTGGAAGATTTTTGAAATGAACATCGACGGTTCGGGGCTGCGGCAGGTCTCCCAGACCCCGGAGGATGTGAGCAGCTTTGATGCGTGTTACCTGCCGGGTGGGGGGATCGTCTTTGCCAGCGATGCACCCAAGCAGGGTGTGCCGTGCTGGCATGGCTGGCGAGGCCGCAAGGACCCCAAGAGGTATGTGGCGAACCTGTACAGGATGAATGCCGATGGCAGCGGTATGCGCCGTTTGTGCTACGATCAGGATCACGACCTGCATCCGTTTGTACGCAATGACGGGCAAGTCATGTTCAGCCGGTGGGATTATACGGGCATCAACCGGATATACATGAGGACCATCATGACGATGAACCCCGATGGAACCGGTCAGAAATCCATCTACGGCAGCAACCGGTGGTTTCCAAGTGGCTTTTACTATCCCCAGGAATTGCCCGGGCAAACGGGAACGTTTTTGGGCATTGTGGCCGGATACCACAAAAGCTGGCAATCCGGCAAACTCGCATTGCTGAACCTAAGTGACACGGACAATGCCCACGCCGGCACCACGCAGATCCACGGGCCGTGGGAGCCCCTGGAACCGGCCGTCCGGGATGGCTGGACCCACTCGAGCTGGCCGGAATTTATGACGCCGTCCTACATTACGAGTCGACACTATCTCACCTCGGCATGGGAATCGCCTGCAAACAAGAAGATTGGCATCTACCTGGCCGATGTAGACAACAATATCTCGCTCTTGCACGAAGAAGAGGGCTTTGCATTCCTGGAGCCCATTCCCATTCAACAACGAAAAGTACCACCGGTCATCCCCGAAGGGGTCAACCTGGATAAGGATGATGCCACCGTATACATCCAGGATGTGTACGTGGGGCCGGGATTAAAGGAGGTGCCCCGTGGAACCGTGAAAGATCTGCGCGTCATCGCCTATGACTTCGGCTATTCGCGTTTGGCCGGGACCGATAAGATCGGGCTGTCGGGGCCCTGGGAAGCCATGCGCATCCTCGGGACCGCGCCAGTGGAGTCAGACGGATCCGCCATGTTTAAGATTCCGGCCAATACGCCGGTGGCCTTTCAGCCGTTGGATGAAAACGGACGCGCGGTTCAGCTCATGCGTTCCTGGGTGACCGCCATGCCGGGCGAAACCATGTCGTGTGTTGGGTGCCACGAGTCGCCGGAAACAGCGCCGCTGTCCAGGCGGTCAATTGCCCTGCTCAAAGAACCCGAACCGCTGGCCGAATGGTATGGCCCCGCCCGCGGGTTTGATTTCGAACGCGAGGTGCAGCCCGTCCTCAATCGCTACTGCGTCAGCTGCCACAACGATGAGCAGCCACTGGATCTGCGCGCGGAAAAGTATTTTCCCGAGTATACCGGGCGCGTGCCGGGCACGTGGGATTACTTGCGCTTGCATCCGGACCTGAAAGCCAAATATGACAACAAGGTGTTGTACACCCCTGCCTATGAAGCGCTGCTGCCCTATATTCGGCGGGTGAATGTGGGCGATGATGTTTCGCTGCTGGAGCCCGGTGAATATCACGCCAACACCAGCGAACTGGTTCAGCTGTTGAAGGAAGGACACAAGGGCATTGAACTCGATCCGGAATCCTGGAGTCGGATCACGACCTGGATTGACATGAATGGCCCCTGTCACGGCACCTGGTACGATGTGTATAATGAGCCGGTTCCGGAAGATGACACGAACCGCAGATGGGAGCTGGCCGCTCTGTATGGCGGGCCGGCGGTGATCCCGGACCTCATTTCGGAAATGGATCCCTACGATGAAACCCCGGTTACGTTTCGTTATGAAGAAACAAAACCGCTCGAAAGAAAGCCGCTGAAGGACCTGCCGAAGCCGACCTGCAAATCGCTCGACCTGGGCAATGGGGTAAGCATTGATCTGGTGAATTTTGGCGCTGGATATTGGATGGGCTCCCGTGAGATCAGCAACGCCCAGTTCCGGCAGTTCGACCCGAACCACAGCAGCCGCTATTTTGGCAAGCGCCATGATGAAGAGAGCGATGGCAGTGGAAAGGGGTTGCCGCTGGACGAGGATCAGCAGCCGGCAGTGCGGGTTTCGTGGAACCGGGCCATGGCGTTTTGTGCGTGGCTGTCCGAACAGACCGGGATGAATGTAAGCCTGCCAACCGCCGCGCAATGGGAGCAGGCCTGCCTGGCGGGTGGCCGCGGCGAGTTCCATTACCCGGGAGACGATTTCTCTGCATACGAGAATATGGCGGACCGCACGTTTGCTACCTATGGACATAAGGGAGAGGACACGTTCGATCACTTCCAGGTGGCGGGGGATGTGGATATGATCATGTCTGAAGGGGTTGACCTCGCGGATAGAACGTTTGATGACGGAGCCTGCGTGACCGCACCCATCGGAAGTTACGCTCCCAACCGATTCGGATTGTACGATATGCACGGGAATGCTGCGGAATGGACGCGGTCTGCTTATGACGGCCAAGAAAAAACGGTCAAAGGCGGTTCGTATCTGGATCGCCCCGAGCGCTGTTCGGTTAGCGTTTCGCATGGCTATCCGGCATGGCATAACGTGTATAACGTCGGCTTTCGGATCATTGTCACCGAACGGCAATAACCCAACCCGGCTCTGACGGGCCAGAAAGAGGCACTATGAGAAAAACAGCCGCGCTGTCAGTCATTCTAATCTGTTCCGTAACAGCCGCTTTTGCACAACTGCCGCGGTTGTTAGTCGCCGGCGGAAATAAAGTATTTGTTCTGGAACCGGACAAAACGGTGAGCTGGGTTTACCAGGCAAACGCAGGCGGGTTATACGATGCCTGGCCGCTGGAATCAGGACATGTTCTGTTTTCGACACGATGTGGTGTTCATGAGGTCACGCCTCAAAAAAAGATTGTGTGGGAATATGTTTTGGAAAAGAAGAGAGGCGTGGAGATCGACGCCTGCCAGCCCTTGGAGAATGGCAATGTCTTAATGATTGATTCCGGTAATAATCGGCTAGTGGAGGTGAACAAGGACAACGACATTGTTGTCGAGGTGCCCCTGCCTTCTACATCCGAAAAAATTCATTGGCGCTATCGACTGGGCCGTAAAAACAGACGTGGGAACTATCTGGTTGCCATGCTTCCTGACAAAATAATCGAAGTGGATGCCGCCGGCAAACTCCACCGGGAGATTGACTTAAAACGGTATGGAAAGCCGCAGGGTCAAGGCATGTTGCACAGTTTCGAAGTTCTTGAACTGGACGATGGAAACCTGCTGGTTTCAACTGGGTTTGATGGCCGGTGGCTTGAAATCGATGCAGACGGCAACGCCGTGTGGGAGTTTTCTAAACAGACTCATCCTGACATTGAGATCTGTTTTGCCGGGGGGGCGCAACAGCTGGAGAATGGCAATTTTATCTTGTGTAATGCGGATTATCATACAACCGATCCCGAACAGCAGAAGGTGCAGCTGCTGGAGGTTACTCCCGATCATAAGATCGTCAACCGCGTGCTGTTTGACGAGTTAGCTCCGCTTATTCAATTAAATAAGGAGAAGGGCAAAAATATGGATTATATCCATTTGATTGGGGCGAAACCTTTTTAACCGCAGGAGCTGTGTCGCCCCGCCCTTGGGGCTGACTCTGGGTGTCGCAAGGTCGAGCCGGGGGCATCCCGCCGTACGCCGCCTTCCCGCGCTCGAATGTCCCGATGATGCCGTGCTGCCGAACTTATTCGCCAGCTGGCATTTCCGCGTCGGCCACATTTGAAATGCCGTTTTTCAGGCAGAAAGGTTGAGTCTTCGGGGGCGACATGCAGATTCTTCCGACGAACGGGGAACTCGCCGTCACCGTTTACCTTCCATATGCGCAACGGAGGGATTAGCCGGCGGCGCGGGCGATCTCTTCGAGCGTCAGGCCGGTTCCCTTCAACAAATTCACATCTTGATTCAACGCAATCAAGCTGTGGTCGCGACAGGCGGAATTGTAGTTTCTAGGTCCTAAATAGAGTTTTAGGGTGAACGGTATGAACGCCGTGTTTAATTCGATGAGGAAACAAATGATGCGCTGGAATAGTTCGAAACTTCTTTGTGTGGCGATGGTGGTGGGAGCGGGGTTCTTGACGCAGGCAACCGAGGCTGTCTCTCCCCCGGCCGATCATCGCAATTACGCGTTTCTTGATGGGGAGATCTCACAGGAGGTGCTGGAAAATTACCTCTCCCGTGCGATTACCATTGCGGAATGTCTGCATTCAAACGGCTTGTACAATAGTGGGATGCCCTATGAGGATTCGGATGATGATCTCCGCATGATTCTGAATACCGGGGCCAAATTTGTCGGCCGATCCATTTTTCAGTGGGACAAACCGGCTCTGTTTAATGAGCCCGGCTGGCTCGCCGCAGCGAAGACGAAAATGGAAGCGGTCCATCAGGAGGATCCCACCGTTATTTTTCAGGCCGCAATCTTTGAGAGTGTCACTGACAAAGTAAATGTCGTCCCGATCCCGGACTGGGTGTTTGAAGAATTCGGAATGAGCGTGGAACAACGGAACTTCAACTATGAAGCGATGCTCAATCTCAATGGGAACTATGTGGCCGGGACCCCGGGATGGGACAAGGGCTTTAGTGTTCCGGATATTACTCGCTTGGAAACGCAGCTGTTCTTTTACTTTATGGCCAGGCAGTACATCGATATCGGGATCGAGGCCATTCACTGGGGGCAAATGTCGCTCATGGCCATGGGGGACCACAATAATGATTATACCGCCTGGCAGACGGTGCTGGGCAAAGTTCGGGCGTATGCCCGCGACCACGCCCGGCGAGGCACGGTCCTGTGTGACGCACACATGTCCAACTATGGCCTGAAGACGGCAGATGGTCATTTCCTGTGTGACTTTTCCTCATTCCCCTTGCGGGTGAAAGAGGACCTTGCCAACGAGGGCGGCGGGCTGCTGGAAGTGGGGCATATTAGCTCGATTTACGGGAAAACTCCGGGCGGAATCACTCCCAGCGGATGGTCCTGCAAACGCATTCCCTATCTGGTCGAGTTTGATAACTTCGGAGGTGTGCTCAATCCCGGGGTTCCTGACCTCAACAGCCATTGGGTTTGGGGCTATGACGAAATAAGCTGGTTTGGGTCACTGGATGAGGCCCGTCGCAACGAATTTCTGCGCTATGCCTTCAGCTGGTTGAAGAAGCATGACAACATGGGATATCTGGAAATGCCGGGGAACCGGCGTCACAAACTCACGGTTGAGGGTAGTTGGTCACGCTTCCGGGCGAACTTGAAACAACACTGCTCGACCGGGACGGATCTGGAGGTTGTAATTAAAGAATTATGGAGTGCGGGTACGGTGGGATTCTGGCGTTTTGAGACGGGTGCCGTTACAAATGATTCCAGCGGGAACGGGTTGAATCTGACGCAACGGATTGCGGGTGCCTCCGGTGGCGGTTCCGGCTATCCAGAGGGAGTCGCCCGTAATGAATCCGGCGCAGGCTCTTTTTTATCGACCATTCCTCAGACCGTGGCGGCGAACACCGGGGTTTCATATTTTAACGCCAAAGGGAACCATTGGGCCGTTGCCGATACGAACCTCTTTGATTTCGGAGGCGGCGGTTTCACATTCGAAACGTTCGTGACGCCATCGGATCAGGGCTTTCAGCAGGTTGCAATAAAGGACGAAGAGTGGAAGGTTAGCATTCATAGCGCCAATGGACTTCTGACTGTGTCGCTATGGGATAGCGCAACCAATGACTGGGTGGATGCGAAGAATACATTTGATGGAAATACGACCTTTGCGACGGGGAAAGATTTTTATATTGCCGCGGTTGTGGATCCGGGCGATACCGATACCGCACTGACACTCTATTATCGGAACCTGACCGATGGGGGAGATTTGTTGAGCGTGGATACAACGATTGCCGGATTAAATTCTATCAATAATACAACGAATGATTTCTTGCTGAATGGTTCGCAAAACTTCCAGGCGGTGGACTATATGGATGAGGTTCGTTTGAGCTACGGGGCGCTGAGCCGGTCCGAGTTGCTTGCAACCGTGCCCGAACTCGGCTATTGGCGTTTTGAGCCAGGTGTCGCCACGCATGATTCCAGCGGAAACAGGTTGGATCTGACCCAACGGATTGCGGGTGCGCCTACTGGCGGTGCCGACTATCCAAAGGGTGTGGCTCGTCCTTCCACCGGCGACGGCGTGTATTTGCCGACCATCCCACAGAGTGGCGTGACGAACGCCGGGGTTTCTTTTTTTAATGCCAGGGGGAATCACTGGGCCGTTGGCGATACGAATCTGTTTGATTTCGGAGCCAACGCCTTTTCGTTCGAAGCGTTCGTAACGCCAACGGCGGGGAATGGTTTTCAAATCGTTGCCTCAAAGGCTGAAGAGTGGCGCGTAACTCTTCATGAAGGAACGGGTGACCTTATCTTTGGGATATGGGATACAGCCATCAGCAACTGGGCAACTGCGCAGGCCAAGCTCGATGGAACGAACTCTTTTGCGGGATCGGTTGATTATTACATTGGAGCCGTCGTGACACCGGGTGTGAGCAATACAGCGGTAACGCTCTATTACCAGAACCTGACCGATGGTGGGGATCTGTTGAGCGCTGAGAAAACCATTGCCGGGGTAAACTCTATTCAGAATACAACGAATTCTTTCTTGCTGAATGGTTCTGCAAACAACAAGGCGGTCCGCTACTTGGATGAGGTCCGTTTGAGCGCCGGGGCGCTGAGCCGGTCCGAGTTGCTGGTTGCTTCCATCGCCGTGGCCGACCCGGGCGGGTTTGATGCGTTTGTCGATCAGTATGACCTTTCCGGTGATCCGTCCGCCAATGCGGACAACGATGAACTCACCGACTGGGGCGAATATGTCTTTGGCGGAAATCCGACCAATTCGGGGGATATCGGAACGCAGCCTTCGTTTGATTCCGGGGACTACCTGTTCTCGATAGTTGGCGACAGCGCCCTGCAGTATTATGTGCTGACAACCACCAATTTGGTCGAGGGCAGTTGGGGAACCAATACCGGCCCCGTTGCGATTACCGACGAGAGCGGAGAGCTGGGCAGCTACAGCAATACAGTCGGAACCGCGGACGACCAACTGTTCATTAAGCTGCTGGTGGAATAAGAACCGATTTTTATATATTTACATTTATATGGAGGTTTTATGAATACGGGTACAGAGCTTATTAAGGTTTCTGCGGACGGCCGCAACTACGGTGACTCGTTTGCGGTCGGCTGCGCCCCGACCGGCAGGCGCGATGTGAACGGTATGACCGCCGTGGTTTATTCGATGAGGAAACAAATGATGCGCTGGAACAGGTCGACACTTCTTTGTATGGCGATGGTGGTGGGCGCGGGATCCTTGCAGGCGACCGAGGCCGCCTCTCAATCGGGCGACCAGCGCAACTACGCGTTTAGTGATGGGGTGATCTCACGGGAGGTGCTGGAAAATTATCTGTCCCGTGCGATTACCATTGAAGAATGCCTGCATTCAGACGGCTATTACAATAATCCAGCGGTCTATCATGATGCGGATGATGACGTCCGCATGATTCTGAATGTCGGGGCCAAGTTTGTCGGCCGCGCCGTCAAGCAGTGGAATAGCCCGCAGTTGTTTAATAAGCCCGGCTGGCTGGTTGCGGCAGAGAAAAAAATGGAAGCGGTCCATCGTGAGGATCCAACCGTTATTTTTCAGGCCGGGATCTTTGAATGTATTTCTGAAAAAGTAAATGTAGTCCCGATCCCGGACTGGGTGTTTGAAGAGTTCGGAATGAAGCCGGAAAAACGGAACTTCAGCTATGACGCGATGCTCAATCCCGATGGCTGGTTTTGGGCCCGGTCCGAAAACTGGCCCAAAAACTTTAGTATTCCGGATATCACCCGCCTGGAAACGCAGATGTTCTTCTTCTTTATGGCCAAGCAGTACATCGATATCGGGGTCGAAGCGATTCACTGGGGGCAAGCGTCAAAAATAGGCAGGGCTGACAAGCGCAATGATTATAAAGGCTGGCAGACGGTGCTGGGCAAGGTCCGGGCTTATGCCTTGAAGCACGCTCGGCGAGGCACTGTCCTATGTGACGCACACATGGAATCGAACACCTTTGGTCTGAAGACGGCAGATGGTCATTTCCTTTTTGACTTTTCCTCATTCCCCTTGCGGGTGAAAGAGGACCTTGCCAATGAAGGCGGTGGGCTGCTGGAAGTGGGCCATATTAGCTCGATTTACGGGAAAACTCCGGGAGGAATCACTCCCAGTGGATGGTCCTGCAAACGCATCCCCTATCTGGTCGAATTTGATATCTTCGGAGGTGCGCGGAATCCCGGGGTTGCTGACCTCGACAGTCATTGGGTCTGGGGATATGACGAAATGAGCTGGTTTGCGTCATTGGATGAGGCTCAGCGCAATCAATGGCTGCGCTACGCCTTCAACTGGCTGAAGGAACATGACAGCGTCGGATATTTGGAAATGCCGGGGAACCGGATCTATCAGCTCAAGAAGAATGAAATCTTCAGACGCTTTCAGGCGAACCTGAAAGAACATTGCTCGACCGGTACGGACCTGGAGGTTGTGATTAAAGAATTATGGAGTAATCTCTAACGCGGCTGCGCAGCAGAGATTTTAACCGCGAAAGAACGCAACTATATCTGCGCCTCCTCCGGCAATCTGACGGCGCCGCCTTCACGGATCCAGAAGAGGCGCTTGCCGGAACCGATGCCGCCAGAGCCGATTCGATCTTTACGCTGCTGCCGACCACATCCGGTGCCATGAAGTGGAACGGCAAAGCAGGGCGCAGTTATACCGTCTCGGAATCGCCTGAATTGGATCCGGCGGATTGGAACGTGGCCACTAACATCGGCGCGCTCGCGACATCGAGCTCTCCCTGCCCACATCATTCTTCTACCGCGTTGAAGTTCAGTATCCCTGAGGTAGGGCTCGGTCGGCGGTCCGTCCCTGCCGACGATGCGGACAGACGGGGATATTCAATATATCCGCCTGTGTTCTCTGTTCTAACCATAATACTGTAAGGTTGTTACGCCATAATCATTCATTCTGCGGTCTTCTGCAAAGCTACGCATTCATAAGTTAGTTTTTTGTAATATCCTTGTTGATGACAACGCCTTTGAGGTGGAGGTTTCCGTTTTCGAAGGTGCCGCTTTTTTCGGCGCGCGGCTTTTTGTTGATGTTGAAGCCTTCGGCCATGGAGGAGCCGATCAGGCGGACCGGCTTATTCAGCGTTTCAAAGTTCAGGGTGCTTTCGGTGGGGCGCATCATGTGGTTGTTGATCATGTCGAGTGCACCGCCATTGACGAGGATCCCGTCGCCGGGCCGGACGTAGGTGGCGACCTGCAGGGTGAGTTTTCCGCCATCGACACGCGCCGTGTAGTTTGGCTTGCCCCACATCATGGTGTTGAACATCTGGATGCCGCTCTTTACCTCTTTTCCAACCCAAGCGTAGGATTTGTTGTTGGTTACGTGGTCGGGTTTGATATCACCGCCAAAGTGATCCATGCAGACGAGTTTGGCGTTGATGAGGCTGATCGGCTCTTTGTTGGCAGATTCGACATAGAGGCTGATGCGCGAGCCGTCGGTGCCGTGACCGATGGTGAGGCTGTTGCGCGGCGAGCGTCCATTTTCTTCGCGGTAAAGGAGTCCGTATTTAGATCCGTAGACAAAGTTTTCAAACAGCAGTTCGTTTTCGCAGTCACCGATGGCGAGCGCGTCGAGGTTGCTTTTCTGGTATTTCCAGAGGCCTGCCCATTTTTTATCGGTGTTTTTGACGACCTCCGGCTGGAATTTGGCGTCGTGGTTAGAGCGCAGCCAGTAGTGGGTATTAAATTGGGTGTGGGCAACCACGCCGTCTTTGGATCCTCCGCCGATCTGGATGCCGACCTGGATGCCGGCGCCGCCGATATAATCGGCGAAGTGACGGTCGGAGCGGTAGGTTTTGAAGTCGACAAACTGGTAAGGATTCACGCCGTTGACATAAATGACGTATACATCGCTTCCGCGGCTCTGAATGGTGAAGGGGTAGGGCTTGATGTTGTCCCACTCCTGTTCGGGGTAGTAGAAATGTATCCCCCGGATGCCCGATTTTTCCATGAGGGCGACAGCGGGGGCGGCGTCGGCTTTGCCGCGGTTTCCGACGGGCATGAGCGTGGTGCCTTCGGACATACTGTGGGTGGGGACTTCCGCGCAGCCGCGCAGCTCGACGCCGGTGGGCACGGTCAATTCACCCTTAAGGAGATAGTAGCCGGCGGGAATAAACACAATGCCGCCGCCGTTCGTTCCGGCTTTATCGAGCGTGGCCTGGATTTTTGCGGTGCAGTCGGTTTTCCAGTCGGTCGGCAGATCGACGACGAAGAGGTCGTTCTTTGCCGGTTTGTGGCCGCGCGCCGGCGGACGCTTGAGCACGGGCATTTTTGCGAATTCCATTTGCTCGTGGTCGATGACGATGTTTTCGTTTGCCGAGTCAAACTGGATGTTTGGCTTCCGTCTGTTGAAGCGGTTGCCGAGGATCGTGGCGGCGGTGCAGCCTTTTTCGAGGCGGATGGCGGAGTCTTTGTCTTCCAGTTCGGAGTCAACCATGGCGAGGGTTCCGTTGGAGAAGGTGATGTCGCCTGCTTCAATAGTGCAGTGCTGGAGGGCAACGCGTCCGCGCCCGGCATTGATGATGGCGTGGTCGCCGCCGGCAATGGTGCAGTCGTGCATCAGGATGGGGCCGCCGAGCCGTTTGCCGGTTTTGACGCCGATTTGGTTGCCTTTGAGTTTGCAGTTGGCGAAGGCGTAGCCGATGCCGTTGGCGGCTTCGTTGTAGAAGGCGGTTTCGCAGTTTGAGATGTCGAGGGCATAGAACTGGGAGTTGCCGCCCATGTTATTTATTTCATTAACGAACAGGCCGGTGTTGTAGCCGCGGATGGTGATGAAGGCGGCGTATTCCCAATCGCTGCGTCCGATATGGATAGCGGTTCCGTTTTTCAGCAGCCATTTGCGGAATTTATTTGCGAATTTCGGCGCACCCGGCAGGCCGGAGTTGATCCAGGTTTCGGGGGAAAAGTGGACGCTTTCCATGCGGCCGATGTCGGTGCAGTGGTGGATAAATACGCCTTTTTTCAGCGGGGTGCCGTGGACGTTTCGCAGATAGTGCAGGCAGAGGTTTTCAGGACCGGATTTGAAGCCTTGGTATGGATTGACCAGCGTCACATTTTCGAGCGTGACACAATGGTTATTTCCCTGCCACTCCTCGATCGGAACCTGTTCGATGGCCGCCGGGTAGGGGACGATTTTGTCGGCGACCTGTTCCGGATACCAAATGGAGAGGTTTTTCACGCCGGTGCCGTCGAGCATGGAAATGAACGCCGTACCTTCTTCAAGCCCTTTGTCCGTGTAAACGTTTAGAATGGTACCTTTGATTTCCGGATTTAAGGTCGGATCCGCCCAGTCGCCGCGCAGTGTGACGTTTCGGGGAATGGTGAGGTGTCCGTGAAAGGCATAATGTCCGGCGGGGGCGTAGACCGCGCCGCCGCCCTGTTTCGCCATCGCGTCCAGCGCCTGCTGGAAGGCAACCGTATCATCGGTCTTGCCGTCTCCCTTTGCACCGAAGTCCTGAACGGCAAAGCCGACTACGGAAGGCGATTGTTCCGGTCCGGGGTTGTGTACAACCTTCCAGTTCGGTTTGGCTGCGAAGGATGTGATGGTAAGCGATAGAAGGGCGATGATGGTTTTAGACATAATAGTTACCTTTTTGGATATCGAACAATGAACAAGGAACTCCGAGTTTTGAAGGGAATCTATATTTCAAAATTCGACATTCCTTGTTCGTGATAATGCGGTTCAAGGCGGCGATTTCCCGCCGCCCTCTACTTAGCTGCAGTGTTCGCGCGGTTTTTCGTTGTTGAGGAATTCCATCACGGTGTCGATGGTGGTGAAGGCGATGCCCATGTGGGTGTCGGCTGCGCCGTAGTAAACGGCGATGCGGCCGGTTTCGGCATCGGCCAGAGCCGCGCATGGGAAGATGACGTTTGGAACTCGTCCAGAGACTTCGTAGTCCTTTTCCGGGGCCAGCAGCGCGGTGTAGCTGCGCTTGAGCACGATGGACGGGTCGTTGAGGTCGTGTAGCGAGGCACCGACGGAATAGATGTTTCCATTACAGGTGCTGGTGACGCCGTGATAGAAGGAGAGCCACCCTTCGGTGGTCTCAATCGGAATGGAGCCTGCGCCGATCTTGACGCCTTGCCACCAGCCGTGCTTGAAGTCCGCTCCCATCACCCAGCGGTGTTCGCCCCAGTATTTCATGTCTGGGCTGTAAGAGAGGAAGATGTCGCCGAACGGAGTATGGCCGTTGTCGGACGGACGGCTGAACATGGCAAAGCGGCCGTCAAATTTTTTCGGGAAAAGCACGCCGTTGCGGTTGAAGGGCAGGAAGGCGTTTTCGAGCTGGGTGAAGTTTTTGAAGTCGGTGGTGGCGGCCAGTCCGATGGTCGGGCCGTGCCCGTCTAGCGAGTTGCACCATGAAATATAGTAGACGCCTTCAATCTCGACCAGACGCGGGTCGTAGGCCCACTGAATGATGCTGGGGGTGCCGTCTTCGCGAACGAAGGGAATCGGCTCGTGTTCAATGTCCCAGTTGATGGCATCTTTGCTGTAGCCAAGGTGCAGGAAGGGGACGGTATCCATGTGGTCAACTCGGAATACACCGATGAAGCCGCCTTCGTAGGGGAGCAGGCCGCTGTTGTAGACGCCCAGTGCACAGGGGATTTCGCGCGGGCCCATGATTGGGTTTTGGTCGAAGCGCCACATCACATCGCTGGAGCCGGTTGGACGATCCTGCCACGGCATGTTGGGAACGGACGGGCCGATGATTTCCGTTGAACGGGCTTCGATTTCAGCCATATCAATTTTTGTTTCTTCCAATGTGCCTGCGTTGAGCATGGTGTGTCTCCTGATGTTAAATTTTTCTCTCTGTCAGCGATTCAGAATAGATTTGGCCAAATCGCCTTGCAATCGTTTACATCCTATGCAGAATGGTTGGCTTTACAAGGGAAATTTTTGATAAACCTGTTTGGGTTGAGTTGAGAGGGCATCGGTTATGAAGAAGAAACACCATAAAACCGAAAAAGCGGATAAAATTCCGTTCGGAAAGAAACTGGCCTACGGCATGGGGGGCATGAATGACACCCTCATGAACAACGCATTTCATAACATTGCGAACCCGATTCTAAATATGACGTTGCACATGAGCCCGACGCTGATTGCGTGGGCGCTATTTATCCCGAACCTATGGAATGCCTTTTCCGACCCGATTTGCGGGCATATTTCTGACCAGGCGCGCTTTAAAAAAGGGCGGCGGCTTCCGTTTCTGATTCCAGGGGCGGTCGTTGCTGCTCTTGCACTGATCGGATTGTGGGGCTTTCTTCCAGAAGGTTTGAGCGGCATGCAGTATTTCTGGATCACCTTGGTGGGCGCCATGGTGTTTTTTACCGGGACAACCATCTTTCTTGTGCCCTACAACGGGCTCGGCTTTGAGATGACGGGCGATTACCATGAGCGTACTCGGCTTATGTTCATACGCAGCATCATGGCCAATGCCTCCGGCCTGCTCTTGCCGTGGATCGCGGCGGTGTTGTTCTGGGACGGATTCGCTTCGCCCTTGCGCGCCGTGCTTTGGCTTTCGGCCGGAATCTCGGTGGTGTTCCTCTTGGCCGCCTTTTTTCCTTCTAAATTCTGCGAGGAGCGGTTGCATGAACAGGCGCAGAAGCAGGAGCGCATCTCCATGTGGGCGGCGATCAAAGAAACCGTCCAAAACAAGCCGTTCCTGTTGGTGCTGCTCACAATTCTGCTGCTGGTTTTGAGCTATTTCACAGCCGACCTCTCCGGCCAATATCTTATTATCTATTACATGTTTGAGGGGGTTAAATCCGATGGCGCTGCGCTACTCGGTATGAACGGAACCATCAACACAATTGTCAGCTTAGCGGCAATTCCACTGGCGACCTGGTTGTCGCTTAAGATAGGGAAACGCCACGTGATCATCAGCTTTATGCTGCTGGCTGGGGTGGGGGCTGCGCTGCGCTGGTTTTTCTATACGCCGGGCGACCCCTACCTCATCTTCATCACCACCATCATGATTGCGCCGGGATTTTCCGCGCTGTGGCTACTGATTCCTTCGTTGCTGGCCGATGTCTGCGACTATGAAGAGCTCAAGTCCGGCCGGCGGGCCGAGGGGACCCTGGGGGCAATGTACAGCTGGGTCAATAAGCTCGCCTTTTCGCTGGCCTTCCTGATTGCCAACCTGTCGCTTGACTGGGTTGGTTTCAATGTGGAGCTGGATGCCAACCAGACCGATGCCACCTTTCTCAAAATGCGCCTGCTGTTTGTGCTGATTCCGGCCATCGGTTTTTCTGTCGGTGCGCTCGCGATGTGGCGTTACTCGCTGACCGAAAAACGAATGTATGAAATTAAAGCCGAGCTCGAAGAGCGCCGCGCTGAAAGCAAATAAGGAATTTAGATGAGTAACAAAACTGCAATTGTTGTCGCGCATACTCACTGGGATCGTGAATGGCGCTATCCGATCTGGAAAACCCGCTCGCTGCTGATCGAGTTTATGGATTGGCTGATCGATATACTGGAAAGCGATCCGGCCTACGACAGCTTCCTGCTCGATGGTCAGACCGTCTGCATTGACGACTATCTGGAAGTCCGCCCCGAAAACCGCGAGCGCATCGCCGCGCTGGTGAAGGCAAAAAAACTGATTGTCGGCCCGTGGTATACCTTGCCCGACCTGTTTCCGATTTCCGGCGAGTGTTTGGTTCGCAACCTGCAGACCGGCATCCGCTTTGCCGAAGAGCTGGGCGGCTATAATCCGATTGCCTACCACACCTTTGGATGGGGGCAGACGGCACAGTTTCCGCAAATCTACCGCGACATCGGCATCAACTACGCGGTCGCCGCAAAGAAGGTTTCCGAAGAGCGCGCACCCAACTGCGAATTCATGTGGACGGCGCCTGACGGTTCGCAGTTGCTCACCTCGCGTCTCGGCCATTTCACGCGCCAGAATGGATATTTTTATCTGCATTTCCCGGTGCGCCTGAACAATATCTATGACGACAACCAGTATGCCTGGGAGTGGGGCAAAACCGGCGTGGCCTATCATCGCGCCGACGAGGACAACTATCAAAACGACTATTTCCGCATCGACCACGAAGATGGCTACTTTAAGGAAAACGTCAAGGATGCCGCCCAGCGCACCTGGGACAATATGGACAAGACGTTGGTCAGCGATTTTCGCTTGCTGATGTGCGGCTGCGATTTTTCCACGCCGAATCCCTATCTGCCGCGCATGATCGCCGACTGCAACGAGGCGTTTCCTGAAATCGACTTTAAAATGGGCTCGCTCGAAGATTATTTCCAAGGTTTGGAAAAACGGATTGATCGCTCCGCTGTGCCGGTCGTTGACGGCGAGCTGCGCGACGGCGAGCCGTGCGGCGCCTCCGCCAACGCCCTGGCGACACGCATTCACATCAAGCAGCTTAACAAGACGGTCGAAAACTCGCTGATCCGCCGCACCGAGCCGTTGGCCACCGGTCTGAGTCTGCTGGGCGAAACCTATCCCGTCGGCATGCTTTCCAAAGGTTGGAACTATTTGCTGAAGGCGCATCCGCATGATTCCATCAACGGCGTCACGCAGGACAAGACGGTCGATGATAATATGTACCGTCTTAATCAGGCGCTCGAAATTTCCGAGACGGTTTACGAAGACGCTCTGGCCGCACTGCTCAAGCGGCTCGATCTTTCGGCTTACGAGCAAACCGACACGCTGCTGCTTCTGCACAACCCGCAGCCGCGCCCGGTGCGTGAAGTGGTTAAGGTCGGCATCGATACGCCGCAGTCCGAAAGCTGCTGGACGCTTGGAGTCGAAGATGCCGATGGCACCCCGCTCGCGGTACAGGAAATTGCGCGCGACGAACATAAGCAGCCCGTGCACGATATCGAAGCTCGCCCGTGGCCGTACTATGTCGACCGTCATCAGCTCTACCTCGACACCGGCGAAATTCCGGCGGGCGGATATAAAGTGGTCAAGGTCGTCAACAAGGAGACTTATTGGCGCGAAGAGGAGTGGTGGCCGAACATGCGCAAGAGCGCGGGCGGCTTCATCGGGCAGGGCGCCACCCAGCTCGAAAACGAATTCCTCAAAGTGGAAGTCAATACCGACGGCACGTTCAACCTGACCGATAAGCCAAACGGGCGCGTGATCGAAAACATGCACTCGTTCGAAGACGAAGGCGACACCGGTGACTACTGGGCCTACTACGCTCCCTACAAAAACCAATCCATCACCAGCCGCGGCTTCGGCTCGCGCATCTGGATGGAAGACAACGGCCCGCTCAGTGCCACCATTGGTGTTGAAACCATCATGAAAGTTCCGGAATGCGCCGAGTACGGCAATGTAAAGGTGCAGGGATACGGCAAGCGCAGCGAACGTTTGGTTGACCTGAGCATCGTTTCGCGCATTGCGCTCAACAAGGGCAGTAAGCACCTCAAGGTGAAAACCTCCATCGACAACACCGCGAAAGACCATCGTGTGCGCCTCATGATCCCGACCGATATTCAAACCGACTTTTCGGATGCCGCCGGGCACTTTACCGTCGACCGCCGCGGCATGGTCCATGAAGTCGATGCCGACGGTAAATTCTATCCCGAGATGGCGCTGCGCCCAATGAGCGTTTTCTGTGATGCCTCCGACGGCAAAAACGGCGTGGCGGTTCTTAACAACTGCCTCACCGAGTTCCAGCTATTGGAAGACGACCGACGCACGCTCGCGCTAACGCTGCTGCGCGCCACGCGCAACCGCATCTGTACCGAGTCGCGCGTCTCTTCCGAATTTCCGGAAGCTCTCGGCAGCCAGATGCTCCAGGCCGTGGATTATGAATACGCGATCTATCCGCACGCCGGAAACTGGGACGAAGGCAACGTCTACGCCGAAGCCGACAAGCTCAACGCCAAACCCGCCGCCACACAAATTTCCATGAACCGCGGCGGCGACCTGCCGATCATTGCTTCGCACTACGCCATCGACAACGATGCGCTCGTTCTCTCATCGGTGAAAAAAGCCGAAGACCGCGACTCACTGGTGCTGCGCCTCTTCAACCCGACCGAAGAGACGCAGGAGGTTTCGATCTCGTTCGGCCTGCCAGTTTCCAAGGCTTGGAAAAACAACCTCAACGAACTGCGCGGCGAGGAGCTTCTCATCGAAAACGGGGTCGTTAATTTGAGCGTTCCGAAAGGTAAGATCGTTACCATTGAGATCGCATAACCAATATTTGGAACTACAGAGGACATAGTATGACATCAAGGGAAAGACTATTGGCGGCGCTGAACAATGAGCGACCGGATCCACCACGCTCGACCAGATGCAGACACTGCCCCCGAAAAGCATCGTGGTTCTCACCACCTACGATTATGGATCGCCGGTCGTGGAGCTAATCCCTAAGAATTATTTCCAATGGTTGGAAAACCATCCCGCCCTGGTTGAATCCGGCGAAGCCAACAATCCCGATGGCGACGCGCTCGACAACCGGAGCGAGTATGCGCTCGGCGGAGACCCGCTGCTGGCCGATACGGGTTTTGTTCCGAGCTTTGGAAACGGCGCGGTCGGACTGGAATATCGCCATGCGCAACGCCGCGGAACCGACGATCTCGGTTATCATCTTGAAACCAGCACCAACCTCGTTTCCGGCGTTTGGACCAACGGTTATTACACGGCCACCGGCACCAACACCGCGTTCGACCCGGAGTTTGATGAAGTCATCAACCTCATCCCGACCGATACGGATGAGCGTTATATTCGATTGATTGTGGAGTAATATGAAAATAGTAAGATCGATCCTTTTGGGAATCCTCGCGGCAGTTTGCGCGCAGGCAGCACAGCAACCGAATATTGTTTTGATCATGTCGGACGACCACGGCTATGACGATGTCGGCATCCGGCATGAAACCGGCGGGCCATCTACGCCGAACCTTGATCGGCTCGCGTCGCAATCCGTAGAGTTCAGGCAGTTCTATGCCCAGCCGCTCTGCGCGCCGTCGCGCGCCTCGTTGCTGACGGGGCGCGAGTTTTTGCGCACCGGGGTCTGGGGGGTTCATTGCGGGCGAACCGAGCTGAATCTGGATGAGGTAACGCTGGCCGATACGCTCAAGGCTTCCGGCTATAAAACCGGGATGTTCGGCAAGTGGCACCTGGCTTCGCAATATTATGCCGAGGACTCGCCGCGCGCGCCGTGGAACCGAGGTTTTGATGAGGCCTTTTTCCTGGCCAGCCTCTACGACGATGAAGAGCCGTACGGCGTTCTGAACGGAACATTCCAGGGGTTGGAAAAAGCAGGCGAGCGCAACAGTAGCGAGTGGATTTGCGATCTATCCATCGACTTCATGAAGCGCCACCGGAACGATCCGTTCTTCCTCTACGTCCCGTTTTCCGCCATCCATGCGCCGTGGAATGCGCGCGATGAATATGTGCAACCCTATCTCGACCGCGGCGTCTCCCGTCCGCTCGCCACGCTCTGGGCCTACATCACCATGCTCGACGAATATACCGGCCGGGTGATTGACGCGGTCGATGAGCTGGGCCTGCGCGAAAATACCATCATTATCTTTTTGTCGGACAACGGTGCCATTCCGAAAACCTATGGAAACATCGTCAAGAAAATGGGGCGTACCCGCCTGAATGCAGAAGAAGACCGGCTGCGAAATCCCAGCGGCCTTCGGGGAGAAAAGTCCACCGTCTGGGAGGGGGGCACCCGAGTGCCGGCCTTCTTCCGTTATCCTGAGAATTGGGCCCCGCGCGTGATCAACACTCCGGCGAGCATCTGCGACATCTATCCGACGCTGCTCGACGCGGCCGATGCAAAAACGCTTCCCACTCAGAAGCCGCTGGATGGCATTTCCCTGCTGCCCGCATTTGCGGAGTCTGGCGAGCTACCTGTTCGCGATATTTTACGTGCGGTTCCCGTGCAGCCGTGGCCATGGATGAAGCCGCAGAACTTTCCGTGGAAGATGAAAAACCCGGAGGTAAAATGGGAATGCAGCGATATCAAAGACCGCATCATCTACGAAAACCAGGCTCTCTCACTCCGGCGCGGGGACTTCAAACTCGTTAAACGCGGCCCCAAGGTGATGTTGTTTAACATGGCGGACGATGCGCGGGAAAAAAATGATATCGCCAAACAGGAGCCGGAGCGGGTGAAGAGCATGGAAAAGGCCATGCGCAAAACGTGGAATGAAATTCATGACGATCCCGGATCTTTTCCCACCCGCTATCCGCTGGTCGGGTTCGATAAAACCGTCAACCTTTATGTGAACGGCTCTTTGGATGTGCTCGGTAACACGCGCGGGCAGGGCGACCATGTCCGCATTAATTTCAATGAAAAAGGGGATGGCGTGATTCTGGGGCTGGATGTGCAGTCTCCTGGGGTGTATCGCGCAACGCTCACCGCGGGCACTAAAGCGGACGGCAGTACATCTCCGATCCGGATTACGGCCGGAAGCTCCGAACTGGAGTTAACGCTGAGCCGAACCCGGAAAATAGACCACACGCAAGACCAGCTGGTTTATCTGAAGCATTATGATGAGTTTGAGCTGGGCGAACTGACTTTTCCAAGGTCTGGAAAACAGACTCTTCGTCTTGAAATTACGGGGTCGTCTACCTTGATTAAATCGCTTCACGCTATTCGGCTTACAAGGGGTGAAAAAACAAAATGAAACAGCAGATAATCATTGCAATCATACTGGGGTTCATGAGCTCGCCTGCTGCCCGGGCGGAAGCAAAGCCCAACGTACTTATTTTTCTGGCCGATGATCTCGGTTATGGCGATGTGGGTTTTAATGGCGCGGATAAATTCTTCACGCCGCACCTCGACCGGCTCGCGCAGGAGGGCACTGTTTTTAAGCAGGCCTATACGCCGAATGCGGTCTGCACGCCGACCCGCTATGCGGTGCTGACGGGGCGGTACTGCTGGCGCACGAGTTTGAAACGCCATGTGGCTGCCGGCGATGACCCGCTGCTGATCAGTACCAACCGCATGACCCTGCCGAAGCTGTTCCAGCAAAACGGATATGTCACCGCAGGCTTTGGCAAGTGGCATATCGGTTTGGGGGTTGGAGAAAAGACCGACTGGACTCAGCCGCTCAAGCCCGGGCCGTGCGAAGTCGGTTTTGATCTGTTTCAGGGCTTTCCGGCCAACCTGGGCAACCAGCCGCAGGCCTTTATGGAAAACCACGAAATCGTTAACCGTATTCCCGGCGAGGACATCGAGGAGTTTCCCAACTATCGCTTTACCGGTATAGACTCATCGCGCACCGATGATGCCGCCTCGCGCTATGTTGAGGACAAGGCGGTTGCGTTCATTGCCGAGAATGCAAAGAAGCCCTTCTTCATGGTGGTTAACCCGGCCGAAGTGCACTGGCCGATTGTTCCGCGCAATGGAAACCAAAAAAGTGCCATCGGCCCCTACGGCGATTTTGTCCAGCAGATGGATGGCATGATGGGCAGCATTCTGACCGAGCTGGAAGAGCAGGGCATTCTCGATAATACCCTGATTGTTTTTACGTCCGATAATGGCGGTGTGGAGGGGGAGAATCATCGGATGGTCAATGGCCAGCCGACGGCCTATCACCTGGCCGTCAACGCCGGGCACGATACGACCGGCGGATGGCGCGGCCGCAAGCATTCCATCTTCGAGGGCGGCTTTCGTGTGCCGTTCGCCGTACGCTGGCCCGGCAAGGTGCCCGCAGGTGCGGTCAACGATTCCGACCTCGTCGGTGTGGTCGATCTGATGGCGACGTTGGCAGCTGCGGCGGGCCTGGATGTGCCGAAGGAAGCCGCCGAGGATAGCATCAACCTCTGGCCGCTCTTCAGCGGAAAGGGGAAGGGCGCGCGCGAGTCGGTCGTGATGGAATCGCACTACGGCATCTTTGCCATCCGGCGCGGCGACTGGAAGCTGATTGAATATACCGGGATCGACGAAGACCCGCCCTTCAACGGCATGCACAAAGGCGAAAACAAAAACCGGTTGTTTAATTTGTCTGAGACCCCCGGAGAAGCCGAGGTTTCCAATGTTTGGAAAGACCATCCCGAAAAAGTGGAGCAACTGCTCAAAGAACTTGAAACCATCCGCGGCAAAGACTGGACCCGCCCGACAGGGCTGCAGAACTAAGATATCGTGTTTTCAAACCTTGGAAAATATTGAAAGGAGCATTATGAACAAAGGCACAGTAATCAGTTTGATTTTGGCGTTGGCGCTTGGAGCCGTGGCCGAACCGAAGAAACCCAACTTTGTGGTCATTTTCACCGATGATCTGGAGTTTGTGAACCTGGGGTATTACAGGAATACCAAAATGGGGAGCCGCTGGTTGAAGCCGGGGATCACCCCGCCCGCGCATACGCCACATCTGGACCGGTTTTTCAAAGACGGCATGGTCTTCTCCCGTGCCTATGTGCCGTCGCCCGTCTGCACGCCCAGCCGCTACTGCTTGCTGACGGGTCAATATGCGTCCCGAAGTGCAGAGTTTAATCGTTCCGAACAGGCAAATATCGGTTGGTCGCCCTGGCTGAGAAAAGATGAGCTGACGTTTCCCAAAGTGCTGCAGAAAAATGGCTACACGACGGGGCTTGTCGGCAAATGGATGGTCGGTGGGAGCCATAACGAGCTTTGGCCGAACACGCTGAACCCGAAAGACAATCCGCGCGACCCGGATGTAAAACGAAAACTGTTGGAAAACTATTTGTCCGCCCAAAAAACGGTTAAACGACTCGGCGGATTCGATGTGGTGGATCGCCTCTATGCCTCCAATATTAACTATGTCCGTATTCGCGAGCTGGATGTGCATAATCAGGAGTGGGTCACCGAAGGGGCGCTCGAATTTGTTGAGCAGAATAAAGACAATCCCTTCATGCTCTACCTGGCCACCACCACGCCGCACGGGCCCAATTCGCTTGATTCGATTGACGCCGACCCGCGGATTACGCCGCTCGGATACCTGGATGAAGCGCCGAATGTTCAGCCGTCACGGGAGAGCGTCAAGAAACGGGCGCTGAAAGGATGGACCGATAGGGTTGCGAAAAAGGCGAGTGCCGCCCACCCTGACTGGGCCAGAGGCAATGCTGTTGCATCGACATGGATTGATGACTCTGTGGGCGCGGTGCTTGAGAAGCTCGATGAACTGGGGCTCGATGAAAACACGGTGGTCATTTTCACATCCGACCACCAGTGGCGCGGAAAGCTGGCACTCTATGAAAGCGCGCACGTTCCCTTCGCTGTCCGCTGGCCAGGCAAAATTAAATCAGGCGTTGAATGTGATGCACTGGTCTCCACGCTCGATATCGCCCCGACCTTGTTTCAGATAGCCGGCATTCAGCCGCCCGCATCGATGCCGCTCGACGGCATGAGCTTCCTGCCGCTGCTCAAAGGGGAAGCGCCGTCCGGCTGGCGCGACTCGCTTTATTTTGAAATCACTACCACCCGCGCGGTGGTGAGCGACGACGGATTTAAGTATATCGCATGGCGTCTTCCGCCCGAAATGCAGAAACAGCAGGATGCGGGGAAGGTATTGAGTCAGTTGGGTCATTGGGTGGATGATCCTGCGTTTAAGTCATGGAGCCCGGCCGACCGTCCGCCGCGTTACCATGTGGCCCGGGATTTCCCCGCCTATTACGAAGCCGATCAGCTTTACGATCTGAACCGTGATTCCGACGAACAGAATAATCTGGCGAGGAATCCCGAATATACCACTGTGCTCGAAAAAATGAAATTGCGGCTGAAGGATTATTCCGCGGATCTTCCGCATAATTTTGGGGAATTCAAACAGGAGAGAAATGAGAATGAATAAACACATTGCAACAGGTTTACTTTTATTACTGGCGCTGGGTGCGCAGGCGGAAACGGTGGGGTATTGGCGGTTTGAACCGGGTGAGGAGCTGGCGAATTCAGCGGCGGGTACATTGACGCTGGAAGTCAATGGCGACGCAAAAGCGGTAAAGGGTTCATCCTTTTTGAACCCGGTGCTCGATGCAGAAAACCGTGGCATGGCCGATACGGATCGAGTCGGCGCTTTTTTCACCACTCCCGATCATGCAGTGCTCAATTTCGGTTCCGCCGCCTTTACTATCGAGGGCTTCATTTCACCATCGCCGCGCGGCTTCCAGACGTTGGCGGGGCAGTGGGGCGCGAAAGGCGAGCAGTCATGGCGCTTCTGGATCAATGAAGACAACGGCCGCCTGTCGGTCAACCTGACGAAGGATGGAACGCAGACCTTTGCCCCGCGCGCCTTCACCCCGGTCAAGGGCGCCTTTGTGGGCGGCAAAAATTATTATGTTGCAGCCGTGGTTGAGCCTGCTGACCACCGTGTGACCTACTATTACCAAAACCTGACGGATGGCGGCCCGTTGCAATCGATGAAAATGGAGGTGTCCGGTTTTTCGGCTCTGTTTGATTCTTCCGCCCCGCTTCGGATCGGTGGAAACTCTCATAACGAACCGGCGCGGTTCGATGAAGTCCGCCTGACGAAAGGGGCGCTGAAAAAGACGGAGCTGTTGGTTCCGCCCGGACCGGCCGCGCTGGGGGAAATCATGATTCCAGCCTCTGGAAAAAAGAGAACTGCCAAGCCGAACATTGTGGTTTTTCTTGCAGACGATTTGGGAACAGGCTGTCTCAACGCCTACGGTGCAGATGAGCAGTTGGTGCGCACGCCGCGCCTCAATCAGCTGGCAAAAGACGGGTTGCTCTTCACCGAAGCCTATGCGCCGGGCTCGGTTTGCACGCCGACGCGCTATGCCATGCTAACCGGGCGCTATGCCTGGCGTGGCCGGCTCAAGTCCGGAGTCGTCAATCCCGGCGACCCGCTGCTGATCGAAGAGGGGCGACGTACGGTGGCCATGATGTTGCAGGAGCAGGGATATCGTACGGCGCACATTGGAAAATGGCACCTTGGTTACACCCGCCAAAACAAGGTACATAACTATGCCGCGCTCGAAAGTATTTCGCCGGGGCCGAACGACGTTGGCTTCCACTATCACTTTGGCCTGCCCAACAACCTCGACGACTTTGCGCGCGTCTATTTTGAAAACGACGGGATTTATGGCCTGCGGTCGCGCCGAACCAGCCCGTATTCGCGGAGCTTCTACGGCGGGATGTATCATGGCTACGATGCCCCGCAGCGTCAACGCGAGCAGGTGACGCAGGATCTTAACGATCGTGCGCGCCAGTGGATTCGATCTTCTGTAGAAGAATATCCGGAACAACCCCTGTTTCTTTATTTTGCGGCGGCTGCCGTGCATCATCCGATTGAACCCTCCGCGCAATTCCGCGGCACCAGCCCGATCGGGGCCTATGGCGACTTTATTCAGGAGCTGGATCATTCGGTGGGTGAAGTGATGGATGCGCTGGCCTATGCCGGTGAGCTGGAGAATACGCTCTTCATCTTTTCGTCCGACAACGGCAGCGATGCCGGCCACGTGGGCAGCCCCGAATTTCAGGCCATGGATGCGGGGCTGAAAATCAACGGCGAACGCAAAGGCGACAAGCACACCATCTGGGAAGGCGGCGTGCGCGTTCCGTTCATCGTGCGCTGGCCGGGGCAGGTACAGCCGGGGCAGGTCTCCGACCGCCTCGTCAGCCTGGCCGATATCTATTCAACCCTGCAGCACATCGTCACCGGCAAGCCCGTAAGCGGCTTCGACGATGCGCCCGACAGCTTCAGCTTTGCCGACGAAATTTCGCGCCGCAAACCGGTCGGACCCAGGCGCGAGCATGCGGTGCTCAACAATGTGCATGGCATCAAAGCGCTGCGCATGGGCAACTGGAAATATATCGAAGGCATGAATGATGAGATTGGGGAGTGGGCGAGCAAGCGGGTTTCCAAATCCGAGGCAGAGCCCGCCCTCTACCAGCTCGATAAGGACCCGATGGAGCAGAACAACGTCATCGACCAATATCCCGAAATGGCCGAGCGGTTGAAGAAGCAGTATCAGGAAATCCGTGAAAACGGTTCAGAGCGTAAAACGGCGCGATAGGAATGAAGCGACGTTGGATCATCCTGTCATGCAGTGCGGCACAGGTTTTTCACCACAGAGGCTCAGAAGGTTTCTAAAAAGGAGCGGCGACATTCCTGTCGCCGATAAACCTAAATCCGGCAGTTGGCAAGTTTGTCGACAGGATGATTTTCTAAAGGCATGGGAGGTGGTCTGGCTGCCCCAAAACCAAACGCTTAAAGCCCAACCCGGCGAAGCCGGAACCAAAATACAAAGATAAGAGTATGGCAGAATCATTTTTCCCCAAACCCTGGACGTTCTGTCTTCATGATTCTGCTGTCAATGATTCTGCCTAAACCCTTTCCTGCTGTGTAGTCGCGTTAGAAAATCCTTCGCAAACATGATGGGATTTTTTTAGAGAGGGACTAACGCCGTCCTCTCACACACCGCGTATGGGGATCTGAGCCGGAGGCGCGCAGGCGTATTCGCCAACTGGTTGGCCTGCCGGAGGCAGGACGGAAACGTAACAAAGTGGAGTGGCAAATCCTTTTTGTATTCCCCAAAAAGAAGAGACCAGCGGGAACGGCAATATTCCTACAAAAACTCTTAATCATTTTCTTTTATGGTCGGGACGGAATTTGCGTACAATACCCCCTTGTTTTCGGGGTTGGTGAATTAAATTGAGGGCGCATCAGGCGCATGGTTTTCCGAACCTTAGAAAAACAGGGGTTTGTTTTTTCCCGAAAGCGCAGCGATAGATACCTGAGGTACTCCGAAAGTGCTTTTGGTATTTCCCAAAAGAAGCGATCGCAGAGAGCGGCAATTTTGATGAAAGAAAAATAACGACTAACGGGAGTGGTTCATGTTGGAAAAAACGGGCAGAATGAGTTCCAATGTTTGGAACTCACAGCGTGAGGGCGCATGTGGATTTTCCAAACATTGGAAAACAGGAGTTTTGAATGCCGATATTGGATTGGGTGGATAACGCTTCATTACCGCGACCTGACCAACGACGGCCCGCTGCAGTCCTTGAAAAAACCGTTGTCCGGGTTCGCTAAATTCCGCGCGGCCCCGCTTGCGTCTGCCCTGACGCTCGGCGGAACGATCCCGCAAGACCAGCCGCGCGCCATCGACGAAGTTCGTATCAGTTGGGGTGCATTAGGTGTACACGAACTGCTTGATTCGGGAATGTAACACGTTTACATTGTAAATGTTTACATGACGATTTCGGGTGTTTTCGGTGAAATTAAGGCAGGGCAATTAACATGAGTGAAATCCACAAGGTGGCTGAACTGGCCGGGGTCTCGACGGCGACCGTGTCGCGCGCGCTGAACTTTGGCACCGGCAAGGTGAAGGAGGACACGCTGAAACGCGTGTTGAAGGCCTGCAAGCAGGTGGGCTATACCACCAATTCGGCCGGGCGCAACCTGCGCCGCAAGACCAGCGATGCCTTTGGCGTGCTGGCCTATCCTTCCTGTCTGCATTTGTTTAACGATCCCTATTATCTCCATATTTTTGAGGGGGTGGAGATGGCGATGATGGAGCATAATAAAAATCTGCTGATCAGCGGCTATAACGCCAACAAGGAACAGCGGCAGCGCCCGAAGTTTGTGGCGGACGGCAGCGTGGCCGGCATGCTGATGCTCGGCATTTTTCCTGAAGAAGAAATGTTGTGGGCGATCGAGGGGGCGCTGGTGCCCGCCGTATTGGTGGACACCTATTCGCCGACTCTGGCGTGTGATGCGGTGCTGACCGATGGGGCGGAGGCATTTGCCAGTACCGCGCGGCGCTTTAAGGAGTGTGGACACGAACGCATCATGATGGTCACCCACGCTTATCCGGACTATAACAAGGGCATTCGAATGAGCGCATTCATCGAATCGGCGGCCGCCTGTGGTTATCCCGGTAGCCAGGTTTTTACCTATGCGCAGGTTGAAACCGATGATGACTCTATGGCGGCCTATCAGCCCGCTGTTGAGCTCATTAAGAAGAACGGTGTGACGGCGGTGGCGGTCAACCATGACCGTATGGGGCTGCACCTGAAAGCCGCGCTGGAGGCTAACGGTTTGCGGGTTCCCGAGGATGTTAGCCTGGTCGGTTATGATGCCGTGGAGGGATCCCTGAGTTCCACTTGGCTCTCAACCTACAAAACAGATCTGCGTCAATTGGGGTTCATCGGTGGTGAACTCATCATTGAACGAACGGAAGATCCCGACCTGCCGCTTCAGAAACGTCTTCTCCAGCCCGAATTCCTCGACCGTGGAAGTCTGCGTAAGCTGGACTAATTCTCGTGATCATCGCTGGGGACGGATGGTGGTTATGAATGTAAACGTTTGCTGGTCTGCGAGTAATGCGTAATGATGTTAGAAGTAAGTTTTGACGAAAAGGATGAGACGTATGATGAAATTTGATGAATTGATCGATTTGGAGCAGACCTGCGACGGGCTGTTTAAGACCGGTAAGCAGGGCGTGATAGAGGTAAAGACAACTGCCGATCGAAAGGTGGAGTTTTTAACTTTCGAAAATGGCAAGCAGCTGTCGCTGGTGAAATCGGCGATGGGTTACCCAGCCTATTATCCGGTGCTCGACGTGAAGATCGAAAAACCGCTCAAGGCCGTGCTGATGGATCTCGACGGCACCACCGTCCATAGCGAGCATTTCTGGATCTGGATTATTCAGAAAACCGTCGCCAGCCTGCTGGATGATCCGAAATTCGAGCTGGAAGATTGCGACGAGCCGCACGTTTCCGGTCACTCGGTTTCCGAGCACCTGCAGTATTGCGTTAATAAATACTGTGCCGACAAAACGGTGGAAGAAGCGCGCTCGTGGTACTTCAAGCACACCAACTACGAGATGAACGAAATCATGGAAGGGCGCGGCCGGCCGGAAGCCTTTACCCCGTCGCCGGGCATCAAAGAGTTCCTCTATGAACTCAAAGATCTCGGTGTAAAAATCGGGCTCGTCACCTCGGGTCTCTACGAAAAAGCGTGGCCGGAAATTCTCGATGCGTTCAAGACGCTCGATATGGGCGACCCGAACGAATTTTATGACGCGATCATCACCGCTGGCCATGCCATCCGCAAAGGCGAGCCGGGTACGTTGGGTGAGCTCTCCCCAAAGCCGCACCCGTGGCTCTATGCCGAAACCGCCCGCGTCGGTCTCGGTATTCCGTTTGAAGATCGCCACAGTGTTGTCGGAATCGAGGACAGCGGGGCAGGGGTGGTTTCCATTCTGACGGCCGGCTTCGCCCCGATCGGGATCGGCGGCGGAAACATCATCGACAGCGGCACGAAATCGCTCTGCACGCACTACGAAGAGAACTTCGAGCAGATCCTGAAGCGGTTGAAATAGCTGTAACGAGATTGGGATGCGAACCCCCCGGGCGCGGAGAGTGATCTCCGCGCCCGTTTTGTATGGTTGTGCAGAAGGGATGTGACGCTTTGCGCTCTGGACGTGCAAGGGGGCGTTGAAGCTTCTGCGTAGATCGGCCTGTTTTACACCGGAAACAGCCGCAGTGATCCGTTGTCCGAACACTTGAGAGCTTCTTGGAGCACGCATGCCGGTTCGTCCGGTGCCCCGACTGGTGCCGCAATCTCGATGCGGTTTGGCAAACGGATGCGCATCTTATCTGTATACGCCTTTTTATCGACCTCGTAGTCAGCTCCCATAACCCGACCGCGGAAGATATCGTGAAACGAATCGCAAAACTTTACCGGGTTGAAAGCAAACTGCGTGACAATCCCGAAGTCGATCGAGCCGCTTATCGTCGGGAACACTCAGCCCCCGTTCTGGAAGGGATAAAATCCATTCTCGAAACCGAGCGGTCCCGACAGTTGCCGCAAAGTAACTTCGGCAAAGCCATCCACTACATTCTCGAACGCGGGGATGCACTCAATCTCTACCTTGAACATAGCCGCCTCGAAATCGACAACAATCTGGTTGAGAACGCCATTCGCCCAACCGCCATCGGTAAAAAGAACTTCCTCTTCTTCGGCAGCCCCGATTCAGGCCAGACCAGCGCCGTCATCTACAGCCTCATCGAAACCTGCCGGAAACTCGGCATCAATCCGGCGGACTATCTTCGCGAATCCTCGAAGCCCTGCCGACCATGCAGCAATCCGAAGCACCCAACTGGACGCCTGCCCGCTGGGCCGCCGCACTTTTCAACCGGCGTTTACACATACGGAGACAAACCCTTCTTTATGGCTTGCGGTATTCATAAACCGCATGTCCCGTTCTGGGCTCCTACCGTTTCGCATGGCTATCCTGCATGGCAAAACGTGTATAACGTAGGCTTTGGGGTTGTTTTAACAGAACGTCAATAACCGCCCCGGAAAATGTCTGGGATAGAAGACGGCCCCATCAGAGCCTTGTTTAAAATACATCCTTAAAGAGACTCTTCTGAAATCTACGAATCAAAACCGGTGAAAAAATCCAGCGCATTGATCCCCATGATCTGCTTCTTTTCATTCCCGGTTAGAAATTGAGCATGCTTCAAAACCACATCGATCATTTGTTGATAGGTATATTTATTAAGGGTTGTTGGCAAATCGCTTCCCCATAATATTTTATTTGCCCCAACAATGGATACGGCTTCTTCAAGGAGACGAAGTGCGCCAGGGCATGGATAATCTTCATCCAGCAAGATTCCCGCCGCGGAGAACCCTAAGAAGACGTTCTCTTTTTGGGCTAGCTCAATCAAATTGAGCCAACGTTTTTTTGCGGTCTCATCTCCTGTTAAATCACCTGTAAAATATCCCAAATGCTCAAGCAGGAATTTTATTTGTGGGTATTTTTGAGAGATCGCATCAATCTGAGCAACTTGATATCCAGGGTTGTCAATTCGTCCCGGATCAACAATCACACTCAGCTCCAACTCAGATGCAAGATCCCAAATATCCATAAATTCCGGACTGTCGATTTGCAATCCGGGGTGAATGCCAGACCATCCCCATCCTCTGCTAAGTTCGAACTTTAGTGTTGATTGTTTCGGTGTCGCGATTTTTTTAACAGTTTCCAGCGCATGGTCGGACAATGGATCAACTTGAATGGTTCCAACAAACCGTTCAGGGAACGCGCGAATAGCTTCTGCAACGTCTTCGTTGATGCTCCCGAAAACCGGATTTTGGAGAAGGACTGCTTTGTCCACTCCATTGCAATCCATCATGTGAATCAGCATGTCCACATTGAAGGATGAATCAACAAATGTTGGAGGCAGCATTTGAACTTCATCATTACCGACGTTCACCTTCCCAAACGTACCAGGCGAGGTTTTATTCGCCCCTCTTTGTCCTGCTATGTTTGTGAAAATATGTGCATGTGCATCTATGATCATAAGGACTCTCCGGAAAATTATGCCCCCTGCGCGAGGGCCGGTGCATTTTGCATTATACGAAAAACATCCATACGTTTAAAAATCAGCAGGATTGAAATAACAACGCAAACTGGAGATTACGCCCTCTTTAATTTCAAAGAGGTTGAATCCTTTCGCGAATCGTTCTTCGCCCGAATTGCGGACCAAAATGACATCATACTCCACTGCGATTTCATCGTTCTGTTCAACCCAGTGGGTGGGAGTCACTTCAATCTTTTTGAAACCATTAACCATTCCCTCATAAAAGGTCTTGATGTTGTTTTTTCCAACCAACTGCATGGTTGGTGAAGAAAATTTAGCATGTTCATCAAAGTGTGACAGGATTTCAGAGAGGTCTTTTTCACCTTCAGATTTCCAATAGCTTCTAACGATATCTATTTTTTTCATTTTTATCCCTTTTCTATTTTTTCAGCTGAAGCCTAATTCATCAACATGCCGCCCGTTATATTTAGAGCCTGACCGGTCATTGCGCTGCTATCGTTTGATGAAAGGAACAAGATAACGTTGGTAACTTCCTGAGGGTCGATAAAACGCTTCATTGGTACGTCTTCCCAGGCTTTATGCATTTGCTCTGAAGATTGTCCTTCAACCTCGGCATGCATTTTCACGAGCTCCTCCACGCGGTCACCATCAATCGGTCCCGGGCAAACGGCATTCACTCTGATTTTTTCATCAACCAACTCAAGGGCCAGTGTTTGCGTGAACCCCAGCAGTGCCCATTTGCTGCAGACGTAGTCTGAACGATACGGCAGTCCGCGTTTCCCAACATTACTTGCTACGTTTACTATGGCGCCGCTTTTGTTGTTGATCAGGAATGGGATTATTTCGCGGCTGACCAGCATCGTGCCGGTGAGATTGACGCTTAAGGTATAGTTCCAATCAGAAAGGTTCATATCCTTAATCAGGTTCGCCTTTCCATTAAACCCTGCGTTATTAACGAGGACATCCACCTTTCCGTTGCATTTTTCACCCACGGCGACGGCCATTGCTTTGATTTGATTCTCATCGCTAATGTCGCAAATTACAAAATCAGATTTCCCGTTGGCTTTTTTGATTAGCTCCATCGTTTCCTCTGGTTTACGGAGGTCTACCAAAACAACAAACGCACCTTCTGTTGCATATTGCAGGGCGATTTGCTGTCCAACCCCCCCTGCGGAACCTGTGACGATTATATTTTTATTTTCAAATCTTTTCATTTCGTTCCTCTATGTTTTTGTCAGGTGTTTTTTTAGCACTGACATGTTTATTTCAACTCCAAGTCCTGGCCCGTCAGGGATTTGAACAAAGCCATCATTAACATTAAACGTTTCTGTTAATAAGCTATCGCGAAGAGGATTTACGTTTTTGTCGTATTCAATCATCGGTGAATTCTCTGGAGCACACTCAAAGGCCGTATGTGGCGACGGTGCAATCGTGGCGCAATATTGCAGCGCCGCCGCAAGGGCAATGCCGCTGCCCCAGCAATGTGGAATCACCTGCACATGATAGGCCGAAGCTAATGCTTCAATACGTTTTGCCTCGGTAAAGCCACCGGCGCATCCAATATTGGGCTGGATGATGTCAAGGCACTCATTTTTTAACAGTTCAAGATAACCAAAACGAGTGAACTCATTTTCACCTGCAGCAATGGCAAGGTTCAATGTTTCGCGAAGTGTTTTGTAGCCATGAATGTTTTCGGGCACAACCGGCTCTTCAAAGAAATGAACATTCATTTCCTCGAGGAATTTACCGATTCGTTTTGCCGTATGGAAGTTGTACGCATGATTTGCATCGACCATCAGAATAATGTCGTTGCCGACTGCTTCACGAATGGCAGCAATACGCTCCATCTCTTCCTTAACATGTAATAATCCAACCTTAATTTTTAAAGCGGTAAAACCTGCATCAATATACCCACTCGCTTCATCTTTCAGGTTTTGCAATGATTTTTTGTAATCAAGGACATCTTCGCCGCGGTAGTAGCATCCCGTTGCATAGCCTAGCACTTTTTTCCTGAACGCGCCTCCAAGCAACTCGTAAACAGGCTTGTCGTAAAATTTTCCAGCAATATCCCACAGTGCGATATCAATTCCGCTCATGGCCTCGATGCCTGTTGTTTTGCGTCCAAAATCGCGGATGCCCGTAAACATGTCCTCCCACAAAACATTGATATCAAGAGGGTTTTTTCCGATGAGGCGTGGTTTTAATACGGTTTCGATAAACGTTGCCACCGGTTCGCCAGGGCCGTACTGGCCACTTTCTCCCCAACCGCAAATACCTGTGTCGGTCTCAATACGAACCAGTAATGAATTGCGTTCTGGAAACGCGCATTGTGACGAATAGAAGCGCTGGTCTCCCAGTGGCACTTTTAACAGAAACGTTGTTATGTTTTTAATTTTCATAAAAGATACTCCTTTTCAATTTTTATGAACCGCACAACGCACCGCTGATGGCGATGGTAACAATCTCCCAAGGCTCAAACTTAAGCTCGATTTCCCCGTTTTTATTTTCTATTTCACGGATCTTTTCGTGGTTCAATTTGACCTGGTTATATTCGGCTGATTTGAGGTAGGGCAGATTGATGCCGGCGTTAGTTTTTTTACCGCTTCTCTCATAAAACCGGATATATATGGCATCCCCCTCATAATAAAGCGCGGACAATACGATATTTGGCTGGTTAATGGAGAGAAACGAGAATGCCTGCTGTTGCTCTGCCGGCAGCGTATCAGGCCAGTAGACTTCCAGCGGCGTGTTCACACTTTTTGCAACCGTATATGCATCTCCCTGGAAGGGGTCGTCTTTGTGGGTATATATGGAATACTGATAGGTCTGTTTTCCAACGACAAAGGGACGCGCACGACTTAAGCAGATGGATAGAGTGCCGTCCTTATAATGATAGGAAGGCGAACTCCTGTGGATCAGCGACAGACCATATTGCCCTTGGTATACATCGGCAAAATCCGTTGTTACCTGCCGTTCTTTTTGTGCCTCGTACAGTCCAAAAGGCTGGTTGATGTATAGCTTGCCCCTGAAGTTTAACGGGAACTGGGCAAATAATCCTGTGTCGTCTTCCTTGCGCGCGCCAAAGTTCATTCCCTCTTTGCCATAATCGACGGTCAAATCAAAATCAATCCGTTTCATGTTGTCATAGAGGCGAACCGAACATTCATACGGTGAGGCCCCAATCTTTGACCGGATACGGATCGTGGATCTCAACGGGCCCTGTTCAATGAGTTCAACCTCTGCCGATTCGTCAGAAGAACGAGCCGCGGGGAGAGCGGGAGAAAACAGCTCGTTGCCGACCCGGTTTGAATCAAGCATTTCAATCCCGAGTGTTTTATCAAAAATACGGCTTATCCCGCCATTCTCAGCATTAACTTCAACCAGGTAGTAATCATTCTCCAAACGTGCAGGGCTTGTTTGCAATGATTTCGCCACCACGGGTACCGGTTTTTCTTTAGTGGGTTTCAGGTAATAGATTTTATAGCCGAGGGATGGAATATCCGCCCGAAACAGCGCCTTAACCCGTTTCACAGAACCATCCGCGTACCGGTCCTCCGAGACGACCTGATACGAGACATCCTTGCTTCCATCATTTAAGTTAAAGTGGAAAACCTCCCCCTGACTAAAGTTTTTTTCAAACGCTACGCACTCGCGTTTGTTCCAGCCAAGTTGATTGAACACCAGAAGGGGGATCACACTCTTATCCAGCGGCGCGGCGTTCACTCCTTCTGAAAGATCGCTGAATGCTTTGCCTGCAATGGCATCGGCAATATCCTGGCTCTCTTTGATGAACTCTTGTGCCCTGTTGTACCGATTGACAGGGATCATTGGGCCGGCGTAATTTGGTGTTAAGTCCTCGGTGTAATTTTCCATGCCGCCAACCGTGGCCGCTGCTTTAGGCAATAATTCGCGATCGTACCCCCAGGCGTGTGCGCCTGCTTTCTCTTCCCCCGGTTTTACGGTCACAGGCGGCACCTGATTTGCGTAATTTACTGAACCAAAAAACATGTGATCCTGGGTCCTCAGCAGGCTTTGCCAGGATTCATCCAGCTTTTCCTTTGTTTTCATTAAATCCGTGCTCGGCATTTTGCCTAACACCGCCGCCATTGCGCTTAATTTCTCTGCTGCCAGGATTTTATTCTCAGTCGTTCGGTTCCATTCAACGGCTTCATTCATACAGCCCCAGCTGGACCAGATATCGAGTTTATTCGCCCATAAATCATCCACGCCAAGGAAGCACGCTTGTTCGGCTTCGGGAGTTTTTTCAAAAAACTCTTTCGCCGTGACCCAGGTCCCGGCAATGGGTGCAATCGGGTTGATCAGAGTGAGTTCCTTCTCGCTGGGTATCTTTTCAGGGTAGAGGTGGCAGGTCGCATCCAGCGTATCTCCCAGGAGAATCGTCTTATAGCCCATTTTATCAGCTTTTGCGATATTCTCCGGGTGAGTCAGAAATAATGGTTTTTCAATCCCTTCATATTGAGGGCTCGCTTCAATGTCCGAGCCATCCAGGCCTCGCCACATGATCTTATCCGCTCGGATCTCCTTGATCTCCCCTAAGAATCCGGAATGTAAAATGGCATGTTTATATCCAAAATTATTTAACAGCTGGGGCAGCTGGGGGTGGTAATCGAAATGGTCTCTGCAGGTCGCATACGTTTGCACTTTTTCGTCAAGGGCATTTTCAATTACGGGCAGACCATAAGAAAACTGCCTCACATTACTTTCTTCCGGCAGCAGCGGAAGAAAGGCTTGGGAATAAATGCCGTGCACGTTTTCCAAATAACCATCTTTTATCCCTTTGCTAAACCGCTTGATTTCATCGGGGTAGTATTTGACCAATAACTCCAAGTCACAGGAGGTTATGTTCATGAGCCGTTTTGCGCCCGTACGTTCACACCAGTTTAATTGTTTTTCCATCCACTGTATCAGATGGTCCTGGTATTCGGGTTCTGCGAAACCCATCAAGCCTCCGCCATAATAATCGGGAGTCAGGACGCTCGAGTGCCAGCCCCGGATCATATACCGCTTTACGCTGGTCATTTGATCCATACACTCGGATAAACGTTTCACACTTGAATCATATACCGCTTTTCCTTTATCAAATTTTCCTTGAACCAACAGGGTGGCAGCCTGCCCGATTTCATGGTCGGCTTTATCAAGCATCCGCATTAACTGCTCTGCTGACAACCTTTCTGAAAATGGCTCTTCTTGCTGGGCCAGCAATACATAGTCCCTGCTGGAAGCATACGCATAGAACATTTCGCTCCACTTCCGCATCGGTGTTTGTACCGGTTGGTCAAAAAAACCGAAGCCTAAAAGAGCTCTGACTGTATTGACAAAGAGATGGCCCATGTTCGCTTTGTATTGAGCGTACTCCTTTGCGCCCCTGAGATGAGCCTCCAAATCATTAAAAAGGTCAGTTGCAGCCAGACCCACCCTTCCATTTTCTGTCACAAACAGGTCGGGATCCCCTCCAAAACCCAACCGGGTCAGGACCGTACTCTGGCCCGGGTCAAATCTCATGTGCGGCAGCCACATCCGATGCGGATAAACACTGGTCCCTTCGGGAAGACCCAATATCCTCGCAGACGGATGATCGGTCAGCAAAGAAGACGCCGGCGTTTTATCCTCGGTCCCTTTCAATGTGACACCCAGTTTGTTCATGAACAGGGAGGCCTGGGACGGGGACTCAAATGTGGGCTGAACGAGGAACAACGCACCGTTGTTGTCTACATAGCTTAAAAGATCATTGATATAATCGTTCTTAATGATGTGAGGGCACGGAATAATAACCAAATCATACGATGAGATGTTTTGTTCGGTTAACTCCGGAGTGATTGCTTTGCCTGCATCACCCGTTTCCATATCTTCACCGGCTTGAATATATTTCGACGGGTCAGATCCTGCCCTGTCTCCATAAACTTTTTTCACCTCAATATTCGCTTCAGACCGGATCAGCGGGTCATATAAAAACCAGGGCAAATAGCCCCAGTCCGGATAGGCGCAGTCATAAAAGATTAAGACCTTCTTCGCTTTTGCGGAGGACAATTCCGCGCCCGCTTTATCCGTTACAGCAGCTTCCCCACTAAAATTTTTCATCATCGTTACCTTTTTTGCCGTCAAATGGTGGTTTCCTTTATTCAGGCAACGGATCCGTTGCCTTCATTAGAGCAACCAGCGTCTCAAAAAACGGCACCATACCGCAACTTGAGAGGGGCGCACCTGTTGCGCCGAACGGCAGACAACGTGCGCGGCCCGATATGTGTATCTCTATCTTATCTGATGTTCTTGAGTCCTATCTGGTCTATGAACCTTACAACGCACCGCTGATGGCAATGGTCACGATCTCCCAAGGCTCAAACTCAAGCTTCGTTTTTCCGTTTCTACTTTTTATTTCACGGACCTTTTCGTGATTCAATTTGACCTGGTTATATTCGGCGGATTTGAGGTAAGGCAGATTGATGCCGACTTTCGTTTTCTTACCACTTCTCTCATAAAACCGGATATATATGGTATCCCCCTCATAATAGAGCGCGGACAATACGATATTTGGCTGGTTAATGGAGAGGAACGAGAATGCCTGCTGTTGCTCTGCCGGCAGCGTATCAGGCCAGTAGACGATAAACGGCGTATTTACACTTTTTGCAACCGTATATGCATCTGCCCGGAAGGGATCCTCTTTGTGGGTATAGATGGAATACTGATAGTTCTGTTTTCCAACGACATAGGGTCGCGCACGGGTTAAGCAGATCGATAGAATGCCGTTCCGATATCTATAGGACGGCGAATTCCTGTGGATAAGCGACAGACCATATTGCCCTTGGTATAAATCGGCAAAATCCGTCGTGACCTGCCGTTCTTTTTGTGTCTCGTACAGCCCAAAGGGCTGGTTGATGTATAGTTTGCCCCTGAAATTTAACGGGAACTGAACAAATAATCCTGTATAGCGGTCTTCGATCTCGCCAAATTTCATCCCGTTCCTGCCAAAGTTCATTCCCTCTTTGCCATAATCGACGGTCAAATCAAAATCAATCCGTTTCATGTTGTCATAGAGGCGAACCAAACATTCATACGGTGCGGCCCCAACCTTTGACCGGATACGGATCGTGGACCTCAACGGGCCCTGTTCAATGAGTTCAACCGTTGCCGCTTCGTCAGAAGAACGAGCCGAGGGCTGAGAGGGAGAAAACAGCTCGTTGCCGACCCGGTTTGAATCAAGCATTTCAATCCCGAGTGTTTTATCGAAAATACGGCTTATACCGCCATTCTCAGAATTAATTTCAACCAGGTAGTAATCGTTCTCCAAACGAGCCGGGCCCGTTTGCAATGACTTCGCCACCACGGGGGCCGGTTTTTCTGTCGAGGGGTTCAGGTAATAGGTTTTATAGCCGAGGGATGGAATATCCGCCCAAAACAGCGCCTTAACCCGTTTAACAGAACCATCCGCGTACCGGTCCTCCGAGACGACCTGATACGAGACATCCTTGCTTCCATCATTTAAGTTAAAGTGGAAGACCTCCCCCTGACTGAAGCTTTTTTCAAACTCGACATAATTGCCTTTGTCCCAGCCAAGTTGATTGAACACCAGAAGGGGGATCACACTCTTATCCCGCGGCGGGGCGGTCACTTCTCCGGACAGCTCGCGGAATGCTTTGCCTGCAATGGTATCGGCGGTCCCCTGGGTCTCTTTGATGAACTCTTTTACCCGGTTGTACCGATTGACCGGGATCATTGGTCCGGCGTAATTCGGTCCTAAGTCCTCGGTATAATTTTCCATACCGCCAGGCGTTGCAGATGACCTCGGCAATATTTCGCGATCATATCCCCAAGCGTGCCCGCCGGCTTTCTCTTCCCCTGGTTTGACGGACACAGGCGGCACCTGATTTGCGTAATTCACAGGACCATAAAACATGTGATCCTGGGTCCGCAGCAGGGTCTGCCAGGATTCATCCAGCTGTTCCTTTGTTTTCATTAAATCCGTGCTCGGCATTTTGCCTAACACCGCCGCCATTGCGCTTAATTTCTCTGCTGCCAGGATTTTATTCTCAGTCGTTCGATTCCATTCCGCGTGCTGATTCAGACAGCCCCAGCTGGACCAGATATCGATTCGACACGCCCACAAATCATCCACGCCCAGGAAAACCGATTGCTCGGCTTTGGGAGTTAGTTCAAAAAACTCTTTCGCCGTGACCCAGGTCCCTGCAATGGGAGCAATCGGGTTGATCAGAGTGAGTTCCTTTTCACTGGGGATCTTGACCGGGTAGAGCGGGCAGGTCGCATCCAGCGTATCTCCCAGGAGAATCGTCTTGTAGCCCATTTTATCAGCTTTTGCAATGTTCTCAGGGTGAGCCAAAAATAACGGTTTTCGAATCCCTTCATATTGAGGACACGCTTCAATGGCCGAGCCATCTAAGCCACGCCACATGATCTTATCCGCTCGGATACGCTTGATCTCCCCTAACCATCCGGAATGCAAAATGGCCTGTTTATATCCGAAGTTATTTAATAGTTGGGGTAGCTGGGGGTGGTAATCGAAATGATCTCGCGGGGTCGCATACGTTTGCACTTTTTCGCCAAGGGTATCTTCAAATACGGGCAACCCATAAGCAAACTGCCGCACATTACTTTCTTCTGATAGGATCGGAAGAAAGGCGGCGGAATAAATGCCGTGCACGGATTCCAAATAACCATCTTTTATCCCTTTGCTAAACCGCTTGAATTCATCGGGGTAATATTTGACCAGCAACTGCAAGTCACAGGGGTATACGTTCATGAGCCGTCTTGCGCCCGTACGTTCGCACCAGCCTAATTGTTTTTCCATCCACTGCATCAGGTGGTCCTGGTACTCGGGTTCCGCGAAACCCAACAAGCCCCCGCCATAATAATCGGGAGTCAGGACGCTCGAGTGCCAGCCCCGGATCATATAGCGCTTTACGCTGGTCATTTGATCCATGCACTCGGATAAAAGCTTCACACTTGAATTATATGCAGCTTTTCCTTCATCAAATTTCCCTTGAACAAACAGGCTCGCGGCCTGCCCGATTCCATGGTCGGCTTTATCAAGCATCCGCATCAACTTTTCGGCGGATAACCTTTCCGAAAACGGCTCTTCTTGCTGGGCCAGCAATACATAGTCCCTGCTGGAAGCATACGCGTAGAACATTTCGCTCCACCTCCGCATCGGCGCTTGTACCGGCTGATCAAAAAATTCAATGCCTAAAAGAGATCTGAATGTATTGACCATGAGATGCCCAATGTTCGCTTTGTACTGAGCGTACTCCTTCGCATTTCGGACATGAGCATCCAAATCACTGAAAATGTCAGTGGCAGCCAGGCCCAGCCTCCCGTTTGCACTCACAAACAGGTCGGGGGCCCCTCCCAAACCCACCTGGGTCAGGACCGTACTCTGGCCCGGGTCAAATCTCACGTGCGGCAGCCACGTCCGATGCGGATAAACACTGGTCCCTTCGGGAAGACCTAATATTCTCGCAGACGGATGATCGGTCAGCAAGGAAGACGCCGGCGTTTGATCCGCGATCCCTTTCAATGCAATCCCCTGTTTGCTCAAGAACCGGGCGGCCTGGGTCGGGGACTCAAATGTGGGCTGAACGAGCAATAACGCACCGTTGTTGTCTACATAATTTAAAAGGTCATTGATATATTCGTTCTTAATGGTGTGAGGATACGGAACAATAACCAAATCATACGATGAGATGATTTGCTCGGTTAGCATCGGAGTGGTCGCGGTACCTGCATCATCTGATTGCAAATCAGCACCGGCTTTAATATATTTCAACGGGTCAGTTTCTCCCTGACCTGCATAAACTTTATCCACCTCAACATTCACTTCAGAACGGATCAGCGGGTCATATAAAAACCAGGGCAAATAGCCCCAGGTCGGATAGGCACTGTCATAAAAGATCAAAACCTTCTTCGCCTTTTCGGAGGACAACTCCGAGCCCGCTTGATCAGCTGCTGCCGCACTATTACAGCAAAACAAACCTAAATTAAATGCGATGCCTAGAAGTGCTGCCAAGCTCAATCGTTTCATAATATGTATCCTTTTTTTGCCGTCAGGTGGCTTCCTTTATTCAGGCAACGGACTTTAAAGCAACCAACCGTCTCAAAAAACGGCACCACACCGCAATCCGACAAGAGCGCACCTGTTGCGCCCCTGTCGTGCGAGGTGCGGGCCTTTTGGAGTGGGGGGCGGCTTGCCTAATTCACCATTTGTTTTAAATTCCGGGTTTGCGGTTCAGAGGCTGACGCTCGTTAAAGCGTTAAACCCGTTGAGTCCGGAGGATGCGTGAAGTGAGGCCTGGGTCGTCTACTGGGCGGTTAGGGGCTCGGTTTTGTCGGCTCCAATCATTGGAATAGATTCTTCCAACCGTTGGAAAATCATCCTATTTGATCCTGTTATCCCGTCCAAGAACTTCCAAACCATGGAGGCTGGCGCAACAGGTGCGTCATCCGTGGGTTGCGGTGTGTGGCCGTTTTTGAGACTCTTTTCCCCTCATTGATTGATAAAAGGGTCGAACGCATGAGTAAAGAAAACCACCACTTGACGGCGAAGGAAGATAAAATACCGGTTGGTCAGAAGCTTGCCTACAGTTCCGGCGCGGTCGCCGATTCGATTATCGGTTGTTCGGTGCATAATCTGGCCAACCCGGTTTTGAACATGGGGTTGGGGGTCAGCCCGACGCTGGTGGGCATTGCCTTGTTTATTCCGCGCCTGTGGGATGCTTTCAGTGATCCGCTGATGGGCGGGATTTCGGACAATACGCATTCGCGCTGGGGGCGTCGTCGTCCGTACATTCTCTGTGGCGCTTTTATACAGGGGCTGGCTTTTGCACTGATGTGGATGATGGGGCGCGGCTGGAGTGAAATGCAATATTTCGCCTATTTCCTTGCGACCTCCTTGCTCTTTTTTACGGGCGTGACCATTTTTCTGGTTCCCTGGATGGCAATGGGACTCGAGATGACGCACGATTACCACGAGCGCACGCGGCTGATGTCGTACCGCAGTCTGGTTGCGACGCTGGCCGGATTTCTGGCTCCCTGGTTATTCAAACTGCTCGAGTTGGATATTTTCTCCGATACCGTTGAGGCGGCGCGTTATGTCGGGGCGGGTTTAGGGGCTCTGTTGCTGATTTTCGGCGTGATTCCCGCGCTCGCCTGCAAGGATCGCTATCCGGCGCCGAAGCAGGAGCGGATCCCTTTGCTCAAGAGTGCCGGGGCCTGTCTGAAGCACAAGCCATTTCTCAAGTTGTGCGGAACGTTGGTCGCCGCCTTTACCAGTTTCCTGATGGTGGATGTGCTGGGGTTCTATCTGATCGTTTATTATATCTACGCTGGCGACAAGGGCGCCGGCGCCGTCCTGCACGGCACCAACGGAACGCTCAACCTGGCCATCAGTGCCATCAGCATCCCGGTCATCACGATGATTGCCACACGGATCGGCAAGCGCCGCACGTTGCTGGGGCTGCTGCTGCTGGCTGTTTTGGGGACGGCATTGCGCTGGTTCTGCTATACGCCGTCGATGCCCTATCTGGCGTTGCTGCCGACCGCGATTATGGCTCCGGGGTTTGGTGCCGCGCTCTGGCTGTTGATTCCCTCAATGCTGCCGGATGTCTGCGATGATGATGAATGCACGCACGGTGTGCGGCGGGAGGGCATGTTTGGTGCTGTGTATGGCTGGCTGATGAAGCTGGGGGTTTCGCTGGCTCTGTTGATCGGGGGGCTAAGCCTCGATTTTTCAGGCTTTGATATTGATCTGGCCGCGGCGCAGCTCCCGAATACTTTTTTGATGATGCGCCTGCTTTTTGTGGCGATTCCCACGCTGGGATTCGGCATCGCGGCCTATCTGATCTGGGCGTATCCAATCACGGAAAAACGCGCCTATGAAACGCGTGCGATTTTAGAGAAGAGAAAAGCTTAAAAATGATCAAGACGATTGACTTAAATGGGGATTGGCTGCTTTGCGAATCCGGCGAATCGGCAACCTGGCCGGCCCGCGTGCCCGGCTGCGTGCAGACGGATTTGCTGCGGAACGGGCAGATCCCCGACCCGTTTGTGGGAACCAACGAAAACGAAGTGCGATGGGTCGCTGAAAAGGATTGGGTCTATACCCGCACCTTTTCGCTGAGCGCTGCGGATCTGGAAGAGGCGGTTGTTGAACTGGTCTGCGAAGGCCTGGATACCGTGGCGGCAGTCTATGTAAACAGTCAGGGTGTCTTGGAATCCGACAATATGTTTTTGGGGCATCGTGTGGATATCCGGAATGCGGTTCGTGCAGGGGAAAATGAGCTGCGCATCGTTTTTCGAAGCATTCTGGAGGTGGCGCGTGAGCGCGGCCCTCAGCCGCTGGATGTGATGGGTTCTGAATTCGGTGCGGGCCGCGAGTATGTGCGCACGGCGCAATGTTCGTTTGGCTGGGACTGGGGGCCGGCGTTATTTAATACCGGTATCTACCGTCCGATCCGACTGGAACTTCGGTCCCGCAACCGCATTGATTCAGTTCTGATTGAGCAGGATGTCGATCCGGCGTGCGTTACGCTCAAGCTCTCGCCGGAGCTGGCGGAAGAGGATGCTTCCGCCCAGTATCGCGTGGAGCTGTTTTTTGAGAATGAATGTGCCGCACAGATCGAGGCGGCCGGGGCGGCGTTTGAGCTCGACGTAAAAGATCCGCAGTTGTGGTGGTGCAATGGCCTTGGCGAGCAGCCGCTTTATCAGCTGCGGGTTTCGTTGCTGGATGGAGAGGCTCCGGTTGATGTCTGGGAGCGGCGTATTGCTTTGTGTGATGTCAAACTGGAGCAGAAGCCGGATCAGTGGGGTGCCAGCTTTCAGTTTGTGGTGAACGGGGTTCCTGTTTTTGCCAAGGGATCCAATTGGATTCCGGCGAATCCTTTTTACAGCGAGGTGACGACGGAGCAGTACCGGGAGTTGATTGGAAGCGCCCGTGCGTCGAATATGAATATGGTGCGCAACTGGGGCGGCGGGCTTTACGAGGATGATGCGTTTTATGACGCGTGTGCGGAAAACGGCATCATCGTCTGGCAGGATTTCATGTTTGCCAATGCCTATTATCCGACGGATGAGCTGTATCACTCCATTCAGCGTGAAGCCGCCTATCAGGTGACGCGGCTCCGGCATCATGCTCATATCGGGCTTTGGTGCGGGAACAATGAGATGGAATATATGGCGTACTGCATGGTCGGCAAAGATGATGAGCGCGTGAAAAACTATGATACGCTTTTTAACCACTTGCTGCCCGATGCGGTAGAGGAATTCAGCCCCGGCATGGCGTATATTCCGGGATCCGCCTTCAATCCGGAAGGGTTTGATCTCGGCGATCCGAACAACCCGGAGAGCGGCGATGCGCACTATTGGGATAATGTGATGTATGGGACCCCGATCGAGAATGTCTCGAAACTGGAGACGCGATTCCTGTCGGAATTCGGCATGCAGGCCTATCCTCACCCATCCATGCTCAACGGTTTTGTCAGCGACCTAAACATTACAGGTCCCGAAATGATGCATCGTCAAAAGCGCGGGGAGGCGACGCGGGTCAACTATAACTATATGATGCAGCTTCACCGAATGCCGAAGGATTACGCAGCGACGGCCTATCTGTCCCAGCTGGTGCAGGCGTTCTATGTGCGGATGGTTGTGGAGCATACACGGCGCAGTATGCCGCAAACCATGGGCGCTTTGTATTGGCAGATGAATGATTTCTGGCCCGCCATCTCCTGGTCGGGCATGGAGTTTGATGGGCGCTGGCGCGCGCTTCAATATGAGGCCAGACGCTTTTTCGCACCGTGTTCGGTTTCGGCCAAGTGGCTGGGCGAAGAGCAGATGCTTGTGACCTCGAACACGATTGTTTCAACGGTTCACGGGGCAGAACTCTGGACGGTTTATGATGCCGGACTCCCCGCGGGGGAAGGAATTCTTGATTGGATCCTGTTCCGGGTCGACGATGGATCGGTCCAGTTGGAGGGGCAGACGGCGGTGGAGCTTGAGCCGGGTGTTTCGTGTTGCCAGCTAAAGCGGGATTTTACGGACATTTTCGATAGCAGCGACCGCAGCCGCTTTGTGTTGCGCACCCGCTTATCCGCCGTGGGGCAGCCGCAGTCCGAACACTCGCTCTATTTCTGCGCTCCGAAGCAGATGGAGTTTAAGCAGGCGGGGATTTGCTCGGAAATCAGCCAGACTTCGGATTGCACGGCGCGTGTTGTAATCTCCGCCGGGCATGTTTCGCCCAAGGTCATGCTCGACTTCGACGATTGCGGGCGATTTACCCTAAGCGATAATTTTATTGATCTATGGCCGAACGAACCGCGCGAAATTGACGTGGTTTTCGAACAACCGATATCCTTGAAGCAGGCTGAATCCGCACTGCGCGTCTTCAGCTATGCCGAGTCTTATGAATTAAAAAGGAACGAATATGATGAACTCGAAAAAAAATATGATCCGGGCGGTTTTGATCGTCCTCGCTATGAGTGCGCAAAGCCTGTGGGCGTCAAAAGCAGCGTTTGTTGAAACGATGTTTCCGACGGAAGATTATGTGATTGCGAATGTCTCCATGGAGCCGACGCCGTCAAAAACAGACGGAGATTCCGCGCGCATTCAGAAGGTGATTGATCAGCTGGCAAAAAAGGGCGGAGGCGTCATTTTTCTTAGCGCCGGGCACTACACCATTGATCAGAGCATTCTTCTGCGCCAGAGCGTGACGCTTCGCGGGGACTGGGTTGAGCCGACGGAGAAGAATTGCGAGAAGGGGACGATTTTAAACATTACGGCTGACCACGGGAATGAGAAGGCACTGCCGGCGTTTATCATGAAACGGAACAGCGGCCTGCGGGAACTGACGTTTTATTATCCAAATCAGGATCCGCTTAAACCGGTGCCGTATCCCTGGACGGTTGGGAACGATGAAAAGGATTATGATCGAAAGGTGGTCAACCAGGTCGGGATGGAATTGGCACCTATGGTGAAAAACTGCACGTTTGTGAATCCCTACCGCGCCATTACCACCTCCAGCTGGAATAATGGACAGTATTATTTTATAAATCTCTATCTGTCGCCGCTCAAGGTGGGGGTTGCGTGTAACTTTGTGACCGATATTGGCCGGACGGCGTACATTCATGTCAGCCCGCGCTGGTGGGAAGAGTTTAAAGGCGCGAAGACGATGCTCAACAACAGGCAGAAATCGGCGTTGCGGGATTATATGTTGAAGAACGCGTCCGGTTTGACAATCGGCCGGCATGACTGGACCTATATGTATGACATCAATGTTGAGGGGTGCAAAAACGGTATTTACTGTCACAAAAACCCGAACGGGATCTACGGCCCGAATGGCGTGCTGTTTCGGGCGAATATCCGCGATTGCGAAGTGGCGCTCAATGCGGAGAATGTCATCAGTATGGGAATCGCTTTCACGGGCTGTTCGTTTGAAGGCCGGAAGCATGCGGTGTTGAAATCACAATGCGGCGACAGTGCGTTGCAGTTTAACAGCTGTAGATTTTCCAGCAAAAGCGATTCCGCGGTGCTGATTGACGGCGGGTATGCGTCGTTTGTGAACTGTACATTTGAGACGTGGTCCGGGACAGCGGCGGTTTATGCGCCCGCCGGCGCGTTGACTGTTGTGAACAGTGATTTCAAGCAGCCGAAAACTCATATTCGTATGGACAAAAAGGTCTATTCGGGAAGTCTCCTGTCCAATCGTTTCAAAGGCGCTCCGCGCATTCAGAATTACGCGAAAAAGGGTGTGGTTGAGATTGACCATGAGCAGCAGGAATTTGCGAAGCCCAACATAGAACCGATGAATTTTCCGCCGGAACCCCAGCCGGAGCGCCGCGCGCTCTATTCCGTTCTTGATTTCGGTGCGTCGCCGGATCTGGATGATAATACCGAAGCGTTTCAGAAGGCGCTCGACAAGGCGGGCAAAGATGGCGGTGGAACCGTGTATGTGCCGGCTGGAGATTTTTATTTTGAAGGCGGCCTGACGATTCCATCCGGGGTGGAATTGCGCGGTATTTATGAAGGGCCGCATCATACCACCAGTCCAGGATCGCTGCTGTTGCCGCTCGCCGGGCGCGGCTATGAGGAGGGGACGCCTTTCATCCAAATGGAATCTGAATCCGGGATGCGGGGAATTACAATTTATTATCCACAGCAGGATTGGTATCGCTCCACCCCCTATCCCTGGACCATTCGCAACCTGGGTCCCGGCTGCTGGCTCATGTTTGTCACGTTGAGCAATCCCTACCAGGGTGTTGATTTCTGGACCAACCCAAGCGAAGGACACCACATCAAATACCTGGCCGGATCTCCGATTCGTCGCGGGTTGTTTGTGAGCAAGTCCAAAAACAAAGGCTGGATCCAGGATTCGCAGTTTGTTTGCAATTATGCCATTTGGACACCGACCCGGTTGAATGATCTGGATGTGCCCGCCAATGACTGGCGCAATGTATCGTTGATGACCACGCAGATGGATAATCTGGAAGCCTATAAGTTCGGAAACCTTGCCGATGAGCAGGTGATGGGAACCTTTGTCTATTGCTCTCATGCCGGCTTAACGACCGCTGCAGATGATTACGACGGGCATGTTTCAGGCCCCAATATGCGCGTCGTTCAGCATGGTACGGACCTCGGTGCTTACGGCTTTCGTATTCAGGCGGTCGGAAAGAAGGGGGTGGAATTTATCAACTCGGAGCAAACCCCAAAAACGTATGTGCAGCACGGCGGGATTGTTGTCGAGGATTCCTGCAAAGGGGAGGTCTCATTCTTTAACTCCGCTTCATGGTCCACCGCGAAGAACTTCGCGTATTTGAAGGGGGATGCAAAGGTGACGATTCAGCAGTTTAACAACCGTACGGGCCCCATCTTTGTTGAAGGATCCAACGTGCAACTTGACGTCGGGCATTATGACCGCCCGGACTATCGGGAGAAGAAACAGCTGAAGGGCAGGGGCGTGCGCGAGCTGCTGCCTCATGTCAATTTGACCGAAGAGGCGAAAGACACGCGCCTGCTTGGGCATACCGTTTCGTCTGATGATGAAACCGGGTGCTTTGAGGCGCGTGTGGGGCCAATGCGAAAATAGGGAAGGCGGCTGCGGTTCGACATTCAAAAAGGATGCATCGCTAAGGAAAGAAGAATGATGATGAAATGTAAACATGGTTTCGTTGCCAGTTGGGCTTTGGCCTGCCTGTTGTTGAGCGGAATGGCCGGATGGGCGGAACAGAAAAAGCCCAACATCTTGTTTGTTCTCACCGATGATCATCGGTGGGATGCGATGGGATTTACCGGAGCCTATCCGTTTCTGAAAACGCCTAATATGGACCGGCTTGCCCGCGAGGGCGCCCATTGTGCAAATGCGTTCGTCACGCTCGCGATGTGCTCGCCGTCGAGGGCGAGCTTTCTGACGGGGATGTATCCGCACGAGCATGGGGTTTACAACAACGAAGATTTGCGTGAGTGCGACTGGCGCAAAACCCCGTCGTTTGCCGCTTATCTCCAGAAAGCCGGCTACGAAACCGGCTATATTGGCAAATGGCATATGGACCATAGCAACGACGCGCGACCCGGCTGGGACTTCTGGGCAACGTTTTCGGGGCAGGGGAAATATAACGGCAATGACATTGTGGTGAACGGTAAAAAAGTCTACGAGCCGGGATATGTTTCCGATGTGCTCAACCGCTATGCACGTGAGTTTATCGAGAGTGATCGCGGCGATAAACCGTACATGCTTTACCTTTCCCACAAGGCGGTTCATGCACCGTTCCTGCCTTCCGTACGACACAAAAACCTCTATGCGAAAGCCAAAATTCCGAAGCCGGCCAGCTATGGAGAAGACATGTCGAATAAGCCCGTTTGGCAGACGGTCCACTGGCGCGGCGCCACGATGCTGAACGGAAAGATGTGGAAGTTTGATGACTATGATTTTTCCAAACCTTGGAATCCAGAAGGACACAGTGCGCCGATGCATAAAAATTATCTGCGCTCTCTCTCTGCGGTGGATGAGGGGATTGGCGGCATTCTTGACCTGCTTGAAAAGCGGGGAGAACTCGATAATACCGTTGTGATTTATGCGGGCGACAACGGCTTTATTATCGGCGAGCATACTCGGGCCGATAAACGGGTGGCTTACAACGAATCCATTCGCATCCCGTTCCTGGTACGCTATCCAACGCTGGTGAAGCCCGGCAGTACGATTGATGAAATGGTTCTGAACATCGACCTGGCGCCCACGCTGTTGGAGCTGGCTGGTATCAGCAAACCGGCGGCCATGCAGGGCGAATCGATCCTGCCCCTGTTTAAAGGCGATGCCAACGGTTGGCGCGATGATTTTCTTTACACCTACCATCAGGATCTTCAACCGCACCTTCCGCGGATTACCGCCGTTCGCAGTAAAGACTATTTGCTGTCTGTCTACCCGGGTCGCCCGGAGGATAAAAACGAACTCTATGATCTGAAGCGCGATCCCTATGAAATGAACAACTTGATCGACCATCCTGAAATGGCGCCCATTCAGAAATCAATGTTTCGTCGCCTGGACGAGCTGAAATCTGAGTTTGCTTATCGCGCCGATGTTCCCGATCCGCATCCGGGGCGCTGGGGCGGCGGGAAAATCGGCAAACTTTACAGCTTGCCGAAGCCCCGACAGTTCAAGGCCGAGACGACGTTCGATTTCCAGAAAAACAAAGAGCTGGATATGCGCTGGGGAACCTATGAAATCGATCTGAAGTTTAAGGCAACCGCCGATGGCGTGATTGCTTCACAGAAAAGCTCGCACTTAGGATATGTCATTTGCATTGAAGGCGGGCGGCTGCAGTTGGTGATGGCTCAGGCTTATGGAAAGTATATTCTTGAATCATCCAAACCGGTTTTAAACCGAACGGTTAACGCCCGCATTACCTACAGCAATGCCACAAGGGTTTTCACGCTGGAGGTTGACGGGCGCAAAGAGGCGGAAGATCAACGGATTAATACGATTTCCCATTGGGGTTCGGGCCTGCAGAAGGTTCGCTTCGGGCGTATTGATTCGGTTTGGCCCAACACACACTCTACGCCCGAGAGTTTCCAGGGAACGCTGGAGCGTTTTGAAATCAGTCGAAGCAAGTAAACAGAGTTCCTTGAAATCCTCGCATTTTAATCGAACGAGCGTGGGGCAGATAAGCGGAGGTAAACGTTTATATACAAGGTGCCGGTTTGGTGAAAAGTTTCCTTTTGTACGAAGTGGTTATAATTTTGATGGATAGAACGGAGTAATAAGATGAAAAAACATGGGTTGCAGAATCTTGTAGTACTGTCTGCATGCGCATTTGTTTGCGGTGCATTTGCGGGAAAGCCGAATATTATTTTCATTCTGACGGATGATTTAGGTTATGGCGATCTGGGGGTGATGGGGCATCCCTATGTTGAGTCACCCAACATCGACCGGTTGGCAAACGAAGGTCTCCAACTGGAACAGGCGTATACTGCTGCGGCTTGGTGCTCGCCCAGTCGGGCGGCGTTTATGAACGGGGTCTATCCGGCACGGGAATTTAATAAGACCAGGGTGCTTTCCGCGGATCGGCCCACGCTGACGAGCATGCTGAAAGAGGCGGGCTATGCTACCGCCCACTTCGGGAAATGGCACATGGGTCACGGTGAGGGTGCGCCACCGCCTGTAGAGTACGGAATTGACGAGAGTTTTACGAAGTACAGTAGCGGGCCGGGATGGACGGACAAGGAGATGAAGCAAAAGCATCACCGCGAAAAAACGGCGGTGCGTTATGTGGATCTCTCCATCGATTTTATGACGCGGAAAAAGGACCAGCCTTTTTTCATCAACCTCTGGGTGCATAACACCCACGCCGTTGTGAATCCAACCCCCGAACAATTGGCGGTCTATAAGGACCTGGAGGTGTCGATCGATGATTTTGAATATCCGCTGCAGCGTGAGTTTCTGGAGTTTGTTGGCAAGCATGGAAATGTGCAGAAAGCCATGCGCGCTTTTTGTGCCGATGTGACCGCGCTCGATAACGAGATTGGCCGTCTGCTCGACAGCCTTGCTGAGCTTGGGCTTGAGGACAATACGATCGTGGTTTTTACGAGCGATAATGGCCCGGCTCCGTTATTGAATGTTGGGCACTGGGACCAGATTGTTCCGCGGTTTAAGAAAAGTCCGAACTTGATGAACAGTGTCGGCTCCGCCGGACCCTATCGGGATCGAAAAATCGCATTGCATGACGGGGGGATTCACGTCCCGTTTTTCATTCGCTGGCCCGCGAAAATCAAACCCGGCATTGATCGCGACACGGTATTTTGCGGCGTTGATTTGATGCCCACGCTTGCCGGACTGGTCGGTGCGGCTGCTCCGGCGGGAATGGATGGTGAAAATCTTGGTGAGGCATGGCTCGGCGCGCCGCAAGCCCGGAAGGAAATGCTCTTGTGGAGCGATACTTCCGCATGGCTCGCATTGCGCGACCGGCAGTGGAAGGCGCATCTTCAGAGGGGTACGATTCGTCTCTACAACCTGGACGAAGATCTCTCGGAGTCGAACGATCTGGCCGGTGCCTACCCGGAGGTTGCCGCGAAATATTTTAAAACGCTTAAGCAATGGGAGGCCTCGATTTATCCGAATGGGGCATCGAAATCCAAAGCGGGTGGTAAGAAAAAGAAAAATTTAAAACACTAAGCAGGGCGTTGATATGAGAACAAACAGACTGAAATGCGCGACATTATTAAAGGGCGTTGCTCTGCTTTGCGGGGCGGGCATCGCGGCTTCTTCCGTGCCTGCCGCTGTGGCGGCTGGACAAGGGGCATCCCTGAACAAACCGAATGTTATTTTTATTCTGACGGATGATTTGGGTTATGGCGATCTGGGGGTGATGGGGCATCCCTATGTTGAGTCACCCAACATCGATCGGTTGGCGAACGAAGGGCTCCAGCTGGAACAGGCGTATACCGCTGCGGCCTGGTGCTCGCCCAGTCGGGCGGCCTTTATGAACGGGGTCTATCCGGCCCGGGAGTTTAATGCAAACAAATGGGTGCTTCCCGCAGATCGGCCCACGCTGACGAGCATGTTGAAAGAGGCGGGCTATGCCACCGCCCACTTCGGAAAGTGGCACATGGGTCACAAAAAGGGTGCGCCGCCGCCCGCCGACTATGGTATCGACGAGAATTTTGGCACGCAGAGCACCGGGGCGGTATGGACGGACAAAGAGATGAAGCAAAAGCATCATCGCGAAAGAACGGCGGCCCGCTATGTGGATCTCTCTATCGATTTTATGACGCGAAAAAAGAATCAGCCCTTTTTTATCAACCTCTGGGTGCATAACACCCACGCCGTTTTGAAGCCCACCCCCGAACAAAAGGCGGTTTATAAGGATCTTGAGGTGTCGATTGATGATTTCGAATATCCGCTGCAGCGCGAATTTCTAGAGTTTATTGCCAAGCATGGAAATGTGCAGAAGGCCATGCGCGCTTATTGTGCGGATGTGACCGCCGTCGATAAAGAGATTGGCCGTCTGCTCGACAGCCTCGCTGAACTTGGGCTTGAGGAAAATACGATCGTGATTTTCACAAGCGACAACGGTCCGGCGCCGGTTTTGAAAATTGGGGATTGGGACCAGATTGTCCCTCGGTTTAAGAAAGATCCGGCCCTGATGAACTGTGTCGGCTCCGCCGGACCCTATCGGGATCGAAAATTCGCTTTGCATGACGGGGGCATTCATGTTCCGTTTTTCATACGTTGGCCTGCGAAAATTAAACCCGGTATTGACCGTGATACGCTGTTTTGCGGCGTTGATTTGATGCCCACGCTTGCCGAGCTGGTAGGTGTGGCTGCTCCGGATGACATTGATGGCGAAGATCTTAGCGCGGCATGGCTTGGTACCCCGCAAGTTCGGGAGAAAACGCTCTTGTGGAGCGATAATTCCAGATGGCTCGCATTGCGCGACCGGCAGTGGAAGGCGCATCTTCAGGGGGATACCGTCCGCCTCTACAACTTGAACGAAGACCTCTCGGAGTCGAACGATTTGGCCGGTGCCTATCCGGAGGTCGCCGGAAAATATTTTAAAACGCTCAAGCAATGGGAGATCTCAATCTATCCGAAAGGGGCATCGGAATCCAAGGCTGGTGGTAAGAAAAAGAAAAATTTAAACCACTAAAACTGGAAGTTTATAAGATGAAAAACAGGCTGAAATGCGCGAAATCGTTAAAGAGGGTTGCTCTGCTCTGCGGGGCGGGCATCGCGGCTTCTTTTGTGCCTGCCGCCATGGCGGCCGGGCAAGGTGCGTTCGGGAATAAGCCGAATGTTGTTCTGCTCTTTATTGATGATTTGGGATATGGCGATATCGGGCCTTACGGCTGCAAAGACATTCCAACACCGAACATTGATAAGCTGGCGGAGACGGGGGTGGTTTGCACCTCGTTCCATGTGGCCAGTGCGCCCTGCAGTCCCAGCCGTCATGCCCTGATGATGGGGGAGTATGCCCAGCGTTCCGGCAAGTTCGGCATGGCACGCGGCCAGCCGCTGCCCTCCGACCGGCCGACCATGGCGCAATTTATGTCGGATGCAGGATACGCGACCGGGCAAATCGGCAAATGGGATCTGGGTGACAGCACTCAGGGCCCCCTGTCCGTAGGATTCGATGAAACCCGAAAAAATGCGCCGATGAAGAAATATTCGCCGGATGAGCTGAAGGCGTTGGAAGAGCGGATGGTTAAGCATGGTGTGAAGAATACGAAGGCCCTGCTTAAAAAATATAAGCAAAGTTCCCGTTTTTTTGTAAAAACTCCGGACGGCAAAGACCAGTGGCTGACGGATTATGATGGCGATATGATGGTTGACTTCGTCAAGCGTCATAAGGATGAGCCGTTCTTCCTCTACTTCTCGCCGAACGCGGTTCATTCGCCAAGCATGGAGGCGCCGGAATCCTATATCAACCGCACGACCGCCAAGGGCGTGCGGCGGTTTTTGGCCGGCGCTATTGTGTCGGTGGATGATCAGGTTGGGAAACTGCTCAAGGTGCTGGATGAATATGGATTACGGGAGAACACACTGATCGTGTTTGCCAGCGACAACGGCGCAAATCTGGATGAAGGTGGTTCTTCAACGCCCTATGCCGGGGGTAAACATGGCGGAACGCAGCAGGTTGGCTGGGTGCGGGTTCCCTGTATCTATTCCTATCCCGGAGTGATCCCTGCAGGTAAGCGGTATGACGGACTGAACAGCAGTTTTGACTTCTTTTCCACGTTTGCTGTTGTTTCGGGACACCCCGTGCCCGGGAATCTAGACGGTGTGAATATGATTCCGCATCTACAGGGAAAAAAAACGGGCGTCGCTCATGAGTTTCTCTTCCAGCTCAACTGCGATCCCTCGGACATGGCGCACCGTAATGTGGTGGCGGTTCGTTGGAAGGACTGGCGCCTGTATCGAAAATCTGAAACGGATCAGTGGCAACTGTTTGACCTGAACGCGGATCCAAAAGAAACCAAAGACGTGTCAGATGCCCATCCTGAAGTTGTAAAACGCATGGACGAGGAGTTTGGCAACTGGAGAAAGACTCTTCCGGAATGGAAACCGATTCCTCCCCGTAAAAAGAGAGACACCCCGTTAATTCCTCAAGGCTATGGGTGGGCTTCTGCCAAGGAACAAGCATCGGGTCGTGTGCCCGCGAAAGAGGCGGGTAACTACCTGACCCTTGAGGCTCCGAAACAGCTGGTTGCCGGAAGTACCGTAACGGTCAAGATTACTCACAGGATTCCATCGAAGCTCGGTGAGCAGAAAATCCATGTAACCCTGAAAAGCGGGCAAAAGAAGGTTAAGCGGCAGGTGCTTAAAGCTAAAGGAACCGGAACGCTTGATGTGTCGTTTTTGGTGCCGAAAGAGTATGCCGGGAAATCCCTCAACTTTGCCGCGTTTGCCGGGGAGGAGTACAAGCAGCGCCTTCAGAAACCCCTCCCGCAGCCCCTCACTGAGCCCGTGATCGTGAAATAGAAATTCTAACAAGGAGATGAAAGAGATACTGCTGGAGTGGATGGAAATGGTTAATCACTCCAAACTGGAGCAGGCTCGAAAAGCCCTTTGTTTAGATGAAAGATCTGTAGGAGAAATAAACATGAAGTCAGAGCAAAAATCTAAACAACCGAGTGGAGAGTATCCTGCCTGTCAGGATCTTGATATACCGGCCGACGGCGGCATGTCCGAATGGTCGCGCAGGTCGTTTCTCAATATTATGGCTGCCACGGGGGCACTCACGTGTGTTCCGAGCGGGCTGTTTGCAGCGCCCGGAGGGTCACAGCCTGCCGTGTCGTGGCCGGAAAAAGTGGAGCAGTTTCCAGCGATGGCCTGTGATGCGGCGGGCACGGCATGGATGGCGTTTTTGTCGCGCCCGAAACGCCGCGGTTTTGTGCGGGTCGATCGGGTCGTTAACGGTCGGCACATCAACTGCAGCTCACTGGATACGTCCAGGGCGACGGCCATTGGCATTCCATGTCTGACGGGTGAAGCCTCCGGCTGCACGGTTGTCTTCCCTCTTGAAATCAAGGACAAATGGCAGATTGCGTTTGCGCGCATCGATGGCTCGGGTAAGAAGTCTGAACTGCAGATGATTTCATGCGAGGGCAATGCCAACTTGTCGCCCGTTGTTGCTTCGAACAAGGGCACAACCTGGATTCTCTGGGAATCGAACGCGGGAACGCACCGCGGGATTTATGCATGCTGCGTGACGAACGGGAACGTTGGAATTCCGCAACGTATCACGGCACCGGACGCCAACAGTTACAACCCGACGATCGTTGCATTGCCGGACGGCCGGTTCTTTGCTGCCTGGGATTCCTATCGTGAAGAGCAGTCGAATATCTACGGAGTCTGGTGCATCGACGGCAAATGGCAAACCGAAATGTCGTTGACCCGTGATGCCCGCATCGAGCGGCACCCGCATTTGGCGGTGCGCGGAACTGAGGTTTGGATGGCCTGGCAAGCGAACAGCTACCCGAAGATAAATCTGAACGCTCTGGACGAGCAACGGGTTGTTGTGGCACGCCTTGACAGTGAAAAACTTATGATGCCGACAGATATGTTTGAGAGGGTTTCCATCCCCAAGCGCCACCTTATGCGGCCGCGCATCGGGTTCGATGCGTCCGGCGCGCTTTGGTTGTCGGCAACGCTTGGTGCGAAGAAAAAGCAGGCTGGATGGACTCCGGTGCTGTGGTCATACGGCAAAGACGGCTGGTCTGAAATAATCAAGCTTAGCTCGCAGGAAGGGCGTTGGCAGCCTGTGCCGCTGGCATTTCCGAAGAGCGGCAAGGTTGTTGCGAGTTCCCAGTATGATGACTTGCCGAGGACGTGGGACGACACGCTTGGAAAATACCGCGACTGGAAATCCGGCATTGCAGTCAAGACATTGCCGTCGGAGGAACCCGGCAGACTAACCCTCGTTCCGTTGGCCATGCCTGCGACGGAATTTTCGCTGCCCGCGAAGTCGAAATTCTGCAACGCTACATTCCCGCGACAGACGTGGAAGACGCACTCCGGCGAGTTATCCCTGTTCTTTGGCGACTTGCATGATCACACCGACATATCCGTATGCGACCGGCGTTTTAACCCTCCGGGGCACGACCTGTATGCGAACGTGCGCGACATCGAACAACTTGATTTCTGCGCGATTACCGACCACGGGTATAATTTTGATCCTCAGCAGTGGAGTCTCAATGCTGAACAGACGCGGCAAAACCACGACCCCCAACGGTTCATCACGTTCCTCGCGCAGGAATGGACATCGAGCAGAGGCCCGACTTCCGGCGGCCACGGCCACCGAAACCTCATCTTCCTGGATCCGTATCAGTCGAAGTTCTACGATTCGTTCGAAAACAAACAGACTCCGCGTCAGGTCTGGGACGATCTCAAAGACACCGACTTTATCTTTATCCCGCATCAGCTTGCCGACGGGCAGCACAAGGGCAGCGGCAATCCTCCCACCGACTGGACGTATACCGACGAACGGCTGCAACCTGTGGCCGAGATCTTTCAGGGTCGTCAATCCTACGAATATCTGGGTTGTCCGCGACAGGCGCCGCATGGCGAACCTGTAAAAGGCAATTACCTGCAGGACGCATGGGCCAAGGGCATAGTGATCGGGGTCATCGCCAGTCCCGATCACGGCGGCGGCACCGGCAAGGCCGGTGTGTGGGCGCAGGACCTGACACGCGAGAGCATCTTCGAAGCGATCCGCGCCCGCCACACCTTCGGTACGTCCCATCCGAAGATGGGACTCCAGTTCAGTGCCGGCAACGCGATCATGGGCGACAAGGTCAAGCGCCCGAATGGCCCGATCAAGTTCCTCGTCAAAGCCGTGGCTCCCGATGCGATCAAAGAGGTCGTCATTTTTCGCAACAACAAGATCGTCCACCGCGCCGCTCCCGGCAAAGCCGAGATGGTGTTGGCGTGGACCGATCAGGCCCCCCTCGACGAGAAGCATGTCTGGTATTACACCCGCATCCAGACGAACGACGAGGAACTCGCTTGGAGCAGTCCAATCTGGTTTGTGGCATAGAGCCCGGGCTTTTGTCTTTGAGTCGTTACGATGGAGGCGTCATTTGTAATACCGAAAGAGTATGCCGGGAAATCCCTCAACTTTGCCGCGTTTGCCGGGGAGGAATACAAGCAACGCCTCCAGAAATCCCTCCCGCAACTCCTCACCGATCCCGTGACGGCAAAATAGCAATTCCGATAAGGAGATCGAACAGACTTTTTGAAAACCGGTGGCCTGATTGATCTGCTTCCGATGTTTCAGGACTATTGTCAAAAAGTTCCAGCGAGCGGTTCAGGAAAGAGAAGATCGATTCTGGCCTTTTAATCCAGCGCAACGGGTGCGTTAGGTATGGGTTGCTGGATGTCAACGCTTTTGGGAATATGCCATCCCATAGAAAAAGGATTAGCGGGCAAGGGGCCTGCATGTAACCCAACAGGAGCAATGAGATGGTAAAAAGAGTATGGATCATGGCGGCAGCGTTGATCTCGCTGGCTTCGATAGCAAAGGCGGTAGAATACCAAAACACTTCAACAAATGCAACCTGGTCGGTCATCGATGACTGGGAATATTGGCCCGTTGATGGTTGGGTGGCCGCGACCAACCTGCCGGGTACCAATGATAATGTCCGATACATAGTTGACGGGAAACTCCGGATTGAAACGGTTTCTCCGTCGATCGGGATTTTGGAAATTGGCGTTATCAGCACGAACATTGCGGAAGTCTTGATGTTGAACTACAGCACTGAGTTGTCGGTGACCGGGCTCTATGTAGCCAACAGTGCGGGTGAACGAGGCTATATTGGATTATGGGATGCAATGCTGAACCTGGATGGCCCGACTATTATCGGAAAAGACGGAGGAAACGGTAGGATGGTGATCGGAAGTAAATGGTCAAGGGCGGATGGCGACAGGGCGTCGACTCCTCCTGATCCGGCCGAGGCTTTCGTTGTGGGATACTCGACGAATGCCGTCGGTGTGTTGAATGTTAATGGAACGCTTTCGTTGGTGAATAACTTCCTGTATGTGGGGTATGACGGGGCGACCGGAACGGTTAACCAAGCCGGCCTCGACTCTTTTGTTAAAGTAACGCAATTGCGGCTCGGTCATTCGGGCGATGGCGTCGCAACCTATAATCTGACCGGAGGTGAGCTTCGTATGAGCTCCCAAAGGGGGGGTTACAATCCCGGTCCCAATGCCGAATTGCACTTTGCCGACTTCGGCGTTTTTACCCAGTGGGGTGATCAAACAACCACGATCAGCAATCTGATCGCCGATGGGGTCATCACCTGGACCAATGGGCAGCCGATGCTGACGACTGACTGGGAGCTGGCCTGGACCAACAGTGCCGGCAACAGTGCGCTCTATGCCGACACGGATGGATCGGTGAACAGCGGTTACACTACGGTCTGGGCATCGCCCATAGCTCTCCCGCCACCGGAGGATGATGAGGGCTTAATCAATTTTGATTCGATCCAGGCAACAGTGGACGTAAACATAAACGGCGGTCTGGATGTGGATACCAATACCAACAAAGTTCGCAACCTGAGTCTGACGAGCCTGTTGTTTGATAGTACGCTCGATCAGCACGATATGTATGGCGGGTGCAAGTCCCAGTATAGTCTGGATCAAGTCAATTATCTGATCGCAGCTGAAAGTGCTGCCAAGCACAACCTGCGGTTCCGCCCCTGGACTCGTACTGACCCTCAGGATTATATCATCGATGCGGTGGTGCTTTGGGATCAAGCGGCCTTTATGGATGGGTTTGATATGCAAACCGTTGTCTTTACCTCCCAATCCTCATTTACACTGGAGGTCGATGGTGGTTTTACGACAGGAACTGGCTATGACGTGCGTATGGTTGTACGTGACGGGGCATCGCAATACTATGTGTCGGAAACCGTCGCTCCGGACGGAACCACGATTGCCGTGGAGAACCCGGACAGCTTGCAGTGGGCAACCTACGATTTGACGGAAGGTTCCAGCAACTTCGCATTTGCGGACGGGGGGATCGGGACATACGGTGCGCACACCTTTACCGATGTGCAGCAGGTCGGTTTTGCATTTAACCATAGCTATGGCACGGCGAAGGCGGCGGACTTTTCCATCACCAAATTCGTGGTGAAACGGGTTGATACCGCCGTCAGCAACAGCTCTCCCGCCGCGGTATATGCCGACTGGCTGAGTGCGTATCCCGGCGTGGGCAGCGAATCGGAGCTGACCGACAATCCGGATGGGGACGCGCTCGACAACCTGGCGGAATACGCGCTCAACGGCAACCCGGATGACGATACCGATATCGGCATTGCTCCGGTTGCAAGCACTGAAGCCGGCTGGTTCTACTATGTCCATGCCCAGCGCGACGATGCGGATGAGCGCGGACTGATCTATCGCGTGCTGAACGATACCGACCTGGTTTCCGGCACGTTCGTTAATACAGATGCGGAAGTGGTCGGCACCAACACGAGCTATGGCATAAGCGGCTTCGAAACGGTCACCAACCGTGTTCCAACGGATGTCCTCGGCGAGCAGTTCCTGAAGCTGGAAGTGGAATCAAGTTTCTAATGTGAACAGCGATCGAGCTTCATGTGACGCCCGGTGCGGGCTGGTTCCGACCGGGCGTTATATATGAAATTTTTTGCGGCCATTTTGCTTTACAGCACGGACAGTAAAGAATGCGGATACTTTAATAAATATGCACGCAAGCCAACAGTTATAAGATGGTTAATGATGAAGTTGTTATTCGGAAGGGTTGTTTTGTTCGGGTTCTTTCTCTGCGCGGTGGGGCCGTTGCGTGCGGATGTGGAAGGCTATTGGCGATTTGAGCAGGGCGCTGTGACAAATGATTCCAGCGGGAACGGGCTCGACCTGGGGCAAACCGGGACTGGGATTTCCGGGGTAAGCCGTCCGGCAAGCGGTTCCGGCTCCATGTTGTCCACCATCCCTCTGACCGGTGCGACGAACAACGGGGTTGCTTTTCTGAACGGGACGGGGGATCAGTGGTCGGTTGCGGATAATGCCCTGCTTGATTTCACTCCGACCGGTTTTACGTTCGAGGCCTTTGTGACCGGCAAAATCACAACGAGTTAAAGGAAATCACGATGAGAAAAAAAATGAAAAAGCAAATGGTGCTAGCGGCGTTGGCGCTCACCCTTATGCCGGTTGGGTTGCAGGCAACCCAGCAACCGAACATTATCCTGTTTCTGGTCGATGATTGCAGTACGCATGAGCTGGGCTGTTATGGAAATACGATGGTGTCGACGCCGAACATTGATGCGTTGGCCGAGGGCGGCATTAAATTCAAGACCGCCTGGGCGACGCCGGTGTGTGTGAGTAGCCGTGCGGCCATCATGAGTGGTCAGTATGGGTTCCGCAACGGCGCCTACGGCAACACATATATTGAATACGAAACGTACAAAGCCATGCCTCTGGAAAAAATGACTCTTTTCCGGGCGATGAAGGAATCCGGATATGCAACGTTTCACGGAGGCAAATGGCATCTGCCTACCTCTCCGGAGGATTCGGAATGGGGTGTGGATGAATATTTTATGTACGGCTCACTGATGGGCGGTGATGGATTGAAGCAGGAATGGATCCAGGAATATTTCGGTCCATGGTGGTTTTGGGGGAACGCAAACATATTTTCGCTGACCTATGAAGAACAGCACAGTCCATTAGCAACCTGGCATCCGATGGTGATTGAAAATGACCTTCTGCGATCGACGGGACCCGATGATTTCGGCCCGGAAATGCTCGGGGATGCTGTCCTTGATTTTGCACAACGGAGTAAAAACGACGAAAAGCCGTTTTTTATCTATTATTCTTCCCACCTGACCCATTTTCCCTGGACGGAGATGAAAGCGCCGGGCGACCCTGAGGTCACGAAAACGGAGCCGGGCATGGTGTCCAATGTACAATATCTTGATACGGCAGTGGGCAGGCTGGTGAACGCGCTCAAAGCGATGGGTGAATACGAAAATACGGTCATCTTTTTCATGGCGGATAATCCAACCTATGGCATCGGGAAAGGCGCCGCTTCGGAGATCGGTGCGCACGTGCCTTTTATTGTGGCCGGGGGATCGAACTGGGTTAAATGGAATGGCGAGACTGGAAGTTTGACCGATTGCGTGGATCTGTATCCGACCTTGCTGGAACTGGCCGGCCATCGGGTCTTGCCTTCGCAGGTGCTGGATGGACAAAGCCTGGTCCCGTTGCTGGAGGGCGATCATGCACATAGCCGTGAGTGGATCTTCAGTTATGTATTGGGTTTTCATCGGATGATTCGTAATCGGGACTATTCGCTGGATGCCCAGGGACAGCTTTGGCGCTGTAATCCATCGGGGAACCCTTTCACGTTCGAAAAAATTGAGACGTACGATGAGGCCAGCCAAAACGCCCGGATGGAATTGGAATCCCAGTTGGAGCATCTGCCGATTCCTGATGAAGACCGGATGGAAGAGAAGCCGATCATATATGAGCAGTATCTCGAATTCTTGGCCGGTCAGTTAACCTGGCGCCAGGAACAGGCGGAAGACCTTTACCAAACCGGAGTTCAATCCCTTTTAAATCGGCCGGAACGACTGCAGTATGACCTTAAACCTGCGTATATACCGCCGCAAGCGGCAACATACCAATACACCTCAACCCTTGGAACCTGGTCGGAAACCAATAATTGGGAATATTGGCCCGTTGATGGTTGGGTGGCCGCGACCAACCTGCCGGGTACCAATGATAATGTCCGATACATAGTTGACGGGAAACTCCGGATTGAAACGGTTTCTCCGTCGATCGGGATTCTGGAAATTGGCGTTGACGGCGATGCGAACAATGCGGAAGTCTTGATGTCCAACTACAGCACTGAGTTGTCGGTGACCGGGCTCTATGTAGCCAACAGTGCGGGTGAACGAGGCTATATTGGATTATGGGATGCAATGCTGAACCTGGATGGCCCGACTATTATCGGAAAAGACGGAGGAAACGGTAGGATGGTGATCGGAAGTAAATGGTCAAGGGCGGATGGCGACAGGGCGTCGACTCCTCCTGATCCGGCCGAGGCTTTCGTTGTGGGATACTCGACGAATGCCGTCGGTGTGTTGGATGTTAATGGAACGCTTTCGTTGGTGAATAACTTCCTGTATGTGGGTTATGACGGGGCGACCGGAACGGTTAACCAAGCCGGCCCCGACTCTTTTGTTAAAGCAACGCAATTACGGCTCGGTCATTCGGGCGACGGCGTCGCAACCTATAATCTGACCGGAGGTGAGCTTCGTATGAGCTCCCAATGGGGTGTTTACAATCCCGGTCCCAATGCCGAATTGCACTTTGCCGACTTCGGCGTTTTTACCCAGTGGGGTGATCAAACAACCACGATCAGCGACCTGGTCGCCGATGGGGTCATCACCTGGACCAATGGGCAGCCGATGCTGACGACTGACTGGGAGCTGGCCTGGACCAACAGTGCCGGCAACAGTGCGCTCTATGCCGACACGGATGGATCGGTGAACAGCGGTTACACTACGGTCTGGGCATCGCCCATAGCTCTCCCGCCACCGGAGGATGATGAGGTCTTAATCAATTTTGATTCGATCCAGGCAACAGTGGACGTAAACATAAACGGCGGTCTGGATGTGGATACCAATACCAACAAGGTTCGCAACCTGAGTCTGACGAGCCTGTTGTTTGATAGTACGCTCGATCAGCACGATATGTATGGCGGGTGCAAGTCCCAGTATAGTCTGGATCAAGTCAATTATCTGATCGCAGCTGAAAGTGCTGCCAAGCAAAACCTGCGGTTCCGCCCCTGGACTCGTACTGACCCTCAGGATTATATCATCGATGCGGTGGTGCTTTGGGATCAAGCGGACTTTATGGATGGGTTTGATATGCAAACCGTTGTCTTTACCTCCCAATCCTCATTTACACTGGAGGTCGATGGTGGTTTTACGACAGGAACTGGCTATGACGTGCGTATGGTTGTACGTGACGGGGCATCGCAATACTATGTGTCGGAAACCGTCGCTCCGGACGGAACCACGATTACCGTGACGAATCCCGACAGCTTGCAGTGGGCAACCTACGACCTGGTGGACGGGTCCGGCAGCTTCGCATTTGCGGACGGGGGGATCGGGTCATACGGCGCGCACAGCTTTACCGATGTGCAGCGGGTCGGTTTTGCATTTAACCATAGCTATGGCACGGCGAAGGCGGCGGACTTTTCCATCACCAAATTCGTGGTGAAACGGGTTGATACCACCGTCACCGAAGACACGCCGGCCACGAGATATGCCGACTGGCTGAGTGCGTATCCGGGAGTGGGCAGCGAATTGGAGCTGACCGACAATCCGGACGGTGACGCGCTCGACAATCTGGCGGAATACGCGCTCAACGGCAACCCGGATGACGAGTCCGATATCGGCATTGCTCCGGTTGCAAGCACTGAAGCCGGCTGGTTCTACTATGTCCATGCCCAGCGCGATGCTGCGGCTGAGCGCGGACTGATCTATCGCGTGCTGAACGATACCGACCTGGTTTTAGGCGTCTTCACCAATACGGATGCGGAAGTGGTCGGCACCAACACGGGCTATGGCATAAGCGGCTTCGAAACGGTCACCAACCGTGTTCCAACGGATGTCCTCGGCGAGCAGTTCCTGAAGCTGGAAGTGGAATCAAGTTTCTAATGTAAACAGGCATCGAACTTTATGTTGCGCCCTGCACAGCTTCGCTCCTGCCGGGCGCTACGCATGAAGGCCGCGGTCGTTTGACGGTGTTGCACCATATTTAAAGCAAAGATAGAGTGTGAAATCATTGATCAAGAGAGTCTTGTTCGGGCTGGCTGCGTATGCGGCATCATGGTGGGCAGCAAAAAGCTGGTCTACATCTGGCAGGGGCAAACAGCCTTGCGAAATATGTTTGGCGGACATTTTGCTTTATTGTGCAGACAGTAAATGGTAAACGTTTGCATTGGTTCGGCTGTGGTTGGATTGGTGGTGAACGTTTCGGGATTTCCAATGTCTGGATACGGCGTGAGTTGCAATGCGTTGTTTTTCAGGGATTGATAAATAATAGGAGCTGGAAATGAGATCGTTGTTGATAAGGAGTGTTTTATTCGGGTTGCTGCTGAGTGCGGCGGGTGCGCTGAGAGCCGAAACGGTGGGATATTGGCGGTTCGAGCAGGGTGCTGTTACGAATGATTCCAGTGGGAACGGGCTCGACCTCGGGCAGACCGGGACCCGGATTTCCGGGGTAAGCCGCCCGGCGAGCGGCCCCGGCTCCATGTTGTCCACCATCCCTCTGGGCGGGGAGACGAACGACGGAGTTTCTTTGCTGAACGGGAAGGGGGACCAGTGGTCGGTTGCGGATGATGCCCTGCTTGATTTCAGTGCGTCCGGTTTTACGTTCGAGGCCTTTGTGACCCCGGTTCTGAGTAATGGATGGACCGTGGTCGCGATCAAGGCTGAAGAGTGGCGTGTCACGATTGGTGAGGATACCGGGAAATTGCAATTCTCGTTGAATAACGGCTCCGGGGGGTGGGTGTCCAGAAGTTTTGTTCCGAATGGAACAGACTCTTTTGCGGGGGGGAAAGATTATTATGTCGGGGTCTCTGTAGGCCCCGATGGTTCCGCCGCCTTTTATTATCAGGATTTGACGGAAGGAACGCTGTTCAGCTCGACTGCTGATTTTAATGTCAGCGTAACGAATTTGACGAGTGATCTTCGGTTGAATGGGAGTGCAGCTAATCAGGCGCTGCTCTATATGGATGAGGTTCGTTTGAGTTCCGGGGTGGTGAGCGCATCGGATTTGCTGCCGGTCAAGGGCGCACTGGTGACGGACTTTCGGGTCGATGGGGCGGATACATCTTCGATTGATCTGACCTGGTCGAATCTGGCCGGTTCCGTTGTGGTGGAGTCCTCGACTACGTCGCTGCCGCTCATCGATTCCGTGCAGGATTCATTCCTGGATTCCGAGGGCGTTTCGGGAATCATCAAGCTGAATCTCCAGGCTGTGGATGACAGTGCTTCGAGGTTTAATCCATTTACATGGCGCGGCGGCGGGCAAAGCGCGGGAAATGTAGTCCACACGATGTCAGGCCAGGGATGGGGAGTTCAGACGAGTGCAAAAACGAATGGCGATATTCAGGACTCCGAGGCGCTGATTTTGACGTTTGACCTGAGTGAACTCTCCTTGGGGGCGGATCAGACCCTTGTGCTTTCAGCAATTGATTTATTCAATGATGTCGATGCATACAGCGGCGATATCTGGATGCGGAATCATGATGTTCCGGCGGGAACGGCCGGTGCAGGGATGATGCTCGCGAATAATGTCGTTACCTTCTCGGATCCGATGCCGATTCGTGATGGCGACCAGATTGCCCTGATGAAAGGATCGACGCCGGTTCGGCTTGGAACGTTGAAATTTGATATTCTGCCGGCAGGATTCAATGTGCCGCACATCTCTTTTGCATTGGACTCAGGGAACATGGTCGTCGGGGCAACGAATCTGTCTGCCGATGCGTACGTGACGGTTCAGCAGCGTGAGAGCCTGACCTCCGGCGCGTGGTCGGATGTGGCGGTCACCAGTGGAGTCAGCCTGGCCGAGTGGACGTTCCCGATGACCAACGCGGCGGGCTTTTTCCGTGCGGGAAGCAGCGACACCTATCCCGTGCCCCGGTTCGGATATCTTTTCAAGCCGGTCGACGACTCCTTTGTGTCGGGGGAAAATACCACGTCGAACTATGGGTCGAACACCAACCTTTCGCTCCGTACCGCCGGGACGGGACAGAAACTTTTCTCCTATTTGAAGTTTGACGTTGATGAGGTTCCCTCTTCGATTTCGGAGGTTTGGCTGAAGGTGTATGCCGCCCAAGCCGTTTCCAATACGGTCTGGGTTCGTGTGGTTGATGATAACGCGTGGGATGAAAGCACCATCACATGGGCTAATCGTCCGGTTCCGGGCGACATAATCAAGAGCAAGGATTCTTTTTCCAAGGGTTGGAACACCTTTGATCTTTCCGGCCACATCACCTCGACGGGAACCTATTCGCTTGCACTTATGACCAGCGATCCGGATGAGCAGGTATTGATGTCCAAAGAGTCGGCATACGATCCGGTGTTGGAGATTCGCGAGACCCCGGATGGCCCCGAAAAGCCAGTGGGGCTGTTTGCCGGTGGCAGCATGTATGGCAGTTACGGTAATAATGCTGCAGAGGTGAAATCGTCCGGATTCGACACCCTTTTGCTTTGGAGTGCAAAAGTAAAAACATCGGGCGAAATCTACTACAACCTATCCGAGAACGAACTCACGCAGTATGGCAGCTATATTGGCGAAAAGGATTGGATCGAGCAGCTGCTGGATCTGAAAACGGCGCCCTCAACCGTCAAGCGGATTGAATTTTCGGTGAGTGCGTGGGGGGATGCCAGTTTTGCGAATATCGATGCATTGATCGAAGCCGAGGGCACCGGCGAAGACAGCCGGCTCTATCAGTCTTTCAAGGTGTTGCGCGATGTGCTGGGCGCCGATGCCATCAACTTTGATGACGAGGAGCACTATGACGTGGATTCCATGGTTGAGTTCAGCAAAATGCTCAGTGTCTTGGGGTATAAAGTGACGCTTTGCCCGTATATGAGGCCGGAGGGCGTTTGGAATCCTGTATACGAACAGCTCGAAGCCTACCAGCCGGGGCTGTGCGACCGGATTTATGTGCAGTGTTATGCCGGGGGCGCGGCGAATTATCCTGAGGACTGGAATACCAAATTTGACGGCGATCTCAAGGTGATCCCCGGGCTGTCGATCAACCCGGATGATGCTGGAGGGAAAACCCCCGCAGAGGTTGAGGCGCAGCTTTCTGAATGGAAGGATCATTGCGGAGGTGGCTTCATTTGGCTGCATCAGCAGATCCTGAATCAGGGATACGGCGTTTCGAACGTTGCGAACGCGGTAATTAATGGCCTCGAATAGAGGCTGGCCGATCCTCTCGCTCGTTCCGGCTGGTGTTACGCATGAAGGTTGTTCGTTTTACAGAAAATTATCCCATTGAGGGAGTTAACTAAATTGGAGAGTATGATGAAGAAATTGAAGCTGTGTAGTTTGATCATGATGGCCGCCGGATTGTCGTTCGCGGTTCAGGCCTCATCCCCTGACGAGGCGAAGAATGCAACGAAGCGCCCAAATGTGCTTTTTGTGATGTGTGACGATCTCGCCAACCGGGTCGGGGTCAATGGCTATTCTCATGTTCAAACCCCGAACATCGATAAATTTGCCAGAAGCGCCCTCAACTTTCATCGGGCGGTGGTTCAGTATCCCATGTGCGGACCGAGCCGTGCATCGATGTTGACCGGACTTTATTGTGAAAAAGTCGGGCAGGACACCGGCGAGGCCCAAATGTTCCAGTACAGCCCGGGCGTTCGGATTATGCCGCAGATTTTCCGCGACAACGGCTATTGGACGGGAGGCCTCGGAAAGATTTCACATAACCCATGGCAAGACCCAGAGCTGGAGGGGTCCTGGGACGAGTTTCATCTGTTTCGCTTGAAGGAGGAGCGAAAAAAAAGCGGCCCGTCGAAATACAGCATGCGTTGTCCCGTGCAAAATGACAAAAAATGGTCCGAAAGAATTATTTATCAATCCCATCCTGCCGATGATAAATACTATCCCGATGCCCAGAGTGCGGAGCAGGCCATTTCCTGGATGAAAGAGCGAAAAGAGGATGGCCAACCCTTCTTTATTGCCTGCGGGTTTCTAAAGCCGCACAACCCGTACACTTGTCCTGAAAAATATTATGACATGTATGCCGACTCGTCTGCCGCAGTGGTTCACGAAGAGGTCTCCGATTGGGACAACCGTCCGATTCATGCGAAAAACTCTTTTTTTAACACCTATGGGTTTAAGTGGAAAGAAAATGATCCGGAACGGGCGGCGGGGATTGTTCGTGCGTACCATGCCTGTATTACCTATGTGGATGCGCAGTTCGGGAAAATTATGGATGCCCTCGATGAGCAGGGGCTGTCAGACAATACCATTGTGGTTTTCACCAGCGACCATGGATACCATCTCGGGGAGCATTTTCTATGGGCTAAGTTTTCCCTGTTTGATGAAAGCCTGCGGGTGCCGACCTTTATCCGTGTTCCCGGCGCAAACGGAAACGGAAAGACCACGAAATCTCCCGTTGGTCTGATTGATCTGCTTCCCACGCTTCAGGACTACTGCGGGCTCGATATCGCCCATAAGATGCAGGGAAAAAGCCTCCGGCCGATCGTGGATGACCCGTCGCATTCGGTGAAAGAGTACGAATATAGCATCTGGGGAAAACGGGAGCCTGAACTAAAGGGACGCTCCCTCTTGGGGGAACGCTACCATTTTATACAGTGGCTGGATAATGAGAATGAAGTCGAGCTCTATGACCTAGAAAAAGACCCGGGTGAACATGTCAATCTCGCCCGCCATCCGGAATATGGGGCGATGGTCAAAAATTTTCTGAAAATGGTTCAGGAAAAGAAAAGATCAATTTTGGATTTGTGATCACCAATCGCAACTGGAGCAAACGAAGAAGGTGCCCCTTTTGGGGTTCTACGATTCGGCAAAAATCACAACGAGTTAAAGGAAATCACGATGAGAAAAATGATAAAGAAAATGGTGCTGGCGGGGTTGGCGCTCACCCTTATGCCGGTTGGGTTGCAGGCAACCCAGCAACCGAACATTATCCTGTTTCTGGTAGATGATTGCAGTACGCATGAGCTGAGCTGTTATGGAAATACGATGGTATCGACGCCGAACATCGATGCGTTGGCCGAGGGGGGGATTAAATTCAAGACCGCCTGGGCGACGCCGTTGTGTGTGAGCAGCCGTGCGGCCATCATGAGTGGTCAGTATGGTTTGCGCAACGGCGCCTACGGCAACTCATATATTGAAACCGAAACGTACGATGCCATGCCTCGAGAAAAAATGACTCTTTTCCGGGCGATGAAGGAATCCGGATATGCAACGTTTCACGGAGGCAAATGGCATCTGCCGACCTCTCCGGCGGATCCGGACTGGGGGGTGGATGAATATTTTCTGTACGGCTCACTGATCGGCGGTGATGGACTGAAGCAGGAATGGATCAAGGAGTATACCGGTTCATGGTGGTATTGGTGGAACTCAAACAAATTTTCGCCGACCCATAAAAAACTGCACAGTCCATCAGCAACATGGAATCCGATGGTGATTGAAAATGGACGGCTGCGATCGACGGGACCCGATGATTTCGGCCCGGAAATTCTCGGGGATGCTGTCCTTGATTTTGCCCAACGGAGTAAAAAGACCGAAAAGCCGTTTTTTATCTATTATTCTGCCCATCTGACTCATTTTCCATGGACGGAGATGAAAGCGCCGGGCAACCATGAGGTCACTAAAACGGAGCCGGGCATGGTGTCCAATGTACAATATCTTGATACGGCAGTGGGTCGGCTGGTGAACGAGCTCAAAGCGATGGGTGAATACGAAAATACGGTCATCTTTTTCCTGGCGGATAATCCAACCTATGGAATCGGGAAAGGCGCCGCTTCGGAGATCGGTGCGCACGTACCTTTTATTGTAGCCGGGGGATCAAACTGGGTTAAATGGAATGGCGAGACCGGAAGTTTGACCGATTGCGTAGATCTATATCCGACCTTGCTGGAGTTGGCCGGCCATCGGGCCTTGCCATCGCAAGTGCTGGATGGACAAAGTCTGGTTCCGTTGCTGGAGGGCGATCGTGCGCATAGCCGTGAGTGGATCTTCAGTTATGTATTGGGTTTTCATCGGATGATTCGTAATCGGGACTATTCGCTGGATGCCCAGGGACAGCTTTGGCGCTGCAATCCATCGGGGAACCCTTTCACGTTTGAAAAAATTGAGACGGCCGATGAGGCCAGCCGAAACGCCCGGATGATATTGGAATCCCAGTTGGAGCATCTGCCGATTCCCGATGAAGACCGGCTGAAAAAGAAGCCGAACGTGTATAAGCAGTATGTCGAAGCCATGGATGGTCAGTTAACCTGGCGCCAGAAACAGGCGGATGAACTTTACCAAACCGGAGTTCAACACCTCTTAAATCGGCCGGGACGACGGAAGTATGACCTTAAATAAAATGACGAAGAATCCGGAATATGCTACGCAGCTCAAAAAATGCAGAAAAAACTGAGGAAGTATTCGGCTGACCTGCCGCACGCCTTCGGGGAATTCAAGCAGAAAAAATAACGCAACTTTAAGGGAGAATAAGATGAGTAGAACCACAAAAGGAATACGGGTTGTAATCGCCGCGGGTGCACTGGCTGCGGTGGCAGCGGGCGCCGCACAAAAGAAACCCAACATCGTCATTTTTCTGGCAGACGACTATGGCTATGGCAGTTCCAATTGCTATGGAACCCCCGAGTCGGTGCTTAAAACGCCCCATATTAATACGTTGGCGGAAAAGGGCATGCGGTTCACGCAGGCGTATGCACCGGCTGCGGTGTGCTCGCCAACCCGCTACGCTCTGCTTACCGGCCAGTATTGCTGGCGCACCGTGCTGAAAAGAGGGGTCATAAATATATTCGACCCGCTGTATATCGATGAAGGCCGCTTTACGCTTCCGCAGATGCTGAAGGATGATGGATACAACACTGCTGTCATCGGGAAGTGGCATCTGGGCTTTGGTGAAAAAAAGGGGAAATGGAACGATCCGGAAAGGTATTTTAAGCCGATTACGAGGGGGCCGCTTTCCATCGGCTTTGATTACTTTTTCGGCCTTCCGCACAACCATGGAGATTTGTCCGGAATCTATATGGAGAACCATGATGTGTACGGGCGCAGATCCTACGACAAGATGAAAATTGAAGGGAAGACGCCATACGGAAAAGAGTGGATGGGCGTGGATGCCCCGCAACGGGTCGATGAGGAGGTCATGGATGTCCTGACGGAAAAAGCGGTCGCCTGGCTCAATCAACAGCCGGAAGACAAGCCCGTGTTTTTGTATTTTGCAGCTCCTGCGGTGCATGCGCCCATTACCCCTTCCAAGCGCTTTAAGGGCACGTTGGCGGCCGGGCCGTTTGCAGAGTTTATTCAGGATCTGGACTGGAGTCTCGGCGAGGTTTACAAGGCCTTTGAAAAGAGCGGTCGTCTCAAGGACACCTTGTTCATCTTTACGAGTGATAACGGGGGTGTTTATGCAGATGAAATCAAGACCTGGGATTATGAGGTTCCAGAGTGTTGGCAGTTGAAAGGCCAAGTCACCAGAATGCGTCAGCAAGGAATGGAAGTGAACGGCATCTATCGAGGCGGAAAGCAGGATCCGCTCGAGGGCGGAACCCGCGTTCCTTTCATCGTTTCCTGGCCGGATCATATCAAGGCGGGCGCGGTGAACGACGACAAAATAAGCCTGGTGGATATGACCGCCACATTGGCCGACCTGCTGAATATTGAAATCCCCGCTAAAGAGCTTGGCGCTGAGGACAGTGTGAGCGTTTTGGATACCTTTTACGGCAAGCCTGTTGATCGCGATGAGCTCGCAACCTGCATCACGCACAGCGGAGCCGGAACCTTTGCTCTTACGCTCGGGAATTGGAAATACATCGAAGGAGTAGAGGTTCCGATAAAACACAAAAAAATGGATCCTCCCGGTACAACCAGCCAGAACACGAGAGCTCTGTATGATTTGGAAAAAGATCCGCACGAGGACAACAACCTGGTTGAAGCAAATCCCGAAGTCGCAGAGAAAATGCAGAAGCTTTTGGATCAAACCAGAATCCGCACCTATTCACGCAGGCACTAAAAGCGAAATAAACATATCAACACCCGCATTCAACATAACGTTCCTGTTTTCGGCTCCGTTTCATTGTTACCTTGAACGCTCGGATGATAGGCGCAGCGCCATCGGAGCGTGCTGACATAACAGTAAACAAAAGGAGATAGAGATGAGATCGTTATTCATAAAGACAGCCTTGTTCGGGCTGGTTGTATGTGCGGCAGGGCAGTTGAGTGCGGGTACGGTGGGATTCTGGCGTTTTGAGCCTGGAGCCACTTGGGCGGATTCCAGCGGGAACGGGCTTACTCTTACGAGAACCTCGACCAATCTTAAGGTGGTAGACCGTCCTTCCTCCGGCTCCGGTTCTTATTTGTCGATTATTCCGCAGACCGGAGCGGAGAATGATGGTGTTGCTCACCTGGATGGACAGGCGTACCGTTTTTACGTTGCTGATACGAACCTGTTTGATTTCGGAAGCAATGCCTTCACATTCGAAACGTTTGTGACGCCAACAACTAATGGCTACCAAACGGTTGTTGAAAAGGTGGATGAGTGGCGCATGGGTATTAATCAAGCCAATGGAAAATTAACGCTGTCGCTATATGATGGTGTTTCAGAGTGGAAGACCGCGCAGAAAATATTTGATGGAGCGACCTCCTTTACGGCGGGGAACGATTATTATGTTGCCGCTGTTGTGGCACCGGGTGTGAGCAATACCGTCGTGTCGTTCTATTATCAGAACCTGACCGCTGGCGGAGATTTGCTGAGCGATGTGAAAACGATAGCCGGAATAAATTCTATTACCAATTCGGCGGAACGTTTAGAGCTGAATGGAAATGCCGTGAGTAGGTCGCTGGACTATATGGATGAGGTTCGTTTGAGCTCCGGGGCGCTGAGCCGGTTCGAGTTGCTTGCGACATTTCCCGAACTCGGCTATTGGCGTTTTGAGCCGGGTGCCGTCACGAATGATTCCAGCGGAAACGGGTTGGATCTGACGCAACTGATTGCAGGGGCCTCCGGAGGAGGCGGCATCGACTTTCCAAAGGGAGTGGATCGTAATGAATCCGGAGAAGGCTCTTATTTGCCGACCATTCCCCAGAGCGGGGTGACGAACGCCGGGGTTTCCTATTTCAATGCCAAGGGGAACCATTGGGCCGTTGCTGACACGAACCTGTTCGATTTTGGAACCAGCGCCTTTTCGTTCGAAACGTTCGTAACGCCAACGACTGGGATTGGGTATCAAACGGTTGCCGAAAAGGATGAAGAGTGGCGCGTGAGTATTAATGAAAGCAAAGGGGAGCTTACGCTGGCGGTATGGGACGCTTCGCTTGCATCGAACAACTGGGTGATCGCGCAGGCCAAGCTGGATGGGACGAACTCCTTTACGGGATCGGTTGATTATTACATTGGAGTCGTCGCGACACCGGGTGCGAGCAATACAGCCGTGACGCTCTATTACCAGAACCTGACCGATGGCGGGGATCTGTTGAGCGCGAAGAGAACCATTGCCGGGGTGACTTCCATTCATAACACAACGAATTCTTTCTTGCTGAATGGCGATACAAACCAGAGGGCTGTCCGCTACACGGATGAGGTGCGCATAGTCACCCGGGCCCTGGGTGAGTCCGAGCTGCTGGTTGCAGCCGCGGCCGATCCGAGCGGGTTTGATGCGTTTGTCGATAAGTATGACCTTTCCGGCGACCCATCCGCCAATGCGGACAACGATGAACTCACGGATTGGGGCGAATATGTCTTTGGCGGAAATCCGACCAATTCGGGCGATATCGGAACGCAGCCTTCGTTTGATTCCGGGGACTACCTGTTCTCGATTGTCGGCGACAACACCCTGCAGTATTATGTGCTGACAAACACCAACCTGGTCGAGGGCAGTTGGGGAACCAATACCGGCCCCGTTGCGATCACCGACGAGAGCGGAGAGCTGGGCAGCTACACCAATGCGGTCGGAACCGCGGACGACGAACTGTTCATTAAACTGCTGGTGGAATAAGAATCGTTGTCTCACTGGGATTGCCCCTGTTTGTGCCTGGTTGTTCGGGCACAAGCGGGGGTTTGCATATGAAGAGCATGGTCTCCCCGAAAACTAATCCGTAGCGATAATGCCTGAAAACATTGAATGAAACCGGAGGATTGGGCCTGAAAGATATCCATTAGGAGTGGGTGGTCAACCCCTTCGAACCATTCCGGATCCAATCTTTGGAACACCGTTCCAAAATAGGCTCTTGGATCAGGAATGGTGGTGGGCGTTTAAATGAGTATTTTCATATCCCCTGTGTTAACTATCGACCCTGAATCACCTGGAGATAAACTAATGCTATAAGGTTTGGGTATGTACGACCGGACGCATTGGTTCCGTTCTCTAACTCGTAGATTGGAAAGGGGAGCATGTGCGCCGAAGCATATGGGTATTGGCGGCTCCTCCGCGATATTTGGCAGACCGGGGGGAGTCGCTCTTTTTTGCCACCCGCATAACGCATAGGTAAAAAGAATCAATACCGCCCCGGCGCTATGCCAGGGCGGTTTGAATATCCTAGAAAAACATCATTCACTATTTATATCCCTTCCCGTTACAGAAGATGCAAACGACGTTAGTGCTGGCATGGAAGCCGGTGCCTTTGCAGTGGGTGCAACGCAGTTTAAACATGGTGCCGGCGCTGCAGGCGAGTGCGGCGATCAGCAACTGTCTGGTGATGGTTTTTCGATTCATGGGTATTCTCCTTATGGGGTTCAAAAATAGTTTCTATTAGCAGATCTTTTGACCGAAGCTGGGCATAGAGTTTCCCCCGAAGCGCTCCATGCCAACCCGGCACGATGGCCGGGCGTCAGGTTAGGCGGCGGGTGAGGGCGATGAGTTCGGACGCGGATTTCTCTTTCAGCTGGCTTTCGATACGCTTGCGTAAGATGACCTCAACAGTTGCCTTTCCAGCAATCCCGACACCACCAGCCACTCCGGCAATGCCGAGAGTGCCCAGTAGATAGGCGGCAATAACAAGCAGTAGTGCTCCGCAGAGTATCAATAAACCGAGGGCTATTCCCTTTTCTGCATCACTCCGCCGCTCTTCATATCCAGCCAACAGAAAACTGCAAGAGGTTATCAGTGTTCCTATCCATGCCAGTCCGGTTGCTATCGAAATAAGGACCGGCGCCACCGCGATGCATCCAACGCCTATTCCGACGGCACTTACGCCACTGATTACCGGGTGGGTTTTCATCAGTTGTTCAAGCTCGCTTAAGAATTCGTTCAACGTATGCGTCTTTTCGATCACCTCATTGACAACGGCTATGCCGTTTGAGTGCGAGCGGTGGACCAGCGGGCAGGTGTCCAGTTCGCAGCTTCGGACTGTTGCATGGTCGGCAGGGCGTCGAGTAGGTCTTTGAGATACTCGGCGGGGTTAAGGCCGAGTTTACGGCAGGTTTCCACCAGGCTGTAGATGACGGCACTGGTCTGCCCGGAGTTCGGGCTGCCGAAGAACAGGAAGTTCTTTTTGCCCAGCGCGGTCGGACGAATGGCGTTCTCGACCAGGTTGTTGTCGATTTCGAATGTTCCGTGTTCGAGGTAAAGATTAAGCGCTTCCCAGCGATCAAGCGCATAGGTTATGGCTTTTCCAAAGTTGCTCTTTGGCAACTGGCGCGCCTGTTCTTTATCGAGGATCGTTTTAATTTTATCCAGAACCGGAGCCGCATGTTTCCGGCGGTAGGCCGCGCGTTCAAGTTCAGGATTGTTTCGAAGTTCTGTTTCAGTGCGGTAGAGTTTGGCGATCAGCTTTACGACTTTCCGGGCGTTCGAGTTGTCAGGCACTTCCACGAAGTTCCGACGGGTATGCGCCCAGCAGGCGGCGTGAATGATGGTCTCTTTTTCTTTTTGATGTTCCGGACGGTTCAGCCACGCCGGATAGGCGGCATACCCATCGGTCTGAATATATCCTTCATAATCGGTGAGCATCGGATCCAGGCATTCGGCGGCCCGGCTCGGGAACCATTCAAACAGCACGCCGGCCCCGGGACTGTGATAGGCCCATAGGTATCCATTGGGACAATGGTCCTTTTCCGTGTCCTGGTATTTTATGAATGTTTCATCGATCTGCATGTATCCGCTTTGCCGGATTTCATTGCGGAGCGCTTCATAAATCAGAGTCAGCCAATCGGCGACCAGATACATCCAGTTGCCCATGGTTTTGCGGCTGATTTCAATATCGTGGCGGTATTTCAGCGTCATCTCCTGCCGGTAAAGCGGAAGATGGTCACAGTATTTGTTCAGAATGATGCTCCGGATCAGTCCGGCGGAAGCATAGCTGTTCGGGATCAGCCGCTTCGGGGCAGGAGCAATGAGCGGTGCGACGTTGCGGTCATCTACTTTGATATATTTTTCGCGGACGATGATGCGGCGGAAGTATTGAGTCGGCGTAACGTCGAGTTCCTCAACGGTTTCCTCGCCAATCTTTTTATAGCTCTGCGGATCCGCCTGCACTTCATCCGGAACGATAACGACGCGCTCGGTCGGGAGATCTTCAGGGATACGCTCTTTAAGCGGTTTGCGCTTACCGCGCCGGGATTCCTTTTTTTCGTCGAGCTCTTCGAGTTTTTCTTCGGCTTCGTCGAGAGCATCCTGCATCTCGCGAAGCTCTTCAAACGCCAGTTCCATCTGGTCCGGGGTCAGTTTTTCACTGCTGCGCCCGAATATCTTATTCATCAGATAACGGACCTTCTCATGCAGAAGGCGTATTTCAACCTGCTGGTCGGTGTTTTGCGCAAGCAGCTTATCAAAATTTTCCCGGTTGAATTCCATGCCGTATATTATACCAAAACCGACCGGAAAATGGCGGCATCAAGAGCAGGAAAAATGCAAAAAAAAGCAGCGCTGATACCACGGCTTAAACGATCCCTGTTTCAGATCGACTCCATCGAGCAGCAGCGCCAGCGCCTCGGGCGCGAGATCAAGCTTCTCGTTCGCGGCAACGCCCTTCGGCCAGCTAAAGCATCCTTTCTCCAGCCGCTTGATGGCCACCCACATACCGGTGCCGTCCCAGTACAGCGTCTTGATCCGGTTCCGACGACGATTCGTAAACACATACAACGCCCCTGAACACGGATCTTCATTCAACCGATCCAGCACAACGCCATGAAGGCCGTTAAAACTTTTTCGCAGGTCCACCGGCTCCACCGCCAGGTACACCCGGATAGAGTTGCTTAATCCAAACATCCGGCCGCCTCCCGCAGAACAGCACCGAGTTCTTTCGGCGATGCAACCGGCACCATCACCTCAATCCGGTTCGGCAGACAGATCCGCACCTCATCCGGCTCGGCGGCATCAGGCCGCAACTCCACCTCGTAAAAAGCAGGTTCCTGCTCCTGTCGTTCAAGGCGCAACCAACGAGCCAGCGTTTTCGGATTAATATTCCATTCCCGGCAGAATGCCGCCTGAGTTAGCCCGGCACCATTGAACTCTTCGATCAACTCCCGGCGTTCCTCCTCTGTATAAGAGGCTCGCCCCATTCCATTGCTTTCATTCGTATCCATGCCCGACAAATTATCAGGCTTCCCCCGAGCTGACTACGGGGAGGAGGAAGAGGCGTATACCGTTCAACGGAATGTGTAATTTCTTTGGCGGGGCGTTCTCTGGATAGGGATCAACCTGTAATGGCTCATCCCGGCGCAGTGTCGTCTTTAGCGGCTCCCCACAGGAGCCGCAGAACGACTCTCGTTGCCACGCCTTCTGATCATATGTCCGCCCTGCACCGTCCGGAAATTAATCGCAGCGAGTTTAGCCAATGAAATTAGAATGAATGCAGCTGTTTGAAACAAAAATCGAATCGGTAAATGTGCTGAAAATAGTAAAGCCGACGAATGAAAATTTGGAAAACAGCCAAAATTGCGCAATCAGGACGTATTGAATTTTCCGTTCATTCAGAACGGGGAGGGGACTGTTTCTAATGATGACGCATGGGAAACTATGCGGCTTCTCTATAGTACCAAGAGATGATGCCGCCGAGACGTTCTTCCTGTTTGACTTCACCCGTCTCAGCCGGTCTGAAATCAGCATCAAGAACGTTGTTGCCGATGTCTGTTCCCTGATGTGGTCGCTGGGTGTGGTAATACGAAAGCCATTCTCTATTGATGTAATCAAGATGATCCATGCTGAAACAAACAAAGTGGTTGAGGCACTCGTGTTTAAGCTTCCCGATGTAATTTTCGCAATAAGAATTCGCCATAGGGGCGCGTACAGGAATCTTTTTCGGCTCAATACCCTCGCTTTTCCAAAATGCATCAAACCGATAGCTGTATTTGGTGTCCCGGTCCCGGATCAAGCCGGTTGCCCGGACTCCAATGTCCTCGAGCCACATTGCGGCGTTCCTCGCCTGTTGCAACGCCCATTCATCATGTGGATGAAATGTCGCCGGGCTCATGAAAACCCTCCGGCTTCCGAGATGGATAAACACCAGCACGTAGGCATCGACCCATCCCTTCCAGGTCAGGACGGGCTTCGCGAAAAAATCGCACGCAACCAATGTATCCATGTGCGATCCGACGAACTGTTTCCAGTTGCCGGAAGGGTGTCCGATGGTCTTGTCTGGAACGGGGTAGTGACCTTCCCGTTTAAGAATGTCCTGAATCGTTGTTCGGCCAATGCGGATGCCGAATTTTTTCAGCTCACCCAGAATCCTGGAGTAGCCCCAGCCAAGGTTTTCCCTTGCCATTCTCATGACCAGATTAATGGTGGCCTGGGCTGTTCCCGGGCGGCCGGCTCCACGCTTCTTTCGATTGGGATTACGTTGCCTCAGCCAGCCCCGGTAGGTGGCAGGCTGCACGACCAGCATCACATCCGAAATATCATGGTCAAGTTGCTCTCCCAATCGGAGCAGTTCAGCTCGTTCCTGCGGCGTAGTATAAATCTTGGATTCATCAATCCGGGATCGAAGCATTTTTACCTGATAGGTCAGGAGTTGAAGTCGGGCATCATATCGTGGACGAAACCTCTCCTGTAAAAGCAGCGTGAAGGCCTGAAAAATACTCAAATAACAGTTCATCTATCCCTACACCCCATAAATCAAATCAACCTCGCCGACAATATGTTAAGGCGTCGGATAAGTTTCCGTGCCTCTCGGGAAGTCAAAGAATTTGTAAACTTATCGAACTGGGGGATTCCGCGCGACCCGAAAGCCGGATTTGGAAGCAGAAAAATCTGGATGGAGATATTCAAATGCTGTTCGGGTAGTTGGGGTGCGCGAGGGGCTAAGAGTACTGCTATCCTGTCAGGACTACCGTCCAAGATGAATGTTAAAAAAGCGAGTCGATTTGAACGATTTGAACCAGTTTCACACTGTTTAGTTTCAATATGTTGTCATGGAGTAACATAACTTTTTGGGTTCCAAGTTTAAATCGCTATCAACATCGTAGCGACCCGAACGGAGAGTCGCTTTAGAGAAGTTTGTATCGCTATCAAACCGGGCCGACCTGAATTTGCTATGGCGAACTGGGTTCTTTACTTTTTTCGCCAAAGCTTAATAGCAAGGAGGGCGGTTAATAGTAGAACGCCTAGCGAGAGCAATCTACTTGGCACTGTACCAAGATGGGAGAAGTGGGTGAAGGGCGAGTTGGTATGTGCTTGCTCCAGAATATCGGGGCCGTAAACCAGCAGAAGGATCAGGCCGATAAGTCCGAGTACGTTTTTCCAGTCCATGGTGTTTGCTCCCTAGAATCGGTTCAGCAGCCGGATCAGTCCGGCGGTTGCGATGAAGATCATGATCCATGCGAAAAGGTTGTATTGCGGATTGTGGCGGGATGATGGCAGTATGCCACTGACGTTTTGGAACAGCTCCGGCATCCACTGGCGTAGCAGCAGTATGCCGAACACAAGGAGTCCGATCTTGAATATACGGTAGTAGTCCATTATTTGTCCTCCCAATGGTTGTAGGTGCAGGCCAGTTCGATTCTGCCGATCTTGCCGCTCAATTCTTCCGTGTCTCTAATCAGCTTCTCTAGTTTTTTTAGGATAGGTTTTTTCGGTACAAGGGTGATCACCTTTTCTACACGGTCAGATTCAAGGTCTTTTAAAATATTGTGGATCACATGGTCGGGGTTGGCTTCAAAGTTGAGTTCGATTTCGATGGCGACGGCCGTGCCATCGGAACGGTGGGTTATGACGAGGTCTGCATTCTTGCTGTCGCATAAGCCTTCTATCTCTACTTTCCATCCTTTGGCTTTCCAGAATTCCGCGATCTTCATTTGATAGAATTTATGCAAGTAACCGCCGCGCCCTTTCATTTTAGTGATCGGTACTTTAGTCAATCCAGCACCCTTTGCAGTTACTTCATAGAGATCGCGCGGCGAGCCGCGTTTGATATGAACCGGGTGGTCTTTCATCATGCCCTGTTGGATAAGCTTTTTGATTTGGTCATGGAGGGCGACGGGTTTCATTTTCAATTTATTGGCGCGATCACGGAGTAGTTGGAACGGGGTATATTGGATGTCCAGTAGAATACGGAGCAAGTCATCGGCAATCTCCTTCTTCTCCGTAGGCTTCGCGTTTGGCTTGGGCGAAGGTGGCGGCAGTAGCGGTGCGATTCTCAAATCCACTACTGTTTTTCTAATGTGCTGCTCCAATGCAGCATCATCAAGCGCAGCATTATTTGGTGGCGGATTAATTCCACACTCAAGCAGGTAGGGGTAGCGACCATCAGCACTGAAGGCTCGTCCGACATCCGGGTGGCTCATCACGTGGTGCCGTTGTTCCAATGTAATGGGTCGCTGGCGCAAGAAAAGGTCGGCGTCTTCTGAGCGACCAAGGCCACCGACGACGATTTTGGTGCCGGTATTCGCAAGTAGGGTGTGGCTAAGGTCGGTTGAACTCTGGCCAGCGGCAATCAAACCTATACCGTACCCGCGTGCCTGAGAGACCATGTAGGAGAGGTAGGAATCGTTTTCCTTGATTTCATCACTACGGCGAAACAGTGCTGATGCCTCGTCGAGTACCATCAAGTTGCGCAGGGAGGGCTGATGCCCCTCCACCATGGTTCGGTAGAAGAAAGCCTGCGCCATGATCAGGCTGAACATGAAATTTTGCATGGCCAGGTGCGGGATGTCATGAAGCAGGAACAGGGTGTGGTTTGCTAGGATGTCGCGGATATCCAGCCCGTTTCCGCTGTCGAACACGCCGGGCAGCATATTGAGCAGGGCTGAAAGACGGATGAGTACCGTTTCTTGATGCCGTGCCATGGTGGATGCAGGTTTGTATTTTTGTTTTTTGATATGGTTATGGAGATCTCTTAGTGAGGGAAAGGAGCCTTCTGAATCGGCGATAAGATCAAGTGCGAGTTCCAGTAGAAACCCACTGCTGGCGATGCGGATGTCCATGTAGTTGGTCAACATCTGTGTGAAAACGGAAAGCCACATATGCAGGGGGACGCCCGGAGGCGGTTTGAGAACATTGAATCGCAGGCGTTTTACATCGAGCACATGGAACGGTTCGGGGGATAGATTCAGTAGGTCGGTATATTCCTGTTTGCGTTCCAGTATTAGGAGTTTGATGTCGGGAATATTTTGCACCAACTGATGCAGCAGATGTCGGATCAATGTCGTTTTGCCTCCGCCCGTGCGGCCTAGCACGAGTAGGTGGTAGATCAGTTGTTGTATGGAGATTCCGTACGGGAACCCGTTTTGGGGCAGATACCCCAGGTGAAGGTCGCCGGAAACTTCCTGCTGGTTGTGGGGCATGGTCGGGCGAAACGGATCGGGATTGAGTTGCAGGATTGTTCCTTCCTCCTCCAGCGCTTCCTGCAATAGCCGGATAATGGAGGAATCGTCGGGGTCGATCTGTGCCCATTCCATCAGATCGTGGGTATGCGGAATCCGATCCAGCCCCGCTTTGCGGAGTTGCTGGAACAGAGAATCCAATTTCGGGATCGGTTGTTCAGTTTTCATGATGGTAGTTTCATTAATGGTCGTATAAAGAAAGTGACTATGCCGAGGAGCCGCCGCTTGCGCGCCTCCTTCTGGAACTCAACCAGGCAGTAGGGGCACATGTAGCCGTGACCCGGTACACGCCGGAGTTCGTGTATGGCTACTTTGTGGTTGCAGGTGCTTTCCTCGTTGCGCGTCATTGCGCGCATGCGGTTGATCTGCTTTTCGCAATCCTTGCAGACCGGCAGGCCGGTGACCTGCGAGAGGAACGCGACATCCATCGGACTGCTGCTTACACAGCCGCACCCGCCCAGGATTTGTGAGTTTTTCTGGAAGGCGCGGTATTTTCCGTTGTTGCCGTCCTTCATATGCAGCGTGCGGCGGTGGTATTCCAGGTTCTGGACGCCATCGACCGTGGCCTGCTGATCCTCGGTCAAGACCGTGTGCATGCCGGGCGGGACGTGGAATGCTCCACCTCCCGCCTGGTGCTGGTTGCCCGGCGCTGGCCGGGGCATTGCGGGCGGGGGCTGGTTCCTGTTTGGATCCAGCCGGTTGGCCACCCACCGCAAAATATCTGCAAGCCCCATGGAATGCTCCTTAGCCCATGTGCGGACGATGAGGGTCACGCACCATCCGGCGCCGCTGTTCTTCCTGCATGCGCCGCATTTGCTCCATCTGCTGCTGCTGGTTGTTGCGCATGATGTTCAGCGTATTGTTGCCGCCCAGCGGCCTGTTGTTTCCATAGGGAGTATTCATGGTTGGTTCCTTTCTTTGGTTAATGTGCTCTCAACTATGGCTAAGGCGTCCCACTTTTTTTGCCATCCGGGGATTTGCCCTAGGCCGGGCTGCGAGCAAATCCGCGATAGACGGGTTCGCCGAGGTGAAATGAAATGAAAGAATGTACGTATGAGGGACTAAGCTGCGAATTGATCGATTCCAAGCCGCAGGATTTTGATTTTTCCGAAGGCTACATGGAGCATTGGGAAGTTCCACTGGTGACAAGTGAGGAAGACGAAGACCGGTATATGCCGATGATGAACTATATGTACCCGCTGGGCGAAAGTTTCGAGGTGCCGGATGATTTCAGGGCAAAGCTGGTGAATACAACCATCATCCAGATGGACGACGAATACTATTTGGCACTAACTGGCGGCGGCATGGACATGACCTGGGAAATCTGCGAGAGCTTTATCAATTTGGGCTACTATCCACCCGTGCATTTTTGCAGGCTGCCTGCGATGTGTGGCAGGGGCTCCCGTAAGTTTGACCGGCATATCATCGCGGTCTGCAACGAAAGCATCCGGATCTTGATCAAATGGCTGGAAGGGCGGTTGAAGCAGAATGAGCAGGCGTTTCCGGCGCCTTGCCCCGACCGGGCAGGAGCAAGTCCGCAAAAGACGGGCTGCCAGGGTGAGAAGAATGACTGAAGCATGTGAACGGAATGGAGGGCATGACGCGACCGAGCAGGTGATCGATGCCATCCGTGACCACGAAACAAAAGCGAGTGGCTGGGCGTACAGCCGGATCGCGCATCGGATGAATGTGTTGTATGACCAACTCAACGGTATCTTCTTTGCGGACAAACTGCCGAAGGCGGTGATTTCGATAGGGGCGGATCTGATCGTGCGGTATGGGTATTACCGGATCGGCCGGGATGAGATTGGGGCGAAGCATCGAATCCATTTGAACTCGCGGCATTTTGGCCGGAGCGAATCCGATGTCGCCGTGACGCTGTTGCATGAAATGATCCATCTGTACCAGCACCTGTTTGGGCACGTCGGCCATCGTCAGCGGTATCACAACAGCCAGTTTGTGGGGATGGCGGCATCCGTCGGTATTCATGCGCAGGTGGGCAACGGCGCAACGTTGGCCGTGTCGCCCGATTTGCGAAGGAAGCTAGAAGCGCTTGGGTTTTCACCGCACCACCCGATGGTGGAGGGTGAAAGTGATGAACCGATCAGAAAACCGCTACGAAAAATCCTCTATAGATGCGAATGCGGACAGGAGGTTTGGGCGGATAGAAATATCGAAGTCGAAGCGGTGTGTTCGCGATGCTTTAAGCTGTTCGAGCGGGTTGGTGGCAATGGCCAGGAGCTGGCAATCGTGGCGGCTGAACACCCGCCACGCCCTGTGGCCGCATAGGACATTGGCACCCGAAAGATTTATATACATCGCTCCCTTGATCCTGTTTGCAATGGATGACTTTCAGCATATTGGATACTGCCTAGCGGAGATGCATGCAAAATTGACTCCCAGCGGCAGCCATCCTTTATGCCCGGAAGCATCCCTGTCTACTGACTGGCGAAAGCTAAGACAGCAGCAGGATTTTCTAATGAATAGAATAAAGGCGATTGAAAACCGACAGAGCGGCTTTCTTGATCCCGCTGAGCGGGCTCAGGCCGAACTGGAACTTGAATATATCCGAAAGGAATGGCGGGCAATCTCATGCCGGCTGTTGAGTCCAAACTAGATTTTCTTCTCATCGTTTAATTTTATCCGGGTAAGTTTGAATAGGAGCTTTTCCGCTTTTTGCAATTTATCGAGCATGCCGCGCAACTGGCTGTCCAGCTGAAGCGCGGAGTTGATGTCCGCAATGGTTTCAGCCTTGTTCTTGGCGAGCGCCGCCCGCCCAATGCCATCGAGTTTGCTGCGAAGATTGGAATAAAGATTCTCGCAGGATGAAATGGTTTGTTCGATCGCATGTTCTTCGAGGATTTTCTTCCGTTCCAGCAATAGCTGTTGCTTTAGCTTTTCACGATCCGCTTCGCCCAGCTCGCGGCAATAGTTCCGCATCTGCTGGAGTTCGTGCCAGTCAAAGTTTCTCAGGCGCCGATCCAGAATCCGTAGCTTATCGATTTTTTCCACGGCTGAATCCGCCCGGTGCGCGATGGTGGCAGTAGCTTGCGCTATCTGCTTGAAACTTGGGTTGGGTTTTTGGGTTTCATTTTTCAGTGCCTGCAAGGTGTGCTCAATCTGCTTTGCGTTCTTCTTTGCTTCGGGAACCGCCTTGCGGTTCGTCTTCTTAAGCAAATGAAGTTCGCTTTTTTCGCGCGGTTGGTCAAGCCGAGCCACCATGCCGGCATCCGAGGTATTGAAGACCGCACTGGCATCGTTGGGCAGGACGCGCCGTATAATGAGCCAGAATCCATAGATCACGGCAATGGCTGCGATCAGGTGCAGGAATGGAAAGTGCCGGTCGATAAACTGCATGGATGCCGGGCTAAGCGCCTTCAGCATAAAATACAGGATCAGGAACACGAGGGTGCCTGCGGTTCGCTTGTTCAGGTTGAACTGGAGCAGGAACGGCATCATCAGCATGGCAAAAATGATCATTACGATGACGGCGGCAACACCACCCGCCATTCGCAGGTTCCAGCCAAACTGCTGTTCGAGCAGGGTCAGGCCGACGCCCATGAAGATGCCGAGTGCTGCGGAAAGCGCGCGACCGGGGCGGCCAGGGAATCTACGGCCAAGGATGGCCTGCGCCAGCGCAATGAAGATTGCGCTGAAGATGATCACGTCGAAAAACGCGTTGTATTTATCATAGCTTCGCCCGATATCCCACCAGGCGAACGGGTCTAATAGTCCATTGAATGGATCGGTTGTCATGCATAGGTCACCTCGTTGTATAGATCAAAATTCTGGAGAATGGTTCGTTTCATGGCGTGCAGGATATGCGGTTCCAGCGAAACATAGATCTCCTTGCTCCGGCCATAACGACCGCGCGACACGGTTCGCGCCCGAATAAAGCCGTACATGTCCAGTTCGCTCAAAAGGTCGGTGAACGCCCGCTGGGTCAGCGGGGCGATGCCCGTTTCGTGGCAGAACCGGTCATATACGATATAGGCGTCGCCGGTATGCAAGGCCTTTCCTTTGGCCTTGCCCGTGATCGCCGCATAGAGCGCCGCCTGCAGTTGCTTTGGCGCGGTTCGGATCATTGCCAGGTATTTGTCCTTTTCAATTTCATCGTTGGCACTATCCACCAGCTCCATCGTTACGGACGTTCCCGCCTTTTCCGCAAGCTGCGCGGATCGACTGAGCAGGTTGACGGCCTTTCGTGCATCACCGTGGTTACGCGATGAACAGGCCGATATTTTTTGAAGCACGCCTTCTTCGACACTGCCTTCACGCAGTGCCTTTTGAACCCGTATGTTTAGAATGTTGAACAGGTCGCCGGCATTGTAGGGGTCGAAAATAAGCTCGCGCATTTTCAGGCAGCTCTTGATCCGGGGATCAAGGTTGTCCGCCCAGCCCAGGCGGTTTGAGGAAAAGAGCAGGATGATCTTCGCCTCCGTCTTCTGCGGAAGACGCTTGATCAGGAATTTATAGAACGAGTCGGGATCGGTTCGGATGTTGTCGGCCTCGTCGATGAAGATCACGATGTATCCCTTCCGTTCGGCGAGCTTCGCCTCTATGGAATGCATGAGGTCGTCCAGACTGATACCCCGTTTGTAATAGCGGCTGGCCTGCATCAGGCAGCCCAGGTTGTTCAGGGCGCGAAAGCACGGTGCAGGGCAGCACAGATCCAAATGGTACTTTGCGAATGGTATGCCGCGCTCCTTGCAGAGCACCGCGAATTCCTGAAGCAGATAAAGCAAAGTGATGGTCTTGCCTGTGCCGGTCTTGCCCAGCACCGAAAAATGAATGGGATGGCCGTTCTGGAAGATCGGCGCGAAATGCCGTGTGATCTCGTTGATCTCCCGGCTACGGATGTTGACGTTGAAGATATCCGTAAGTACGTGGAACTGGCCTTCACGGGACAGCTGTTCGTCATCCAGGTATTCCGGATTCAGAATAATGCTGTCGCGGCAGGCCTGTTCGATCTGTTGTTTGATTTGGGATTGTATAGAGAGTTCCATTGGAAAATCACCTTTCAGAAGAAAGGAATGGGACGATCTATTTAAACTTTATCCACCCCTTGAAAGTGGTGGCGGTCGTGATCGCCGGTGCGAGTAATTTTCCGGTGGAGGTATATATATACATATACCTATTCTAGTAATAACTACTACTATAGAAAAGTTACGCTTATAAATCTGCTGATCGAAAACGGGAGCTGCACCTGAAAGTTGATCTCCAGTGGAAATCCACTCGCACTGCGAAGCGAAGCTTGTCAGTCCTGTCCGACGACAAGCTGCGCAAAGACGCAGTTTGCGAGGTAGATAAAATGAATGGAAATAAACCATCTGAAAAGTTTAGTGCAGGCGCGATCAGCGTTGCGGTCTGGGAAAATACCAGAAAGGATGAAAGCGGCGAAGAGAGCGTGAGCTACAGCGTAAAGCTTGAAAGAAGCTACAAGGATGAGAAGGGCGACTGGCAGAGGACACAAACCCTGAGGTTGAACGATCTTCCGAAAGCGCAGTTGCTGCTTGGAAAAGCCTTCGAGTCCGTAGTGATGTCCGATAAGGACACCTCTTTATGAGGTGGTCGCCATGAAGAAAATGCCGAAAGTCGTGCATAAGGGCGAAGAGTGTTTCTTTGACAAGGAAACAAGACGGCTGAGCCCGGTGGGGCGGCCGTGGGAGTCGATCGCATTGAGCGAGTTCCAATATGCCCATTATGTGGCGTTGACCACGCCCGTGTTTTTTGCGCCGAAGCATTAGCTTCGGTTTTTGTTTTTTACAAAGGATGATCGGCGCAATGGGTTGCCGGAAAGAATGGGCTTGGGGATGGTGGAAAAGTCCCGGGCTTCACCCCTGAAAACCATAAAAGTCGTTCGCTCCTCGCGAGCGCCATTTTAAGCTTTTCCCCGATGGGTCGGTGACCCGGATTAGAAAAGGCCTGACGGCCATGAAGAAGGACAGGAATACAGAGATGATAGGGTCTCTTCATTCCGTTTTGTTCGACCACCACTCGACCCCTACCGGTTACCTGATTGGCTGCACGAATCAGATACCCGCAAAGACGGGTGTCGAGAGGTCTTTAAAATGAACAAAACGAAAGTGAATCGGATCCTTGAATACATCGGAATCCAGAGTGAATTTCCGTTCGATGTATTCGACGCGGAAGACGAAGAGTCCGTGCTCGGATACTATGGCATCCATCCCGTACTCGATGATGAAGAAAGAGTTGAGGTTAGGGCTGGCCTGCTCGAAATGGCAGGCACAGCGCAGACCGCGGAAATCGCGCGGTTGATGACGGTCGAACCGGCTCCACAGGGATTGTACCGGTGCAGGTATGCAAACCGGACAACACAATCCGTGGGGTTCGGTGAATGGGTCGAATCACTCCCCGAAAAGCTTCGGGGCGGCTTCGGTTCCCTGGGCTAGTTGCCCCGGGGCTTCCTGCTCGCGATCCTCGCAAGAAGAATGGATAAGTAGTGAAAAGTGAGGATTGGATCCTTCGGATGGAAAGTGGGGGATCCCCTATGCCGGGGAGGCTGGTTTTTTAGGCACCATGGGATGGTGGATTTGGTGGGGGTGTTTGGGAGGTTGGATCCGTCGGTGACGGGAATTGATGAGTCCCCGCTGACGCGGAAAATGAAGTGGCCGGCCACATGGGTAAACCCCTGAGGCCGGGGAGGGTGATGATGGAGGCTGGCTGCCCTGCGGGCAGGAGTCGCACTCCCTGCGGGAGGCTTCCCGGCACCTGCGGCGCCGGAGATGAAACACGCTGCGCGTGCGGGGGCTTCGCCCCCGGTGGGGGGATTGGTAATCCCCACCGTTGGTGGGATAATTTATATCCCGACCCTGCGGGTCGGGGGTGTTTGTTTAGTTTTTTAGACGAATGTTTTGTTTGGGATGTAAGTTGTTGAGGGTTGGATAGATAGATTTAGATAGAAGATAAAACAAACCCTTGAACAAAACATCCAAACAAAAGATTCCGGCACCGAAATCTTTATAAATGCCAATCCATTTACTCTCACCGGAGAGTGGTAAAATGGCATTTGAAGATAAATACGGAATACCGTTGTATGACGCCGAGGCGGAGCGCCAGAAAGACGCATACAACTATCATGTTGAAACCGGTCAGCCGGCCTTCGAGATCATCCAGGAAATCAAACCTGACAAAAGTCCTTTCAAGAATCCCGATGAGCTGACCGAACGGATTTTTAACAGCAAGAACGCCTACGAAATCGAGCCGCTGGACTTCACGTCCGACCGCCTGCATTTGCACGGCGACCACATTGATGTTTTGGTCAAGCAACTGCGGGCGCGGCATGCGATCTCATACGGCATTCTCAAGAATGTGGAATACGAACAGCTGCGGGTTCACGGCATACTTTCGGAACTCCGAAACTGGCCGAACTATAATGGAATCCACAGCCGGTTCGAGTCCGAGCTGGAAAAGCAGGTTCATTCGCTGGCCAAGGAAAAACATGCCGAAGAGGTGGCCTGCTGGCGGGATACCAACCGGCTTCTGGGCGACATATTCGACTCATGGTCAGGCTATGCGGACGAGCGTAGGAAAAAGAGGGTCTTGAACGATGACCTTTGAGGAATCACTAAAGAAACTGTCAGACTATATTGGCAAATCAAAAGCCCTGAAAATCTGGCGGCAGCACCAGCTTAGCGACAGCGCCGGCAAGCGCGACATCGAGGCCTTGGTGGAGCTTCAGCTCGAGCGTAAATTCGGCGTCAATCCACTGGTTGAAAACGGGCTCCATATTCCCCCAGAAGAAAATGCCCGTGGGCAGTATGAACTGGGTCGGATTTTGGCACATGACCAGGCCTTGTATCCCTTCGGAATCTGCGAAGATGAATTCATCCAGCACATGGCGATTTTTGGCCGGAGCGGGGCGGGGAAAACCAATACGGTAGCCCTGCTCATCAAAGAGCTGGTTCGCAACAAAAAGCCCTTCCTGATTTTCGACTGGAAACGGAATTACCGCGACCTGCTGGCACACGATGTTCCACTGGAAATCTACACCGTCGGCCGACCGGTTCATCCTTTGTATTTCAACCCGCTGATTCCACCGCCGGGAACCGATCTGAAGGTCTGGCTCAAAAAGCTGATCGAGATCATTTCCCACGCCTACTTTTTGGGAGAGGGGGTTATGTTTATTCTTATGGAGGCCATCGATGCCGTTTATAAAAAATATGGATGCTACACGAACGAACCCGAGCGGTTTCCCACCCTGAAGGATGTGCTGGCGTTTCTGGAAAAGATGCCGGTCAAAGGCCGGAAGGCCATGTGGCTCGATTCCACCATGCGTGCCGTTCAGAGTCTCTGCTTCGGACAGGTGTCCGACGTCATCAACACCGAGTCGCAATCCGGTATACAGGAACTGCTCGATAAAAACGTCTGCCTCGAACTCAATTCGCTGGCGCACAACGAAAAAATATTTCTTATCGAAACCCTGATGGTCTGGATCCACCACTGCCGGATGCTTGAACCCGATAGGGAAACCTTCAAGCACTGCGTCATCGTCGAAGAGGCGCACAACATCCTCACCAACACCGGCAAGGAAACCGTCATCGATCTCCTGCTTCGTGAAATCAGGGAGATGGGCGAGTCCATCGTACTGGTCGATCAGCATCCCAGCCAGATTTCCGTTCCGGCGCTCGGTAATACCTACTGCACCATTGCGCTCAACATGAAACACAGCAAGGACATCAACTCCCTCGCCGAAATGATGCGGATACCGCGGGAGCACCGCGAGGTGCTCGGACTCCTTCCCATCGGCCACGCCGTCGTAAAGCTCCAGTCGCGTTTCATTTTTCCCTTCGAGATTCAGATCCCCAAGGTCGATCTCGACAAGGGCTCCGTCACCGACGCGCACCTCATTGAAAAATATGGAACCGGTTCCAACGATTCCATGCAGGAATCTGTAGATAAAGCGGATTCCAACCAAACCAAGGATGTTCCCCATATTCATAGAATAGGGAAGAAAGAACCTGGAACCTCTCTTACTGAAACGGAGCAAAAGCTCATGAAGGATATATACCGAAACCCATTCGACGGAGTCGTCAAACGCTATTCACGTTTGGGCATCAGCCGGAGAAGGGGAAACCACGCCAAACAGGGGCTCATTCAAAAAGGTGTCATCCAGCCCGTGGATATTCCAACCCGAACCGGAAAAGTGGTGCTGTTGGATTTTACACCCGCCATGCGGGAAGCCATGAAGCGGAACAGCGTAGAGGTGGCCAAACGGAAAGAGGGTGGCCTCATCCACAACTATTGGAAAAACGAGATCCATCGAAAGTTTGACCGCGACGGTTGGACGGTTGAACTGGAAAAGCCCATCGGCAACAACCAATGCATAGACCTGCATGCCGAAAAAGACGGGAAACGCATTGCCGTTGAAATCGAGACCGGATCGCGGGGCGCCGACAACATTCAGAAACTGCTGGAACTGGAATTTGACGAAATCATCAGCTTCAGCACTACCGAATCCGTAAAACACAAAACCCTGCGCGATCTCAAGTCGCGGAATATTTCCGCCGACAACCTACGGTTTCTCTCCGATCCCAACGAACTCTAATTCTTAAATAATGGGACGAACCGACACCTCTATATAGGAGGTGTGATATGCAACCGATAAAAGGCTGGGAACATGTAAAGGTCAAAAATCCCAATACCATTAGTGTAGGAGTAAATTTCGGATTGGATGAGGATGGGGAGGGATTGCCACCCGCATCAGATGCTCGGAATGAGACGTTGCCTGGATACGATCCAGAAGAAATCTATCCAGACGAACCGGGTATTCCATACGCCAGTTCTCCACATGCACAGGATCAACAGAATTCGGGTGAGGTACCTGACCGCGAGACAAATGACATATCCCATCAACATCCTCAATATCCGCCGAACCATCAAAATCGGTATCCCCATCAATATTATCGGCGGCCTCGCAGGCAAATCCCGGAGGATCTTCAGGACATGATCATGTTGGGCGTGGGTCTCTTTTTCATCTGGATTGCTCTATTGATCTTTACATAGCTGCCGTCCGCTCCTGGCAGGGGCGGGGGTATAAAAACGTGAGTATTATGAAGAATGAACGAATAGAGGAAAGGCTGCTTCCCTGTAGCGGGCATCAGCCTGTAGGGCGGAGACATTCACCCCCGCCATCACCACCGGGACACCAGGTACATCAACATCATCCACCCCAATACAATGAGCCGGTTCAGCAGGAAATGACATTTCTGCAGCGATTGATTGCGACCAGTGTCATCATTGCATTCGTGATTTTTGCTAAATGGGTGTACATGCGGATGGGGAAATAATCCCTCATCCACCTGTGCAACTGAACGTGGCCTCAATAGTGAAAGCCCTCTTGCTCGGTCTCCACCGGCAGCGCCTCCGTCGCTTCCTCATTCTTGTTCACCCTCCGACTCCACCGTCGCCGGCACAATTTGCATTGCCGGATACGGGCTTCGCCGGATTTGTTCCACCGTATTCCCTTCGAAATGCTTTTGGTTGATCCGCAGTACGGACACTTGAATGGCCTTCCTCTTGCCATGTTTATCACCTCTGGTCACGGGGGAGGCGCGGGTCTTTATAAAGGTTTCGACAGAAAGTGGGACAACGGGGCGTTAATTGAAACCATCAACCCATGGAGGACAATATGAAGTCATTCAACAAAGTAATCCTGGTCGGCAACGTTGCCACCGACGTAGAACTCAAGACCCTCAAGTCTGGCACCAAGGTCGCCGATTTCCGGCTGGCGGTAAACGAGCACTATAAGGATAACGACGGCACGGAGCAGGAGCGCGTCGCGTTCGTTGCCATCGAAACCTGGTCGGGACTCGCCGAAACGTGCGACAAATACCTCAGCAAAGGTCGCGCCGTACTCGTTGAAGGCCGACTCAAAATGGACGAGTGGAAAAACGAGGAAGGCGAAAAGCGCTCCCGTCTGCTCGTCACTGCCGAAACCGTCAACTTTCTGGATAAACCGAAAGAAAAGGGCGAATAGCGATGACCGCGATCTTCGGCACAAAAGAGTGGGCATCCTCAAATGTTAACATCCAGAGCGGATGCCCGAATGACTGCAAGTATTGCTATGCAAAGGCGATGGCCATTCGCCACAAGCGCAAAACCCGTGAAAACTGGAAAAAGCCTGTAATCCAGATGGAGAAGGTAAACAAGGGTTTTGCGAAGCGAAAAGGAACGATCATGTTCCCGACTACGCATGATATCACCATGGAGAATTTGGATGAGTGTATCACGGTTCTCCGAAGCATGCTCAAAGTCGGCAACCAGATGTTGATCGTCAGCAAGTCTGATCCTGATTGCATTCTTGAGCTCTGCTGTGAGCTGGAAAAATATCGGGAACAAATTCTGTTCCGATTCACCATGGGTTCTGCCAATGATGATCTTCTCCAGTTTTGGGAACCCGGTGCGCCGATATTTGTAAAGCGCAACGAAGCTCTGAAAACGGCCTATGAACTGGGCTATGCCACCAGCGTCTCCTGCGAACCTATGCTCGATAATCGCATCGAAGGTGTCGTTGAAGCAACATTGCCGTATGTGACTGACGCGATTTGGATCGGGTTGCCCAACATGCTGAAGCAGCGCGTGTCGATCAATTGCGGTACTGCGGAGGCCATGGAACGCGCAGAAAAACTACTGGCGTGTTTTACACAGGAGCGCATCAACGAGCTGTACGAAACCTATAAGGACAACCCTCAGGTAAAGTGGAAGGAATCCATAAAGAAGGCCATCGGCCTCGACATGCCCGACGCGGTCGGGCTGGATATCTAAACCTCCAACCCTTGGAATCTCCACAGGAAAACCACTCCGCATCGGGGTGGTTTTTCTATTTTATCAAAGACTACCGTTGGGTGCGGACGTGCTGTATTGGATCAGGCTATAAACCATGTCCTTGTTCCAGTGGCTGCGCCGAAGTCCGTTTCGGTGAACCGCACAGAGACTAGTATAAAATACTAAGCCTTTCGGTGGGGGTGCCTGGTGGTTGTGGGGGAATCCACCACAAACGCATCAAATCGGCGATTTTCCTAAGCAATCGCTGGATGGAGGGGTGAAAAACGGATATTGTTTTCACGTTTATTAAACCTGTTGATTTCGGGGTGCGTGGAATGGCGATCAAGTTTGCGGATGTTGCTGAAAAGGAGAGGAGGTTGGTGCGGTAGGTACTACTGATCGGGGGATGTGATATGAACGATTTTGTTGATTGGAAATGCAACCGGTTTAGTTGGTGTTATTTTTTGTTGGTGTGTGACTTAGATGTTTTATGAATGCGGATTAAGTGTGTTTGTTTCAATTGGCTCGGAGGAGAAATATGTGGCCTGATCATGAATCAGAAAGAGATCTTTTGGGAGTTCAGCACCTGGTGTGTTCAGCTGTTGATATAGTGAATTCCGATAACCTTCTTCCTGCAACGATAGGAATCTTCGGTGACTGGGGTTCCGGTAAAAGCAGCGTTATTCAAATGATAGAACGTGATCTCAAGTCGCAGGGTGATGTCATTCTCCTATCATTCAATGGATGGCTGTTTGAAGGATACGATGATGCAAAGACGGCCTTAATGGAAACAATCATCGACGAAATTTCATCGCAAAAGACCTTGGGGAACAGGGCAAAAGTATTGGCGGTGAATCTTATCCGGAAGGTGAACTGGTTTCGGGCCGTTGGTTCCGCCGTCAAATATGGAGCTGCCACTATTGCCGGAGGCCCGGTTGGCCTGTCTGCTGTTGCCGGTATCGACGCCGTTGCTCTAGCAAAAAAAGCTGGAGAAAAAATAGAGGACTTGAAGCCAGAGGATGTTTCTGCGCTTTTGGAGGATGAGAAAAAACACACCTTGCGGAAAGGCATAAGAGAGTTTCGGGAGAATTTTGAGTCCTTTCTGAATGAGGCAAAAATCAAGAAGCTGGTCGTCGTAATCGATGATCTGGATCGGTGCCTGCCCGATACCATCATTGAAACGCTAGAAGCTATCAAACTGTTTCTCTTTGTCCCGGGCAGTGCTTTTATCATAGGAGCTGACGAACGCCTTGTAAGGTTTGCTGTTCGAAGCCGGTTCCCTGAGCTTCCTGGTGATCGGACTGATGTCGGACGGGATTATCTGGAAAAACTCATCCAGTACATGATCCGCGTTCCTTCAATGAGCAAAACCGACACAGAAAACTATATAGCCTTATTATTCTCGCTCCCCCATCTATCTGATAGTGATCTGGAAAAGGTCTGTGAATGGGCTTTAGGGCCGAAGAGCATTCAGGAAGGCCGATCATTCGGACTGTCTTCTGCTTCGGAAGTTCTAGAAGAGGTTCCAGAACCTTTGAAGGAAGAATTGGCGCTTGCAGAACGCATCAGTCCTATACTGGCGGATGTGATGAACGGCAATCCACGTCAGTGCAAACGTTTCCTTAATACGCTGATGATGCGCTTGAAGATGGCCGCATCAAGGGAAGTAGAGATACAACAACGAGTATTGGCAAAGCTGATGATTCTTGAGTACCTGCGTCCAGAAACCTTCAAGAAGCTGGCTGGTTGGCAAATATCGCAAAATGGTGTGCCACCTCAAATTGTATGCCTTGAGGACGCATTGGCTCAACCCGGCATAGGGAAAGAAGCTGAAAAAAAGGACGCTGAGCGAAACGCAGGAACTACTCCAAAAAGCAATGCTGATAAAATCAAAATGGATACTGAGCTTGGAGTCCTGTTTGCAGAGGATTGGTTTAAGGAATGGCTGACCCTGGAACCAAAACTGGCCGGAATTGATTTGCGGCCATACTTTTATTTTTCACGGGATTCGCTTAGTACCCTTTCGTATACGGCAAAAAGGTTGAGTTCAGTCGCCCGAGAAATCCTACTGAAGATTCTTAGCCCGAGTGAAGCTGTCCGCGAGGGAGCGCTGAAGCTCGGGGAGGATGTGAGCCCAGTTGATGCTTCCAGCATTTTTGAAGAATTAGCAGAGAAAGCTAAGCATTCGGAGGATCACTCAAAAGAAGAATCCCCGCTTTTGATGATTGTTGAGTGGACTGGTGTGCGCCATGAATTACTCGGGGAATTGCTTACTTTTCTCCCCAGTTTTCCGGCACAAGCATTACCTCCGCAAATCATATTAAAGCTTGAGGGGACGTGCAAAGCAGCAGGCCGGCAGGAGCTTTATGAGAGGTACATTGAACAGGTTATTGCATCAGACTCTGAGAGCAGTATTGCCAAAGTCGCGATAGCTCGAAGGAAAAGAAAGAAGGGATAGATCATGGGTACTTCTGCTTCATATGGGGGAAACAGGGATAAAAAAAGCCTGCTACCAGATTGGGCTTTTCCATCGGGAGACGGTGAATCCTCAAATAGTCCTGATTCACAACCGGAATCTCCGGAAGAATCAGGTGAGGAGAATGAAAATCCCCAAGGGGATGTTCAAAATCCTGAAATAGAGGGATCAGACACATCTAATGAGCCGCCTCCGCTTTGGCAGGCTGCCAAGGCCAGTATGACACGAGGGGTTCGGGCTGATGGTCCAGGGGGCGGTGGCGGAATGCCCCAGACCGGCCGCTCTTATGTGAAAGCCAAAGGTGGATCTAGAGTTGCAACAGTAAATGCATCCGCCGGACGTGCTGCCGCGCAAAGGATTACAGGGTTCCTGTCAAGTGTAGCATCGGACGGTGTTAATGCCGCACTTCAGAATCTGGGGTTAAGCAGACTGATCGGATCTGATGTAGATACGGTATATGCAGAATTGCTGGATTCAATCGCCCCCGAATCATCCGGTTTTGATGAAAGCCTGGCTAGACAGGCTATGGAGGACGCGCTTTCTTTGATCTACGAAAACACAGAAAAACTCGATGATTTAGATCATTTATCCTCGGGGGATGTCCTCTCAGCCCTGGAAAGGTTTATAGCAGGATATATATACCGGCAATGGTTACAGGAACTTGGGATATCGATAGAGAAAAATGCTGTATCAGAAGCTCAGGCAGTCTCGCTTGAAAGAAACGTGAAGGCTTATGTTAATGATGCGGTTAAGCTGGAGATGGAGGCGATTGATCCTCTGGCCGTGGATTGGGCTGGCTCCGAAGGCAAGGCCATCATCCAAGGGCTTTACGAAGAGGCTTATTCGATAATCGGAGGTGAAGCATGATGTGGCATACGATAGCTCGAGTAGGGCCGAATGATAATTATGTGCCGGGCATAGGCGAAGGTTCTCCAAGGATATTCTGTGATTATGACAACAGTTCCAGCCCATACTCCGTTCCACAGCATGTTGTCCGTGATATAGAAAAACTGACCCAGGTCCAGTTACCCGAAGACGCAAAGGATTTGCTCCATTTTGCAATGACTGTTTACAGTGCAGACCGTTGTATTAACAGGGATATGTATTCAGATAATTGCTGGGGACGGGAGATCAGGATCTGCGTTCCCGTTGCCGATCCTGGAAAATGGAATGCCGCAGCCCCCATTCTGCAAAGGGCACTGGACTTTCTGAGTGGTGATCGGTGGGAGTTTGAATTTAGGAAACGCGAATATAGTCTACAGGAAGAACTTTCATCGGAAGAAATTGACTGCAGTGATGTGTGTCTCCTCTCAGGCGGTTTGGATTCTTTGGCTGGAGCAATTAACTTATTGAAAGAAGGACGCACTCCTATGTTTGTCGGCCACTATGGCGGTGGGGGGGTGACATCCACAGCCCAGGCAGAAGTCGCTTCCATCCTGCAGAACCAAATGGGCATTTCTGACAAGAGGTTCTTAAGGCTGAATGTTACCCAGCCCTCGATACGTGGATGTAATTATGAACAATCAATGAGGACCCGATCCCTGTTGTTTTTAGCAATGGGATGTGCATTGGGATCACTTAATTCCGGGTCTTCAACTCTGTTCATTCCAGAGAACGGGTTAATATCCCTTAATGTTCCTCTGACAGAAACCAGAACAGGCAGTCTGAGTACTAGGACTACCCACCCCCACTTTATGATACTGATTCAGGAAGTGATATCACTACTTGGTTTTGACATCTCGCTGGAACTGCCGTTTCGGCATAAAACCAAAGGTGAAATGCTGAAGGAGTGTGCTGATGAGGCTGTGCTCTGTCTTACAACCGCAAAAACCGTCTCATGCTCCCACCCTGAGCAGAGCCGATGGGGAGGCAGGGCACCGGGAATTCAATGCGGGCATTGCCTTCCGTGTCTGGTGAGACGAGCCGCAATCCATCAGACCGATCTTGATGATGCTGAGTATTTGACCGATGTGATATTGAGTCCTCCTGATCCATCAACAGGGAAAGGACGCGACTACCGGGCGATAATGATGGCCGTCGAACGGTATAAAACTGATTCGCCGAAAAATGATATTTTCAAGGTTCTATCGACAGGATCGATTGAACCGTCAGAAGTTTCATCATTTGTTGATGTATATAGACGAGGAATGGAAGAGTTGGCAGTTTTTTTAACAGGATCTGGTCGATAGAGGTAGGTTTATATGTTTGTTGATGCACACTGCCACTTGGATTTGTTTCCTGATCCCAAATCCATACTTTCAGTTATGGGCAGAAGTCAGGTTCAGGTGCTGGCGATGACTAATGCTCCCTTTGTATTTGAGCGGTGCTGTGAACTGGTTGAAGGATACAGCTCTGTGAATGTGGCGCTTGGATTGCACCCTGAGCTTGCGTTTGAATACAAAGATCAGCTAGATCTTTTCCAAACACTGCTTCCCAAAACAAAATTTATTGGTGAGGTCGGGCTGGATTACATGACCAGCGACAAGCGGGATCGACAGCACCAAAAAAGAGTTTTCGAACGAATTGTTGAAATGTGTTCTGCCGCTGAAGACAAGGTTCTTTCTGTGCACACGAGACGATCCGCCTCGGATGCCCTCAGCATACTGAATGGTTTCAAAGGTAAATTCATTTTGCATTGGTTTTCGGGAACGGATAGTGAGCTGAAATCGGCACATAATATCGGGGCATATTTTTCAGTGAATGCGAAGATGATGCAGTCTAAGCGGGGCCGTATGTTGGTGGGGAAAATGGATTCTAGTAGAGTTGTTACGGAAACCGATGCCCCACTGGCCAAGCGGTCACCTGAAATCAAGTATCCGGATGAACTGGAGTTCACGGTTGGTGAACTGGCAAATCTTTGGGGACGTTCGATTTGGCAAACTAAACATGACATTATGAATAATTACAGCGTCTTCGTTGAGAACGTTTATCGGGAATAGCCAAATCGCTGCACCCTTCAATTAATTTCCGACAATTTAATGTTAGTTATTGGTTAGGTTGCTTGGCGCTTCCAATAGTGGAGTTATCGCAGGATTTCTGCCTTGCTCGCATAAGCAGGTTGGTAAACAGTTAATATAATCGTTAAACTAGAGTTGCAAAAAATTTATAAACTGCGACTACTTTTGAGTAGTCATGGAAGCAGATAATCAGAGTGTACCCGATACACTCGAAACAAAGCTTGCGGCGATGGAATGCCACCTGTGCGACATCCGGGCGGATGTCTCGAAAATCCTGAATATGCTCCGGGACGAACTGGAGCAGTTTAGGGAGCGGGAGTTCTGGCAGGAATACCGCGAGACCTACAACCAGGAGTAAGGGCGATTATGCCTTTACTCCTTTTTTCATTTATGGCCGAAACCGTAGATCGTGTGTCTTTGTGATTTCTGCGCATTTTCGTGGCCATCAAAAATCAAGCCGGAACCCATTCGAGGTTCTATATGAAAACTATTCAAATCATTGAAATCCGTTTGATGCCATTTGCTTGAACGGTCATCCCGCGAAGGAACTGATGCTGATTATCCGGCTGAACACAGTGGATTCGCATGAAGGTTTACGGCCTTGCCGTACCTTGTCTTGTAAACGCGTTCCCCGTCGAGGGAGGACGTTTTCATAGCGACCGCTATGCATTTCTAAAACCATTAATTTCCCCATCAGCAGAAGTGTTTTAACCGCTAAAGAACGCAGGGGACACAAGGACTGTGCGGGCTATTTTTAACCGCAGATCACGCGGATAACGCAGATCTATTTCTAGCCACACAATTGAGAGTGAACAGCGATCAATTGGACTGAAAACACGAAAGAATTCTAACCGTGACCACCGAAGGTAGAGGCAGGCGCAAAGCGACGGCAACGAACGAAGTGAGAGGCAATAAACGCGGATGGACGTGAATCCTGATCATCCAGCGAGCCACGCCATAGCCTTGGGCGACGGCGGGTTATCCGGTCAAAAGTTTTCCAAACAACAAACAGAAAGGAGATTCAGATGAATCTAATTACATTGGAAACAGTACGGCAGATGATGAAGCGCGAGTTGGGCGCGGATTCGTTTGTTGCGGGGATCGTGGCTTCGGTTGAAGTCGATCCCGGCATCCCAACGGCATGCATCGATGCCGATGGGCATATGAAATACAATCCGGAATTCGTTTCGGAGCATGTGAAGACGGAGCAGGATCTGTTCTGCCTGGTCTTCCATGAAATCCTGCATCCGGCGTTCGGGCACTTTGTCCATAAGTCGGATCAGATCAGCAACATTGCGTGCGATGCGATCATCAACGCGCTGATCAGCCAGTTCTATGCAAAGGCATCGGGCGGCGGATCGTTATTCGAGCGTTTCTATGCTGTCCAGGGATTGGAATCAATCCTTCGGCCAAACAGCAAGCATCGCAACAGTCGGTACAGCTATCTGTACCAGCACCTCTATCCCAAGTGGCAGCACCATGATGTGCTCAGCGCGGGCGAGGTGATCCAGACCCTGAAAATGCTGGTACCGCAATCGGCGAGCCGTCCAACCCTGATCGGTTCGCATAGTGGCGGTTCCAATCATTGGAAGCCGGAGCAACTGCAGGGCATTGGTAAGGAAGTGGGTAGGAAAATCCTGGGAAGCAGCGATTGCTCGGGAGGCATGTTCGACAGTCTGAAGAAAATGATTGTCGAGATCATTAAGACCAAGCGGAGCATCAGGCAGGAACTGTTGCTCAATTACAGCACCCGCAAACGATTGGATGCCTTCTTTTGTTCGGAGCGGGAAATGCGCCGTACAACGTCGCCGTTCCCGATCAATCCGTGCCGACGCGACATGGTGTTGCTGAGCGCGGATATCTGGCCAGGATTTTTTCGTAACCGCCAGCCGGAGCTGAAGAACAACCGCGAGGGCATTGCGCTATTTCTGGATGTGTCGGGTTCGGTGAACCAGTCGTTGCCGGAAATCTGCGGCCTGTTGGCGCGGTACCGACGGAATCTCCGTTCGGTCTACCAGTTCAGCAATGCCGTTGCGGAAATCACCATGGACGCGCTGATGCGCGGCTATGTGGAGACCACCTATGGCACCGACTTCAACTGCGTTGCACAGACCATCCTGACAGAGGAGTTCAAACGCGCGGTCATCATTACCGATGGCTATGCAGCGATGAGCGAACAAAACCAGACGGCCTTGCATGATGCCGGAGTCCGAATCCTGACCATTCTGTTCGGGATCCACAACAACGGAAAGGTGCTGGAGCCGTTTGGAGAAGTCATGAACCTAAATGAAATAACGGAAGGAGCAATAAAATGAAAAGCCATGTTGGAATGGAACAAAAGGTCTGTCCGGTCTGCGGTCAGACATTTGATACGGGTACGATCCTGTTGGATAAGCGCCTGCGAAACACGCTGGAGCGGAAGACGGTCACGGGTTGGGATTTGTGCCCGGAGCACGCGAAGCTGTGGGAAAAGGGATATATCGCGCTGGTTGAGTGCGATCCCGAAAAGTCCAAATTCACCGGCGGCACCATTAAGCCGGAGGATGCCTATCGTACCGGGCGCATTGCCCATATCCGCAAAGCGGTCGCAAAACGTATCTTCAATGTGGAGATGACGTCTCCGGTGGCGTTTGTCGAACCGGGTGTCGTGGATATGCTGGAGAAAATGCAGGAAGGAGAGACAAGCGGAGACTGAAAATGAAATATCAAAATCGTGAAGAGCCGATTGGGCGTAAATGCCGGGTCGGCTCTTTTTTTGTGCCTACACACCCTGCGTGCAGGGTTTTATAAGGAGTAATAAAATGAAGACTAAGTTATTGGAACAACTGGGTATCTATGGATGGAGCTTGGAAGATGAAAACCTGGCAATGGCCTCGCTGTTGACGGGTGATCCGCTGCTGATGGTTGGCGCGCATGGCGCGGCCAAGACGCATGCGGCGGGTAAGATCGCGCAGGCGCTGGACTGGAAGTTCATGGCCTACGATGCCAGCAAGGCGTTGTTTGAAGATGTCTTGGGTTTTCCGAATGTGGAAAGCCTGAAGCAGGGGCGCGTCGAATATGTGCCGAGTACGGTCACCGTATGGGACAAACAGTTTGTGTTGATCGATGAGATTAACCGCGCGGTACCGGAACTGCAGGCCAAGTGGCTGGAGATTATCCGATCCCGCAGAATCATGGGCTTTACGACCGAGGTCAAATGGGTCTGGAGCGCCATGAACCCAATGGGACGGCAATACAACGGCACCCAGCCGATGGATGCCGCATTGATCGGGCGCTATGCCATATTCCTTTATCCGCCTGAAGCATTGGATATGGATGAGGAAGACCGCATCAAGGTGCTGCGCCATATCAATGGCGATGACGCGCCGAGCATTGGCGAATGGTGCCCGCAGTCGGAAACCAAGACCGTCAGCAAGGCGGATACGGAAATCGCCGGACGGCAGATATGGGAAATTCTCCTGAAGGCGGGATCGCTTTTCCAATCATTGGAAAAGGATTTCCAGTCCTTGGGTGAATTCCTCTCCCGGTTGGCGGTGCTGGTAATGAAGGAGACGGACGGCAGCGTTAAGCTGGATGGCCGCCGCTTGGGTTTCATCTATCGCAACCTATTGTCGAACCGGGCGGTTGAGCTGGCGCGACAGTCGATCCGTGGCGACGACCTCCCTTCATTTGCGCAGAGCGCGAAGAAGGTGATCCTGTCGAGCATTCCAATGGGACTGAACGACGAAGGGATCAACCGCGAAGAAATGCTACATCAGGTGGAGGTCTGCCTTGATCTGTTGGCGGACTATTTCAGCGAAGGCGGAAACTTCCAAAGGGTGGAAACCGTCTATCGCCTGTTCACCACCACCGACCTGTTCGAGAAGGCGGAAATCCTGCTCGGCGAGAACCTGTCGGAAATGGTGAAGCTCAAGGCGTGGAACGACCTGTGCGACGCGCCGGGGCAAATCACGCCGCTGGCCTACATCGCCTTGCGGGTCGAGTCGCTCCATCCCGGCAAGATTCCATCGGAACTGCTCGAAAAGGTTGGGGGACAGATCGATCTCCAAGGATTGGAAACCGACACCATTTCCGGCCTGACGGGCGACAACATCGAGCTGATTGAACAAGTGGAAACGCTTTTCGACCAGACCGACGACCTCCGGCGCATGATCGCCTACCAGGAAGTTCGTACGTTGGCTGTGCGGTCGGAGTTGGATGAAGTGAAAATCGGAAAGGCCAAGGCGCGAGTTGAATCAACAGCGACCCGGATCGAGTCGTTGCTGGAGAAAGGATAATAAAATGAAGCTATATGGATTGAAGATATGGTTGGAGCCGGATCATAGGATTTCGGCTTTTTCGCGTATGGGATACGAACGCATCGAAGTGCCGATCGAGGATGTGCTGCTATCGGTTTATCGCCGACCGGGATTCTCTGCTGATGGAGTTTCGCGAAATGGCAAAAGCCGGCTATTTAAGAAAGGCATAAGGAGGGTTGAAATGAATATCCAGGATTTTAAAAATCATGTGCAGAAAGTTCGCGATGGCATGGCTGTGCTGTGCCACAAAGCAAAAGGTGAGACTGAATATCGCCGACTCGGTATTCTGGCGGTTGTATTGTTGGTTTCCACGACGGTCATGTCTCCTCTAATCGGTATTGCGTTGGTGCTGTTCGGGGTTTGGTATCTTACCTACTAACATTGGAGGAAGGAAATGAATGGTAGGCATATAGCATTCTGGATCGTGTTCTTCGTTGCATTCCTCATCTGCAAACGATTTATCCCTTGGTTTGGTAGCCTGCCGGGGGATATCGAGATCAGGAAAGAAAACCTCTATGTGGCACTGCCCATTGTGAGCTGTCTCTTGCTGAGCATTGTCCTCTCATTGCTGGCTTCAATCATCCGCCGGTTTTAAGGATCCTCCCTCAGCTTCCACGCAGGGCATGCTCCATCAGATAGCCGGCGGTTGACTGCGAGATCATTCCATCCATCACGGCTTGCTCCAGAAGATAGATGGCCTTTTCACGGTCTAAGGATCTCAACAATAGGTATATCTTGTGTCGGGTGTCGCCATCGTCATCAATTTGGAAGTCGATGGCCAAGTGATTGAATCGGTCGCTGATCTCGCCAAGATCATCATAGGTCATCCCAAGCCCTGCCATTTCGGTTCTGGTGCCTGCCCGTTGCTTCCTGAATCCAGTTTCCGTCAGGCGGTCATCCATTTCCTGGGCAGATATCTTGCCGGAATCGTAGAGGTCATGGATTTTACGCTCTTTGCGTTCGTAGTAATCCAGCTTTGAGCGGTACTCATTAAGGGACTCGACAATCAGTTTGATGCGGCTGACATATACATCCAGTTCCACAAAATCTCTGTACGGGTCAGAATAGGCCTGATCATACTCTTCGAGTATTTTTTCTAGTTGCAGAATTTGCTCGGACATTCTGTTTTCGCTGGAGGTGCGATATTCATTGTTTTCATCATGCCTCTTGTTTTCCGCATGCTCATTAAATACTCCGGATGAATAAAACTCGGCTACAATCTCCCGAGCTTTGTCGAGCATATCATTTGCGTTATCTTCCTTGTTGGAATTTTTATAATCATCTCGATCATCAGTCCAGTCATTTTGGCTGTCATCGTCAAACCACATGCCCACACCTCTCTAATAGGGGGATATTTGTCCCGCTTACCAGATGAGATGAGGGGCTACCCTTAGCATGGATTGTCAAATGATGGTGTAGAAATTATCGCGTCGGGCAGTTTTTATATATGCAGAAAACAGCCCGCAAGATGCTAGCCTTCGTAGTAATAATCCAATGTACCAATTGCGATTTGATCCAACTCTAGACTGAGAAAGTCATTACTCGAATTTACATGGTCTAAGCCGACTTTGTACTTGAGTTCGTGTGAGTATAGCTTGGGAAGTGGCAGGCGCTGCTTAAGGTGGGAACAGGTCATCGGTACTTGCTCTTTCAAAACAACTGCAACTATGCGAGCCCTGCCTGTATCTACATTATAGAATTTTAGTGGTGTGGGGATAACCCCCCGACTTTCGGCCTTCACGCGTGAGTTGATTTTATCAGTTAATACTTGAGGGAAATTCTGACTTACCTGCAAAGAACTAATCTCTCCTTCGCCAGGATAGATGGGTGATAAAATACGGTTCGTATCAATATGGAATAGATGCATGTATCCCTTGAGCGGTGATCTTGCCTCAAGCGTAAGAATGTCTCCTTGGCTAAAATGAGCGATATCTCCTTTGGCGTACTTATTCTTGTCGAATGTCAGATAAACTTTCCGTAGGCAATTAGAAAGCCCGTTGTGTCTAAGGATCATGTCAACGGCTTCCGTCCCTAAAACTACAAATCCCAGACCATCCTCATGCAACAAGCGAACGGAGGTTCTCAATGGACATGTAGTATTATCCATCTGTTCTTGCATTTCATCTATCAGATCCCTGCTTGGCTTTGCATTGTCCGTCTCAGAATACAGGGGGAAAGGATGAATAAATGCTTCATCATCAGAACCTCCATATTTAAGCGTTCTCAGCAATATCTGATATTTGTCCTCATCTGGATAATTTATCACGAACCATTGCTTAAGATCCGCTATCATTCGTTTTGCTATACTTTTCGTCATGTCAAACCTCCAGGGAAGTAGTATCCGCCTTCTTCTGCCTTGCTCCAAATACTTTTTGGGACAAATGAAATCGAGTTCTCGAATCTACTATCAAGTGCTGCACATCAGATGCTGTGGGATAGTTGCAGCAGATGACAGGAGATGTGTAATGGATATCAATGAACTTCACGAAGAATATAGCCACGATGATTGGACACCTGTAGAAAAACAGGCTCAGGTTTCATTGTATTGCAATAACCATGGAGTGGTTTCTGCAGGACTGGTATCACTTGATTACAATGGTAGGTGTCCTGGATATGATTTTGTAGATCCGATGCCGCTCCCATGGGAGTATATTGACGAAAAATTGTTTCATGCCAAAACAGAAAATTCAAGCAGACCTGATAATACTGCCGAATCAAGCAACGGAGGGGAGGAATCATTTGAGGATTTAGTGGCTGTTTTTGATGATATAGTTGTTGCAGGGCAAATCTCTACACGGTGGAGTCGCGTCGGCGCAAATAAATCTGTGCATTTCAAAACATATCATCACTATTGTCCAATAAGCCGAAACGGTCAACTTCTTGCCGATCTAATGAATCGAACAAGAAGTAAACCGCAAGCATATAGCGAATACTATGCCAGAAAGAAAACATCATATTCTTCAGCTCAGAGAAGTTCGTGTATGCAACATATTTTACATGAGGAATTATCGTTGGATTCAGGCAGGGATACACGCGAGGTGGTATTATGTAATCTTGCCAGTGACTTAAAAACCTTTCTGAAATCAATCGTTGCAGCCGCACCTTGGGATAGATATGAACCATTTGATATTTGCCGAGAAATTTACACCTGCAATTCCGAGTGTCCAAGACATCAACAGGCGCGTCAAATGATCCAACAAGAGGGATGCGCTTTGTCTATAGTTAATCGTGTGATCTCATTAATCAAGAGGTTCAAGGAACGGGAGGGATATTGTCTATGAAAATCCTAACGCCTAATAGATACCGAGCCCAATTTATACAAAGCGATGTCGTTCATTTACCGACCTTCAACCAACGCAGCGGGGTTCTTAGGAAGCATCGGTGCCTGAATTTCACACTTCGTGTGGAAAGAAAAACCAACGGCTTCAAGACTGAACTTTTCGGAGCTATTCCGATGGATAACATTTCTGGACCACAAGCCCCCATCAAACAGTTCTTAAGGCAAATCGGATGGTTCCGCGATCTGGATAACTTTGATGGAAAAGAACTGGAAGGCCTTGAAGTTACTGTAGACACCGGCATAATTTATGATAACAAACTTGGATTAAGACCCTACGTAATTCGCTTTTACCCTTTGCAGTGAACTCCACAACCAGACGTTTTCGTCAAACAGCTCGATTTTTTCAGGTAAAAGATTCGAACTGATTGATCCTTCAATCTGTTCGGCCTGCCTCTAACCGAAGCACTTATAAAGCCCGGTGCCTTTTAAAAAATCTGAGGTGAGAGATATGAGAACTATACTTGGTTTGCTTATGATTATGTTGGTCGTGCTGACAGGCTGTGGGAACAACGGTGCGCTTGAAAACAATGTTACCAACGTTTCTGCGCCAATGACCTTCCGCCTTGTCGTCCAATGTGGAAATACTGCGCAGCTACCCATCCGTATTACGGGCGATGCCCACGTGGCAATGCCAGACTTCATGCGAAGCAACTGCTCGCTTCATACCAATAGTGAGCTTATCACTATACGATGCCCCCCGGATTTTTCAGCCTTGCGAACTACCAGGAATGCACCCACGGTTAGAGAGCATTAACCAAAAAATGGGACAAGATTGGAATTTATGAAACAATAGGAGATCGAATATGCAGAATATTCCAATACCCCATCCCATCGCGGAAGCAGTCATCGCCATGCTGCGACCATATGCCCCCGATCTTACCCCTGCCAAACTCGAAAATGCTCTCTGCTTTAAACCGGAGCCAAATGCACCAGAGCAATTACTCACCAGAAAAGAGGCCGCCAAAACGCTTTCCATATCTCTGCCCACCCTTGATCGTATGCTGCGGGATGGAGAATTGCCACGCCGGCATATTCGAGGTGCTGTGCGAATTCCTTTGTCAGCAATTGAAATCATTACATCTGGCTCTTCACTCGGTAAAGAAAGCCTGTAATGCCTTGAGTTGTGAAGAGGTTGTTGGCTTGAAAATACTTCGCTGGCAATAAGCCGATCTCGGAGCGGAATCTTTCAGATCATATCGGGACTATTACTCAATGGTCGTATATATTACACTGAAACGCCTTGTAGGAGGTTTAGTGCCTTGTCGATCTTTGCCTGGAGATCATTTTGGCTGACATTTAGGTCTAAGGTGCGAAGAATTTCTATAGCCTGATCAATTGGTGTTTTGAGTTGACGGGTAGAACATGTCAACAGGCCGGGCATAGAATTCTGCATGGCGTTGCGCAACTGTTCTCGTTGAGGCCGGAAATAATGCTTCATCACGATGTCAGCGGTTTGGTGGCCGGTTATCTTCCTGACAATATCCAGAGGCATGCCTCGCATTAATGCAAGAGTGACAAAAGTGGTGCGGAATGAGTGGAAGTCTCTTAAGGAAGCTTTATTCAAGCCGTTTTCACGTTTAGTGCGCATCGCACCTCTGGTTGGTTTTGGAATCTTTTCCATTGGGCGCCTTTTTCCTCGGATTATGGCTTTCCCGGTTGCTGATTCCAATTCGTTTAGGTAGGACGAAACAGTACTAGGGCTGAATCCAGTAGCTTTGGCGGTAGGCTTAATGCCCATACCTGTTAAATAGACCGATACGACGGATTTTACGCGTTTTTTCTTTTGGCCGGAAAATGAAACCTCAATGGCTTGTTGTAATTCCTCCAAAGAGCATTGATCGTTCTTGAGTTCAGTATGAGATCGATTCTTTCCGGTGTCGAAGCCTGCAACTTCAAGTACCTTTTTGAAACGATATGAAATTCCGTTGGCATTTGTTTGGTACAGTTGGGCGGCTTCCGGAAAAACGTATTCAGGGTGTTTGCCCTGTTGTTTCAATATCTCATCGCGCAAAATATCGGCCAAAGGAATATCAACAACCTGACCAGTCTTGCTGGTCTTTACAGTGATGAATCCTTCGTCGAGATCAACATTGTCCCACTGTAAGAAACAGCAATCCTTTTTTCGCATAGCAGTGCAGGCTGCAGTGACAGACAAAGTGTAAATCAAGGGTTCGGTTTTCTTCGCAGCTTCAAAAATTGCCTGGAGTTCTTCGACCGTAAAGGGGTGGCGGGAGACAGTATCAGTTTCTTTTTGAAGTATTTCACGTGCAGCGGGAACACCTGCACGTTTCAATGCGGTCTTGATCGGAACCAAGTACTTGTTCCATGTTTCGGCTGTCACACCACTTTGTTCCAAGTTGTCGAGAAAAGCCTGAATGTGAATAGGGCGAAGCTGGTCAACTCGGGATATTTTGGGGTAGTGGGTGTTCAAATAACTTACCAGGCGATTAAGTCTGGAGGTAACCTGTTTGCTGTGTTGTTCGGACGGAGGCTTCTTCCTGGGTTTATCGATCCAGATTTGTGTAATATCTTTGACGGCATATCTTTTAAGCTTCTGCCCAGACCTTGCTTCGTAAATGGCCTCGGCTAACTGGGTCTCGCTTTTGCTCGAATGAACAACATCGAGAAGTTTGTCTAAGGCTGCTTGGGCTTCACCTCGCGAATTCTCGAAATGCACGCTACCTGAATCTTTTAACGATACTGGTCGAGTGCCGCGAATCTCAACGCGTAAATTCTTTACGTATTCCCGGCCATCAACTTTGTAACGTCCATACCACCATTTTGAAGTTTTCCGCATTACTAAGCCCATGATGCCAATCCCATTTTGCTGTTTGATTACAATTGGATATATAGGATGGCTGTGATTGAGAAACAAGGGTGAAATGGAAACAAAGTGGAAATAAGGGGTGTATATATTGGTTATATGTTATAAAAATTGAGGTTCGGTGCCGGATTCCCAAGCAATTCGTCGCCGGTTCGAGTCCGGTCTCCCGCTCCACTTTCCCATGGCTCTTGGCATCCCTCATAAAAGGGATGGCGCAACGGTTGAAAATAGAAGATATTTCCACCATGGAGAGTGCCATGCATCAGAAAAAAATCCCGTTCCGGGAGGGGGCGCCTTCAAGGGTTTTCCCTGCCACCGGAAAGCGATCGGTCGTTTTTTCCAACCGTTGGAAACCTTTTTGGGCCATGCTGCTGCTCGTTTGCGCCGCGCTAGGGGCGGCCCGGCCGAATGTGGTTTTAATCATGACGGACGACCAGGGCTACGGGGATATGGGATGCCACGGCAACCCGGTGCTCAAGACGCCGAATATCGACCGGCTCCATGACGAGGCGGTGCGCTTTTCCGATTTCCATGTGAGTTCGTTCTGCACGCCGACCCGCGGTGCGCTGATGACGGGGCGTGATCCGGGGCGTAACGGGGCGTACCGCACGAGCAGCGGGCGGACGATGCTGCATACGGACGAGAAAACCATTGCCGACTTTTTCTCGGACAGTGGCTATGCCACCGGCATGGTCGGCAAGTGGCACCTGGGCGACAATGCGCCGCATCGGCCGCAAGACCGCGGCTTTCAGGATGTGGTCTGGCACCGCTGCGGCGGCATCGGGCAGGCGTCGGATTACTGGGGCAACGATTATTTCGACGACACGTTCGAGCGGAACGGAACGTTCGAAGCGTTCGAGGGCTATTGCACCGATGTGTTTTTCCGGGAGGGGTTGCGGTTCATTGAAGAAAACGCTTCCGGGCCGGCGTCGAAACCCTTTTTCCTGTATTTGGCGCCCAATGCGCCGCATGGTCCCTATCGGGTCGCGAAGGAGTGGGCGGCGCCCTATCAGAACGATCCGGCATGGGCGCCGTTCGCCAACTTTTACGGTATGATCGCAAATTTCGACCATAACCTGGGATTGCTGCGTGAACGGCTGGATGCGCTGGAGCTTACGGAAAACACCATCCTGATCTTCATGACCGACAATGGAACGGCCGCCGGCGGCAAGTTCAAGGGGCTGACCTCCGAGGCCTTGTCGGGCTACAACGCGGGGATGCGCGGAAAGAAATCATCGATCTACGAAGGCGGCCACCGGGTTCCGTTTTTCATCCACTGGCCGGCGGGCGGGCTGGAGGGCGGGCGCGATATTCCGAACCTGGCCGCACATTTCGATGTGCTACCAACCCTCGCGGACTTGTGCGGGGTTGCACTCCCCGCCTCGTACCGTTCGGACGGATTGTCGCTGCGCCCCCTTTTGCGGGATGGCCATGCCCCGTGGAACCGCGACCACCTCGTGATGCAGTATCATGGGGGCGCGTTCTTTGCGCATGCTCCGGAGGCCCTGACGGATTCGTATGTCATGACGGAACGCTGGCGCCTGCTCGATGGCCGCGAGCTCTACGACATTGAGGCGGATCCGGCCCAGCGCAACGATGTCGCCGCCGGGCATCCGGAAGTGGTGGCCCGGTTGCGGGGGCTGTATGAACCCTACTGGAACTCCGTCGAACCCAGGCTGACGCCTGTTTGCATCGACCTCGGAAACCCTGCCGGGAATCCGACGGTGCTCTGTTCGCAGGATTGGTATATGCCCAAGGGGAATCCACCCTGGAATTTTTCGAGCATCAAGAAGCGGCCGCGCGTGACGGGCCCTTGGCACGTCGATGTGAAGACGTCCGGCCGCTACCGCCTGACGCTTCGCCAGCTGCCCAAGGAGGCGGGCTCCGAGGTCGAGGCGGTGCGCGCCAAGGTGCAAATCGCCGGGTTGGAAAAGGAGTGCGCGGTCGAGCCGGGCAGCAAAGGCGTCGTCTTTGAGCTCGACCTTCCCGCCGGGCCGACCGAGCTGGTCACCTTCCTCTACGATGCGAAGGGGAAGGCGGGCGGAGCCTATTTTACGGAAGTTGAAGCACTGTAGGTTGAATGATGGGCTAAATGGAGCATTGCGATGAAGGCAGATGATATGAAACGAAAAATGAACGGGTTGGCCGTTGGATGGATTCTCGGCCTGGCCGCATCGGTTCAGGCGGCGGACTTGCCGAATGTGATCGTGATCTATACCGACGACCAGGGATACGGCGACGTTGGCGCGCTTAATCCGGAGGCAAAATTCCAGACGCCGAACATGGATCGTCTGGCGAACGAAGGGATTGCGTTCACGCGCGGCCACAGCCCGGATTCGGTCTGCACCCCCTCGCGCTACGGCCTGTTGACCGGCCGCTATCCGTGGCGCACCACCCGCAAGCGCAGCGTGATGGGCGCGGAAGGGGAGTGCCTGATTGCCGATGGCCGGATGACGCTGGCCAACCTGTTCAAGGAGCGTGGCTACCACACCGCGATGGTGGGAAAGTGGCACCTGGGGATGGATTTTCCGGGGACGCCGGATGACCGCGACTGGTCGCAACCGGTTCAGGATATGCCGTTGGACAAGGGGTTCGATTATTTCTACGGCATTCCCGCATCGTTGAACTATGGCATTCTGGCCTGGTTCGAAGGGCGCTATGCCAAGGTGCCGCCCACGGTCTATTCCAACAAAAAGAAAAATCCCCGGCATATGGATTACCGCATCATGCCGCCCTACGAGACCAGCCCCGGCAAATCCAAGGATCCAACGCGCACGGTTAAAACGAATTTTGAGATCGCGCCGGACTTCATCGATAACCAGTGCCTGACGCGCTTCACCGACAAGGCCATCGAGTGGATGGGCGGCAAGGCCGCCGATGCGAAGGGCGGCAAGCCGTTCTTCCTCTATCTGCCCTACACCTCGCCGCACTATCCGGTCTGCCCGCTGCCCGAATTCCACGGCAAAGGCCAGGCGGGGGCATATGGCGAGTTTGTGATCGAAACGGATCATCATGTGGGGCGCATCCTCGCGTTCCTCGAAACGGCTGGGCTCGACGAAAACACCCTGATTGTTTTCACCAGCGACAACGGCCCCGAAAAATCGTGGAAGGGGCGGCTCGAGGAGTTTGGCCACGACAGCCGGGGCGCATTGAAGGAAGGGAAGCGGTCGGTCTACGAAGGCGGCCATCGCGTGCCGTTCCTGGTGCGCTGGCCCGCAGGGATTGCCGCGCCGGGAAGGCGGTGGAACAAGGCCGTGGGGCAGGTGGACCTGATGGCGACGTTTGCCGAGCTGATTGGTGCGGAACTTCCGGCGACTGCCGGGGAGGACAGCCAAAGCTTCGCTACGGTGCTGCTCGATCCCGGTGCGGATTACGATCGTCTGCCGCTGATTACGCACGGCAACGGGGGGGAGTATCGCTATGCCATCACCGAGGGCGACTGGAAGCTGGTTCTTTCCAATGGGAAAAAGGATGTGGAACTCTACGACCTTTCAACGGACCGGGCGGAGGCGAAAAACATCGCCGCCGCACATCCGGAAACCGTCCAGCTCTTGACTCAAAAAATCAATGGAATCATTGCCCGCGGGCGCACCACCCCCGGTGCGGCGCAGCCGAACGACACGGACTATTGGGAAGACCTGCACTGGATGACGCCGGCGCAGTTCAACCCGACCGGAAAGTAACGGACCTTTATCATTGCCGGGGAGAACCGGGGTTTGTATATAAAAACAGTGTTTTAAATATAAAATTCAAGGTCTGGCAACGACATGCCCCCCGGGGAGTTTTTTGCCCTTCCCGGAATCGCCGATCAAAAGGAATCGCCATGAGCTTATCAGCAAAAGAAATTGCCCGGATGATCGATCTGAGCTGCGTGCGTGCCGACAGCTCGCTGGATGAAATCCGCGAGATGGCCGAAACCGCCAAAAGGTATGGCTGCATTTGCGTGTTTGCGCTTCCGGCGCACACGCCGCTGCTGATCGACCTCGTGGCCGACCGCGACGACATCCTCGTTGGCGGCACCGTCGGTTTCCCGGACGGTGGCGCAACAACCGCCGGAAAGGTGGCCGAAGCCATCGAGCTGCGCGAAATGGGCTGCAACGAGTTGGACATGGTCATCAACATCCCGTGGCTCAAGGCGGGCGCGTTCGACCGCGTGGCGGCGGATATCTCCGCCGTGGTGGATGCGGCGGACGGGTTGCCGGTCAAGGTGATCATGGAATGCCACCACCTGACGGACGGGGAACTGGTGAAGGGGTGTCAGATTGCCGCGGACTGCGGCGTTCGTTTTGTGAAAACGGGCACGGGCTGGGCGGAAACCGGCGCCACGCTGGCCAACACGGCGCTGATGAAAAAGACGGTTGGCGACCGTTGCCAGGTGAAGGCCGCCGGCGGTGTGCGGGATCTCGCAACCCTCCTGGAAATGGTCGAGCTCGGCGTAACCCGTTTCGGGATCGGGGTGCGCACGGCGGTCTCGATTCTAAATGAGCTGGAAGCCGGTGTTCCCAGTGAAGGCAACAGGGGAGCGTATTGATATGAATATTTCGAAGCGTTGTGTTTTGGTGGTTGGGTTGGCAACGGGGCTAGCTACTTTCGCTGGGCAACAACCCAACATTGTTCTGATCTTTGCCGACGACCTTGGCTATGGCGATCTGGGGTGCTACGGCGCGACCAAGGTGCAGACGCCGAACATCGATCAGCTTGCCGCGCAGGGTCGCCGGTTCACCGATGCCCATTCGGCATCGGCGGTTTGCACGCCCTCGCGCTATGGGCTGCTTACGGGGGAATACCCATCCCGCAAGAAGATCTGGGGGCCGTGCAGCCCGACCAGCAAGCTGCTGATCGATGTCGAAAAGATGACGATCGCCAGTCTCCTGAAACAGAAGGGGTATGAGACCTCCTGCTTCGGCAAATGGCACCTCGGGTTCGGGCTGGGCAATGTTGACTGGAGCAAGCCGTTGCGCCCCGGTCCGCTGGATCTGGGCTTCGACTACTATTTTGGTGTTCCGGTTGTAAACAGCTGCAGTCCCTATGTGTTTGTGGAGAACGATCGTGTTGTCGGTCTGGTTCCGGACGACCCGCTCGTTTATCTGGGAAGAAAATCCAAGGAAGCCCCGACACCCATAACCCCCTTGCCGCCTGAGGCCGGCCAGAGAAGCTCCAACTTTTTTGGCGGCGGGGCGGAGGCGCATGGACGCTACAACGACTATGCCATCGGGACGACCCTGGCCCGGAAGGCGACCGGTTGGATCAGGGAACGCAAGGACAAACCGTTCTTCGTCTACCTGGCGACCACGAACATCCACCACCCGTTCACGCCGGCGCCCCGTTTCCAGGGCACCAGCCAGTGCGGGCTTTATGGCGACTTCATCCACGAGCTGGACTGGATGGTCGGCGAGGTCGTGAAGGCGTTGGAAGAGCAAGGCGTTGCGGAGAATACGCTGATTCTTTTCACCAGCGACAACGGCGGCATGTTCAACCATGGCGGCCAGGCCGCCTTCGCGGACGGCCATCGTCAAAACGGCGATCTGCTCGGGTTCAAGTTTGGTGCATGGGAAGGCGGGCACCGGGTTCCGTTCATTGCCAAATGGCCGGGCCGGATCGAGCCGGGCACCACGTCGGATCAATTGATCTGCAATGTGGATATGCTGGCGACCTTCGCCGCGCTCACGGAGCAGACGGTGGAAAAGGAACAGCTTGCGGACAGTGTGAATGTCCTGCCCGCGCTACTGGAAGAACCGGCAGCCCCGCTGCGCGATACGCTTCTGCTTTCCCCCCATAGGCCCTCCCATCTTGCTGTTCGCAAAGGGAAGTGGATGTATATCCCGACGCAAGGCGAGGGCGGGTTCCGGGGCGGTCCCGGTTCGCATGGCGCCGGAGGGGCGGTGTGTGCTTCCTTTGTCGGAAGTGTGAACAGCGATATCGAAAACGGGCGGATCAAGAAAGATGCGCCACCCGCCCAGCTCTACGATCTGGACGCGGACGTGCGCCAAACCACCAACCTCTACAACCAATATCCCGAAGTGGTGCAGCAGATGAAGGAGTTGCTTGCCGGCTACGCTCCCCCCAAGCCGGCTCCGGCCAAAAAGAAAACGGCTTCAATGGCAGGCGCCGCACCCAAAATCGCTGCATCGCCGAGTGATAAAAACGCATCGTTCGATTTTGAATCGGGCGTGTTGGAACCCTGGAACGTGGTTGAAGGCCATTTTGGGCATCCCATTGGCAACCGTGCCGAATTTTTTCGGAACGGCGAGGCATACAACAAGCAGGGCGAGTATTACCTGACCACGCTTGAACCTGCGGCAGATGCGGACAGGGGAATGGATGCGCAGACCGGCGTCGTGGTCTCGCCGTTGTTTATTCCCAAGGGCGGAAAAATGACGTTCCGGATTGGCGGCGGAAAAGGCGCTATGACCTATGCCGCCCTATGCGCCGAGGATGGAAAAGAGGTCGAACGGGCGCAAGGCGTGAATAGCCAGACCATGCAAAAGGCGAGTTGGAACCTGGAGCCTTATACCGGCAAGAAGATGTATATCAAGATCGCAGATAAATCCACGGACGGCTGGGGCCATGTTGTCGTCGATGATTTTAGGTTCGACGCCGAAGTGCTGGCGCAGTATCCGGAATACACCAAGGAATAGGAAACGTTTAGGAAAGGAATACGTTATGGGCATCAAGCTGTTTGATCTGACGGGCAAGAATGCATTCATCACAGGCGGAGCGCAGGGGATCGGCAAAGCCATTGCCTTGGCGTATGCGGATTTCGGCGCCAACGTCGCGATTGTCGACCTGGATATGGAGAAGGCGGAGCAGACCTGCTCCGAGCTCCGGGAAAAAGGCGTGAAGGCGCTGGCCGTGAAAACGGATGTCACCAATCCGGGGCAGGTCGACGACATGGTCCGGACGGTCGTCGGCGAATTCGGCGGTTTGGATATTGCGGTCAACAATGCCGGCATTGCCAACCTCAACAACGCCGAGGATATTTCCTATGAAGACTGGCTCCAGGTGATCGATGTGAATCTCAACGGGGTTTTCCTGACGGCCCGCGCGGCGGGCAAGGTGATGCTCCAGCAGAAAAGCGGCTCCATCATCAGCACCGCCTCCATGTCCTCGTCCATCATCAACGTGCCCCAGAAGATCGCCAACTACTGCGCCTCCAAGGCGGGGGTGAAGCACCTGACCAAGGCGCTGGCCGTGGAGTGGGCGCCCCACAATGTCCGCGTGAACTGCATCAGCCCCGGTTATATCGGTACGGAACTGGTGGCGTCGATGACCGACTATCTGCCGGGCTGGACGGAGAAAACCCCGATGGGCCGGATTGGAAGCCCCGAGGATTTGATCGGTGCCTATGTCTATCTGGCCAGCGATGCGTCGCAATGGACAACCGGCTCGGACCTGGTTGTGGATGGCGGCTATACCTGCTTGTAGAGCTATTTAATGGATCAGTATATCATCGCATATGATTTTGGGACGGGCGGCACGAAGGCCTCGCTCTACGATGCGGCGGGCGAATGCCTGGCCAGCGGTTTTGAATCGTATGAAACGCTATATCCGCAGGACGGCTGGCACGAGCAGCGTCCGGCGGATTGGTGGCAGTCGGTGGTGGAGAGCACACGGAAACTGTTCGAGGCCTATCCGTTGGAGAAGGCCGCGGTTGCGGCGATCGGCGTTTCCGGGCACAGTTTGGGGCTGGTGCCGCTGGATGCGGACGGAACCCTGCTGCGCGACCAGGTTCCGATCTGGTCGGATTCGCGCCCAAATTCCCAGGTGCCGGAATTTTTCGGGCATGTATCCGAGGAGGAGTGGTACATGCTCACGGGCAACGGCTTTCCGCCGGCGCTCTATACGGTTTTCAAAATCATGTGGCTACGCGACAACGAGCCGGAAACCTTCGCCAAAATCCACACGGTGATCGGCACCAAGGACTACATCAACTTCAAGATGACCGGCGTGGTGGCAACGGACTATTCGTATGCCTCCGGCAGCGGCGTCTACGACCTGAAGGGCTGGCGCTATTCCGCCAGGCTGATTGCCGCGAGCGGACTCTCGCCGGAACTGTTCCCGAAGATTGTTCCATCCACGGAGGTGCTGGGCACGCTGACCGCCGCAGCGGCGGCGGAGCTCGGCTTGCCGGAGTCGGTGAAGGTGGTGGCGGGCGGCGTCGACAACTCCTGCATGGCGCTCGGTGCCATGGCCTTCCGGGAAGGGGCCTGCTACAACGCGATGGGTTCGTCGAGCTGGATCGCGGTTTCTTCCGCCGAACCGGTGCTGGATCCGGCAACGCGCCCGTATGTTTTCACCCATGTGGTGCCGGGCATGTTTGCTTCGGCAACCGCCATTTTTTCCGCCGGTTCCTCGCTCCGCTGGCTCAAGGAAACCCTCTGCCCGGAGATGGATTACGATGCGCTGATCGCCGAGGCGCAAACCGCGCCGCCCGGCGCGAACGGCGTGGTTTTCGTGCCGCATCTGGCGGGCGGATCGTCGCTCGACGAATCGCCGGCGGTGCGCGGCGGTTTCTTGAACCTCTCGCTGGGCACGACGCGCGCGGACCTGGTTCGCGCGGTGCTCGAAGGCATCTGCTTCGGCTTGAAACGGGCGCTGGATGCGCTGGAATCGGTGACCTCCGTCGGAGAGGAAATGCTAGCGGTTGGCGGCGGGAGCCGCAACGACGACTGGATGCAGCTGTATGCCGACATCTACGGCAAAACCATGGTCCGGACCAATATCGACCAGCAGGCGGCGGCGCTGGGCGCCGCGGCGCTGGCGGCGGTCGGATCCGGGCTGTGGGCCGATTTTTCGCCGCTGGATGCCGTTCATGAGGTGACAGACCGGAAAGCCCCTTCGACAACGGGGGAATACAACGGTTGCTATGCTCGTTTTCTGGAGGCAAACCAGCTAGCGTGTGGGTTTTCGCAGGGAATTTCCGGATGAATGAACGATATCACGTGCCGGCCTTGAAAAGGGCCTTGGAGGTTGTGGAGCATCTGGCCGGATGCGGGCGCGACGGGGCTTCGCTCTCTGAGCTGACGGATCGGCTCGGCTATCCGAAAAACTCGATTTTCCGCATCACCACGACGTTGCTGGACATGGGCTACATTTCCCGTAGTGCCGAATCGCAGCGGTTCCGGCTGACCAAGAAATTCCTCTCCTACGGTCTCCGGGCCGTCACCGATGAAAACATCGTGGAGCAGTCGGTCGATGTCATGCGCGACCTGCGGGACGCCACGGAATCCTCCGTGTTCCTTGGGGTGCTGCACAATGGCGGCGGCATGGTGCTGGAGCAGATGCCGGGCGGTTTCCCGTTCAAACTGACGATCGATCCCGGGGCGCGTTTCAAGCTGTATTGCAGCGCCCCTGGCAAAGCCATCCTGGCCTTCCTCCCGGAAGAGGAGGCCGCCGTGCGCATGAAGAAAATCCAGTTCAAGCAGTTCACGCCGAACACGATCACCACGCGCAAGGCGTTCCGCGAGGAGCTGGACCGGGTGAGGGCGCAGGGCTATGCGCTCGACCATGCCGAGGAGTTCGATGGCATCCATTGCGTCGGCGCCCCCATCTTCGACTACACGAACCATCCGGTGGCGGCGATGTGGATCAGCGGGGCTAGCGTGGTGATTCCGGGCGAAAAGTTCGGGGAATGCGGGCCGCTCGTTAAAACGGCGGCCTTGCGTATTTCGGAACGGTTGGGCTATTTAAAGGAATAGGAAAGCAGGAGTGGGTTATGAATAGGAAATGGTTGGCAGGGGTTCTGGCGGCAGTTGCCGCGGCGGCGTTCGGCGGGGTGGACTGGAAAAGCGATCCGGTGCAGTCGGGCAAAGGGCATCGCTTTGCCGTGGCGGACTATTCGGGGCACAAGGTGTGCATTGTCGGAACCGACGGCAAGGTGGAGTGGGAATACCCGACCGGCACCGTCAACGATATCTGGATGCTGCCCAATGGAAACCTGCTCTTCAATACCGGCACCGGCGTCCAGGAAGTGACTCCCGAAAAAGAGGTCGTTTTTGAATACAAGTCGAAGGGCGAGGTGTATGCCTGCCAGCGCCTGCCGAACGGCAACACCTTCATCGGGGAATGTTCGGACGGCAACCTGATCGAGGTCGATCCCTCGGGAAAGATCGTCAAGAAGATCGAGCTGCTGGCCCATCTGCCGGAACCGGCCGCGGGGAAAGGCAAAAAGAAGCCCAAAGGCAAAGGTGGGCATGCGTTCATGCGCAATGCCCGCAAGCTGCCCAACGGAAACTATCTGGTGGCGCTCTATGGCGGGAAAAAGGTGGTGGAATACGACCCCGACGGCACGGTGCTGCGCGAGATCCCCGCATCGGGATGCCCGCACAGCGCGGTCCGCCTGCCCAATGGAAACACGTTGATTGCCTGCGGCGACAAGGATACGAAAAACAAGGTGATGGAGGTGGATCCGGCGGGTAAGGTTGTTTGGAAGCTCGACCAGGATGAGTTGCCCGGCATTACCCTCTATTTCGCGACCGGCCTGCAACGGCTGCCCAACGGCAACACGGTGCTGACCAACTGGCTCGGGCACGGCAAGGCGCGCAAGTCGGCGCACATCATCGAGGTGACGCCCGAAAAGCAAGTGGTCTGGACGTATCAGGATTTTGATGCGCTGGTTACGGCCTCGAGCATCCAGCTGCTGGATGTTCCCGGCGATGCAGTCCAAGGCGAAATCTGGCATTAAACGGAGAGAAATGTGAAAACACGGATGATTGCATTAGGTGTGCTGGTGGTTGCGCTGGGCGCGTCGGCCGCGAAGAAGAGGCCCGAAATCCCGGTGCCGGAAATGAAGGCGGACCGCGCGGCGGTTTGCGCGGCCATCGAGGATCTAATGGCCACCTTTGGCCAAGCCTATCCGGACGGGCGAAACTATCTCAAGCAACTGGAGCGTGCGGACGAAGCGCAGTTGGAGGCGATCCAGCGCGAGGCGCTGCTGGCCAATCCGCTGGTGCGGGAGGCGCAGCTGTTGTATGTGGTGCGCAGGCAATACAAAGCGGACCATCACAATACGGCGACCCTTTTCCAGAAGGGGGAGATCAACGAGGCCAAGTTCGACCCGCCCGGTAAAATCAAGGTGCTGAACCTGAAAACCGGAACGACGGCCACGCTGGTGGATGCCGGGGCCACCGGGATTGCCCGCGATCCGGAACTTTCCCACGACGGCCGGAAAGTCATCTTCTCCATGCGCAAAAGCAAGGACGACGACTACCACATCTACGAAACCAACATCGATGGTTCCGGCCTGAGGCAGCTGACCTCGCTGGCGGGGGTTTCGGATATCGATCCGGTCTACCTGCCCGACGGGAAGATTATCTTCAGCTCCTCCCGCGAGCCCAAGTTCTGCATGTGCAACCGGCACATCATGGCCAACCTCTACCGCATGGACGGCGACGGCGCCAATATCCACCAGATCGGAAAAAGCACCCTGTTCGAGGGGCACAGCACCGTGATGGCCGACGGCCGCATCCTCTACGACCGCTGGGAATACGTCGACCGCAACTTTGGCGATGCGCAGGGGCTGTGGGTGGTCAATCCCGACGGGACGATGCACGCGATCTTCTACGGCAACAACACGCCATCGCCGGGCGGCGTGATTGATGCACGCCAGATTCCGGGCACCCAGAATGTGATTTCCATCTTCGGTTCCTGCCACGACCGCCCGTGGGGGGCGCTGGCCATCCTCGACCGCAACAAAGGCGTGGACGGCGCGGCGGCGGTGGAGCACATCTGGCCGGCCTCCGCCCGCGAGCTGATCGGCGTAGGAAACTTCGACACCTTCAAGAAGGTGCGCCCCCGCTACGAAGACCCCTTCCCGCTGGCGGAGCCGGAGACGTTGGCCGGGGCCGGGAAATATTTCCTCTGCGCGCGCACCATCCAGGGCAACGACGAGCGAACCGGCATCTACCTGATCGACACCTTCGGCAACGAAGTGCTGGTCCATGAGGAGGCGGACGGGTTTGGTTGCTACGACCCCATGCCGATACGCCCCCGGAAAAGCGAAAATGCAAAGCCCGACCAACGCGATTTTGAAAACAGGAACGGAACCTTCTATGTGCAGGATGTCTATGAAGGCACGCATATGGAAGGGGTTGAACGCGGCGAGGTGAAATGGCTCCGGGTCGTTACGACCCCGGAAAAACGGTCGTGGACCCAGCAACGGTGGGGCGGGCAGGGCACCCAGGCCCCCGCCATGAACTGGCATAGCTTCGAGAGCAAGGGCATTCTTGGAACCGTGCCGGTGGAAGCGGATGGGTCGGCCTATTTCGAGGTGCCCTCCGACACGTTCGTCTATTTCCAATTGCTGGATAAGGATGGAAAAATGATCCAGTCGATGCGGTCGGGCACGATGATCCAATCGGGCGAAATGCAGGGGTGCGTCGGTTGCCATGAAGACCGCGTGGAAACCCCGCCCGCCTCCGCCCTCGGGTTGCAGGCGCTCAAGCGCCCGGCCTCCCCCATGGGCAAAGGCTACGCCGCCGGACGCATGTTCAATTATCTGGCCGATGCGCAGCCCGTCTTCGACAAGCATTGCGTCAAATGCCACGACTACGGCAAAAAAGGCGCCGAGGCCGTCATTCTGGCGGGCGACAAGGGGCTGGCCTTCAATGCCTCCTACACCGACCTGCATCGCAAGAAGCTGGTTGCGGTGGCGGGCGGCGGGCAGGCCGAAATTTATCCGGCCAAGGCCTGGGGGACGTATGCCAGCAAGTTGAGCAAGACCCTCAACGGGCACGGCAAGGCAAAGCTGTCCGATGCCGAAAAGCTGAGCCTCTACACCTGGATGGACCTGAATGGAATCTACTATCCCACCTACGACTGCGCCTATCCGGATCATCCGACCGGCCGCAGCCCGATCACGGTCAAGCAGCTCAACCGCCTGGCCGAGCTTTGCGGGCTGGATGTCAAGGCGCTAACGAGCCACCGCAACCATCCGGGCACCATGGTCAGCTTCGACCGGCCGGAAATCAGCCCCTGCCTATCGGCGCTCGAAAAAGGATCGGACGAATACAAGGAGGCGCTGGCGATTATCGAAGAGGGGGAAAACGCGCTCAGGCAGACCCCGCGCGCGGATATGCCCGGCTTTGTGGCCTCGGAAAACGACCGGCACCGGACGGAGCGCTATGAACAGTATCGCTCCGTCGAGGCCGCCTACCGCGAAGCCCTGCGCAAAGACCGCAAGCTTTATGACGCCGATGTGCAACGCCTGATCGAAAACTGAGCCCGGGCCGGCAACGGAACCCTTGCCGCATCCCCCAAATGCACGATGGAACGGTTTTTTCCACGTGGTTAAATATCGAGTGGTTGAAATTCATGGACGGTGGTTCCATGGAGCTGTACATTATTCGGTTTTGAAATAAGGAGCAGGATGTCGGGTTCACAAAAGAAACGTTTTTTTGCCCAGCACGCGAAATCAAGCGCGGCACTGGTCAGTTTGGGTATCCACGCCATCCTGTTGGTCGTGGCGCTCTCTTTCGTGGCGGTAACCGTCATCACGAAAGAGGAACAAAAATTTGAGACCAAGAACGTCAACCGCCCGCGGATGCCCATGAAAAAGCTGCAGGTGCCGGTTAACATTAAGAAAAAGAAGACGCAGAAACCCAAGTTGCGCAAGCGGATCGTGGTGCAGCCCAAGCTCAACCAAAACATGCCGGACATCAAGATGCCGGAAATCACGGGCGTGAAGGGCGGCATTGGCGGGGGCGTCGGCGACGGCCTCGGCGGGGGGGGCGGCGTGGGCTTTTCCATGCCCGAAATCGAGATTTTCGGGGTGAAGAGCAAAGGCGAAAAAATCTTCGTCATCCTCGATTCCACCGCCTGGATGATGTACGACGAAATCGGCGGTATCCCGGCCTATACCGTCATCAAGGAGGAGTTGGTCAATATCCTGGGCGGGCTCAGCCCGACCGTGCTGTTCAATATTGCGGTCTTCGACAATGGATCGGCCGTTTCCCGTTTTCCGAAGATGGTTCCGGCCAATTCGGTGAACGTGGGCGCGGTGGATGAATGGATCCGGTCGCTCAACGCCGTTAAAAAAGGGATGGGCGATAAGGACTATGGCAACCATACGCTGGGTTCCGGGGGCACCCGCCTGCCCAGGGAATATACCGTCGCGCCGCTTCAGCACACCCGCCATTGGTCGACCCCCGCCATGCTGGCGATGGAGCAGCAGGCGGATACGGTGTTCATCCTGACGCAGGGCTGGGGCTGGCAGTTCCACGAAACGGCGGACGCCAAGCAGTGGAGCGAGTCGAAAATGGCCAAGTGGAGGGATCTCCAGGAGCAAGCCAAGCAAAAGCTCAAGGAAGAGAACGAGGAACGCCGGAAAAAAGGGGAACCCCCCCGCGTGCTCATTGGTTGGTCGCTCGTTAGCGCCTATTTTCCCGGCGCCGAACATCCCCCGCAGCCGGAGCGGTATTGGTACACGCCGAAGGAGATGCTGGAAGGGCTGTCCAGCCATCGGGAGGCCAACAAATCCAATGTTCCGACGACCAGCGGTCTCGGAAAACGGAGCCAGAAGAAGGAAAAGTTTTCCATCAACGTGATCCATTTCGTGCGCAAGGACCACATCAGCGAGAAGGATCAGGACCGGTTCAAGAAGCTGACCGCCATTGCCAACGGAAGCTACAAGACGCTTTCCGGATTGGAGGCGATCCAAAGCTCGGCCTCCGGCCGTTAGCCCAGAAACGTACATGAACCACTGATGAACACCGAAGACACGGATTTTTTTACCACAGAGAGCTCGGAGACACAGAGCATCCTAATCCTCTGAGCCTCTGAGTTCTCTGGTAAAATTGACGTAGCTTTATACTTTTCATCGCACTAGGTGGGCAGGATGCCTAGCTTGAAGGCCTTGGCAATGGCGGCCGGGGCATTCTGCACTTCGAACTTTTCGTAGATGTGGGCCACATGGGTGGCGACCGTTGTGACGCTGATGTTGAGCCGGTCGGCGATTTCCTTCTTCACCAGACCTTCGCTCAGAAGGGTCAGGGTATCGAGTTCCCGTTCCGTGAGAACCACCTCGATCTCGTTGCGGGGCAACCAAGCCTGCAATGTATTCAGGATAAACTTGGCGACGTTCGCATCCAGCGAGGCACCGCCTTCCATCACCGTCCGGATGCCGTCGGCAATCTCTTCCATGGAACAGCTTTTGAGCAGGTAGCCGGAAGCGCCCTGCGAAATGGCGCGGAGCACATCGGCTTCGTTGTCGGACTGGGTCAGGATGACAACCTTGGCATCGGGCGCGGTTTTCCGGAAATGGGGCAGGGCTTCGAGACCATCCATGCCGGGCAGGCGGAGGTCGAGCAACACAACATCGGGCACCGTGCGCTGCGCCATGTCCTGGAAGCTGCGCAGGGCAATCTCGGCCGTGCCGAACTGTGCGCAGAGTTCAATGGTGTCGTAGCGCTTGAGCGCAAACTTGATGACTTCGCGGTATTCGGCGTTGTCTTCAACGAGCATGATTTTTGTTTTTTGCATAAGGAGTCCCTCAGGAATGGTTTTTGGGGAACGGAATCCAGTTCCGCCGTTTCAGGTTCAGATGGATGCAGGTTCCGCCCGGTTCAAGGCGTTCGGCCGAAACCTGGGCGCCCAGCAGGCGGGCGCGGCGTTTCAGCGATGGCGGGATTTTGTTCGTGTTGATATCGTCGATGCCCCGGCCGTTGTCGCAGATCGTCAGTTTGATCCGCTTTTCCGTGACCGTCAGTTGTGTGGTGGCCTGGGTCGCACCGGAGTGGCGGATAATGTTGGTCAGGCATTCCTTGTAGAAGAGGAAGAGGTCGATGCGCCTGCGCGGTTTCATCTGGGCGAGCAGCTCGCCGCCCTCGATGGAAATATGGTGTTCGAGGTCGGCCAGCAGGCGGTAGGAGGCCCGTTTCATCTCTTCGACGAGATCTTCGCAGAGGCCGTTGGCTTCGAGCATGTTGGTGCAGAGGCGCGTTGCGGCCCCGGTGCGCTGGGTGAGGGCGCGGATGCGGCGGACGGTTTCGATCAGGTCGTCGCGCTCATCCACGGATGATTCGGCGATGCCTCCAAGAAGCCCGATGGCATGCAGGTTGGCCCCGAGCTCGTCGTGCAGGTCGGCCGCGATGCGTTCGCGGGTGCGGTAGATGGCCCGTTGACGGATCATGCGGTCGACCACGACCACGCAGACGATGCCCGCCGCCAGCAGCACGGCTAGCCACCCCATGCGGTGGAGGTTGATTTTCTGTTGGGCATAGCGCCGGCTCAATTCTTCCGCGATAATGGGCCGCTCGGCTTCGAGGTCGTGGCGGCGCGCGAGTTCTTCGAGCCAGTCGCGTGTCGGAAGAATTTTCCCATAGAGGTTCATGCCGTCGGTCAGCGCCGCGATACGGCGCTCGCGCGTGCTGGGCTCGAAGTTGGCCGTGAATTGTTTTCCGCGCGCCACATTCCGTCCGTTGGAGAAGAGTTCGATCTCGGCGAATCCGATCTGCGACCCGCGGGAGAGGGGTTCGCTGCCGGTATAGGGCTCGTCGACAACCAGCCGGACATGGCGGAAGACTTTTTCCGGGAAGCGCCATGTGATGATCGGCCCCACGTCGAATACGGAATTCTGCTGGTATTCCAGCAACGGCACGGCATCCGAAAAGTCCGCCAGGTTGGCGCCTTCCACCGTGAGCTTATTCGGAATGCCGAAATCGGCGGGGGTGGAGTGGGGGATGGTATCGCTCAGGTCGGTGGCATGCAGGTGAATCCGGTTGAGCGGGAACGGCTGCCCCAGGTCGACGGTTAGGATGGGGTGATCGCCAATACCCAGCTTGCTCACATAGGCGATGCTTTGTTCCCCCTGGTAGGCGTCCATGAGATACGGCAGGAAACCATCCACCGCGAACCGTGCTTTTCTGGAGTTGCCTTCTCCCCGGCCATGGGAAGACGTTTTCACGGTTTGGTGCAGCGCCACGTTTTCTTGCCCGTGGAACACCAGGATTTCGGCCAGCTGGAGGTTGTATTGGCCATCCCATGCGCGGGGCGAAAGCTCGTGTGCCTCCACACGGATCCAGGAGGCCTTGGTGCGGCACGGCACCAGCAACGGCGCAATGCGGGGAAGCAAGCGGTCTGCTTCGCTGTAGGTGGCGATTACGGTGCCGTTGGTGTCGGCCCCCGTTCCCGCAAGGATTTGGAACCCCAGAGGAAAGCCATCCGCCCGGAAACCCGATTTGGTGTCGCGCCAAATGGAGGGTACGAGCACGATTTGGTCGATGGGCGTTTCTTCGCCCAGTTCGATCTGGATCCATTCCGCGTTGCCCGGATGCTTCTCTTTATGGTTGAGCGAGCGGTATCCCACGGGGCCCACGCCCCCGCGCAGGCTGTAGTGGGCGAGCTGCCCGATTTCCGCGTCGATCGCCGCAAGGCGTTGTTCGAGTCGGGTCAGGGATTGTTTCTGCACACCATAGCGCAGCCTGGCCTCGCTGCCGGCCCTGTCCGTTGCTTGGACAATGCCGGCGGTCAGGGCAACCCCGGCAGCAATGCCGGCGCAGATGGCTGTAGTTCGTAACATATCCATTGTTTATACCATGAATGGTTTTCGAGTCGATATGGCGCTGGTGAATAAAAAAGCCCCCGCCCGGCGGACGAGGACTTTTCCTAAAACGTGTTAAGGGATAAACGCCGTCTTAGTTGCCGATCACCCGATAGAACAGGCTTGGCACCACCGAGGTGTCGTTGGTGATGATGATCTGTCCATCGACGCCCGTGATGTTGGTTACGGTAATATCCCATTCCGGCGGGTTGACGAGATCGGCATCGGCCTGGACGGTGTAGGTGGCATAGTTGGTTGCCACCCAGCCGATGAGCAGGTCGGAGCCGCTCATCCCGAATTCGACATAATCGATCTCCGGAACAATTTTCGCGGGCGACTGGACGGTGAGGGAGCCGGTGCTCAAGCTATGGATCGCCGCGCCATAGGTTGGGTGAGCCATGAGCTCGGCGGCGGTATAGGTGCCGTCGGCCAGTTCCACGCCCCAGAGGGTGGCAGCGGCGACCGTCATGCTTTTGCCCAGGGCCAGCCGGATCAGTCCGCCCACCGCGGAGTTGGTCGGGTTGGCTTCGATGGTCAGGGTGCCGTTGGTGTTGTAGAAGTCCGTATCGAGATAGAGATAGCCTTCTTCACCGATCACGAAGCTGCTCTGGCCAAGGCCGCCACCGCGCAACATTCCTTGCTCAACATCCCAGACGCCCGTGAAGGTGTTGTTGGTGTTGTTGAAGGTGAAGCCGGTGTTTTCGACGGTGTTGGTATCCCAACCCGTTGCTACGGTCAGCACCATCGAGTCGATGTCTTTGCCGGCAGTCACGAGCGACTCCACCGTCAGCTTGCGGCTGTTGCCGCTGGCAGTCAGGTTGATGGCTCCGGAGCCTTTCAGGTTTAGGTTGCCATCCAATGCGGTTCCGCTCACCAAGGTAAGAGCGCAACCGGCAAACATGTTGAAGTTGGATACCGTGGCTGTGCCGCTGAATTTGGTCGTGAATTTGGCGCCGTCTGCGATCGTCAGCGACCTGCCGAGGAAGACCGGGCTCGATTCTACCGATGACTGCGGCGGACGGGTGGCCATGCCGGAGGTGTTGTTGATATAGTCTTTGTCGGGCGAAGGAGCCAGACTGTCCGACCACACATTGGTGTTGAGCCAGCCTTCTGCATCACCGGAGCCGATATCCAGGATCTGCGTGACGGGGGCTGTGGCGGTCGAGCCAACCAGCAGGTAGGCACCATCGGACGAGGCCGGGTCGAACGCACCGCCGTAGACCGGGTGGGCTTTCAGGTCGACGCCGAAATAGAGGCCGTCCGCAAGGCTTTCGCCCCAGATGGTGGCGGAGCCGACGATCACGTTCTGGTCGAGCAGGATCATGCCGCTCTGCGTAGAGTTGGTCGGGTTGGCCTCGATGGTGAGCTCGGCGCCGGTGTTGCTGTAGTCGGCATCGAAGTCCAGATAACCGAAGTCAGTAACGAGGAAGCTGCCGGTGCCGAAGTTTTCACCTTTCAGCAGGCCCGACTCAACCATCCAACGTCCGTCGAATTCATTGAGAACACTGTTCACGATGAAACCTGCCTGCGTGGCATGTGCGGTATTGGTCGGTACGGTTTCTCCAATGCTTACCACAATGTTGGAGACGGTTGCATCGGCGCTGATCAGTGAAGAAATCGTGCAGATTCTACCAAAGCTCCCTGCATTGAAATCAATCGACCCGGTTCCCAGAAGGTTCAGTGAGCCGCCCAGCGATGAGCCGTAGCCACCGGCGAGCCGGATCCCGCTTCCCGCCCATATATTGAGATTGTTGACCGTCCAGGGGCCGTTGTTTTTAATGGCCAGCAGTGCGCCATTGGTCATGGTCAGGGAATTGCCGCCGAAGGTTTCGCTGCCGGAGGCCGGCGTGCGGGTGTCCCAGCCCGTGCCGGCATTGACATAGTCGTTGCTGAAGATGGGGGCCAGGCCGTTATCCCATTTGTTGGAGCTGTTCCAGTCGTCGGAGACGCCCATGGTTCCGGTCTGGTAGATGGTGTCGCCCACGATCACCGGCGGGGTGTAGTGCACCTTCAGGGTGCTGGTATCGGAAGAGCCGGCAAATGCCAGCCCGAATGTGCCATCGGCTTTGAGTTGCGCGCCGGTGTAGGTGCCGTTCGTGAGGACGATGCCCCAGATGCTGGCCGAGTAGACCTCCACATCCTGGTCGAGAATAAACAGGCCGCCGGGGGTAATGGTGATGTCGGCATTGGTGTTGACGAAGTCGGCATCAAAGTCGAGGCCGCTATTGCTGCCGATGCTGAAGCCTGAAGCCTGTCCAAGTCCTGCACCCTTGAGGAATCCTCCGTTTACAACCGTAAAGACGCCGGTGAACGTATTGGCCGCGTTTGTAAACGTCACGTTGTTTGCGTAGGAGCCGGTAATTTCGAACTCAGAGAAGGTGTTATCTGATTTCAGCAGCGATCCGATGGTAATCGGTCGGTTGTTATTGGATGTGGTATCAATGTTGATGTCGCCTGAGCCGGTGAGGGTGCCATCCAATTGTCCGCTGCCGCCTCCGTTGTTGATCCGGCTTCCATCCTGCAGGATCAGGTTCACTGTCGCAGCTCCGCTATGCTTCAGCTGAAGACGGGAGCCGTTGGTCATTGTTAGTGAATCGCCGAGAAAGATTGGGGAAGGTTCAACACCGTTGACCGGTGTGCGGGTGTCGCCGCCGGTGGCGTTGAAATAATCGTTTCCGGAAGATGGAGTTTCGGCGTTGTCCCAGTAGTTGGTCATATTCCAATGTTTATTTACGCCCATGCTCGATGTTTGGTATACATCAATGGCGTGTGCCGTCAGGCCAAAGGCCAGGACGGTGCTCCATGCGCCAGTGCGCAGGATGTGTTTCAGTTCGCGTAATTTATTCATAACGGTCTCCTCGTGTTATGTTTTCCCTGATTATGACGTGCTCCCCGAGCCTTGAGTACACTGCGAAGCTCAACGCCGCATTTAGACGATCTCCAAAATAGCCGGAAAGGAAAGTGTGCATATCCTACGTTTGGAGGAGGATGCGGGATTTCATGTTCGGAATCGGTGGGGCGGCGTTATCCTCCAAACGAAGGATTATAACGGATTGAACAAATGCTATCTTTATTCGTCAATATATGTCGAATAGCTTGCTGACAATCACAAGGAAAAGAGGGGTCCAACGTGCGTTCGAGAAAAACTTTCACCATTCAACTGCTGATTCTCACAGGATTGATGGCCTTGTCCTGCCTGGGGGCATCGGAGTTGACGTTCAATGCTTCGGGCAAGCCGACTTCGCTGGTGCTCAACGATGCCAGCCTGCTCCTGCCGCTCTCTTCAGACGGCTTCCACATGGTTTATTTCGATGGCGAGGATCGTATTGATACCCAGCTCGGTCATGCGGTGACTGCGGGTGATACGGTTGCGGTTTCGGAGTCGGGCGGTCTGCCGCGGTTTACGTTCCGGATCGATGAATATGCCCGGCACCTTTCCATCCACCTGATCGATGTGGAGGGGATTGCGGATGACGATCTCCAGGCTTATGGCGTCTATTTAAAGCTGCGGGTGCAGGATACGCTTGGTTTCAAGGACCTGGATGATGTGATTTATTCGACCGGAACCCAGACGGTCTATAACCGCTGGCACTATCTGTGGGGGCAGACCAACGACGGCAAACGCGGCGGTGTGGCGCTCTACGACGGCGCGCTCGACGGCGCGGCGCTGGATGCCTGCCTGGCATCGGTCTGGGCGAACGAGGATTTGCCGCATCCCGCCGGGCAGGCCACGTGGACGGAAGCCGATGTACTCAACTGGGTGGAGCACTACCGGACGAATATCGTGGATCTCAACGAGGTGATCCTGGAGGCCTCCTCGGAGGCGGAACTGTATGCCCTGACCGATGCCATTGTTTTTCCGAACAAGGCCAAACGGGTTTATCTGCATTGCCAAACCTGGCGCGGGGAATATTGGCCGAAGTATAACGGGCAGACCCATGTAAATACGAATGTCTTCCCCAACGGCGAGAGCGATCTGAAAGCCTATGCTGATTATCTGGCGGATCAGGGCGTGAAGCTGCGGTTGCACATGGTGAGTTTCGGAATCGGAAAACATGATCCCGACTATGTTGTCGGTACCGTCGACCGGCGGTTGGCGAGCTGGGGCGGGGGGACGCTGGAAGAGTCGGTCGGCACGTCGGAAACCCGCCTGCTGTTCCGTCCGGATGCGGCAACGAAGCCGCCTTTGCTTGGCAACTCAATCGCCCATGTTCATTCGGTTTGTTACCATAACTATTTCCGGATAGGCGAAGAGATTGTCAGAGTTGGGCGGGTTAGCCGAACGGAAGAGGAGGTCTGGGTGCTCGAAAATTGCTCGCGCGGTTTTGAAGGAACGGATGCGTTTTCACATACCGCCGGATCTGAAGTCGCTGGGCTGTACTGCTCCTATGGCCAGAACTACATTCCGGAATATGACCTGGGGCAGACCAACAGCCTGATGGAAGAGATGGTGCTGGAATATACCCGGTTTGCAAACAACCTTGAACTGGGTCATATGCATTTTGACGGGCCGGAGATCCATGGGGTCTATCCATGGGCGGTGCGGGATCTGTTCGACTTCTACTACAGCCAAATGACGGTTCCGGCCTCGTCCTCGCGAGTCGGCCGAAGCATCGCAGCCAACTTTGAGCAGGATTTCAGCGGCATCCGCGACGACCTTTCGCTGAGCTACTTTGCGCTGAACATCGACATTCGGCGGGATGAAGCCCATAGCGCGTATTTGGCGACAAGCCGGCTGGACACCCATTTCCATGTGCAGGAAAGCATCATGGTGAACGGGCGCCGCGCCTTCTTTTCGGTGCCGATGAGCGGGCGGGGCATTACGGTTGCCGACATGACCGGACACGGCCAGTTCGATGAAATGAACAGTCTGTTCGGCGACTGGATCAAGCTGGCGCCCGTGTTGCACGACGACGATGTCGCCTATGTTGCGGCTGTTACGCCCCGAACCCCTGGGAGCAATCATAACGAAACCGAGGATGTGCTGGTGCTCGGCACCAATACCCTCGCCCAATATATCTGGACGCCGCATCATGTGATGGGGCGCTCGGACGGAACGGACGCTCCGTTTACGATCGAACAGGAAAAAGGTTCCCGGCCCCGCAAGCAGATCATCGCGGCCGGCGACTCGCTGACCCTGAATAATCCGAACGCCTCCCAGGGGCTTAATTTTGTGATCCGTGTCGATCACGAGGGGTCGGTGTCGCTTGTCAACCCGACCATTTCGCTCGGCAGTGGCGGCAGCCTGTCCGTCACGGGCACGGTGGCTCCGGGGCAGTATCTGGAATATTACGGCGGCTCAACAGCCCGGCTTTATGACAACAACTGGAATCTGATCAGCGATCTGCCGGTGGTCAATGCCGCCTTTTCGGTCTCCGGCGGTTCGAATACCGTGACGGTCAACAGCAGCTCATCTCCAACAATAGAGACGCAGTTCATTGTGCTCGGCGATGTCTATGTGCTCAAAACGAACGACAATCTTTAGGCCAAGGGTTTATGATGATTAGCACGAATGCAAAGAGTAGCTCGCATGTCCGATGCGAGTTTCCGAACGCAGAGTACGCGGATCGGATATCCGCGCTACGTAGCGTGCCAAGCAAGTTGGGCGCGGTACTGGTTTCCGCGGCGATGCTGTTTGCCGCTTCGGTGGAAGCGTCCGTTCCGGGCGGCCTTTTCGAGGCGGAAGATTCCGTCATCGCCTCCGGCGGCATCAAGGCCGATGCCAATGCATCCGGGGGTTCCTATGTGGACGGCAATGGCGGCTTTAACCTGACCTGGAATATCGATCTGCTTGCCGGCGAAAAGGAACTGGCGTTCAGCATTAAAGTGCCCAGCGGCGAGCGGTCGATGGGCGTCTACGTCAACGATGCAAAGGTCGGCGTGATCTCTACGACGTCGAAGTCGTGGATCGAAACCAATGTTGTTGCAACCGTGACCGAAGGAATCAATGCCATCGAGCTGCGCGATTCCGAGGAGACGGCCGAACTGGATGTCGATTATCTCTTCATTTCGAAGGTAACCACCTTCAATTATCAGGCCGAACATATGGCGCTCTCGGCGTACAGCGTGGTCAGTAATGACATTGCCGCCAACAGCCACTACATCCAGGTGGCTGGCGGATTGGGCGCAACCGGAACGGCCACCCAGGTATTTACGGGGGATGCCGGCGAATACTATATCGATACGGCATATTTCGATGAAACCGACGGCGTGGGCACCTATGAGCTCCGGATTGATGGTGTTCTGGTTGATTCCTGGCTCGCGGACGGCATGTTCGGTACCGCTGGCGTAGACCTCTCGTCCTTGACCAGCCATCGTACTGCGGCGGTCGAAATGCAGACAAACTCGATGGTTGAGCTGACCGCAATCCGGGGGGGAGCGGAATATGGCCGCGTCGATGAAATGACCTTCACCCTGGTGGAGCAGTTTTTATCCGAAGCCGAGGCCATGGCGCTCGATGGCTATTCCATCGAAACCAACAGCGCGGCTTCCGGCGGCATGCTGGTGCGGCTCGACGGAACCCGAGGCTCCGTGTCGGAGACGCTGGTCGGGTTGACCTCCGGCTACTACGACCTCAACGTGGCCTACTTCGATGAAACCGACGGCGAAGCCGTTTTCAAGATTTATCTCAACGACCAGCTGGTCGATGCCTGGCTGGCCGACCGCACCCTCGGCAGCTCCGAGGCGATCGACCTGACCCGCGTCGAGCGCACCGTGAAAAATGTCTACCTGCGCAGCGGCGACGAACTGGAAATTGCCGGGATTGCGGACGGTGGGGAACCTTGCCGCATCGACGGATACGACCTCCAGACTGCGGACGTTCCTTCCGGAACCGCCATGGCTTGGAATGCCGTCGGCTCGATTGCCAGTCTGGTACTGAACGGCAGCGAGCACATCGACACCCTCGAAGATTCGTGGGTGATCCTGCGCGTGTTCGATGGCTATTCCATCGACACCCTCGAACAGAAGTCCGGCGAGCAGGAAGGATCGCTGCTGATCCTCAACGAGGCCGAACTCGACTATGCCCGTTTCTATTTCCGGATCGATGCCTACGCACATCACCTGATGATCCGCCTGGCCGGGTTCGACGGCATCCCGCAAAACGACCCCTCGCTCAACATCCGCATGGAGATTCCCTACACCGCGGCCTTCGGTTACCAGCTGATGGATACGAATGTGACGGTGGATGATTCCGGCGGCGTGCTCGAGATCGACTGGCCCTATCTTTCCAGCCGCGGGCTGATGGCGGGCGGGCAGATCGCCCTCTATGCCTCCGACGACGCGGCCGCCGCGCTGGCTGAAATCGAAGCCGTGCACACCGCAAACGGCAACCTCGACGACTACTATGCCTGGATCGACGGTTTTCCAATCGTTGGAACCGATGCCGACCTCTTCGCCGACCCGGACGGCGACGGCCTCAACAACCTGACCGAATATGCCCTCGGCGGCATTCCAAACTTTGGAAACAACGAGGCGGAGCCCACGCACGGTATGGCCGGGGATGGTTTTGAAATCCAATACAACCGCCGCCGCGATGCCGCAGCGCGCGGGTTGAGCTACATGGTTAAGGCTTCTGATAAGTTGGTGGATGGCATTTGGAGCACCAATGGAGTTTCCAATGCCGGTTCCGGAATCATCGATGCCGACTTCGAGAGCGTCACCAACCGCGTATCGACCATCGGGAAAACCAATGAATTCCTGAAACTGGAAATCGCATTTGAAAAGTAGATGGGTGTACTCTTAACGCCCAACTCAATGAAGCAACGAAAACCAACATCAGGACGTATCATGAATGAATATTCCCGCCTTAAGAGGCAACAGTTTCTCGTTTTGGCCGCCACGACCGTTGGCGGGGCGTTGGCCGCGCGTGGCGGCAATCCCTCAGAGCCGGCACCGGTCTCGCTGAAGGATGCGCACAAGGGGACGCTGGAGATTGATCTGAAGATCATGAACCAATACGAGACGCAACCGCAGGCGGTGCAGGATTTCTATACGGCCTGCCGGACGGCTTTGACAGGATCGAAGCCGGAGGATGCGCTGGCGGGGGTCTGCCGTCTTTTCGGGCATTCGAAACTCGGCGGCCCGATGCTGGGCGACCTGACGCCGACATCCGTCGCGGTCTGGGTGCATCTGCCGATGCCGGACTCGGTCGAGGTTAAGGTGACCCCGCAAAGCGGAGCCTCCAAAACGTTTGCGTCCGGTAAACCGGAACGCATTCTGATCGTTCGTTGTGAAGGTCTTTCTTCCGATACGGCATACACGTATCAGGTGACCAATTCGAAAGGTAAAAACCTCGGCGGGGGACGCTTCGTTACCGCTCCGGCAACGCTGTCTGAAAAGCCCTTTAAAATCGCCTTCGGGACGTGCTTCCATAAAGTCGGGCTATACCGGCCGGAGCTGATGAACTTGATTCAGGAGCGAGGCAACCGCGCGATGCTGGTGCTCGGCGACTGTGCGGTGGATGATCGCAAGAACGATTTTGGATTGATCAACGCCGACTACCAGCTTCGCAATCTTTCCCCGTCGTGGCAGCAGCTGACGGCGAATGTCCCGGTTTATGCGGCGTGGGACGACCATGATTATTGGCACGACGATTCGGGCGGAACGTCCACCCGGGGCCAGGCGATCGATGTGGACGGGTTGCGGAAAAACTGGAAAACCCAATGGAACAATCCGGATCGGAATGTGGAACGCAAGGGCATCTATTTCCAGACCCAAGTCGGGCCGGTGCACGTTATTGCGCTCGATACGCGCTCCTGCCGGGTGAATGAAGAACGCGGCCAGCTCAATTCGTTTTTGGGCGAGGAACAGATGGCCTGGCTGAAACAGCAGATCAAAGAATCGACCTCTCCCTATATTTTGCTCAGCGGCGGCACGATGTGGAGCGACTATATCTCCAACGGCAAAGACAGTTGGGGGACGTGGGATACGGAGGGGCGCGAAGAAATTTTCCAGCTGATCGACGCGAAGCAAGGCTCCAAGGTGATTCTGCTGTGCGGCGATCGCCACGGCGCGCGCGGCTTCGCCATTCCGCGTCCCGAGGGCAAAAAGATCTATGAGTTCGAGGTCGCGACGCTCGGCGGCGTTCCGGGGCCGGGTGCCTTCGGGGAAGATCGGACGGCCCAGTTGTTTGGGTTGAAAAGCCGGTCGTGGGCGTTCGGTGAAATTACGTTCACCGCAGATCAGGCGGTTTTCCGATTGATTAACGAAAACGGGCAGGAGCTGGAAACGATAACGATCCAGAACTAGCCGTCCGTTAAAATCGAAGAAATGGAATGAGAATGAAAAAGAAGCTATATATTGCAAGCTTGGTTGCCCTGGTTTGCGGGGTGGCGCATGCGGCTGAAAAGGGGAAGCATCTCTTCATCCTGTCGGGCCAGTCGAATATGTATTATCTTGATGAAAATATTTCGTTCGTCCCCACGGTAGAAGCCGCGTTTGGTAAAGAAAACGTAACGGTTGTGAAGGATTCGCTGGGCGGCCAGCCGATTCGCCGTTGGTATAAGCAGTGGAAGGCGGTCGATGGGTATGATCCCGAACAAACGGGCTATCCACTCTACAGCGGCGGGAAGGTGCCGGGAGACCTGTATGACCGGTTGTTGGCAAAGGTTGAAGAGGCGACCCGAGAGAAGGAGTTCTCAACGGTTACCTTCGTCTGGATGCAGGGCGAGCGGGATGCCAAAGAGAGCCATGGCGAAGTCTATGCGGAGAGTTTGGTAGGGTTGTTTCAGCAACTTTCCGACGATTTGGGGCGTGAGGATATCAATGTGGTTGTGGGACGTCTGAGTGACTATGACATGGCGAACGAGAAGTATCCGCATTGGACGATGGTGCGCGATGCATTGGTCGAGGTCGTCGAGGCGCATCCTCGCGCGACCTGGGTTAATACCGATGATTTGAATGACGGGATCAATAAGGCGGGCAGAAAAGTTCATAATAGCCTGCACTATACTGTTGAAGGCTACCGGCTGTTCGGCGAGCGCCTTGCCCATGAGGCGATTCAACTTTGCGAAGTTGTCCCGACCGACGGTCTGGTGCCTCCGGTTTTGGGCACCAACAGCGTTTCAACAGTCGGCAAGACCAATGAATTCCTGAAATTGGAAATCGGATTTGAAAAATAAGCAGGGGAAATGCATGAACAGGACTTTTGTTGCCATGGCGGCCGTTGTTGCATTGAATGCAGCGGGTGCCCTGGTCTCCCAGGATGAAAACGTGGGAGCGGCGGATGCCGCGGGATGGCTTAAAGCCTCTTCGTGGTCGAACGACCAGGTTCCGTCGCCGGGAAACGATTATATCAACAACGTGAGTGGACGGGACACCCGTACGCCGCAGGGTTCCATTGAGGGCAATCCTGTTTTTCTGGGCGATTCACTCACGATCGACAACGGGGCCGTATTAAAGTTCAAGCACACCGGGGTATGCACCGCCAGCAACCTGACCATCACGGCGGGGTCTTCGTTGCAAAACGGCGGGTCGTCCGGAAGTCTTGCCGGGAATCTGGCGCTGACGGGAGCCGGCACGGTTACGTTCAATCCGTCGTATCACAATCGCAAAACGACCGTTTCTGCATGGGTCACCGCCGACGCGGCGATCCATACAATTGCTGTCAACAACAGCGGGGAATTTACGGCGGCCACGGAATGCGGCTTTACCTTTTCCAATCCTTCCAACACCTTTGCCGGAACCTGGGATGTTCAAAACTGCTACCTGAAAGGCAACGGATTGGGGGCGGGAAGTTTTATCGTCGGAACCCAGGGCTATCTCGACATCGACGGGGCCTATCACAATCCCGTTGGCTCGCTGGATTGCAACGGCGTGATCAAGCTGGATGAGGATCTGACCTTCCAGTCGGCCACCATCCGGGGCGTGGGGCTGGCTTCCGGAACACACAATGCCACCAACCTCATAACGGATCTGGGAATCGATGCATCGGCTCTGGCGGATGGGCTGGCATCGGCGGGAACGATCACCGTCCTTTCCGATCCGCCCGTTTCCCATTCCGAATTCACGTTCAACAGCGACGCAACGCCGGCCACGCTGATTCTGAACGGCGTGAACCGGATGGGCTCTTCCTCCGACGACGGATTTTATCTGCGGACATTCGACGGGCAAAACTATTCGGAAACCATGCTGGGCCATGCCTCGTTTTCCGGTGATCGGATGACCGTCTCGGAATCGGCGGGAAGCCTGCCGAGCTTTACGTTCCGGATTGATGCCTACCCGCGGCATGTTTCGATTCACCTCGTGGATACCGAGGGCATCGGCGCGAACGACCGTCAGTACGGCATGAGGCTTCGGTTGATCAGCAATGCGCTGGTTTGGATGAAGTCGCTGGACGATGTGGTGGATGCCGATACGGATGAGGATGACGCGTGGCAGGATATCTATTGGAAGTATCCCTGGGCGGCGGAAGCCGATGGCACCAAGGGGGGCGTTGCGCTGTATGACGGAACGCTGGATGGCGCAGAGCTGGATGCCTGCCTGGCTTCGATCTGGGCGAACGAGCCCATTCCACATCCGGCCGGACAGCCGAGCTGGACGGAGGCCGATGTGCTGGCCTGGGTCGCGCAATACCGCGCAAAACTCGGGGCCATGAGCCAGGTGCAGTTTGAGGCCACGAACCTGGCCGACCTTTATACCCTGACCGATACCGTGGCCTTTCCCGCCGGCGTTAAGCGGGTCTACATGCATACGGCGACCTGGCGCGGCGAATACTGGCCCAACTATAATTCGATCACCAATGTGAACACGGAGGTGTTCCCCAACGGGAAGGCCGACCTGGTCGCCTATACGGAATATCTGGCGGCCAGCAACATCATGATCCGCCTGCACAATGTGGGAATCCCGGTGGGTGAGAACGATGCGGAGTTTCTTGTTCCCACCGTTGACCGGCGGCTGGACTGCTGGGGCGGGGGGACGCTCGAGGTTCCGATCAGTTCCTCCGACACACGCATCCGTCTGCGCGTGAACGAAGGCGTCAATTTGCCGGTCTACATCGGCTCGGCGATGCATTTCGACTATGTGCGCATCGGCGAGGAAATCGTTCGCGTCGGTTCGTTCGAACGGACGGAAGAAGAGGTGTGGGTGCTGGAAGGCTGTACGCGCGGGCTGGGGGCAACCGATGCGCTGTCGCATGCCGCCGGCGAGGACTGGGCCGGGCTGCTGAGCCCCTGGACGAGCGGGGTCTATGGCCCGAACTATGACCTGGATCAGCCCGACAGCCTGATGGATGATCTGGCCTTCCGCCATGCCAGCTTCCTGAACGACCTGTTTGTGGCGAGCGGCGGCGGGCACCTGCATATCGACGGCGGGAACAGCCACGACAATACGCCCTGGAGCGGTCGCGACTATTATGACCGGGTCTACAGCTATCTCGAATATCCGGTCACGTCCAGCCGCGTCGGCCGGAGTATCGCCGCCAATTTCGAGCAGAGCTTCAGCGGGGTTCGCGACGACATGACCTACAACTATTTCCCGCTGGCGGTCGGTATCCGGCTGGATGAATACCGCTACAAAGGGTATCCGGCAACCAGCATCCTGAACACGCACTTCATGGCGCAGGAATCGATCATGACCGGCGGCCGGCGGGTCAGCCTGTCGGTTCCCATGAGCGGCGAGAGCTTCGGGATGAACGAACTGAACAACCACGGGCTTAGCGGCGAAGTGATTGATCTCTTCGGCTACTGGATTGAGCTCGGATCGATCCTGCACGAGGACGATGTTGCCTACGTTGCCGCGGTAACGACCAAGACGCCGGGAAGCAACCACTATGAAACCGACCACGTGTTGGTGCTGGGCAAAAACGGAAGCGATGAATATATCTTCACGCCCCATCATGTCATGAGCCGCACCACCGTCGATGACGGGCCGTTCTATATGGCGCACCAGGAAAAAGGCGGCGCGGAGCCCATGCAGTCGATAACCAGCGGAACCGCGATCGAAGTGGATAATCCGTATGCCGCCCAGGAGCTGCAGTTTGTTGTCCGGGTGCATGAGGATGCCTCCGGCTCGCTGGTCGATCCATCTATCCAGATTGCCGGAGCCGGGTCGCTCTCGATCACGGGTACGGTCAATCCGGGTGAGTTCCTGCAGTATACCGGCGGAACAACCGCCAAAATCTGCGACAAAAACTGGAACACGCTCAGCGAGCCGACGGTTACCCAGTCCGGCTTCCATGTGGCGGCGGGCAACAACACAATTACCGCAACGCAAAGCGGCGGATCCGTGGACATCGAAACCCAATACATTGTTACGGACGCTGCCTACGTCCTGAAAACGAATGACCGTCTTTAGGCATAAGGGGGATACGATGAAAACCAATCTTTATATTTTAGTGCTGTTGGGGATCAGCTCCTGTGTGAATGCCGCGACCATCTATCAGACCGACGGGCACGACATGGGGGAAAGCTGGAACACGGCCGCCAAATGGTCGGACGGTCTGGCCCCTTCAAACATCAATGCCTATGTAAATGATCTGGGCGATAAAACGCGCACGCCCGGCGAGGGCGGCACCTTTGCCGGCGAATCGCTGACGCTGTCCAACGGTTCCTCGCTGACCCTGAAAAATGGAGGCAGTTTTACCTCGGTTAATCTGGTCATGCACGATGGAACCTCGATGGCGAACGGGGGCGGGGGCACCGCAAAACTGGACGGCTCGCTGAGCGGTTCCGGAGCCATTGAATTAAACACCAGTTATGCGAGCAGAACGATCCAGCTGGATGTCCTGATGGTTCCCGGCAACACGATTGCATCGGTGGGTATTGTCGGTGAAGGCACCGTGAGCATTGAAAACTCCGCGAATACCTTTTCCGGCGTGTGGAATGTTGAAGCGGGCACGCTGAAAGGCGATGGATTCGGCGACGGCGATTTCAATGTGTCGTCGAACGGGATGCTCGATTTTGACGGCAACCATTTCAGCACCAGCTCCGTCCTGGTGGTTGAAAACGGGGGGACATTGCTGCTGGATCAAAACGTGGTGCTCTATTCGGCAGAACTCCGGGGCGTTGCACTGCCTCTCGGCACCCACTTCTGTTCCGACCTGAAGGCACACCCCACCTACGGCGCGGCCATTGATCCGGCCTCGCCGGATTCGGCAACGCTGACCGTTACCCTCGGTTCGATCGAGTCGCTTACCAAACTGGAAGCCGAGGAAATGACGCTGACCGGCTACGCCGCCGAAGCGAACGTCGATGCGTCCGGTGGCCAGCTGGTTCGGTTAACCGGTTCCGAGGGATCGGCCGAAGGGCTGCTGATTGGGTTCGAGGATGGCTATTACGATCTAAAGGTCGGCTATTTTGACGAGACCGATGGCCGCGCGGCATTCAAGGTCTATTTGAACGATCAACTGCTGGATTCCTGGCTGGCAGACCGCCGCCTGGGCAGCTCCGACCCGGCATCCATCAACGTTATGGAACGCACCATCCGGCGGGTCTACCTCAGCTCCGGCGATAGAATCGAAGTGTTCGGGCAGGCCGACGGCGGGGAAGGGGCCAGCATCGATTATGTCCGGTTTGTCGAGGCCCCGGCAGCAGTTGCGGACAACTACATGATCTGGGCTTCCGATGGTTCGATCACCAACCTGGTGCTGAATGGCATCGAACATCTGGATGCATCGGAGGAGTCGGGCGCTATTCAACGCCACTTCAATGGCTGGACGGTTTCATCCTCAACCATGGTCATGAAAGACATCCGCGATTCCATTGTCGATCTGGAGTATCCATTTACAACCTGGAAAAAACACATCCGCTGCATCTTTCGCATGGATGCCCACGAGCATCATGTGGCCCTGCGCCTGCTCGATGTGGCGGGCATTCCGAAAGACGATCCGTCACGGAGCATACGCGTCGAGATACCGTTCCTTTCATCGCTGGGTTATCAGGCGCTGGATACCAACATCGCCGCATCCGTAAGCAGCGGCACACTGCTCATCGATTGGCCGCATCTGGCGGCCCGCAACCTGATCGCCGGCGGGCAGATCGCCCTCTATGCCACGGCGGACGCCGCGGCGGCCCAGGCCGAGATCGAGCAGCTTTACACGGATAACGGGAAACTCGATCCCTACTATGACTGGATCGACACGTTTCCAAACCTTGGAAACTCCGACCTCTTCGCCGATCCGGACGGCGATGGCCTCAACAATCTGACCGAATATGCCCTCGGCGGAGTTCCAACCCTTGGAAACGATGGGGTCGATCCCTCCCACGCGGTTGCCGGTGATGATTTTGAAATCCAGTACAACCGCCGCCGCGATGCCGCCTCCCGCGGCCTGACCTACACGGTCAAAGCCACCGACGATCTGGGCGATGGCATGTGGAGCACCGACGGCATTTCGGATGCCGGTTCCGGAATCATCGATACTGATTTCGAGAGCGTCACCAACACGGTTCCAACCCTTGGAACAACGAATCAATTCCTGAAACTGGAGATCGGCATTGAAAAGTAATCTGAACCAGTGTTGCCTTTTTGCAGGCATTGTTGTGCTTTCGATATTCAAGGCATCTGCTGCCCAGTCCGAACCCTGCTATGCCGGTGAATGGCACAAGACGCGCCTTTACGGCCATTCGTACAGCGGGGATGGTTTTTCGGAGGAGCAATATGCATGGATTCGCGGCAACTTTGAATATTTCACCATCGAAAAGCCGCACATGCGTTCCGTTTATCCGGATCCGTCCCATGAAAAAACCAGCCATCTGACTGCGGCGCGATTGGTAAAAAACAATCCGCGTTGCAAGCCGATCATGATCTATAGCATTGGGGCGGCCTATCCAAAGTGGTTCGAGTCCGAGGCCAAGGCGTTTGTGGAGCATCCGGAATATTTCATTTGCGATGACCGCGGCGCGCCGACTCACCTGAACCTTCCCCTCAGAGCGGAAAACGACTGGTATGTGGAGACCGCTAACCGCAACTGCGCCGAAAGCGATCTTCACGGCATCTTTATCGATGGCTGGCGCACGGCTGTGCGGAAGCATAAGCCCAATGTATCCTACATTACGTCAAAAATGACCGGCTTCAGGTTGATCAATGGGTTCATCTTGAACCGGGCTCGCGACGGCATGTATGACGGAATCGGGATGCTGGATAATGTGGACGGGGTGTTTATCGATAGCTGGTTCCGTCATACCTGCGACAGTGTCACCGCCGGCGAAACCATGATCGACACCTGCCTGCAGGTTCCGGAGGACAAGATGTTCGTCTGTTTTTCGGCCCATGACGGATGGAGCAAGACCCACGAATTCAGCCACGCGGCCTATCTCATTGTCGCGCACGACAAGGCCTACTACCGCTGGGTGGATGAGGGGCAGCATCTCTGGAGCCAGGAGTCGCTGATGACGTGGCACGATGATTTCGGCAAGAGGATCGGTAGGCCGTTGGGCAAGGCCTCCAAAAAAGGCTATGCCTACCACCGCGAGTTTGAGTTCTGCACCGTCGATATCGACCTCGAAAAGAAGACCTCGTCCATTGTCTGGAAGCCGATCGGCACTCGGGACAAATCCAAGAAATAATCGGATCGGGAAGGGCGCAGCATCGTGCGACTCAAAGCGCGGGCCTCCTCTAAACGTAGGATGTGATTGCTTTGGGATCTGTGTAGAATGCATTAGCAAATTGGGGAAGGCCGGTGTTTGTTCGCCGGTCTGGGTACACCGAAAAAAAAGGAAAAGAAATGAAGAAACAATTAGCGATTCTGACAACACTGGCTCTTACAGTTGCTTTGGCGCAGGCTTCTGTCGTAGCTCATGGATCGACCACAATGCTGTCGTCCAGCCAGAACGACACGGGTTCAGCGGTAATTAATCTGACTGCGGGCAGTGCGACTGCTGGCGGAACCTCGGTTACTACATTCACATTGGGAGACGGAACGGTTTCGGAGTACCTTTTCGTTAATGCAGTGGGCGAAAATGACAGTACCGCTGGCTCATTGAATGTTTATGCGTCTGCTGGATCTTCCATCTCAACACCGACTTATCCCGTAGCCTCATTAGGCGGTAACAAGTCGAATGTGGCATTAACCTTACCCGATGGCTCTACGGTATTTGCAGCGGACACCGGTGCGAATGCATCGGATGCGGCCGGCACGATCCAAACGTCCGGTTACAAGTCGGGGACGGTTTATTTTATCTTCGGCACCTCTGCTGATTTTGCACAGGTGGCTTTTGGTGGTCAGCTTTCCGGTTTTCTTGGATCGGGGGATTCGGTGAGTGACCCTGACCATGCAGATATCTCGGAATTTGACTTTACCGGGACGACAGTTGGAGGCAATGGAACTGCAATAGCCGCATTTACCTTTGACAACGTTACGGATAACTATGCCGACACGTTGCTGGATTATCGGGCGATCAACACCGACCTCGATGGTTCCCGTGCACGGTTTTATGGAGTCGTACTTGATGGTGTAGCCATTCCGGAACCGGCCACGCTCGGCCTGGTTGCGGCATTCGGCGGTGGCGTCCTGTTCATCCGTCGCAGATTCATGATGTAGGAACTCGAATGGTATTTAGGCCAGAAAAAGCCTCGGGGGAACACCCGGGGCTTTTTGGTGTAGTCGGGATGTGAAATGAAAAAAAAGACGTTTATTTTGATGGGGATCCTCTCGGGGATGGTGGCTTTTTCATTTGGTGCAGGAGCATCTGCTGCGGTTATGACACCGCCGGACATCTGGGCAGGGTATGATCCGAGAGCGGAGCCGCTGGCCGAAGAAATTCTGAAGGCTTGGGAAGAAGACGGCATCTCCTACAAGGAGGTCTATTTTAACGGCGAAAAATTCGATGGAGAATATGTCCGGATCTATGGCATCTATGCCGCGCCGACCGGCGGCAAGGATTTGCCGGGCCTGCTCCATATCCACGGCGGCGGCCAGACGGTGAACAAGGACTGGCTCAAGGTGTTTGCCGGGCGCGGATACGGGATCCTGACGATCAACTGGGGCGGCGAGTGGCCCAAACGGGAGCGCTACACCCGCTGGAACGGGGTCGAGAATGGGGATCATAAAAAGCGAACAGGCACAAAAGTAACGGAGCCGAGCCCGAGACATGATGCCTATTTTCTGTGGACGCAGGCTTCGATGCGGGCCTTGACCTATCTCGAGCGTCAACCGGAAGTGAATCCGGATAAGCTCGGGGCATACGGCATTTCCATGGGGGGAACCATCATGTGGAACCTGGCTTTTGATCCGCGCATCAAGGCGGGATGTGCCATTTATGGCGCGGGGTGGAACACCTACACGTATGATGACACGAGATATTCCATCGGCATGCCGGAGCACAAACCCAGTGAAAACGACCGGCGTTGGCGCGCTTCACTGGCACCGGAAGCATCGGCTCCTTATGTGAAGTTTCCCATGCTGTTCTTAAGCTCCTCCAACGATCGCCACGGCTATATGGATCGTGCCGAGCAGTCGCTGGATCTGATTCCGGAAGGGGTGCCGCGGGCCTGGGCGCTGACGCCGCGCCTGCGGCATCACATCGGGATGGATTTTATACATGACCTGCCCATGTGGATGGATGTGCATCTGAAAGGCGAAGGGGTTTGGCCGGCGAATCCGGACTGTCAGATCAGGCCGGGCAAGGATCAATCGCCGCTGTTTTACCTGAAACCGGATCGGCCTGAAGACGTGGTGAAGGTCGAGGTTTATTACGGGCTTGAAAATCCCTTTGCGGTGAACCGGCACTGGCGGAATGCGGAGCTCCGGAAATCAGGCGATGTCTATGTGGCCGCAACGCCGGTCATGAACGCGGATGAATACCTGTTTGCCTTTGCGAATATCACCTATCAATCGGGCGTCGTTGTTTCCAGCCCGCTGCAGGCCGTGATTCCTGAAAAGATCGGAGCCGTGGCGACCATCAAAACCCCCTCGCGGGTTTTCTGTGATGGCCAGGAAGGCGTCGACAGCTGGACGCGAAATTCGACCGGAACTGACCCGATCCCGGGAAAAATAGATAAGCGGCTCAAGGCGGTTACGGGGCCTGGCGGAAAGCCCGGTTTCACGGCCAACCGCGTGAGCCCCTTCACCTATGCACCGAGTGATCCTGAATTCCGTGCCCCGAAAGGCGCGGCGCTGCAGTTTGATATCAAGACCGAAGCCGGCGAGGATTTTTCAGTCAAACTGCACCGGAACTACTGGACGGCCGATTTTAATACCTATGCCTGCCGCGTTAAACTGGAAGGGGATTCCGGATGGCAGACCGTAACGTTGTCGCCCGATCAATTCCTGAATGAGAAAACGGACAAACCGCTGGGGGATGCCATCCATGAAGCCGGCGGGCTTGAACTTTCCCCGAAAAATAAAAAGTGGCAGGATCCGGACGTCATTTTCCGCAACTTCCGTTGGGTGGGCGGCGAGTATGTCCAGCATGTGCATGCGTATCGCAGTGAAAACGCAATGTCGGCCAGGTCGGTCACGAACAGCGATGACGCCGATCATTTGCAGGATCATGAAGCGGTGAAGCCGGAATAACCAAAGATGGGTTGGATCATGAAGAAGGTTCTAGCGGTGTTTTCAATTTGTTTGCTGGCGGCGGCCGCACCTGCGGAAGAGTTTGCAACGTTTACCTTTGACGGGGACTCGGTTTCATCGAGCGACTATTCGATCTACAGTACGGTTTCCGACTTCAATGTGGGGGTCGGTTCCATCAGCGGTGGTTTGGCCGATGCCACGGGAGCTGACACGACGCAGAGCGGGGATGTGAATCCCGCCGGAGCCGGGGCACAGTATCACTCGTTTACCGTCACGGTAACCGGGTTGGGGGCGGGCGAAACGCTGGATCTCACGTCATTAACCTACACCTACACCGTTGTGAGTCCGTTGAATATGGCCGTGGGGCTCTATTCGAGTGTCGATGGATTTGCAAACACCGCTGCCCAGCTTGATGGCGTGGATACCGGCACGGACTATTCGTCGCCGCAGACATTCAATCAGACGGTTGCTCTTTCCGGCGCAGGTTTCCAGGGATTGGAAAATTCGGAGACCATCGAGTTCCGCTTCTATCTGGCGGATGGCTCGGGTTCCCCCGGCCGCCACCACCAACTGGACGATATTGTGCTGAACAGCAATACCGAGAGTCCACAGCCGACGCCGGTCATTACCCAAACGACAACGCACGGCGCGACCACCGCGCTGGGGTGGGATACGCCATCCAGTTGGTCGGACGGACTGGCACCGTCCATCGATAAGGCCTACATCAACGACTCGCCTGGCATGCAGACGCGCTCTCCGCAGTTTGCCGACCCCGTGTTTGCCGGGGCATCGCTCACTCTGACGAATGGAGCCGCATTTATGGCCAAGCACAGCGGAACCGCCACGGTTGCCGATTTCCGCATGGCGGCCGGGTGTTCGATCGGCATGGTCAGCGGAACCGCTTTGGACGGCGGGTTGACGCTGACGGGCGACGGCACACTCTTTTTCAATGCCTCTTCTGCGAACCGGAACCTCTCCATTGATTCGTTGGTGCGTGCCGGGCCAGGGATCGAGAAGATCCAGATTTATGTCGGCGGCGACTGGGATGCAAATGCGTTCAAGAACACCGGGTTCACCTTTACCGACCCCGGCAACACGTTTGCCGGTTTGTGGGATGTGCAGGGCGGCTATCTGAAAGGTAGCGGCTTTGGCGTCGGCAGCTTCCTGGTGCATGAGTCCGGCTACCTGGACTTTGATGCCGACTTCACCGGCAATGAAAGCGACCTGACGATTCTGGCAGGCGGCCTCGTCAAACTGGATCAGGATGTGACCGTTGAAACCGCGACGATTAACGGTCAGGTAGTCTACGCAGGAACCTATGCCGGCAGCCAGTTGAAATCCCTCTATCCGGCGGCGTTTGATTCCGCCTCGTCCGATACGGCTGAACTGACCATTTTGTCTCCGCATCCCGCCGCAACCATCACATGGACGGGTTCGGACGGCGGGCAGTGGAACAACGCCTCCAGCTGGGATCTGGCCCGCGTGCCTTCGATGCTCGACACGATTCTCCTTCCGGCCGATCACGCGGTGGATGTGGGGGATGACGTAACCCTGAATGGCGGCAGTATCGATTATGCGTTAACGTCAGGCAACCACGCGCTGTCGTTTATCAACGGGGCGGATCTTGAGATTGAAAACGGCGCGGAGTTGGATCTGGTTTCCGGGCTGGTGTTGTCGGACGGTTCTGTGCTGAAGATTTCCGGCAGCGCAAACACGTTCAGCGCCTACCGGCTTGATGCGGCATCCAATTCAACGGTTCACGTGGTTGCGGATCGGGCTGGCATTACGCCGATGAGTCTGGACGACCGCCTTGTTCCGCAGCCCGGTAGCAAGCTGCTGATCGACCTGCGGGAATATGATATCGGCAATGGCGATGAGCTGACGTTGTTCGATGCCGCCCTTGCGCCCACCCAGACCTTCGGTGAGGTGGAGATCATCAGCTACCTCGATGCAACGCTCACGGGAACGTCTTCCAAGGTCTGGAAAATTTCGATGGTCACGCCCAGCATGATTCCGGTGATGGAAGGCGGTACGGCGCCCAACTCATTTGAAGAAGCTTGGGCGGGCTATGACCCAACGGCTGAGCCGCTGAATGTGGAGATCATGCGCGAGTGGACGGAAGGGGACATTACCCTGCGTGCGGTGCGCTACGACGTTGGAACCTTCACCACGCCCTTCGGCGGAACACAGGTGTCGAAGATGGCCGGGTTTTATGGTTTCCCGACCGGCGCAACGAATGCCCCGGCCATCCTGCAGATCCATGGCGGAGGCGGGCGCGCCACGCTGAATGAAGTGCGCTATGCAGCCAACAACGGCTATGCCTGCTTGTCGCAGAACTGGCTGGGCAACGACCTCGAAGGCGCCGCACCGGGCGAGGCCAATACGGAGTGGGGTTCGGTTGATGCGCGGCAGGTCTACCACCAGTCCACCTTTATCACGGTGGAGCCGGACGATAAAACCATCGACCGCGTGGCCTCGCCGCGCAACAGCAACTGGTTCCTGCTCTGTGTCGCCAACCGCCGCGGCCTGACCTTCCTGCAGCGGCAGGCGGAGACGGACGGCATCCGTCTGGCCGTCACCGGCTATTCCATGGGCGGCGAGCAGACCACCTACCTGTCCGGTGTGGATGGCCGCCTGTGGGCCGCCGCGCCGAGCGTGGGCGGTTCCGGGGAATTCACGCCGGCGGAAATCGATGCGATCGGCCTGCCCGGCTTTCATGACAATGATCCGGGGCGCACCGACCTGTCGAAGCTGGCGGTGTGCCGCGCGGCCATGCCAACCATTGCCACGCCGATCCTCTATTGGGGGCCGGCGAACGACTTCAACGCGCCGAGCGATAACCTGATGTATAACTGGGAAAACCTGATCCCGGCGTCAACGGATCGTCGCTTCTCGATTCCTCCGCACATGAGCCATCGGAATATTCCGGCAAATGAAATTACGGCGATGTTCTGGTTTAACCAGCATTTGAAAGGGGATTATACACTCCCGGATCAGCCGGAAATTACGGTGGATTTAGCCGGGGCGGAAGGGCCGGTGGTCACGGTTACGGCGGATACTTCGAAGCCGATCACCAAGGTGGAGATTTTCTATACGGTGGATGAACAGCCGCGCACCCGTTTCTGGCGCGCCGCGGTGGATGTGAAAAACGTCGGTTCCAACGTATGGAAAGGCACCTGCCGCAATATCGTGCAGGGCCAGCCGCTGATCGCCTACGCCAATGTCTTCTACGACTACGACCATACGTCCTACGCCATCGTGAACCGTGGGGATTCGACACCTTACACGGGTGACTATCTCCTGAGTTCCAACCTCAAGCAGATCCCGGCGCAGGAACTGATGGATGCAGGCTCGTCGTTCGTCGCGGACGGAAAGGCCATTTTGTGGGATGACTTTACGCGGGATTATCAGGATTGGTATCAGGTGAGCTGGAGCAGCAGTTCCGGATGGCAGGCGTATACCTTGAAACCGAAAGATCCCTTCTACAAAGGGTATCCCGGTGCCGTACTGGCCATGGACATCAAATCCGATACGCCCAAATCGTTGTTGATCGGCCTGGAGACCAACGGCCGCAAAGATATCGACAACGGCACCGAGGTAACCTATGCCGTACTGAAGAGCGTAAGCGGTTCCGGGGATTGGGAAACCATCAAGATTGACCCTTCGGAGTTCCGACCGGTCGTGGCCGGCGAAGCAACGCTTAGCGATTTCTCCCGCGTATCCTGGCTGTTTCTGAGGTCGGGCAACCTTACCGTGTATAATCCTGACGACAGTACGGAAAACCTGTCGGCATCCAACTGGACGGAAGCCGAGCGTCTCTTTGCCAACCTACGCTGGATGGTGCCGGCCTCGAGTTGGCAGTCGAAATATGGACTTTCCAATGATTGGACGGAGGATGTGGATGGCGATGGCATGAGCGCGCTCGAGGAATACGCCTTCGACTTTAATCCGCTGACGTATGATGGCCAGGGCTTCATGCCGATGTCTTTCAATACATCGGGCGAGCTGGAAGCGCAGTACCGGGAGCTGCAGGCCGATGTCGGATACAACGTTGAGGTTACAACCAATCTAGTGGGCGGTGTGTGGACAAACTCGGATGTGGCCTTCAGCACCGATGCGTCGGGCATGACGACCGGCACGGTTCCTTCAGATAAAGACGAACGCTTCATGCGCCTTAAGCTGCAGTTGGGGCCATATCGACCTTAATAAAAAGATCCGCGCATCCTCCGTTCACAGGATAGGCAGAATGATGGAGTTCCCTACACTCATGGTCTAATTGTGTTCACCCGGCGTCTTTTGCCGCGTGTAAGGTTGGCTATGAATGGTGTTGGTAAAATAAAAATTGCGGTTGCGGCCATCTGGCTGGGTGCCGCGAGTGCGGCTGTGGCGGCGGTGGATTGGGCGACCTTCCTTGCGCGGCACGATCTGGTTTGGACGGAGGCGCCGCAGGCCTGGCACGACGGCCCGTTCCTAGGCAACGGGATGCTGGGCTCGATGCTGCACCAGGTGGACGACCACACGCTGAGGATCAGCCTCGGCCGGGCGGATATGGAGGATCACCAGCCCGAGGGAACGTCGTTTATTAAACAGTCCCGCTTGCCGAACGGCTATTTTACGCTGAAAACGGTTGGGAAGATCACGGGCTTTGACGGCCGCCTCGATCTCTATAATGCGGAAACCCGAGTGACGCTGACAACGGAGAGGGGAACCGTCGATATTCTTGGACTCGTCCACAGCCAGGACATGGCCATCTTCTATGAGCTCAAACCATCCGCCGGTGAACAGGGCTTAAAACTCGATTTTGTGCCGCTACACGCCATTTCGCCTGCGCGGTTGCAAGCGGAGTTGGCCGTTGAAAAGGAGGGGGAAAAGGCGCCGAAGAGTCGGCAGGGCTGGGCCAAATCGGCCTATACATACAATCCGGATCCGGAGCTGGCCACGGTCGATGGCTATTCCGTTTCGCGGCAACCGCTGACCTGCGGCGGCGAGAACGGCACGGCGTGGTTCGTGAAAGATGGCGGCAAGGGGGCGATGCGGCTCTATGTATCCATTGAGCACAGCTATCCGGAAGCCACGGCCACAGCTGATGCGGTTGCCCATTTGAAAAAGATCGAGGCCGAGCCGTTCGAAAAGTTTATTTCCAGGCACCGGAACTGGTGGCACGACTATTACCCTCAAAGTTTCATCAGTCTCGACGACACGCGGATGGAAAGCTTTTACTGGATCCAGGTCTACAAGTTCGGTTCCGGTGCGCGGAAAGGGCGCGCGTTCATGGATACGATGGGGCCGTGGATGGTGGAAAACACGGCCTGGGCGAACGGCTGGTTTAACCTGAACACGCAGCTTTCCTACTGGTTCCTCTCCACCGCCAACCGCCTGGAGGTGGCGGAAAGCCTTTTTGCCAGGCTCGATGAAAAACTGCCGCAGCTGATTGCCAACATGCCCGATGCATGCGGCGGCGAATGCGCCGGCATGGGCTCGATTGTGCCGCAGACCTTTATCAGTCCGGTGGGGCGGGTGGGTAATGGTTTCATGGGGGAGCTGCTGTGGACGTGCCACGACTATTGGCTGATGCTGGAGCGCACGATGGATGCCGAGCGCACGACCGGGAAATTTTTTCCGCTGCTGAAAAAGTCGGTGAACACCTATCTCGGCTATATGGTGGAAGGTGATGACGGTAAATTGCATCTGCCGCCGACCCGCTCGCCGGAATATGGCGGGGGGGAGGATTGCAACTTTAACCTGGCGCTGTTCCGCTGGGGGCTGTCGACGCTGATCCAACTCGACAGGCGCTACGGCATCGGCGATCCACTGCTTCCGAAGTGGAAGGATGTGCATGCGCGGCTGGTGGATTATCCGACCAACGAAAACGGCTACATGGTCGCGAAGGATTTTCCTTTCGCGCAGTCGCACCGTCACTATTCCCACCTGATGATGATCTATCCGCTGATCGAGGTGAATTGGGATCAGCCGGAAAACCGCGGGCTGATCGAGAAGTCGGTCGATCATTGGATCAACTATCCGGGTACGGGGAATGCAGGGTATTCCTTCAGCGGCGCGGCGGCCATGTATGCCTTGATGGAAAACGGTGAAGAAGCGGCGCGCTATCTTGATGTTTTCATGCGGATGCAGGAGTTGTTCCCGAAGAGCCCGGGCAAGATCTGGTGCACGACCATGTATACCGAAACATCCCGCATCCAGCCGGTCACCGAAACCCCGCTTTCGCTGTGCGATTCCATGCAACTGATGCTGCTGCAGAGCTGGGGCGATAAGATCCGCGTGTTCCCGGCCACTCCCGATCATTGGAAAAACATCGCATTCGACGGTCTGCTGGCCAAAGGCGGGTTTGAAGTCAGCGCAAAGCGGGCGGGTGGTATCACGCAGTTTATCCGCATCAAGAGCAATGCCGGGGAGCCGTGCTTGCTGAAAACAGACATTAAGCTTGGGCGCATTGAAGGCATTCCGAAGGAAGCGGTGAAGCGCGGGGCGGACGGCACGCTGAATATTGATCTGAAGAAGGGGCAAACAGTCACCCTGTTTGCTGACGGGGTTGAAAGCCTGGTTATTGAGCCGGTCGAGACCGATTCCAGCACGTGGAACTCTTTCGGCTTGAATGAACGATACAAAAGGAACGGATAACATGAACATACAGTCATTGGCAAAACGGATGGCCCTGCTGGGGCTCATGCTGATGTTGGCGCCGATCTGCGGGGCGCAGGGCTATAATAAACCCAAGGCGGCGGGGCCGTTGAGCAACGATCCGGCACTTGAACAGGCGTTCATGGATTGGGGGCTGGGTTTGTTTGTGCATTGGTCGTTCGACTCCCAGCTGGGCTCGGTGATCAGCCATTCGATGGATAAGGCTTCGCGCGATTATCTGGATCGCTACGTCAATGAACTACCCCGAACCTTCAACCCGAAGGAATACGATCCGGACGAGTGGATGCAGCTGGCCAAGCTGATGGGGGCGAAATACATGGTGTTCACCACCAAGCACCATAGCGGGTTCTGCATGTGGGACACCAAAACCACGGACTTCGGCATCATGAACACGCCGTATGGCAAGGATATCGTGAAGGAGTATGTCGAAGCCTGCCGACGCCACGGCATCAAGGTGGGGTTCTATTATTCGCCGGAGGATTTCCATTTCCACTACACCAAGGATATTCCGGCCCGCTCCGCCGCGGAGGGCCGGAAGTATTATGATGAACTGGTGGCGCTCAGTGAAAGGCATCTGGACGAATTGCTAACCCACTACGGGTTGATTGATGTGGTTTTCCTGGACGGTGGACACGATGAGGAGCTCGCGCAGTATGTCCACAAGGTTTCTCCGAAAACACTGGTGACGCGCGGGGAGATGGTCACCCCGGAGCAGAAGCTCCCGCCGCACGCGATTCCGGGGCCGTGGGAAACCTGTTTCACGCTGGGCAACCAGTGGCAGTACAAGCCCACCAACGAAGAGTATAAGTCGGGATCCAAACTGATCAATATGCTGGTTGAAACGCGCGCCAAGGGCGGCAACCTGCTGATCAACATGGGGCCGATGCCGTCCGGCAAAATTCCCCTCGAGCAGGAGGAACGATTCCGCGAACTGGCGCTCTGGATGTTTGTGAACGATGAATCCATTCATGATATTAGACCCTGCGAAAATGTCGGTAGCAAAGAGGTGTATTACACCCAGTCCAAGGATGGAAAACAAGTCTACGCCATCCTGACCGGTTTTACGGATGACGACAATGGGCCAACGGAAACCCAGTGGGGCCGCGACCAGCGCAAGGATTTTGTGCTCAAGGAACTTAAAGCCACCCCCGAGACCACCGTTCGCATTCTGGGGCAGGAGCATCGGTTGGATAAATTCAGTTCCCGAATCGATATCGAAACCCGGTTCGAGAATACCGACGAAGGACTGGCGGTTTCGGCAAAACGGGCTCAGCGTTTGTACAACAACCGCCGCTGGCCGAACGCCGTCGTGTTGCGCTTTGAAATGTTGAGTTTAAATAATAGGGTCCACTACAGAGGTGCTGAAACAAGGCTTTTTTCTCAGTATTCTAGGTTGAATTGCTGAAAGGTTGAGTTATGCCGATTCTAAAACAAGCGTTGGGGCTGTTATGTGCCGTTTCCATGACGGGTGCTTTTTTCGGGCAGTCACTTGCGGAACTCGAAGATGAGACGTTTCTGGGGCGTAACATGACGGCTCCCCATGCGACGTTGATGCCTTATGCCAGTAAGGCATTAGCGATCGAAGGGGATCGGTACCGTTCATCAAACTGTCAGATGCTTAATGGTAAATGGCAGTTTAAGTGGTCACCGGATCCGGCCAGTCGTCCGGCGGATTTCTACAAACCGGGCTTTGATTCCAGCAATTGGAAAATAATCGATGTGCCTTCAAACTGGCAGATTCAGGGCTTTGGTATTCCGCTATACTCCAATAGACCATACCCCTTCGCGAAGAATCCTCCACGGGTAATGGATGAGCCTGTGTAAACGCCGGTTGAAAAGTGCACCGGACGGCGGGGCGGTCTAAAAGTGTAACACTCCAACTAAAACTTCCGGATTTTCGGACGGATCGGGCAACGTGGTTGCCTAACCGTTTCGAAACCGGGAGGTAAAGGAGTGTACGAAGCATGCAATGGTGGACCGACATCAGACGAAAGGTGCTTGTTGAAGGAGTCAGTAAGCGACAGGTAAAGGCCGAGTACAGGATTCACACCAAGACGCTGGAGAAGATTCTGGCGCACCCGAAGCCTCCGGGATACCGGATGAACAAGCCGAGACCAAAGCCCATGATCGGGCCGTTTCTCGGTCGGATCGACGAGATTCTCCAGCAGGACCGGGAGTTGCCAAAAAAGCAACGGCATACGGCCAAGCGGATTTTTGATCGCCTGAAAGAGGAAGGATACACCGGCGGGTATACGCAGGTGAAGGATGCCGTGCGAAACGCCCGGGTGCGACTGAAGGATGTCTACATTCCGCTGGCCCATCGCCCCGGCGAGGCGCAGATGGATTTCGGCTATGCCCTGGCAAAAATCAACGGTCAGCTTCGGAAGGTCGCTTTTTTCGTGATGAGCCTGCCGTATTCGGATGCGGTCTATGTGCAGGCCTACGAAAAGATCTGCACGGAGGTTTTCTGGGACGGGCATGTGAGGGCCTTCGCCTTTTTCAGCAGTGTGCCATGCCGCATCAGCTACGACAACGAGCGGGTGATGGTGGCCAAGGTAATGAAGCGCCACCAACGCAAGCTCACCGACGGGTTCCTTCAGCTCCAGAGCCACTACCTGTTCAAGGAACACTTCTGCAACGTGGCCCGGGGCAACGAAAAGGGCGTGGTTGAATCGATGGTGCGCTGCACCCGCTCCAACTTCATGGTTCCGGTTCCGGAGGTCCGAAGCTTTGATGAGCTCAACCGCATGCTTGAAGAGCGTTGCCGGGAGGAGCTTGGGCGTAAACTGCGGGGCAAGGACGGAACGAAGGGGCAGTTGCTGGCCGATGAGCGTGGCCGTTTTATTGATCTGCCGGTCGTGCCGTTCGAGTCCTGCCGGGTGCGAACCTGCACCGCCAGCTCCTTGTCGCTCGTGCGTTTCGATGGCAACGATTATTCGGTGCCCGTGCGCTGCGCCGCATAATGATGTAAATTGTGGCATTTATATGGATCTGCCTTAAAAAGGCGTTGGGGCATTCCGGTGCCTTTTCACTTTTACGGATTGGCCGTTCGAAAGGCGGATCCACGCTTCGCTAAGTTCCGGCTCTACCTAACCGATTATGGGTGTTTCCATGCATCCTCCAAACGTAGGATGGACGCATTTGCCCAATTGACTATATAGTGGATATTGGTTCAACAGATTTATCTATCAGTCGGTAGGTTGGCGGGATCATCGAATGAAGCACGCTGAATCCAGCGGGGAAAGCTGAAATTCGACCCGTAAGTGAATGAAGGAAGTAATGGTAAAATAGGCATAAACGGAGAAGGAGAGTATAAGATGAAGGCTAAATTAATCATGGCAGTACTGCTTTCGGGGCTTTGTCTCGGAGCAAGGGCGGCATTCGTGACTTACACGCCCAATTTCGATGTAAGTTCCGATGCGAATACCAGTGCAACCACGGCCTACGCCGTGGATGGGACGCTCCTAGACACCGGGATCGTGGACGACGGGGTCAGCACCGTAGACGCGGAAACCTTCTATTTCGAGGATTCCACCACCGGCATAAAGTTTTCCTACACCCTGACGATTACGGCTATCGATGGATTTCTTAATCCTCAACCGGTTGCTGCTGGCTTCGGCGTAGGTAATGCGGGTAAAGGTGAAACTGCTGCCGTCACCGGATGGTTGGACACGGACACAAGCGATTCTGAAGAGGAATATTTGACGTTTGCCATAACCGGCCTAAGTGTCGATTTCAGCGGTTACATTGCGGACAGTATTCCGGGTGTCACAACGCCTTCCCTCAACTCGACGGCTGTCGGGATTAGCGGATTTGGGTTATCAAGTTATACCGTCGATAAAACAGATATCACGCTAACCGATGGCACCAACCCCACCTACGTTGGCCAGCCGGGGGCAACTTTCAGTATTGATGGTCTGGGATCCTTGTCCGATGAGACGGGTGAAATGACGATTTCCGTAGGCAATATGGGCGTGGAAACTGGGGATGACCGTATTCGGCTAAGCCATGTGACCACCCGGGTTGAACTCGATGTGATTTCTTCGAGTACGGCTCCGCAGATCGTACTGTCCGACGATTCACTGTCCCTCGAGCTGGTTGCTCCGGATACCAGCATCAACGGAACCCTTGCCGCTTCGTACATTGCCGGTTCCGGCAGCTCGGCCGATATTGAGATTGTTTCTTTGGTTGCTTCCAACGGGTTCAGTGCCTCCGTGGTCAGCAGCACCCTGGGGACGTCCAATCCGGATGAAGATATTACGGTCACCTTTGATAATGCGGTCGCCGGCCTTGCGAACGGAGAAACCACGAATTCTGCATTAGTGGTTACCTGGACCGAAACAGGCTCCGGCACAACCAACACGTCGGAAGCGGCGTTGGATGTCACATACATCAATGAACCGCTTGAATTGCTGATGCCGGAAACGCTCTCGCTCAGCGTGGTGGCACCGGCCACGGTGAAGACCGGATCGGTTGATGTGGCTTTTTCCGGTACGGCGGTGACATCGGTAGATGTTGATATTTCCGTGGAAAGCATTTATCCAAGTGCATTTTCTGTGGTTCCTCCTACGTCGTTTGTCATGACCGAGCCTTCGCCTTCCAACCGCACCGTAGAGATCGTGTTTGACAACAGCTCCGCGGGGCTCGTGAACGGTGAAAGCGCGACCGGTTTGGTACATATGGTCTACAATGAAACCGGCAGCTCTGAATTAGCGACCAATTCGGTAGAGGTAACGGTACTTTACATCGATGACCCGGTTGCGGCCTCGATTTTTTATCAGAAGCAGGTTATTGGGATTGGATTAGATTGGAATGGTGCATATTGGACTAATCTTGCGTACACGGTGCCGCAGATGCCTACTGCAGGAAATACCTATATCAATGCGATGGGAGGGGAGACGCGTGCAAATACGACAACGACGTTCCTGGGCGACTCTCTGGAGCTTCGAGCTGAAGGCAGCTCGTTGGCACTTAAGCTCACTCCTGTTGAGGTCAATCTCATTCTGAATGCGGGTACCGGGATCAGCAATAATGGGGGCGGTGGTGACGTGAATGGTTCCATCAGTTCTGCCACGAATAATGGCTCGGGAGCGATTACATTCAGCTCAGGTGGTGACGGCCGCGATATCAATATTACGGCACCGATGGCCATTGGTTCCAATATCACGAGCATGGTGGTCGATATGGGAAACCATGAGTCCGATTCTGACGAAAACGTCACGATCAACACGACCTCGAATACATTTGCTGGAGTGTGGCAGGTTGCGAGCGGTCATCTTATCGGCAATCTTGAGGGTTCGCTGGGGACGGCGAGCTTTATTGTGGGAGCCAATGGGTTGCTGAATCTGAACTATGATTATGATGGTGCCGGACAATCGTTGGAGATTGCTGCCGGTGGCACCCTGTTGCTTGATCAGGATCTGACGTTCGAACAGGCGAGCATCGGCCCCTATCCGCTGGATGCAGGCACCTATACCGCTTCCGAGTTGCTGGCGGACCCGAACTATTCCAGCGCCATCGATGCCGCTTCAAATCCCGGTTCCACATTGACGGTTTTGAGCGACCCGCTCGAATATAAGATCGCGATCTTTAACTTCGATGCAACCAATGGTGTCTCGTCGGATGTCTTTGCCTACAGCGATGTTTCAGATTGGGATCTGACCAATGCCGGCACCGGGGCTTCCTACACGAATGCGAATGCTGCATTCAATAAAACGGCTAACGTAACCGCCAATAATGTCGCAAACACGATTGACCCGGTTTCGGGCAATTATCACTCCTTCAACGTTGCCGTTGAGGGACTGGCTGCGGGAGCCACACTGAACCTGAATAACCTGGGGCTCGATTATATCTGCCTGTCGCCGCTTGGTTTCCGGTTGGCGATCTATTCGAGTGTAACCGGACAGGGCACGAACACGTTCATGAGCGGCGATACGCCGCTTTATGACTCCGGCACTATCAATAGCGCCGGCACATATGATGTGAATGTTGCCCTGACCAATGTCGCTTTCCAGGCGTTGGAAAATGGGGAGTCCATTGAATTCCGGTTTGTGATTGCCGATAGTTCAAATTCAGGTTCCCGTATTCACGGCATCGATAATATCAACCTGACGGGTTGGGTGGATGCCGGTTTGGGACCGCACGTCGGCGAAGTTGCGTTTGCCATTTCCGGTTCCGGTGCTGTGGTCGGTTGGGATACCTATTCCGGTGTTACCTATGCCGTTCAGTATGATGACAACCTGACCACGCCTCCGGGTTGGACGAATATTGATTCGGTTGTCGGGATTGACGGCATGATGAGTTCCACCAATGAAATGGTCGACCCCGCCGGATTCTATCGCGTGGTCATACCATAAATATGGATATTCGATAGCCTGCATACCCATCCCGGGGAGGCCTTGCCTCCCCGGGCAATGGTATAAGTGGAAAATGCAAAATGAGGAGGTTCGTATATTTCAGCCTGTTAGCTGTGATTTCTTCAGCCACGGTGTGGGCAGCACCGGTTTGGGAAGGCGACTGGTCGAAAATCCGGCGGTATGGCCATGGCCAGGACCGGGATATGTTTTCGGCAGAGCAGTTAGCCTATATCGATGAACATATCGCTTATCTTACCCTTGAAAAGATACATGGATCCGATGTGTTTTCCGGAGGAAACCTGGACCAATCCACAATAGCCACCGCTGATCTGCTGCAGAACACGAAATGTTTGCTCTATCTGCAGGCCTTTTATGCATGGCAAAGATACACGGCCATTTATGACATGGACCGAGCCAGTTATCCTGATCTGTTTGTTCCGGATGGGGGAATGGATCCGTTTGCTTACAATATGGGTACTGCGGCGGGGCGTGCTTTTTGGAAACAGCTTTCTGATGATATTATCAATAACAGTAATGTTGTGGGTACCTACGTTGACGCAATTGGTAAAATTGATACCCATGGTCATTCCGAGTGGATGCCGGAGTTCAAAAAGACCCTGAGCCAACTGGATGGTTTGACGATAATGAATGGACATCCTGGAGGTCTGATCGACTATTGTGACGGGTTTATGCGAGAAGACATTGTAAAAGAAACGCCTAGTGAAATTAGTGCTAATCTTGATACATACATGGTGATCGCGAATGATAAACACATGTTTTTCAATAGTTTTAATGCAGACTATCAATATGCATTGGCTGCTTTCCTTATTGTCGCCCATGAAAAAAGTTTTTTTAGATATTTCCCATTAGCTCCCGATCTTAGCAATAATTCTGCGAGGTGGGCCGATGTGCTCTGGCATTGCGATGAGTATGACAAACCGTTAGGTCCGCCGAAGGGGAACGGGGTCCAAACCGGTGATTTGATCTATGAACGCTCGTTTGAATATGCCGATGTGTGGCTGGACCTTGAAAATGCAAATTCCATCATTACATGGCATAAGGCCCCGGTCGCCCATTGGACCATGGAAGATGGAAGCGGTACGGTGGTCAGCGATGTATCAGGAAACGGATATGACGGCACGTTGTCCGGCGGTGCGTGGGTGAGCGGAATCAATGGCGGCGGCGCTATTGAATTTTCTGGAAGCGCATCTGCTGATTCGGTCAGCATTCCTGTCGATATTTTCGATGCGGTGACCAATGAAATTACGGTTGCGATGTGGGTGAATGGCAATGCTGCCGCACAGCCACGGGATGATTCGGTGTTCGAAGCTCAGGATGCAGGCGGCAGTCCGCTGTTTAACATTCAGTTGCCTTCGGCTGGTTCCCAGGTGGTTTGGGATGCCGGGGACCATATCAGCAAAACCGCCGCCCCTGCGGATTTTGAAGGAGCGTGGAACCACTGGGCTTTTACGAAGAATGCAGCCATCGGCACGATGAATATTTATCTGAACGGGGTGTTGTGGCATTCCGGAGCCGGGAATACCAAACCGATGACCGGTGCAGCTGCGAATGCCTGTTTCGGCAGCGGCGTAGGGGCCGATTATTATGAAGGTGCTCTGGACGATGTCCGTATCTACAACAGTGTACTCTCGGAGTCCGAAATTGCCGCACTTGCCCATAAGCGCCCGGTTGCTGATCCGGATAGGCTGGGTGTGGATGAAGATGCTTCGGTTGTTGTCACCTTGAGCGGCTCGAATGCCGACGGCGGCACCAGCGGCCTAACGTATGCCGTCGGCGTACAGCCGGCCCATGGAACGCTGGGCGGCTCCGCTCCAAACCTGGTCTACACGCCCGATACGGATTTCTTCGGCTCGGACCGCTTTTTCTTCATTGTGGATGACGGCGGGACGAACAGCTATGCGGCAGAGGTTTCGATTGCCGTAAACGCCGTTCAGGATGCTCCGGAAGCTTCCTCTCAGAGCATCTTTGTTCGTGCAGATGATTCGGTTGGCTTTACGCTGAGCGGATCCGATGACGACGGTGAAAGCCTGACCTTCACCGTGGAGACCGATCCTTCCAACGGCACGCTGGGAGGAACGGCTCCGAACTTGACCTATACGCCCGATCCCGGCTATCTGGGGGCGGACAGCTTCACCTTCACGGTTAATGACGGCCACGATGACAGTGCACCGGCCACGGTCTCCATTACGGTGAATCAGGAAGTGACCGATGCCATCGCCGCGTACGATTTTGATGATGGAACTGGCACGGCCACTACTAATGCCTCTCTCATTGATCCGAGTGTGACGGCCAGTGATTACGGCGTGGGTTCCGGCTTGAACGTTGTCATTGACACCAGCGCCAACAGTCTTTCCGAAAACCTGGACGCGGAAGGAAACATTTTCGGGACCGCCAATCCGATTTCGTTCGGGGGAATTCGGGATGATCTCGGATTTACCCGACAAGGCGATCTTTCGAATGCCATTTCTGAAAACGAATATATGACCTTTACCGTGACGCCCGGGGAGGGAATGGAGATGGATCTGTCCCGCATCACGTTCCGGACATGGATCGAGAATGCCACAGAGTCGGTAAACGCCTGGTCGCTCTACTCGTCGGTGGGCGGATATTCGCAGGCGAATGCGATTGCTTCCGGAGCAACGACAAACGTTGGCGAGTGGGTCGGCCACGTGATTGATCTTGGCGCGGAACAGTTCCAGAACGTAACCGATGCCGTGGAGTTTCGTCTCTACATCTATGACGGCAGAAACAACAGCGGTTCGACTACCCTGTTTGACAAGGTGCTTTTGCACGGCACCGTCTGCCTCAGCTATGCAGACTGGGCCGCAAGCTACGGTTTGACCGGCGCTGATGCGGCGCGCGCGGCCGATGTGGAGCACGGCGGACGGGGCGACGGCTATGACAACCTGGTGGAATTTGCGTTGGGTATGGATCCGACCAATTCAGACGCCGGAACCCGGGATTGGGTGGATATTGCGTCCGTGGGCGGAACCAACTGGTTTGAATACGTATACTACCGACGGTCGGACTACCTTGATCGGGGATTGGAATACCTATTGATCGATTCAACCAATCTGGTGGATTCCGCCGAGACCACAAATGTGCAGGATCAGATCCTTGTCGGTGTTGGGGCCGATGGCTATGAGCCGGTAACGAACCGCTACTTGACGGATGATCCTGTAAAGTTCATCAATCTCAAATTCCGGGAGGAGTAGGGGGATGGCACATTTGGGTTTCCGGCGTCCGATCAAGGGTTCCCGTACAGATGGATGATGATGTTAAAAAGGTTGCGGGCATTCTGGCAATGGCGCCGTTCACCGCAGATGAAGGGTTAGCTGTGATGGGTATGATAAGAAGAGTGCTGATCTGTTTTTTTTGCGCGGTTGCGCCCTTGCCGGTTTTTTCCGCATCGGAGCTCACGTTTGATTATTCCGCCAAACCGGCTACGCTGGTGCTGGGCGGTGTGAACCGGTTTGCGTCCAATTCGTCGTCGGGTTTCCATCTCCGCTATTTCGATGGCAAGGACTTAACGGATACACTTCTCAGCGACATCGCCACGACCGGCGATGAAATTACCGTGTCGCACCCCAACGGGCTGCCGCGCTTCACCTTCCGCATCGACTCCTTCGCCAACCACCTGGCCATCCATTTGATCGACGTCCAGGGCATTGGGACGGACCGCAACTGGGGTCTCTCCCTGGAGCTCAGGGCGAATGCCGACGTCGGCCATTTCCCCCTCAATGGGATGGCCGACAGCACGGGCAGGGACTGGCCGTACGGCATCAGTGACCAGATTGACCTGAACTGGCCCTACCTCTGGGCGGCGCGCGGCGACGGAACACGCGGCAGCTTTGTGCTCTATGACGGCATCCTGGCCGGGGAGGAACTGGATGCAACCCTGACCGAAATCTGGTCGACCCAAAATGCGGCCGGGCACATGGTTCGCCCGGCCGGCCAGACCACATGGACCACGAACGATGTACTCGCATGGGTGGCCCAGTATGAGGCGAAGTTCGCCTCGTTAAGTACGGTGAGCGTTGCGCCGGGGAACGAGCAGGAGCTTTACGAGATGACGGACACCTATGTCATTCCCAGCGGCGCCAAGCGGGTCTATATGTTCTCGACCATTTGGCGGGGTGAGTATCATCTCGACTACCTCGGCATGGCGGACGTCAATACCAATGTTTTTCCCAACGGGAAAGCGGATCTGATCGCCTACGGCAGCTATCTGGCGACGAACGGCCCTCCTCCCTTCGGCGCGCACCTCCAGCTCAAGAGCCTCAGCCCGGGGATCGGCCAATGGGATCCGCGATTCGTCTCATCATCGTTTGTCGACCCCCGCATCGCTACCTGGGGCACCGGCCGGCTGGAAGATGCGGTTAACTCTTCCGCCACCACCCTTCGCCTCCGTCCCGATCCGGGTGTGACGGTTCCCTTGCGCGGCAGCAACCCGCATGTAGGGGGGCGCATGGAGTATCAGTATTGCCGGGTCGGGCCGGCAAACAATGCGGAACTCATCAAGGTCGGCAAGTTTACCCGCACCGACGACGAGGTGTGGATGCTGGAGGATTGCAGCCGGGGCTACGGGGCGACCGATCCGAAATCCCACAGCGCCTCCTCGGAGATGGCTGGATACCACCTGGCGAACGATATGTTTATCCCCGCGCTCGATTTGGGGGAAACCAACAGTATTTCCGAAGAGATTTGCGATGAATACGCCGATTTTCTCGACGACGTAAACGTGGGCCATATCCACCACGACGGTGCGGCACAGATGCAACTCACCCCCTGGCACGACCGTGATATCTTCGACTACATATACAGCCGGGTCGACCATCCCACCACGTCCAGCCGGGTCGGGGAATCCACGGCAGCCAACTTCGAACAGCTGTTCAGCGGTGTCCGGGACAACAAGTCGCTGGATTACAACGACGTCCGCATCGGCCTGCGGCTACACGACGAGGGAAACAGCCATATCGAGACGTCGACCAGTATGCTGGATCTGCACTTTGATGCGTTGGACGGGATCATGAACAACAGCCGCCGGCCAAGCTTCGCTGCTGGAAAAAGCGGCGGTGCCTTGACCATGGACATCCTGAACCACTATGGCATGACCGGCGAGGCGTTCCAGCTCTTCAAGGACTGGATCGAGCTGGCACCGGTTTTTGACGATGCGGATGCGAGCTACGTCAGCGGTTTTATGAGCGCGGATGGCAACCACTGGAAGGGCGAGGATGTGCTGGTGCTCGGCACGAATGGCACCGGTGGTTACATTTTCACACCCCACCGCGTCATGGGCCGAACCTCGGGGGAGGACGAATTCATCCATATCGACCAGGAGTGGGGGGCGGTGCCGCGTTTCCAGGACATACCTGCCGGCACGACGATGCAGCTGTACAATCCCTACGCGGCGCAAACGCCGCAGGTGGTGGTTCGCGTCGAGGAAGGCTCCCCTGCTCTTGAGGATCCCCTCATCACCATTAACGGCACTGGAACACTGGATGTTTCGGGCGATATCCAGCCCGGCGAATACATGAAGTACGAGGGCGGCAGCACGGTGAGGGTGTATGACGGGAACTGGAACTTCGGCCGCACCCTGTCAGCGACGGCCACGTCGTTCACGGTCAACAGCGGCAACAACGATGTGACCACCGACAAGGGCAGCGGTTCGAACACACCGGACCTTAGGGTGCAGTACATCACCCTGGGCGACGTTTACGTTCTGGAATCCAACAACAATCTGTAAGGGGATCGAATGAAAACAACCAGTATATTTCTGGCCCTCCTTGCAGGGGTTGCGACGGGCCAGGCAGGAACCATCTACTATCAGGATTTCAGCAATAGCACCCCGGTGTCCGACCAGGCCGGGAACAATCCGATCACGGATGGCGTGCAGGTGGCAACGGTGGTGGACGGTGAAGTCATCTCGGGCGGCAGTCCCGCCGAACAAGCGTCGAACGGCGAATACACCATTACGATCGATGGGGTGGGCAGCCACTATATCTTCAACGAAACCGGTGACCCCGGTTTTAAATACGTCAACTCCAAGTATGCCTTCGAGTCTGGAAGCATTTCGTTTATTGACGGCGGAACCTCCTACACCGGCACGATCAAGCTCTACAGCAAATGCAACACGGGGGGCGAGTTCTTCAGTATCAACTCGGTCGGGCTGGTCCAGGATGACGCGACCGGCGAGGTGTATGTCGAAATTGATTTCAATTATTACGCCGACACGGAAACCAACCAAACGGACAGCCTTTTCCTGACGCTCGACTTCGGGGTCAATGATGCCGCCAACCTGCAAATCGAGGAGCGGATCGGGGGCGAGTTGGGCAGCAACTCAACGGGGGCGGGAGTTTACAGGCACGGCTTGATAGAACTACTGGAGGCCTCCAGCATCGAGGCGGAAGCCATGACGCTGGACGGATTCAGCATCGAGTCGCAGGCCGGCGCATCGGGTGGGCAGGGGATTGTACTGAATGGAAGCGCCGGAACGGCATCGGGGACGTTCGCGCTCTCCGGGGCCGGGGTCTACGACATCCAAACAGCATATTTTGACGAGAACGATGGCGAAGCGGTCTACAAACTCTTTCTTGATGGTGGTTTGATCGATGCCTGGTCCGCCAACCGTGGGCTCGGCAGCGCCGACCCCGCTTCCGGAAACCTCGTCGTGCACCAGACCCGGAAAATCCACATCGCCCCCGGCCAGACCCTCGAAGTGCTGGCTTATGCAGATGGCGGCGAGCCCTGCCGCGTGGACGGTTTTTCCATTAACCAATCCACGAATGCGCCCCCGGCCCATTCAATGGTGTGGAATGCCGACGGGACAATCGCCAGCCTGCTGCTCGGCGGCGTTGAACACCTAAGCGCGGAAACCGGCAAGGCCCAGTTGCGTATTTTTAACGGTACCCAGATCGTAAGCTGGGATATGATGGATGCCACCGGGGAAAACGGCGTTGTCGAAGTCGTCGAAGATGAACGGAGCGTTGCGAAAATGTATTTCCGGGTCGATGAATACGAACACCATCTGCTCTTCCGCCTCATCGGCCTCGGGCAGGTCCCTCTCTATGACGACTCCCTGGGCGTCCGGGTGGCCATGCCCATTTCGGGCACCGTCCATGCCGTGGCGCTCGACGAGAATGCGGAAGCCACTGTTTCAGGCTCTCTTCTTCAGTTTGACTGGACGAAACTGGGCGGGCGCAACCGGTTTCCCGGCGGTGCGTTTGCACTTTACGCGGACGGAACGCCGGCGGAAAACGAGGCGGCGCTTCAAGAGATTGAAGAGCTGTATGGAAGCGCCCCGGCGGCCGAAGACCTTGCGGTGTTCGCAGGCGAAGAGGTTCCGTCCGTCATTACGCTGCCATCCGGCACGGGCTATGCCTACACCCACACCCAGCCCACCAACGGGGTTCTTTCGGGAACGGCGCCTGACCTGGTCTACACCTCCAACCCGGGCGCCGCGAGCGACAGCTTCACCTACTTCATCACGTATAATGGCTTGGTTTCTGAAACGAAGACGGTCGCCATAACGATTGTAGGCCGCGGCCTGGTGGCTTACTGGCCAATGGATGAGGGCAGCGGCGCCGTGGTGGGCGACGCATCGGGGCACGGGTTTGACGGCGCATTGTCGGGAGGCGCCTGGGTGGACGGCCGCGCCGCCGGTGCGCTGGAGTTTAATGGAAGCACATCTTCCGATGCAGTGGTCCTGCCTGCCAATGTATTCGGCACGGTGGGTAGCGGCATCACCATCGCGATGTGGGTCAAGGGCGATTCCGCTGCGCAACCGCGCAAGGATTCCGTCTTCTACGCCGAGGATTCGGGCGGCAACCGGCTGTTGAACATTCATCTGCCTTGGTCCGATTCAAAGGTATATTGGGATGCGGGCGACAGCGGCGGCTATGACCGCGTCTCCAAGACCGCCTCTGCCGCGGACTACGAGGGCCAATGGAATCACTGGGCCTTTACCAAGGACGCGAATGCCGGCAGGATGAGCATCTATTTGAATGGGTCGTTGTGGCTCTCCGACACCGGGACGGTCACGCGGATGGGCGGCGTCATGGCCGAGGCCCGTTTGGGCAGCGGGGTTGGGGGCAATTATTACGAGGGCGCACTGGATGATGTCCGTGTCTACAACTACGCGCTCACCGAAGCCGAGATATCGGCGCTCTACTTCACGTACGACGGCTTTGCCGCCTGGGCTGCCGGCTACGGCTTGGCCGGCGGCGACGCATCGACCGGCGCCGATGCCGAGAACGGCGGTGCCGGCGACGGCTACGACAACCTGGCCGAATATGCGCTGGGCATGGACCCGACCAACTCCGATGCCGGCTCCATGGATTGGATCAATGTGGCATCCGAGGATGGAACGAACTGGTTCGAGTATGTCCACAGCCGCCGGGCGGATTATACCAACCAAGGACTGTCTTACCTGCTGATTGATTCAACGAATCTGGTGGATTCGGTGGCTTCGACCAATACGCAGGATCAAATCCTCGTCGGCCCGTCCGTCGGCGGCTATGAGCCGGTAACGAACCGCTATATCGCCGATGATCCTGTTAAGTTCATCCAGCTCAAGGTGAGGGCTGGCGATAAATAAAAGGAAAACATATGCATGGCTATTCCCACTTTAAGAGAAGGCAATTTATCATATTGGGCGCCACAACCGTTGGCGGTGCGCTGGTCGCCTATGGCGCGAAACCTGAAGATCCACGGTATGTCTCGCTGGGGGATGCCCACAAGGGGACGCTGGAGATCGACCTGCGGATCATGAATCAGTTCGGAGACCGGCCGCGGGAGGTGCAGGATTTCTATACGGCCTGCCGCAAAGCCATGACGAGGGAGCAACCCGAACATGCCGTGGCGGCAAGCTGCCGGATGTTCAGCCGATGGAAGCTCGGCGGGCCGATGCTGGGCGATCTTACCTCAACGGGCGTTTCGGTTTGGATGCACCTGCCGGAGCCGGACATGGTCGAAGTGGCCATGGCCCCGGAAGGGGGCGGTGCGTCCAAAACCTTTAAAGCGAATGAAGCTGGCCGGATTCTGTCGGTGCGTTGCGAGGGGCTTTCGCCGGACACGGCCTACTCCTACCAAGTCGCCGATTCGGAGAACCGGATTCTGGGGAAGGGGCGTTTCGCTACGGCTCCGGCTAAACTGTCCACAAACGAGTTTCGGATCGCATTCGGGACTTGCTTCCATAAGGTCGGGCTCTATCGCCCCGAGCTGATGCAGCTGGTTCGGGAGCGGGGAAGCCGCGCAATGCTGGTGCTAGGCGATGCCGCCGTGGACGGCCGCAAGTGCGATTCCGGTTTGATAAATTCCGACTACCTGCTGCGCAACCTTTCCCCGCCGTGGCAGGAACTGACGGCGAACGTCCCGGTTTTCGCCTCGTGGGACGACCACGACTATTGGGGCAACGACACCTTCGGGGCACGCTCAAAGAGCGGCCAGGAAATCGATGTGGACGGCCTGCGCCAAAGTTGGAAAAGCCAGTGGAACAACCCGGAACGCGGCAAGGAACGCCAGGGCATCTATTTCCAGACCCATATCGGCCCCGTGCATTTCATTGCCCTGGATACGCGTTCGTGCCGGGAGAATGACGAGCGCGGCAAGCTGAACTCCTTCCTTGGCGCGGAGCAGATGGCGTGGCTGAAGCGCCAGATCCGGGAGTCGACCTCTCCATACATCCTCATCAGCAGCGGCACAATGTGGAGCGACTATATCTCCGGGGGTAAGGATAGCTGGGGAACCTGGGATACCGAAGGGCGGGAAGAAATCTTCCAGTTGATCGACGCGAAAAAGGGTTCGCAGGTGATCCTGCTCTCCGGCGACCGCCACGGCGCGCGCGGCTTTGCCATTCCGCGGCAGGGCGGTAAGGCGATTTATGAGTTTGAGGTCGCAACGCTGGGTGGCGTTCCGGGGCCGGGCGCATTCGGAAAGGACCAGTCGGCTCAGTTATTTGGCCTACCTAGTCGCTCGTGGGCCTTCGGTGAATTCACCTTCACCATGAATGGTAGCCAGCCCCAGGCCGTTTTCCGGTTGATCAATGAACATGGGGAGATGGTGGAAACCATTCCGTTGGAACCGTAAGTTTTCAAGGTGTAAGGTTGTCATGCAGGCAATCTGAATGATGTGGAGTATTAAACAGAATGAAACATCTAGTTATCGCAACCTTGGTCGCTGTGCTTTCCGCGCCGTCCGTCCATGCTGTAGAGAATGGGAAACATCTCTTTATTTTGTCGGGGCAGTCGAATATGGCTGGACTTAATCCGGACATTTCTTTCACGCCGACGGTGGAGGCGGAATTCGGCAAGGAAAACGTGACGGTTGTGAAGGATGCACTGGGCGGTCAGCCGATCCGGCGCTGGTATAAAAAGTGGAAGCCGGCGGAGGGCTATGATCCCGAACAAACGGGCTATCCGCTCTACAAAGGCGGGCGGGGGCCTGGAGACCTGTATGACCGTTTGATGGAAAAGGTGAACGAGGCAACCGCAGGCAACGAATATGCCACGGTCTCCTTGGTCTGGATGCAGGGCGAAAAGGATGCCAAGGAGAGTCATGGGGAAGTCTATGCGGCGAGCATGAAAGGGCTGATAAAACAGCTTTCCGACGATTTGGGGCGTGGGGATATCAATTTTGTTCTCGGCCGCCTGAGCGATTTCGATATGGCCAACGAGAAATACCCGCACTGGACGGTGGTGCGTGAAGCGCTGGTGGAAGTGGCCGAAGCCGATCCCCGCGGCGCCTGGATCAATACCGACGACCTCAATGACGGTCTCAACAAAAAGGGCAGGAATATTAAGAATGACCTTCACATGTCGGTGGAGGGCTACAAGACCATGGGAAAACGCTTTGCCGATAAGGCGATTGAGTTGATTGAAGCGGGGGGCGCATCGGTTGAAGCGCATCCCGTGGTTCGGCTCTGGACGATCGAACAGATCGGAGGCGAACAAAACCGGCTGAAGGAAGAACCGGAGATTAGGGGCGAGGGTAAAACCACTTATCGGAACATCAAGGATCCGAACTTGACGGTCTCTCAGGTTGAAAGCAGCAAGCCGACTCCGGCGGTGGTTTACTGTCCCGGGGGGGCGTACAAGCAGGTGTCTGTCTTGCAGGATTATATCGATTGGTTGAATGGAATGGGGATCACGGTATTCACGCTGAAATACACAGTTCCCAACGACCGTGACGCCGCATTCCGGGATGTGCAACGCGCCATGCGGCTTGTGCGCTATCAGGCGGAAAAATGGAATGTCGATCCGGATCAATTGGGGGTGGTCGGAAGTTCGGCGGGTGGGCATCTGGTGCTGCGGTTGAGCCAGAACTACACGTCTGCGGCATACCCGGCTTTTGATGATGCGGACAAACTGGACTGCCAGCCTGCGTTTGTGGTTACGGCGTCTGCGGCATACCTATTCAAAAGCAAATCGGATCCGACCCTCGTGGACGAGTTTCCGATGAAAGGAAAAATCGCCCCGACGTTCATGGTTTGTGCCATGGACGATAAGAGCCACGGTGCCGGCAGTGTGGTGTATGAAAAAGCGCTGCGGGCGGCAGGGGGAACCACGAAGATCATTATTTCCGAAACAGGCGGGCACGGCCTGAAGGAAGTGGAATGGCATCCCGAATGCCGGGCATGGCTGAAGGGGCTTGGGGTCGGTATTACCGGAGATAAGCAATGAAGCGTAGAAATTATTTAACCACCACGGCTGTGCTTGCCGGAGGAAGCGCATTGTTTCCTTCGATGACATGGGCGAAAGAAGAGCTGCTCAAGGATGGGGATCTGGAAACGAGCCTAAAGCTGCTGAACCTATGGGGCGAACAGCCCTCTGTGAAACAGGAACTGCTGAAAAACGCCTATACCTATTTGAATGCGTCCGAAGGGCGTACACTCGCTGGACTGGCCGAACAGCCGGAGTTCCAAGCCCTCTGCAAGCAGGCCGGATTGACGCATCTGGGCGGGCCGTTGCTGGGCTCGGTTACCGAAGAGGGTGCGTCTGTTTGGATCCGTACGCTGAAACCGGCCAAGGTGGAAGTGCAGGTGGGGAATACATCGTACGGGCCGGTTTTCAGTACGGTAGAATCGGATCTGACGGCGGTTGTTCCGGTCTCGGGCCTGAAACCCGGCACACAGAATCCGTATCAGGTTCTGGTGGACGGAAGCCCGATCTCCATTCCGGAGGATGCCGCGCTGGTGGCGGCGCCTGCGGCCACATCTTCGGGAAAGGTCCGCATTGCATTCGGCAGCTGTTTTCATCGATGGGGCCTGGGCAATCAAAAACAATCGGAGCTGATACTCAGTCGCAATCCTTCCGCCCTGCTCCTGCTGGGGGACATTGCCGTGCAGGACAGAAAAAACCATTTGGGACTGCACCGCGCGGATTACTTTTTACGGGATCTGCATCCGGCCTGGCAGAATCTGGTTGCGACGGTTCCCGTCTTCGCGACATGGGATGATCACGACTATTTCAGGAATGACTGGGCGGGCATCCCCAAAGGGCATACAGAGCAGGACAAGCAAGGGGTATGCGATGTGTTCCGTCAGTCTTGGAATAATCCGTCCTATGGATTCAATGACGACCGCCGCGGAGTCTTTCTGCGCACACGGATCGGCCCCTGTGACGTTATTATGGTGGACAACCGCTACTTCCGCGAAAACAAGGACGGTTCCTTTCTGGGCGATGAACAGATGAAGTGGTTCGAAGAGCAGCTGCTCGACTGCAAGGGCCCGTTTATCATTCTCTCCTGCGGGTCGATGTGGAGCGACTATGTCTCGAACGGAAAAGATTCATGGGGCGTCTGCGACCCCGAGGGTCGCGAGCGCATTTTCAGCCTGATCGAAAAGAACAAAATCGGCGGCGTGCTGCTGATTTCCGGCGACCGTCACGGCGCACGCGGATTCCGCATTCCACGGTCGTCCGGCTTCTCCTTCTACGAATTTGAGGCCGCCAGCCTGGGCGGCCGGTCGGGCCCCGCTGCAACAAGCGACAAGTGGAATACCCAGTTTTACGGGATTTCCGGCAAGTATGCCTTCGGCGAATTTTCCATCGAAGCCGACCTTCCCGATCCCGAGGTGACCTTCAGGCTGATGGGCGACGACGGCACCGAGATTCACAAGCTGACGTTAACGCGCAGCCAGTTGACGCCGAAAGGCTAGGGATTGAAACTTAGGAACTGGGTTCAAACCCAGGGGAAGGACGGTTATGCGCTTTCAAAAACGTTGTCTATGTATTGCGGGGTTGCTGGTGGTTGTGACTTTAAACCTGGGGGCGGCAGGGCAAACGAAGCCGAACATCCTGCTCATCATGGTGGACGATATGGGCTATTCGGATCTCGGATGCTACGGCGGGGAAATCAAAACACCCAACATCGATTCGCTGGCGGAGAAGGGTGTGCGCTTCCGCCGCTTTTTTAACAACGCAAAATGCGGCGCGAGCCGGGTCAGCCTGCTGATGGGACGTTCCAACTACGAAGCCTCCCAGGGAAACTACAACAACCCGACGCTGGGGCACATCCTGCAACAGGCCGGGTACCACACCTACGCCTCCGGGAAAAACCACTCCACGGTCAACCTCATCGATAAGGGGTTTGACCATTATTACGGGCTCCGGGATGGAATGTGCAACCACTTCAATCCCGGCCTGCAGCGGGAGGGTGAAGCCGTTCCCGGCAGAAAAGGCCGGACGCGCTACTGGTGCGATGAGGGGCTGACCTTCGATACCCAGGATCCCAAGTATCAGCACTATTTCCCCAAAGGGTTTTATTCCACCGATGCATTCACCGACAAGGGGCTCGAATATTTGGACGAGTGGGAAAAGGAAAAAAGCGGTCACCCCTTCTTCCTCTACCTGGCCTACACCGCCCCGCACTATCCGTTGCAGGCCTGGCCGAAGGATATTGCCAAATACAAAGGGGTCTACGATGCCGGCTACCAGGCCGTCCGCCAGGCACGCTATCAAAGACAAGTCGATATGGGGCTGGTGGACCCGAAGCAATGCCCCCTCTCTCCGCCAACGTATGCGGATTGGTCTGAAATGAGTGCTGAGGAGCAGGCGGAACAGGCAAAACTCATGGAGGTTCATGCCGCGATGATCGACTGTGTCGACCAGAGGGTCGGCGACGTCCTGCAGAAGCTCAAAACGATGGGCGCCTATGAAAACACACTGATCCTCTTCTGTTCCGATAACGGGGCTGAAAAAGTCAGCTCAAGAAAGATTCCTGAAAACGCAGGCGAGGTCGATACGTTCTTAATGGTCGGCCGGAATTGGAGCAATGTCGCCAACACCCCGCACCGCATGGATAAACTCAGCGCCTACAATGGAGGCTCACGAACCCCGATGATCCTCCACTGGCCGAACGGCATCAGGAACCCGGGGCGGTTTGCGGATAAATTTGCGCATCTCTACAACATCATGCCGACCTTCCTGGAGCTTTCCGGTGCGGAATACCCGGAAAGCTTCAACGGTGTATCCGGCCGGAAAATCCTCGGCGACAGCTTTGCCGACGTCATCTACGACAAACCCATCAAACACCAGGATACGATCTACATGAACCGGGGCGGGCAGGCGTTCATCATCGATGGCGGCTGGAAGCTGGTGACGGAGGACGGTAAAACGTGGAGTCTGTATAACCTGAATGAAGAGGAGACGGAAATCACCGACCTGTCCAAACAGCAGCCGGAGCGCTTCAATACGCTACTCGCTAAATACAAAGGATGGATAGACTCCGTCAAATAGCAAGAGGAGTGAAACCCAAAGCCAGGGACGCCCCAGGGGAGCTGTGTAAATGCGCGGGTGTAAAAGTCCTGGGCGCAGTATCCTGGGAAGCTAAGAGGATTGGCAAGGGTGGGGCGGATTGGAAGGCACCGGCGAAAAAGGGATGCTCATTGTGCCGTTCGGTTTTCGTTTCATCCGCTTCGCCTTAGGTGTTGGCCTCCTCCAAATAGGGGAGTGGCAGACCGCTGGTTTTGGGCCATTATTTAGCTTTGTTTAATGATGCAAGGAATAGGGTTTGGATATGAAAAAACGTGGTTTGATTGCTGTTGCCGTTCTTTTAGCATCGTTGCTTCATGCCGCACCGAAGCCAAACATTGTGCACATCCTGACGGACGATTTCGGCTGGCAGGATCCGGTCTGCTTCGATGTCGATGGCGACACGCCCTATGAAACGCCGAACCTGGATCGGCTGGCGAAAAACGGGCGCAAGTTCATGCAGGCCTATTCGCCGTCGCCGACCTGCGCGCCATCGCGGGCGGCCTATATATCGGGGCAGTACCCCGCGCATACGGGCATCTACCACGTGTTGGGCGGCAAGCTGCCGCGCGCCTATTCGCCCAACTTCACCCATATCAATCCGTTCTACCGCTACCGGCTTCCTTTGACGGAAATGACGATTCCGAAAGAGCTGAAGAAGGCGGGCTACACGACGGGGCACGTCGGCAAGTGGCATCTGGGCGGGCGCAGCAACGGCTATCCGTTCCCGGGAAACTATGGCTTCGACCTGGGCTATGTGGACGACCTCGGCAAGGGCGGAACCTACTATCCCGACCCCGACATCTGGGGGCCGCGCAAGCAGCTGCGCGACCAGCACAATGGGCTGGCTTCTTCCATGAAGCCCGACCGCCTGCACGGGTGGGCGACCAACGAGCCGGACGATCCCTTTCAGATGGATGAAGACGGCCGACCGTTCGACAAGACGTTGGACGTTGCCTTGAAATGGCTGGAAAAGCACCATGCCGAACCGTTCTTCCTGAACTACTGCACCTATTATGTGCACGGCCCGATTCAGACGCGCAACCGCGCGCGGTTTGAACATTACCTCAAGAAGATGGGCTACGAGGATTTTCCGACCGATCCAGGAACGATCAACAAAGAACGCGGCGGCAAGAGCGATCCGTATTATGCCACCATGGTCGATACGCTCGACTGGATGATCGGCAAGGTGATCACCTATCTAGAGGAGACCGACGACCCACGCAACCCGGGGCATAAGCTGGTCGACAACACCTACATCATCGTCAGTTCGGACAATGGGGGCTTGGTCAATCGATCCGGCGGAACCATCACGGACAACTCGCCGCTGCGCGAAGGCAAACAGGATATCCATGAGGGCGGCGTCCGCATTCCCTTCATCGTTCGCGGGCCGAATGTTCCGAAGGATTCCGTCTGTGAAACGCCGGTCTCGCTGATCGATCTCTATCCGACCTTCGTCGATTTGGCGGGGACTTCGACCGACAACCCGAAACTGTATGGTTGCAACATCCGGCCGCTGCTGGAGGGGAGGGAAACGGTGGCCCGTTTTGCCGATGGTACGCCGCGTGAAAGCATCTATTTTTATTATCCCATCGAACTATCCTCGGGGTGCGCCATGCGCAAGGGGCCGTGGAAAATCTACCGCAACCTCGGGCCGGGCAACAACAAGAGCCCGATGGTGGAGCTGTTCCGGCTTTACAACGACGACGGCACGATGGCGGATGTCGGCGAAAAGGAAAACCTGGCGGAAAAAATGCCCGAGCTGGCCAACCGTCTGCTGGCCGAGCTGGACGGTTTCCTGGGCGATGCAAACGTGTCGTACCCGTATAAGAATCCAACAATCGACACCCATCCGGGGCAGGATCGGATTCCGGCGGTGCTGGCGCGCGGCGACGACGGCGACCGAATCTGGGTCGAGGTGGAAACGGGCAGGGACAAATCGAAGATTGTCGCGGCCAAGCTGCTCTACACGGTGAACGGCAGCCTGCTGGAGGTTTCCAAAGGCCGCCGCGAAATGTGGTTCGAGGAGCCGGCAACGATCCAGGGCGGGCGCATCAGCGGCACGGTTCCGCCGGGAACCTCGCATGCCGTCTTCTGCATGACCGACAGCGAAGGCTTCCTGGTGATGTCGGAGGAACTGCCGTCGTACAAGGAGGCGTCGTCGAGCAGCGCGGACTCTTCCTATTTGAAGCATGCGTATCCGTTCCGTCCGGGGCTCCATGCCCTGATCCAGCTCGGGCAGGAAGCCGAGGCCGGGCTGAAGGGCAAGGGCGGAACCGATGCCGCATTGCTGAAGGAACTAAAGAATGCCAAGGCGGTCTATGCAAAAGGAAAGGTCTCCGACAAGGAATACTGCGACGCGCTGCGCGCGCTGCGGAATTCGATCCGCGACCTCAAGGGTGTTGTTCCGCAGGCGGACAACCCCTATCTTAACCTGTTCCGCCAAGGCGGAGCGTTTTAATATGGAAACAATAAGGAAGAGCAAATGAAAAGATTGTGTTTATTGGTGTTGTTGCTGGGGGGTGCGGTTTGCCCGTTGCAGGCCGCGCGGCCGAAGCCGAACGTGGTGCTGATCGTGACGGACGATCTGGGCTGGCAGGATGTGAAGTGCTACGACATCGACGAGCCGTCGCCGATGGAGACGCCGCACCTTGACGCCTTTGCAAAAAAGGGCGTGATGTTTTGGCAGGCCTATTCGCCTGCCCCCACCTGTTCGCCGAGCCGCTGCGCGATCATGAGCGGCAACCATCCGGCGCGCGCGCAGAAGACGCATGTGGTCGGCGGCCATCCGCCCTATGCGCGGAGCCCCGGTACGCGGATGATGGATCCGTGGTACAGCGGCCGCATGCCGGAGGACACCTTCACGCTGGCACGGGCGATGAAGACGAACGGCTATGTGACCGGTCATGCGGGCAAGTGGCACATTGCCATCAACCACCACGCCTTCCCGCAGCCGGAGGATGTCGGGTTCGACTACACCCGCTCCGACCGCGGCGCGCATTCCAACATGAAGGATCGCACCAAGGGTTTCGCGACCGATGCCGGGGACGATCCGTACCGGCTGGATGAAAACGGGTTCCCGCGCCACCAGAACAGCGAGGATGCCATGCAGTTCGTCCAAGAAAACAAGGACAAGCCGTTTTTCCTCTACTATTGCACGTGGCTGGTGCACAGCCCCATCATGACACGCAACGAAGCGTTGTTGGCCAAGTATGAAAAAAAGTTGGGGGTGGACCGGAAGGATAAATTCCCGAGGGAGGTTCCGGGCCAGGTGAATCCGTACTATTGCGCGATGGTGGAGTCGCTCGACTATTATGTTGGCCGGTTTTTCGATTATCTTGAAACCACCGACGACCCGCGCTGGCCGGGGCACAGGCTCAGCGAAAACACCTATGTGATTTTCACATCGGACAACGGCGGCATGGAGGGCGGCAAGGAGCGCTATACCGACAACGCCCCGCTGGATCGCGGCAAGATTTCCGCCAAGGAGGGGGGCACCCGCGTGCCGTTGCTCATCGCGGGGCCCGGCATCGCCAAGGGGGTGCAGAGCGATGTGATGGTGAACGGGCTCGATTTCTATCCAACCATTCTTTCGCTGACCGGGACGGAAAAGCCAAAGGACAAGAACCTGGACGGCTGCGATATTTCGGCGCTGCTGCTGAAGGATCCCACCAACCCTGCTTTGGTGAGGGATGCCGACGGTCAGGAGCGGGATGCGATGATGTGGCACTTCCCGCACGGCGTGGCGCTCGAAAGCACGATCCGCATGGGCGACTTCAAGCTCATCCGCAACTATGACCATGTCGGCGATCCGGCCACCCCGGAACTGGAGCTGTTCCGGCTTTATGAAAACGGCAAGCGCACCGATATTGAAGAGGCGGAAAACCTGGCGGGAAGGATGCCGGAAAAAACAGCCGCGATGAACCAGCGGCTGTCGGAATGGCTTGAGGGCATGGATGCGAGTTATCCCTGCTACAACCCGAAAAACCCGGACCTTCCGGGGCAAGGAAACGTCTGCACCGTCGTGGCCCATCAAACGAAGGGCAGCACGGTGGAGTTCACCTTCAAGGAAAACGGTGCGAAGGTGGTGCGGGCGGATCTGATTTATACGCTCAACGGCGGGGATAAATACGAGGAATGGTTCCGTGTGCCCGCCAAGTTGAACGGATCGAAGGCGACTGCGGGACTGCCGGAGGGCACCACGCACTATCTGATTAACCTGGTGGATGAAAACCAATTTCTCGTCAGCTATCCGGAAATCAAAAGGGGCGGTTTTATAAAACAGGCGTTGGCCGCTGGAACCGCGGTGGCCGTGGAAGCGCCGAAGGCGTTGCCGGAAGCGGTGGCCGCAAAGGATGCGAACGGCGATGGCCGGATTACGGAAGAGGAATATGTCGGCCATTTTGCGCCGGGCTTCGAGCGCAAGGATAAAAACAAGGATGGCGTGCTAAGCCGTGAGGAGCAGCCCCACAAATCCTTCGACGCCGCGGACCAGGACAAGAACAACCAGCTGACCCGCGAGGAATTCATGACAACGTTCCATCGGCAGTTCAAGGGCCAGGATCGGAATGGGGATGGAGTGATAACGGCGGATGATGCCAAATGATGAAGGGGAGCACGGCATGCGCACCGGCAAGGTGGTTCGGTCAAAAAAAAAACCATGAAAACGCAGATAACCATGAAGCGGAGTGAATAAGATGCCCGTTGCAAAAATAACCATGCGGTTCCCTCTTTTTTTGGGTCTGTTCGGTGCGGCGCTGGCTTGTTCCGCCGAGTTCAATGTGAAGGAATTCGGGGCGGTCGGCGATGGCCTCGCGATGGACACCGTTGCGTTGCAGAAAACGATCGATGCCTGCAACGCGGCGGGCGGGGGCATGGTGCGCGTGCCGCCGGGGCAATACCACATCGGTACGATTCATCTGAAAAGCGACGTGACCCTGTCGCTCGACCATGGCGCGGCTTTGCTTGGAAGCCAAAACCTGGCCGACTATCCGATCGATGGCCTCGACGATCCCCGGGAGGGCGGCCCCCGTTGCCTGCTCTATGCGGCCGATGCGGTGAACATCCGGATCGAGGGGCTTGGGGTGATCGACGGACGGGGAACGGCCGAGGCGTTCCCGCGCACCAGGAGCGGTTCGAAGGAACGCCTCCCGCGCCCGCGCCTGTTGCGGATGGTCAACTGCAGGAACCTCGCCTTTTCGGGCGTTGCCTATAAACGTCCGGCCTTCTGGGGAATCCACCTGATCGACTGCAAGGACATCGTTTTCAACGGCGTTACCGTGCGGATGCGCAACAACAACTACAACAACGACGGCCTCGATCTGGACGGCTGCGAAAACGTGCTGATTGAAAACTGCGACATCGAGTCCGGCGACGACGCGATCTGCCTGAAAAGCTCGAAGAATCCCTGCCGCAACATTGTCGTGCGCGGATGCCGGGTGGCGAGCAACACCGCCGCGCTCAAGTTCGGCACCTCGTCGCGCGGTGGTTTTATCGATGTCGATGTGAGCAATTGCTATTTCCATGATTGTCCGATGGGGGCCATCAAGCTGCAGTGCGTGGACGGCGGGCGGCTGGAGAACATCGATATTTCCCGGATCGTAATGGAAGAGGTGGGATGCCCGGTCTTCATTCGGTTGGGGAACCGGGGCCGGAAATATGAAAACAAGACCGACCGCCACGTGGCGGGGCAGGATGCGGGGTCGCAGCCGGAGGGCATGCCCGTCGGCACCCTGAAAAACGTGCGCATCAGCGACCTGTCCGCAACGGTGACCATCGAGGAACGCGAAAAGGCGCTTCGGGCAACCTACAAGGGGCTGACGCTGGACAAGACCCTGGGCGTGACGGATGCCGAAAAGTCGAAGGCGGGGCCGATCATGATTTCGGGTATTCCGGGACACCGTGTCGAAAACGTCGTGTTGGAAAATATCGAGATTTCCTTCCCCGGCCACGGAACCGAAGCCGACGTGAAGCGCGAGGTTGCGGAAGACGTCGCCCGTTACCCTGAACAGTATTTCTTTGGCGTGCTCCCTGCGTGGGGCGCCTACGTCCGCCACGCCAAAAACATCGAGTTCAAGAACGTCAGCCTGTCAACGCGCTTGGCAGATCAACGTGAAAAGATCGTGCTGGTGGATGTTGAAGGCTTTGCTGAACGGTAATGGATAGGAAGGATATCCCATAAACGAAGGATATACGGTTTTCGATGGTCGGGTAGAATGGGACCTTGAATGAATCAATACCGATGCGCGATAAGGGCGTTCCCCTCGTTGGGAAGGAGTGAAAAAAAAGATATGGGTAATCAAAAGATTTGGGTTATGTTGACTGTAATGTTTGGCGTGGGCTTGGGTTCCTGCCAGGCCGCAACGCTGTTCAATGTTAGAACCTACGGTGCCATCGGCGATGGCGTTGCAATGGACACGAAGGCCATGCAGGCCGCGATCGATGCGTGCCACGCAAGCGAAGGCGGCGTGGTGTATGTACCGGCGGGGAGCTACCATATCGGTACGATTAAGCTGAAAAGCAATGTGGAACTGCGCTTGGATGAGGGGGCAGAATTGCTGGGCAGTCTCTCGATCAACGATTATGCCCGCGATATCCAAGGCGCGATCGAGGGGCCCGCCTTTGACGAGTGCCTGGTGTACGCGGAAAATTCGAAAAACATACGCATTACCGGCGGGGGCATCATCAATGGCCGTGGGCACACGGAAAATTTCCCCATCGGCCCTCGGGAAGCCTACCACGACCGCCCGATGCTGATCCGGTTCGTCGACTGCGTCGGGGTGGTTTTTGAAAATGTCACCTTCAAGGATGCCGCCTCCTGGTGCACCCATTTGGTCAACTGCGATGAAGTCGTGGCCCGCAAGGTGACCATCGATAGCCACGTGAACCGCAACAATGACGGCTTCGACCTGGACGGCTGCAAAAATGTTTTGCTGGAAGAGTGCACAATCCGCACGGGCGACGATGCGATCTGTCCGAAGAGCACAACCACCCGGCTCTGCGAAAACATTGTGGTGAAAAACTGCCGGGCGGAAAGCAATACCTCGGCCTTTAAATGCGGCACGTCGTCGCGTGGTGGGTTTAAGAACATCACCGTTTCCAACTGCGATTTTTCAGGCACCCGGATGGGCGCCATCAAGTTGTTGTCGGTGGATGGCGGCATCCTGGAAGACATCACGATCGACAACATTGTGATGAACGATGTCGAGGGGCCGATCTTTATTCGCCTGGCCAATCGTGGCCGCAAGTATGACAAACCCACGGAGCAAATTCAGAAGCAGGATGTAGAGCCGGAGGGCGTGCCGGTGGGTAACTGTAAAAACATTCGCATCAGCAACATCAAGGCCACCGTGACCAGCGATATCCAAAAGCGCTGCGGCATCATGATTTCGGGCATACCCGGGCATTGCATTGAAAATGTGATGCTGGAGAATATCGAAATCAGCTATCCGGGCGGAGGAACCGCGGAAGATGCGGAACGTGAAATTGCCGAGGACATTGCCCGCTATCCGGAACAGTTTTTCTTCGGGGTGCTGCCTTCGTGGGGGGCGTATGTGCGCCATGCAAAGAACGTTGAATTCCGGAATCTGAACATGGGCACGCGTGCTCCGGATGCCCGGGAAATGATCGTTGCGGACGATGTTGAAGGGTTTGTTGTAAAATAGGGAATGGATAAATCTATGCTGAAGAAAACCACCATATGGGCCTTGTTCAGTGCCTGCGTTGTTTCCCATGGAGCTGAATATCGGCATGGCATGACGATGATCAAACCTTCCGCGCAGTGGCGCGAAGCGTTGCCTTCGGGAAATGGGGAAATCGGCGCACTGGTCTACGGTTCGGTCAATGAAGAGCGCGTCCTGTTCAACCACAACAAGCTGTGGTACATGGGCAAGGTGGACGAGGTGCCGGACATGTCGGCCGAGCTTCCGGTGGTGCGGGATTTGTTGCTTAAGGGAAACTATTCCGAAGCGAACGGTCACTATAAGAAGAAGCTTCTGGAAAAGGGATTCAGTGCCCGCAATGCCGTCTACCACCCGGCCTTCGATATGCTGGTCACAACCGACACCGACCGCATGTTCGAGGACTATTCGCGCACGCTCGACTTCGAAACCGGCGAAGTGGAGGTCCAGTGGCGGGATGGGGAAACCCGTTTTTCGCGAAGGCTCTTTGTTTCGATTCCGGATCATCTTTCGGCGATGTCGATCAGCGCCGACCGTGCGGGTGCGGTGAATGGCGACGTCACGCTGGATATCCACGATCTGAACGATGCCATCGAGCAAAGCGGGAAATCGTTTGATCCGGGCTTTACCTACCGGACGGTTGCCGATGGCGACTTTATCGAGTTCCATGCCGATGGCTCCGATGGGGGGGAGTTCGGTGGCGCGGTGCGTGTGGTCTGCAAAAACGGGACCATGGAAGCCGATGGGAAATCGATCCGGTTTTCCAATGCGGACGAGGTTGTCTTGCTGGTCGGGTTCTTTGCGAACGAGGAGGGCGCAACGGCCATGCCGCGTGTGAAAAAGCAACTCGCGGCGCACGCTGGGGATTACGGAAAACTTTTCGACCGCCACCATCCGCTCCACCGTGCAAAATTTAATTCCATGGGGCTGCGTTTAAACATGGCGGATAGGCAGGACACCCCGAACGAACGGTTGCTGCTGGATGCCTATCAAAACCCGGCATCGCCGGAGTTGGTTGAAAAACTGTTCAACTATGGCCGCTACCTCCTGATTTCCAGCAGCCGGGCGGGGGGCTATCCGGCGGGGCTGCAGGGCATCTGGAACGGGGACTACCGCCCGCCGTGGAGCGGACTGTATGGCATTAACGAAAACCTGCAGATGACCTATTGGCAGGCGCTGCCCGGCAACATGCAGGAATCGATGATGGCCTTCTACGACTATTTCGACAGCCATCTCGACGAGTTTCGCTATAACGCCAAGCAACTTTGGGGCTGCCGCGGCATCTATATCCCGCCCTTCATGTCGCCGGACTCCGGCGTCATGCGCCACACCGCGCCGCACGTCGTCTACTGGACGGATGCCGCCGGCTGGTTGGCCTCGTTCTACTACGACTACTACCTCTTCACCGGCGACGAAAAATTCCTCAGGGAGCGCGCGATCCCCTTCATGAAGGAAGTCGCGCTCTTCTACGAGGACTACATCGTCAAGGATGCAAATGGCAAAAACATGTTCCTGCCTTCCCAGTCACCGGAAAACCAACCGGCGGACAAAATGATCACGGATCCGAAAACCGGCCGCGTAGGCAAAATCAAAGTGCAGATCAATTCGACGATCGCCGTGGCCATTGCCAAAGAGGTTTTCGGCAACCTGGTTGAGGCATGCGAGGCCGTGGGGGTGGAGCAGGGCGGCGTGAAACGCTGGAAACAAATGATCGCCGATATGCCGGACTACCAGGTGAACGAAGAGGGTGCGCTGAAGGAATGGATGCATCCGGACTTCAAAGACAACTATGAGCATCGCCACCAGTCGCACCTCTATCCGCTCTTCCCTGGGCAGGAGATTACGGCGGAGTCCGACCCGGCGCTCTACGACGCCTGCCGGGTGGCGATCGAGAAGCGGCTGGTCATTGGCCTCAAATCGCAGACGGGGTGGTCGCTGGCGCACATGGCCAATGTCTATGCCCGGCTGGGCGACGGGGAAAAGGCACTGGAAGCCTTGAACATCCTCTCACGCTGCTGCCTGGGGCAAAACCTTTTCACCTATCACAACGACTGGCGCAAGATGGGTGTAACCTTGCCGATTACCTGGGGGCGTACGGCCCCGTTTCAAATGGATGCCAATTTCGGCATTCCCGCGGCGGTCATGGAAATGCTCTGCGGATCGACCGCCGACATGCTCCGCTTGCTGCCGGCGCTTCCGGCCAGCTGGCCGGCCGGCGAGTTCCACGGCCTGCTGACCCGCACCGGGGCCAGCGCGTCCGCCCAATGGGACATGGCGAAAAAGGAGGTCGAACTGACGCTCCTTGCCAAGCGCAACGCCACGTTCTCCCTGAAGTTGCCGGGTGAAATCCTGAGGCTGGAGTGCAGCCGCCCGCAGGCCGTCGGCGCATCGAAATATGGCGAACAGTATCGGGAGATTTCCCTGAAGAAAGGCGACGACCTGAAACTTAAAATCAAACTGAAGTAGGAGGGGCTAGGATGGGAACGCAACGATTCAAGGTCTTGGGGATGGTCGCATGCCTGGTGCCGGGGCTCTTTGCTGAAACCTTGGCACCGTTGAACGGAACTCCGGCACCGCAGACGCATGCGGAGCTTTGGGCGGGATTTGACCCACGCGCCGAACCGCTGGATATGGAAATCCTGAAGGAATGGGAAGAGGACGGCGTGGTGCTGCGGGTCGTGCGCTTCCGCGTCGGGATCTTTAAGGGCGAGAAGGCCATGTTGGCCGGGGTGTACGGTTTCCCCAAAGGAGGGAATAACCTGCCCGGGTTGGTGCAGATTCATGGCGGCGGGCAGTATGCCGATTACCGGGCGCCGCTGGCCAACGCGAAGCGCGGATACGCCACGGTGTCGATTTCCTGGGCGGGAAGAATCAATGCGCCGGATCACAAGGTGAACCCCGACGTCGTTAAATTGTTTTGGGAAAACAAAACCGATCACCCGAACTATCGGGTGACGACCGACTGGGGCGCGCTGGATGCATACCATGCGCCGACCAGAAGTGGCCTTGGTTCGTTCGGCAACACAAAGCCGACGGAGTGGACGCTCGATCCGGTGGAATCGCCCCGCAACAACCAGTGGTTCTTGTGCACGCTCGCCGCACGCCGCGCATTGACCTTCCTGGAACAACAGCCCGAGGTGGATAAAACCCGGATGGGCGTATACGGCCATTCAATGGGCGGCAAGCTGACCGTGTTGACCGCCGGAGCCGATGCCAGGGTGAAGGCGGCGGCGCCGTCCTGCGGCGGCATCAGCGGCCGCGACGGCGGTGCGGAGTGCGACGATGCCGTTTCGCTGAAGAAGATCAACTGTCCGATCATGTTTCTGAGTCCGGCCAACGATTTCCATGGGCGGATCAATGATTTGCAGACGGCGATAACCGAAATCCAAACCGACCAATGGCGGGCCACCTGCGCCGCACACCACAACCATCAGGACACAAAGGATTACGAGGTGGCTTCGCTGTTGTGGTTCGATGAGCATCTGAAGGGTACGTTCAAATGGCCGGAAACCCCGGCAACGGATTTGAAGTTGGGCGGTGTTCCGCAGTTTTCCGTGAAACCCGACCCATCGAAACCCGTACTGGAGGTGGATGTGTTCTATACCCGGCAGGGGCAGATGGACGGGGAGAAGGACGACCGCGAAAATACGAAAGCCCGGTTTTGGCACCATGCGAAGACCGAGAAAAAGGACGGCGTCTGGACGGCGGAGCTTCCGCTATCCGGCGCCGACAAGCCGCTTTGGGTGTATGCCAATGTGGTTTATCCGCTGGACGATCCGGTGACCGGGGCGGGGTATTATTACGGCGAATATACTACGGATCGGTTTAACCTTTCTTCGAGAATGGAAATGGGTACGCCGGGCGAGTTGAACGCCGGCGGCGTCAAGGCATCGCTAAAGCCGACATTGGATATCGAGTCGTTCGAAGGGGATTGGCAAAAGGAATGGTTCACCTACCGGCCGGAGGAGTGGGGCCGTAAAACGCACAAGATCTACGATCCGCGATGGAAAGCGCCCGAAGGCGCAAAGCTCGCCTTTGAAGTCAAGGCCGACGAAGCGAACAAGATGGCCGTCGGCATTGATTCCTACGCAGCCGAAGTTGCGCTGAAGGGTGGGGGGACGTGGCAGCAGGTTGTTCTTTCATCCTCTGATTTTAAAGACGCAGGCGGCGAATCCATGGCGGGGTATCAGGCGATCCGAGAACTGCGGCTGGGTGCAAAGGATTCGCTGAAGAAAACGGTGGATGGTCAAACGAAGAGGGCAACATATGGTGCAGCATGGAAGGGCAAGGTGCCCGAGTTCCGCAACCTGCGCTGGATCGATCCATAATCGGGCTATTCGAGAAAACAGACCCTGTTCGTTGAATCCCTCCCATCCCTTCGCATTCTCTGGGCCACGGAACTGGCCACGGCCGTGGTGCTTTCCGTGGCCCCTGGGGGGGGGAGATAGTCCCAAGATATCCTCCTTCTTTGTGGCAACGGAACCGACCACGGCCGTGGAAAGTTCCGTGACATGCAGGCGGTTTCCCTGTAAGTTTGCCTCATGAAATGGGAAACATTGCACCATCCAGACATTTCGCTTCCCGTCATCCGCCGCAAGGTGGGCGAGGAGCTTGTAACCCTGCTGGATCAAACCGCAGGCATGGTGTTGAGCGCAGGAGCCTGCGACTTCTATGGTCATTGCTATCCTTCACGGAAGGCTTTCCACGCGTCGGTTAACCGGTTGCGGAAGAAAGGACTGCTGATTGCGCCGCACACGGACGGGACGCTTCCTGAACTGAGACTGACGGATGAGGCCGAATCCTTGGTTCCCGTCTACTACTGGCCGGACAAGCTCTGGTCGAAACCGTGGAACCGATGGTGGTATGTGCTGATGTTCGACGTGCCGGAACGCGAAAGATTGTATCGAGACCAGTTGCGGGAATTCTTGAAGCGGCTCCGCTTCGGATGCCTTCAGCAAAGCGTTTGGGTGACGCCCCGGGATGTCCGCCCTGAATACGACGACCTAGACCACGCGGCGAATGTTGACAGCATTGCACATCTGTTCGAAGCGCGAACCGTGCTTGGACACGGCAACCAGTCGGTGGTTCGTGAAGCGTGGAACTTCGACAGGCTCAAAAGTTTCCACACGCAATACCTTGCCGCCGCCGACAAGAATCTATCGCTGTTGTTGGCAGGAAACCATGGCCATGCGGATTTGATTCAACTCCTGCGCATGGACAACCTCGCCTATTCGCAAGCCATGGTCACGGATCCCCTGCTTCCCGACGAGCTGCTCCCTTCGGGCTATCTCGGCAAAGAGGTTTGGGATCGTCATCAACGCATCGTCTCCCAAATCACCGACCAGGCGACCAATTGACCTGTCACGGAGCGGCCCTCGGCCGTGGTGCTTCCTGCTAACTTGACATTAAATTCCAACCCCGTTGGTAACGCAACCGTCCACGGCCGTGGTGTTTTCCGGGGCCTGGCGTTTCCGTCCCAGGATTCGTTGGCCACGCAACTGTCCACGGCCGTGGATAGTTGCGTGGTCGGATTGCGGGGCGGCATGACCATCGAGAAAGCTAATGGACCTTTCATGGCGGTAGCATATTTATTTTCCGGGTGAATCGTATCGACGTATGCTTGTGAACCCTCCTACGAACGTAGGATAGGCTTGTCTCATATGCCTTGTATTCTGTTTGGAGCATGTAACCAGGGAAATGAATTCATGAAATATCAGACGCGTACCTTTTTGCTCCTTATCGTCGTTGCCTTCGCCGGGCAGCTGCTGTTCGCCGCGCCCGCCTCCTTGAAAATCAACGGTGATACACCGTGGGTGGTCATGGAGAAGGATTACGAAAACCCGGCGATCCAGGAAGCCATCCGCGATGCCGAGCGCGATTGGTACAAGGTGTTCGGCATTCCGCCGGTGGTCTTCAAGGATAATCCACGCAACTCCTGGGATGGGGCAATCATCGTTTTTGGATCCAAGGCGAACACGGCGCACTTGCTCGATGCCGAGGTTCCTGAGGGCAAGGAGCAGCATCGGCTGTTCCCGGTGAAAGTGAAAAACAATCCGGCCATTGCCGCGATCGGCTCCGACACCCGTGGCACGGTCTTTGCCATCTATACCTTTTGCGAGCGGGTGCTCGGCATCGACCCAATGTATGTCTTCACCGACCAGGTTCCGGCGCGGCGCGGGGAAATCGCCTTTACCCGTGATCATGCCTATTGCTCCAAGGCACCGACCTTCGAAAACCGCGGGTGGTTCATCAACGACGAGGAGCTGCACGATGGCATGCACCGCGATCCGCTGGGCGGGAACGTGATTTCCATGGAATGGATGGACAAGATTCTCGAAACCCTGCTGCGCTGCAAGGGCAACATGATTATCCCGGAGTCTTCGCCCTATCCGGACGCGACCGTCTACGACCTGTGCAAGCGGCGCGATGTCATCATTACCCACCATCATATCGCGCCGCTGGGCTTGAACATGATGAACTGGCCGAAGGGTGTGCCGTTCTCCTACATCACGCACAAGGACATTCTCGAAGATGCGTGGCGCAAGGCCGCGCTGGCGCAGGCCGACAAGAAGGTCGCCTGGATCGTCGGCTTCCGCGGGGAGTCCGACGGCGCCTTCTGGCATAGCGATCCCGCTACCCCCAAGGACGATGCCGGCCGTGCGGCGGTGATTGCGGAAGCCATGCAGAAACAGACGGACATCATTCGGGAAATCGATCCGGATGCAACCATCGTTGCCGCCCTGTGGAATGAACTCGGAAGGTTCTATAACGACGGTCTGCTGAAGGTTCCGGACGGGGTTTGCAAAATGTTTGCCGACGATGGCCGGGGGTATATGCGCGACAAAGGGGACGGCTCTGATCTTGATGCGGGCGACGGGCTCTACTACCACGTCATGATGATGATGAACACCCAGAACCGCACCACGGAGGCTGTTCCGCCCGCCCGTTTCTACAGTGAACTCCGGCGCTATGTGGAAAAGGGCGCCACCCGATACGCCATCATCAACGTCAGCGGCATCCGGCCGGCCGCGATGTCGGTCGAAGCCATTACCGATTTCCTTTGGGATGCCGAGCCCGCGCTGGCCAAGAGCCCGGATGAGGCGATGAAGGAGTATCTCACGGCGTGGTATGCCAAGGCGTTTTCCCCGCAGTTGGCGACTGAACTGGCCGAGCTGCGCCTGCAGTATTACGACATTCCCTACATGCGCGAAAAGATGCCGGTGCAGGGGCGTTGGCGGGGTGCCCGCGCGGAGCACCTGCTTCAATACCTGACGCAGGAAATGCTCAAGAAATATGCCGCGGCGGTGGAGAAGGGGGAGGATCTCCGGGCCATCGACGGCTTTGACAAACAGTTCAGCCAGGCCAGGGAACCCTTGGCGGAAACCGCGGAGTTTTTCCCGGGGCTCTGGGCGCAAACCAAGAAACTGGAAAAACAGATTCCGCCGGATCGCAGGTTATTCTACCAGGCGCACTTCACCTACCAGGTGGCCGTCCATATGCATTCCTGCAGGATGCTCGCGCTCGTGAACCGCGCGTTCGACCAATATCTGCGCGACCGCAACCCGCAGGCCTTTGCCGGGAACCTGCAGGGGGCGCTGGCGGAGCTGGAACTCGTCATTGCCGAGGCGCACAAGGCGGAGTATGGCATTTGGGATACGATGTTCATGCATGTCCGCCTGATGGATATCTGGCGCACGCGCCTGATCCTGAAACAGACGATTGCCCGGATCGAAGGCAAGCCGTTCACCTCGGCCACCCGCGGCTACATGAACGGTTCGTTCTGGGGGTCGGCCCAGGCATACATGGAGCACGGCGACGGCGTCTATCCCTATTTTCATAAGCATTCCGGCCGAGGGTTGGAGGTGTTGGAAAACGGCGAGGTGTTCAAGAAGACCGTTCGGCAACAACCCCGCCGGGCCAGCGACCTGATTCAGGATGAAAGGTTCAACTCGCAACATGCCTACTCGATCGTTCCGGACGGCTTCACCAAGAATGCCGTCCTTTGGACCGACAGAAAATACACCGTGGGCGAGGTGCCTGCGGAGCTTGAGGGCGCAACCCTGATCCAGACCCCCATGCAGGACCGGGGAAGCGACCGCGACGACCTCATCACCTTCAAGCTGAAAAAGGACTGCACGGTCTATGTGGCGTTGAAGGATGAAGTACGAAACCTCCCGGCCTGGCTTGCAAGCTGGGAGGAAACGGGTTGGTCGGTTGATGCCAGAAATCATCTGTTGCTCTACGGGAAAACCTTCAAGGCTGGCGAAACCGTCGTACTCGGCTCCATTCTCAACAGCGGGGTCTCCGCCATGTACGGCGTGGTGGTCAAGGCGCTGTAAACGCGCAACCCCATCGCCGTTATCCTTCGTTTTGCACGCATTCGCTGTGGGTGTTTTTCGGCGTCGATGTGCTTTCGGCCTGCTCCACGCAGATGGATCAATCCTTCGAAAACGGAGTCTTGCATGGAAGGGGATTGTATGGCCTGGCTTATGATGATAGGTATGGTGCCTTAACGTGGGCGCGTCCGTTTTAGGCCATGGGTAGCGTTCATTTGCTAAAATCCGAACAGGGGAAACCGATGAAACACATTATGTTGAATGGACTTGCCGTAGCCGCCGCAGCAACCGCGGTCTTTGCGGCGGAGCAACCGAACATTGTCATTATCCTGAACGACGACCAGGGCTATCAGGATCTGGGGTGCTATGGCTCGCCGGATATCAAGACGCCGAACGTGGACCGGCTGGCCCGCGAAGGGATGCGCTTTACGGATTTCTATGTGGCGTCGTGCGTTTGCTCGGCCTCGCGCGCGGCTCTGCTGACGGGATGCTATCCGAGTAAGATCGGCGTACCCGGGGTCTTTTTCCCGAACCGGGGGCACAAGGGGCTTGCGCCGGAGCATGTGACGATTGCCGAGGTGCTGAAGGGGGTCGGCTATTCCACCAAGGCGGTCGGCAAGTGGCACCTGGGGGATCATGTGGAGTTTTTGCCGACCAACCAGGGCTTCGATTCCTACTATGGCATTCCCTACAGCAACGATATGTATCCGGCCAAGGAAATGAAATATGCGGACGGATGCCTGTTCCGCGAAGGGATGGATTTCAAGGCCTTGGATGACGCTTTTGCCGGGAAGTCCAACAATGGAAACCCCCGATCCATGAAGGACAAGGTTCCGCTGATGCGCAACGAAGAGTGCATCGAGTTCCCGGCCGACCAATCCACCATAACCCGTCGCTATGCCGATGAAGGCATCCAGTTCATCAGCGAAAGCGTTAAGGCCGGCAACCCCTTCTTCCTCTATCTGGCCAACTCGATGCCGCACACGCCGCTGTTTGCCTCGCCCGACTTCAAGGGCAAGAGCGCGCGCGGGCTCTATGGCGATGTGATCGAGGAGATCGACCACAACACCGGGCGCATCCTGAACCATTTGAAACAACTGGGTGTGGATAAAGACACTATCGTGGTTTTCACCTCCGACAATGGCCCTTGGCTGGTCAAGGGGGCTCATGGCGGTTGCGCCCTTCCGTTGTTTGAAGGCAAGATGACGCGCTTCGAGGGCGGGCAGCGGGTTCCGGCGATCATACGGTGGCCCGGCAAGGTTCCGGCGGGTAGCGCCTGCTCGGAAATGGCGCTGACCATGGATCTGTTGCCGACCTTGGCGCAGGTTACGGGGGCGGCGCTTCCGGCCCAGCAACCGCTTGCCGGAAAAAACATCATGGATCTGCTCACCGCGAAAAAGGGCGCAAAGACGCCGCATGAATATTTCTTTTTCGGCGACCTCGCGGTGCGCAGTGGCGACTGGAAATACCACAAGAAGGAAATCTTCAAGGTCAAGGACACCAAGCGGGAATCCAAGGCCCCGACGCTCTACAATCTGGCGGATGACATTGGCGAAAGCAAAAACGTGATCAACGATCATCCGGAAATTGCGGAACGCCTGGCCCAGGCCCTCGAAGCCCACAACCGGTAGGGTCGGTCGAACCGGCCGCATTGCCCGAGGGCACGTTCCCGGCGAAAAAAACAACGTGCAGGTTCGGCGGGGAATGATGCGGAGTCAGCGATGCCAAAATGTTGCATATGCCCTTGTTCCGATGCGTCCTTTGTGGTCGTCTATTGGGATTCACCAATATGGGGGTTTTGAATGAGTAGAATAGTTGCATGGGTCTTGGCGGGATTGGTTTCCGCTTCGGTGGCCGCGCCGCGGCCGAACATTGTATTGATCTATGGCGATGATGTTGGATTTGGCGATGTGGGGGCCTATGGCTCGGAAATGATCCCGACGCCAAATATTGACCGGCTCGCGGCGGAGGGGTTGCGTTTTACGGATGGCCATTGCACGTCGGCCACCTGTTCGCCGTCGCGCTTCTCGATGCTGACGGGCGTCTATGCCTTCCGGCACAAGGTGAGCATCCTGCCGCCCAATGCTCCGCTCTCGATCCCGACCGACATCACCACGTTGCCCAAAATGTTGCAGCGGGCGGGCTACAAAACCGGCGTGATCGGCAAATGGCATCTGGGTATCGGGGCCAAGGAGGTGCCGACGGATTGGAATGGTGCCGTGAAGCCGGGGCCGCTGGAAATCGGGTTCGACTATTCCTTCCTGCTGCCTTCCACCAACGACCGGGTGCCTTGCGTCTATCTGAAGAACCACCACGTGGTGGGGCTCGATCCAAAGGATCCACTTTTCGTGGAGCGGAAATTGGCTGACGTTCGGAAGCATGCGGGCAGCACGCAATATCCCGACGCCAAGGAAACGCCCGAGGCAATGACCTACTACAAAAGCTCGCACGGCCACAACAATAGCGTGATCAACGGCATCGGCCGCATTGGCTTCATGGCCGGCGGAGCGTCTGCGCTTTGGAACGATGAAACCATGGCCGATGAATTCGTGAAGGAAGCAAAAAACTACATTGCGGAAAACAAGGACCGTCCGTTTTTCCTCTACTTCGCCTCGCAGGACATCCACGTGCCGCGCGCTCCGCACCCGCGTTTCCAGGGCTCAACCCAGCTCGGCTACCGTGGCGACGCGATGGTGCAGTTCGACTGGTCGACCGGCGAAATCATGAAGGCCCTGGAGGAAAACGGGCTGACCGAAAACACCATCGTGATTTTTTCGAGCGACAACGGCCCCGTCTACGACGATGGCTACGATGACGGAACCGTGGTAAAAACCTCGTCCGAAGAAGTGGACCGGGGCCACGATGGATCCGGGATCTGGCGCGGCGGGAAATACCAGATCTATGAAGGCGGAACGCGGGTGCCGTTCATTGTCCGCTGGCCGGCGCGCATCAAGCCCGGTGTGTCCGCCGCGTTGGTGAACCAGGTGGACCTGATGGGTTCCTTTGCCGCGTTGCTCGGGGAGGAGCTGGCCGACGACGAAGGCATCGATAGCCGGAATACGCTGGCTGCCTTGCTGGGCGAAGAGCGCAACGGCCTGCCCTTCATGGTCGAGGAGGCCGGAGGCAAGCGCGCCCTGCGCCGGGGGGAATGGAAATATATCCAGGCCTACAAGCACAATAAAAAGGGGGTTCCCGCACAGCTTTTCAATCTGGCCAACGACCCAGGAGAGCAGGACGATTTGATCAAGACGCATCCGGAAAAGGCGGAGGCCATGGCGGGCGAACTTGAGGATCTGTTGAAAAGCAAACGGATGCGTTAGGCCATCGGTTGGCCCATCCATCCATCCACAAACTGAACAGGGGAATAAAAAAAAATGAAAACCAGCATGTTTCTTCTAACGATGGCCGCCGTTGCATTGTCCGCCGGTGCCGCCCAGGCGGCTGCGCCTAAAGTCCATCCAGTACGTATCCAGGTGATGGGCCAGCTTGAGAAGGATCGGGACTCCACGAAAAACGAATCCGAACGGTCAAGCTCGAAGTCCAAAACGGAAACGCAGTTTTATGAGCTGCAGATCACCCTGGCCAACACAATCAAGCAGGAGGGGGCGTTCGATCTGGAATGGTATTTCTTCAAACGTCCGCTCGACGGCGACGGCAATGAGGGCGATCCGGTCATCTGTGAAAAGGGCAAGACGACCATGGAGCTAGGCGGCATGAAACGCGCCACGCATCCGGTCAAATCCGGAACCTTGACCTGGTCTGAAACCAAAACCAGCAAGACCAGTAGCGGAAACAGCAACAGCAACAACAGCGGCAGCTCAAGCTCGAAGTCCGTTTCCGGCGATGTCTACGACGGTTATTTGGTGGTGGCCCGCAAAGAGGGCGAGATCATCAAAACCTATGCCAGCGACAAGAAATACATGGATGAGAAATGGCTCACCAAGTTGGACGATCCCGTCGAGGCTGGAAGGAAAGCGAGCAAAGGCGCGTCTTCCAAGAAAAAGAAGAAAGAGAAGTAGGCCCGATTGCTTTTTGCATGGCCCGCAGGATTCGTTCTGCGGGCTTTTTTGTGTTCAGCCTTCGGTCAATAAAGAACAAGGCTATGTTCACGGTGAAGATGCCGGAACCCAATCAGCGTGGGGGCTATTGCCATTCGCGTCTAGAAAAGGCTCGAGCTTCCCGAGCCTTGCGTTCAGATGTCGCCGAGGCCATCGACCCTCCACAAAACGCAGCAAGCAACCGGGTATTAACGCAATGCAACTACGCCTAAAGTGGTCTATACAGCCCCGCCGTCTTGCCATATCCTTGCCCCCATTCCAAACACGGGAGCTGGAAAAAGTGAGTGATAAGGAAATCAACGGAATCCGATTGGCTGTTTTATTGGCCTGCATGACTACGCTGACCGCGTGTCTGCTTTTTCTGGAAATCCTGTAGACCGGATATTTCGCCGGAAAAACGCCGTAATCCGGGCTTCACGGACAAATAGTTGAGGTTCATAAACCCCCAGAGGCAATACGTTAAACGAGTTATGCACATCAAAATATGACAAAAATAATCATTGTGTAAGACAAAGGGCAGGCGTAGCGTCCTTCCGTTCACGGGAGAGGTCATGAAGGTCGGTTTTAAAAATGTGGGCACGGTGCGGTCGAATAAGGCTGGCCCCATTCCGCATTGGCCGACTTCTGACAACCCCATCTCCCCATGCACCACAGCCCGTTTCCTTCAACAGGAAGCGGGCTTTTCATTTCAACAACCATAACCGGAGACGTCCGATGAAAAAGACAACATGCGTTACACTTGCTGGCCTATTGATGGCATGCGGCTCAACCCTGGCCAACTTTTCCGGCGGGGATGATTTCAATGACAACATAATGAATTCCGGCAATTGGACGAATTTCGTGAATGAGGTTGGAACCTCATTCACTGAAACCAACGGACGGCTTGAGTTCCAGGCCACAGGAGTTGGGATTGACCGTTCCAATGCATGGAAATGGAAAGCCAATGCTGGAAGCTATACGAATGACTGGACTGTTTCAATCACCACGGTCAACCAATTGAATGAAAATCTTATACCGAGCGGCAGCAATGAAACATGGCTGGGTATTGGCGTGTACTTTAATTCGTTCAGCAACTCCTTCGGTATCGACCGCAATAAGGGCAACAATGGTTTCGGGTATCATGACATCGTTACTGAGGGAGGGACGAATGGGGTCTCCCAGTTCAAGGAATACCAGGCGGCATCAAGCGATGAGATCAGCTTTACCATTTCTTTCGATGCAAGTGCCAAGACGATAAGCAGCTCATATGACCAAGGCGCTGGGTCCGTTGTAAACAAGACCATGAATATCACCCCTTGGGGCATGGGCAATAGTGATGTTTTTGAAGTCTTCATTTATGGCGGTAGCCGCGGGGTGGTTGTCAACTCCGGCGATGTTTATGCAGACAACTTCACCGCAACGTCAGACGAAGGCATGCCAATAAACGAGGAAGCACGTATTCACTGTTCCTCCATCGTCGGAAGCTGGGTTATCGGGGATCCGACGACTGAGGATACCGTGGCGCTAACCTTCCTTACAAACGGTACCTATTTTCTTACTCATGATAGCACGGATGGCTTTTCCGGTGGACTGGGCATGGAACGGGGAACCTATACCTGGGATTCAGAGACCGGTGCGTTCAGCCGTACGGTAACCGTGGACACGAATGGTGAAGGGGGACTTTCGCATGCCACGATCCTAAGCGCCACTGTTCAAGGAGATGCCGTTTATTTTGACCTTGATGATGAAGGAATCGGAATCTTTCACCGTGTCTACCAGCCTTCCACGCCTCCCTCCATTGTTGGCGGGTGGGTTCATTTGGATCCAGTCAATAACCACGATAATGTGGTCTTCAGCTTTCTGCCCAACGGCATCTATTTCTTTGCTCAGGATGGCGATTCCACATTCGATCCCTCCGGTCAGGACGGCATGGAGCGCGGCGTTTATTCGTGGGACGGAAGCCTGCTGTCCGTTACCGCATTGACGGATACCTGCGGCGAATGGGGAATGGACGGCGAAAGTGGAGTGTCCTGTGTGGTCAATGGCAACACGATGACGTGGTTCGGCTCGTTTGTTCTTGACCGTATAGTGGATCCCGACTGCTCCGACCTCGATGGCGATGGTCTGCCGGACAGTTTTGAGTTGTTGTATTACGGAAATCCCACGAATGCGTTGCCAACTTCCAATGGCGATGGTGATGAGCTGACCGATCGCGAAGAATTCATTGCCGGCACCTTGCCAAACGACGGTTCTTCACAATTCGTGGTTTCAAATGCCCCGCCATCCCCGTCCGGCATGGTCGTCAACTGGAACGCCCTCGAAGGCCGCTCTTATTCCGTCAAATGGACGGATTCATTGACCAACGGTTTCCAAACCCTGGAAGCCGCAATCCCGTATCCGCAAAACAGCTACACCGACACGGTGCATACGGTGGAGGACGGCGGGTTTTATCAGGTTGATGTGAAATTAGGGAATTAGCTGGTGGGGCGGACATTCCTGTCTGCCCTCGGTTGAGCAGGCAGGAAAGCCCACTCCACAAAAGGAGAGCCGAAGATGAAAATGATGTATTTTATAAAGCCACTAAAGATCTCTGTTGCCACTTTGGGTTTAATCATCGGGGGAGCCGATGGTGCGATAATGATTAATTTCGGGTCGAATGATGCTGGGTCAGGGTGGAACAACATATCTCCAGGGGATCTTAATGGTGGATCCGTGTGGCCAGTGGATGATGAAGCCGGTACACCGACATCGATAGGCATACAGGGTTTCGCAAATCTTTTCGCCGATCAGACAGTCTACGATGGCCTGACTTTGGGACAACCAAGTAGTGCACTATGGAACTCCGGGGTTTCGAAAGAATGGATAACACCGGCAGCGGCGCAGGATTACCTGGCAAACCCATCTGATGGAAGTATATACATGGCTCTCTCTGGATTGGATACGGAATCTTCCTACAGAATCGAACTTCTTGGTTCTATTGAAACGGTTGAAATTTTTCAACGTTACGGCATCGTAAGAGATTCAGGGTTGGAAATTGGTATTGATCGCCCCGCTCTTACGTATGAGGGTTTGGATGGCACGGCAAACCTTGGAACACGATCGGTCGGTTGGGAAAGTCAGGATTGGGTTATCTGGGAAAATGTCTCGCCGGGTGTATCAGGATCTACGGCTTCCATCTTTGGTATATCACCCACCAATGCTCTACTCCTAGGCTGTGGTGATGTTTCTGGAGCCGGGGCTGTGACTGCGATGCGTATCACCATTCTTTCAGAACCATCTCCTATTCATTATGTGAATATCAATAATACTACGCCCGAGTCACCGTACGGAAGTTGGGCAACCGCCGCCACAAATATTCAGGATGCCGTTGATGTGGCGGTTGATGGCGATACCGTGCTAGTAACCAACGGCAACTATTTGCTGGCATCCGAAATCCTCGTTACTAACGACATCGTGGTTCAGAGTGTTAACGGGTATGCATCGACTGTCGTGGATGGAGGCGGTGCGGTGCGGTGTTTTAATCTTACCAACAGTTCCTGTGTGGTGGGCGGGTTCACGATCACGAATGGCTATTCATCGGGAGATGAGGTGCTGCCTGACGAGGCGCGGGGTGCGGGTGTCTTTTGTAGTCGAGGTAATGCTTCTGCTACTGTTTCGAGCTGTGTTGTCATTGGAAATACTGCAACCCACCTTGGTGGAGGGATGTATTATGGAACAGCCATCAATTGCCTGTTTGTAGGGAACTCCGCTGGCTTTTCGGGTGGGGGTAAATTTGGCGGCATTCTTGAAAGTTGCACTGTAGTCGGAAACACGGCAATATTCAACGGAGGTGGTGTGGACGGCAGTTTTCTTTACCCCGGCGAGGTTAGGAACTCGATAGTTTTCGGAAATACGGCTACGGCTGATCCAGACTATATGCAATTTTTTGCTTCGTGTTCTCCGTTTCTTACCCACGGCATGGATGGGAACATCACAAATGAACCTTCGTTTGTAGATTTTGAAGACGGAGATTTCCGTTTGTCCGCTGCTTCACCTTGTATTAATTCAGGGAATAATTCCTATGTCTCATCTGCCAACGATTTGGCTGGGAATCCACGTATTTCATACGGGACGATTGACATGGGAGCCTATGAATTTATGGGCGCTGCTGCGTTGCTTGGAATATTCGGAGATTATGAATACTATTTAACCTTTGAAGGGATGACTATACCCGATGCACGGGCGCTGGCCGCAAGCCAAGGTGGACATCTAGCCACAATATCCTCTCAGGCAGTCAACGATTATCTGGATAGTCGCCTGCGGGATATGGTGAGCGATACGAGCTGGGCGGTTTGGGTTGGGCTTTCTGATGAAATCTCCGAAGGTTCTTTCCTCTGGGATTCCGGACAGCCGCTAGCCTTCCTGAATTGGCTGCCCAATGAGCCGAATAATGTGGGTAACGAGGATTTCGTTATCTTTGAGCTTGGGGCTGCCGTTCGACCGACTATTCCTGGCTGGAAGGATCAACCAATGATCAATGGCGACTTTCTCCGCCGCAGGGCTGTTTATGAGGTTCCATTGCCGAGAGTAGATTTTACCTATGTCGTCAATGCATCAGATACGAATACCGTAACAATCACCGGCTACACCGGAACGGTTGGTGCAGTCGCGATGCCATCGTTGATTGAGGGTAAAACAGTCACCGCAATTCAGGATGATGCATTTAACTTCAATACGGTTCTCACAGAGGTGACCATCCCGGACAGTGTTGTGTCCATTGGGGAACGTGCATTCTACGACTGTACAAACCTGGAAATGATTACGATCGGCGATGGGGTTGTGACCATTGACGATTATGCCTTCTTCAGGTGCACCGGACTTACAAACATTGTTATTCCGGAAAGTGTGTCATCAATCGGTTTTTTTGCTTTCGCATCCTGCTCCGGGATTTCTTCGGTGACGGTGGATGCGAATAACAGTGTTTTTGTCAGCAGTGATGGGGTTTTGTTCAGTAAAGACCTTACAGAGCTGGTACTCTATCCGGCTGGCAAGAGCGGTAACTACGCCATTTCCAATGGCGTCACATCTGTAGGCACCGGCGCATTTGCAATCCTCCCGGGGCTCACGAATATTGTCATTCCGGACAGTGTTATGTCGTTGGGAAGCTATGCATTTTATGCATGCACAGGAATGGAGAGTGTAACTGTACCCGATAGCGTGAATACAATTTCGGACTCGGCATTCCGAGAATGTTCCGGACTTACTAATGTTACGTTGGGGGCAGGTTTGGTGTCGATCGGTGGAGATGCATTCAGGAATTGTGAAAATATTACGGGCATTGAATTCCCGGAAGGCATAACGTTCATCGGCGCAGGTGCATTCAGGAATTGCACAGGGTTAATAAGCATAGCATGGCCGGAAGGTATTTCCTCTATCGGTAATGAAGTATTCGCAAACTGCCCCAGCCTCATGCACGTTGAAATTCCTGGCAGTGTCGTTTCCATTGGGAACTCTGCATTCACTTTCTGCTCCGGGCTGATTGAGCTGGTGATTCCGGACAGCGTCATGACCATTGGGAATAATGCATTCCAATTCTGTTCCGCTATAACAAATATCGTTGTGGGAAGCGGAGTAGAGTCGATCGGTAACTATACTTTTTATGGGTGCACAAGCCTTTCGAAAATGCACTTCAGGGGAGATGCACCTGCCATCGGGATGGACGCGCTTTTCGATACAGGCCTCTCAACGGTGCACTATCTTGGCGGAACGGAGGGGTGGGGTGCGACCTATGGTGGTCGCCCAGTCGTTCCGTGGTTGTCTCCGGTTCAGGTTTTCCTGGGTAGTATGGGCATTGAGTCAAACGAGTTTGGATTCAACATTGTCGGAACTCTGGGTGAGTTGGCCGTGGTCGAAGTCTGCACAAACTTAGTGTCTGGAAATTGGGAACCGGTCTCCAGCAATGCAATTCCATCCGGGATGTTACGCCACAATGATCCAGAATCAACGAACCAAGTAGAGCGTTACTATCGTCTCGTGATTCCATAACGAGAGGAATGCCGTGGAGTTGACTTACTTAGCGAGCTTTTCGTGCTCCGCTTTGGCGCGGGCGCGGAGTTTGGCGGCTATTTCGGGGTGTTGCTTGTATAGGTTGTTGGTTTCGCCGATGTCGTTGCGCAGGTTGTAGAGTTCGGGTTCGAATTTACCTTTCCTGTAGTCCTTGGGTTCAACCTTTTGGGAATAGCTGATGGCCGGGACGTCCATGATCAGTTTCCAGTCGCCCATGCGGATGCAGGTGAGCTTGCCGTTCATGAGGTAGTAGAGGAAAAAGTCGCGCGGGGCTTTTGCACCGGGCTTGCCTTTCAGCAGGTCGGAGGCGTCGGCCCCGTCGATCAGGTGGTCGACCGGAATTCCGGCGAGGGCACCGATGGTGGGGAGCAAGTCGAGGGTGCCCATCATTTCTGTGCACGTGGTTCCGGCGGGAATGGTGCCGGGCATTTTCATGATGCACGGAACGCGTAGCCCGCCCTCGAAGGTGGATCCTTTACCATTGCGCAGGGGCAGGGCGTGGCCGCCATGGTCGCCGAAGGAGAGCCACGGGCCATTATCGGACGTGAAGATGACGAGGGTGTTGTCTTCGAGTCCGTTCTTTTTGAGGGCGGTGTTGATCTGCCCGACGGCCCAGTCGATCTCCTCGATGGTATCGCCGTAGAGCCCGGCCTTGCTTTTGCCTTTGAAGGCTTCGGAGGCGAAGAGCGGAATGTGGGGCATGGCCGGGGTCACGTAGATGAAGAAGGGGTTGTCTTTGTTCTGTTCGATGAACCTGACGGCTTCTTCGGCATAGCGTTTGGTGAGGGTGGTCTGGTCGGCCGGGAATTCGACCACCCGGTTGTCGCGCATGAGCGGAACCTTGTTCCGGCCTTCTTTTTCCAGTTTTTTAACGGCCATGGTTTTCATCCGCTCCATCGTGATGCCCTCGCGCAGCAGAATGTCGTCGGCCGGTTTGAGTTCCGGGGCGAGCCACATGTCGTTGGAGTAGGGGACGCCATAGTAGGTGTCGAAGCCCTGGGCGGTCGGCAACACGCGCTCCGTGTGGCCAAGGTGCCATTTGCCGATGCAGGCGGTGGCATAGTTTTTCTTTTTCAGCTGTTCGGCGATGGTGATCTCTTCGGGCGCAAGCCCTTTGTCGCCGGAGTGGGGAAAGAGGACGCCCTTGGCCATGCCCAACCGCTGGGGATATTTCCCGGTGAGCAAAGCGGCGCGCGACGGGGTGCAGACGGGTGCGGCGACATGGAAGTCGGTAAAGCGCATGCCTTCCTGCGCCATTTGGTCGAGGTGTGGGGTGGCGATGTCGGGCGAGCCGAAGCAACCGATGTCTTGGTAGCCCTGGTCATCGGTGAAGACGATAATCACGTTGGGCGGTCGTTGAGCCGATAGTGCGGATAAGGCTGCGAATACGATAGCGAGCAGAGTGAAGAGCTGTTTCATGTTTCCCCTATAGGTAAGATGTTAACCACTAATCGTCACTAATTTGCACTAATGGACAAACAGCAGGAGAGGATTAGTGAAAATCAGTGACGATTAGTGGTGCTTCCCTCCATCTTCCGGCTTGGTTTGCCGGATGGATTTCGGCACTATTCCCGCCTTAATTCTTTCTTAGGGGAAAGCCATGGCTGGTTTGGACGATTTATTGAGCGAGGGCGCCAGCGCGCCTTCGGCTCCGGGACTCGGGGGCGACATCGGGGGATTGGGCGGGTCTGACAACAAGGACTTGATGGCCGATGCGCGGATGGCGCTCTCTGGCAATTGGGGCATGGCGGTGCTGGGGCACCTGCTCTATATCGCGCTCATGATGAGCTTTTCCATTTTCGTGGGATCGGCCGTGCTGTTCGTGACGTTCACCAGTGCGGCCAGCGGAACCGACGCAACCTCGGCAACGACGGCCATGAATTCTGCGGCCAACCTGATCGAATTGCTCGTTTCCGGAGCCTTTATTGTCGGCTTCATGGGCTTTTTCCTTGGCATCGCCCAGGAATCGGAAGCCCGGCTTGATTTGCTGTTCGTGGGTTTCCAGCGCTTTTGGAAGTCGTTCGTGGTCTATTTTTTCTTTAGCCTCATGGTTATGCTCCTGCTGTTGCTGCTCATCGTTCCCGGCATCATGGCCGCGCTGGCTTTTTCCATGGCGTTTTTTGTGATCGCCGACGACGAAGATTGCGGGCCGTTCGAGGCGCTTGGCCGCAGCAAGGAAATGATGAAGGGCAACAAATGGAAATTTTTCTGCCTGCACTGGCGCTTTTTCGGGTGGGCGTTGCTCTGCACCATCCTGCCGATCGGCTGGCTCTGGCTCGTCCCCTACATGCAGACCTCGTTTGCAAAATTCTACGAGGATGTAAAGTGAGGCGTGATTCGTGATTCGTGATACGGGCAATGGGAAACTACAAATTCCCGGAAAATTTGAACTACTCGGCACCGATCCCTCCTGCAAGGCGCGGCGGGGGCGCTACCACACGGCGCACGGCTCTTTCGAAACGCCGGTCTTCATGCCGGTCGGGACGCAGGCCACGGTGAAGGCAATGTCGCCGAAGGAGATGCACGAACTGGATTGTGAAATCCTGCTGGGCAACACCTATCATCTCAACGACCGCCCCGGCCCCGACCTGGTCGAGCGCATGGGCGGCCTGCACCGGTTCATGGGGTGGGACCGGGCCATTTTGACCGATAGCGGCGGCTACCAGGTCTTCAGCCTCGGCTCCATGAACAAGATTACCGAGGACGGCGTCTCGTTCAAGTCGCATTCCGATGGCCGCACCCATTTCATCGGGCCACGCGAATCGATGGAGATCCAGCGCAAGCTCGGCTCCGATATTGCCATGGTTTTCGACGAATGCCCGCCGTACCCGTGCGACAAGGATTACGCTTGCAAAGCCGTACGCAGAACCCTAGATTGGGCGGCTATTTGCAGGGAAGCGCCCCGGGCGGAAGGCCAATTGTTTTTTGGCATTGCGCAGGGCAGCGTGTTTCCGGAGTTGCGCGAAGAGTGCGCCAAGGCCCTCGTCGGGATGGATTTCGACGGCTATGCCATTGGCGGCGTGAGCGTTGGGGAGCCCGATGAACTGATTCTGCGCGGCGTGGACGACACCGTCGACCACCTGCCGCAGGAGAAGCCTCGCTACCTGATGGGTGTTGGAGAGATGGCCCAGATGGTGGAGTCGGTGGCGCGCGGTGTCGATATGTTCGACTGCGTCATGCCCACGCGCCAGGCGCGCAACGGTGCGGTTTCGACGCGGCGCGGACGCTACCCTGTGAAGGCGGCCCTCTATAAGGAGGACCCCCGGCCACTGGAGGAAGGATGCACCTGCTACGCGTGCCAGAACTTTACGCGTGCCTACGTGCGGCATCTTCTCAATGTCGGGGAAATCCTGGGGTTGCGGTTGATAACGATGCACAACCTGCATTGCTATCTGGAATTTATGAGAGATATGAGAACGGCGATAGAGAAGGGGAGATTCGACGAATTCCGCAAGGAGTTCCACTCCGGCTATCGCGTCGTGCTTGAGGAACATGCGTTAAACGTAAAGGAGAACAACTAGATGTACCTACTACCCTTAACTATCGCCGAAGCGGCGCCAGCAGCAGCGCCCGCCGGGGGCGGATCCCCGTTCCAGATGATTGGAATGATGGCCATTCTGTTCGCCATCATGTATTTCATGATGATCCGCCCGCAGAAGCGCCGCGAAAAAGAACGCAAGGAAATGATCGCCGCCGTCAAAAGCGGCGAGCGCGTCCTGCTCACCAGCGGCATCATCGGCCAGGTTACCAACGTGAAGGAAAGCACGCTGGTCATCCGGATTGCCGAAAACACCAAGATTGAAGTGGTTCGCGCCGCGATCTCCCAGATTCTGGAAAAGGGCGAAATGCCCACCGAAATTGAACCGGCGAAGTAGGAAAGGTTTACACAATGGATAAAAACAAACTCTGGAAGTGGTTGCTGCTCGGCGTTCTGGTCATCTGGTCGCTCACGCTCGCCGTACCTCCGTTCGATAAATACGACGACGAAGGCAACCTCGTCTCGCGCGGCAAGATCAAGCTGGGGCTCGACCTCAAGGGTGGATCGAGCTTCGTGGTTGAAGTCGATGCCGCCGATGTCGCCAAGAAAATGGTCGAAGCCGGCGATGCCGCCTCGGTCGAGCAGCTCGGCGAATCCAAGCTCAATGCGCAGATCAAGCGAGTTCGCGACATTGCCGTCGAAGTCATCCGCAACCGCATCGACGTGCTCGGCACCGCCGAACCGGAAATCTATCCGGAAGGGGATGCGCGCATCGTGATCCGCCTGCCGGGGGCCGACACCGCAACGCGCCACGAAGCCAAGATGCAGATCTCGCGCGACGCCGTGCTCAGCTTCAAACTCGTTCACGCCGAAAGCGAAACCTGGGTGAATGAAACGATCGGAAGCGGACAGCTTCCGCAGGGCTTCAAGGTTGCTGGCCAGGATGCTTCCGGCCCCTTCCTGATCCGCGACCGCTCCGCGCTTTCCGACGACAAGCTCGACCGCGCCTTCTTCGAGCGCCTCAAGCGCCTCGGCAGCAAGTCGGCCGACTACATGCTGATGGAAGACCGCCTGCAGGACGACTCCACCGTCTACCGCCCGCGCTACATCGAGCGCCGCCGCCAGCTCGGTGGCGACACCGTCGTGAACGCCAACGTGGAACCGAACCCGATGACCGGCCTGCCGGAAATCACGCTCGAGTTCGACAAGGAAGGCCAGAAATCCTTCGGCCGCATCACCGAGGCCAACGTCGGGCGCCAGCTCGGCATCATCCTCGACGACAAGCTCTATTCCGCGCCGAACCTGCGCGAAGCCATTTATGGCGGACGCGCCTCGATCTCCGGCAGCTTCACCATCACGGAAGCCCGCAAGCTGGCCAACGTCCTGAAAGCCGGCGCGTTGCCGGGCCGCGTCAAGATCGTCGAGGAGCGCACCGTTGCCCCGACGCTCGGCCAGGATTCGATCGATAGCGGCATGATGGCCATCATCTACGGCGGCATCGCCGTTCTGGTCTTCATGATGGTGTACTACATGGTTCCCGGCATCATCGCCAACCTCTCGCTGGTCTTCGTGCTGATCCTTTTGCCGGTCGGCATGGTGGTTTCCGCCGGCTTCCTCGGCGTGGTCTCCGGTTCGCTGGAAGGTTCCGCCGTCAGCCTCCCGACCCTCACCCTATACGGTATTGCCGGTATTGTGCTGACCGTCGGCATGGCGGTTGACGCCAACGTACTGACGTTCGAACGCATGCGTGAGGAATGGAAGGTCGGCAAGTCGATCTCCGGCGCCATCAACGCGGGTTACAACAAGGCGTTCAGCACCATTCTCGACGCCAACGTCACCACGTTGCTCACCGCCATCATCCTCTTCTGGCAGGGCTCCGGCCCCATCCGCGGTTTCGCGGTCACCCTGAGTGCCGGCATCTTGGTCAGTATGTTCATCGTGCTCGTCATGACCCGCCTCTTCTTCAACACGCTGGCCGACGCCAACATGCTGAAATCCGTCAAGATGATGTCCATCCCGTTCCTGCAGAACGCCAACTTCAACTTCCTCGGCGCCCGCAAGATTGCCGCGATTGTCTCGTTGGCGGTCATTGTTGGTTCCTGGGGCTTCTTCTTCTCCAAGGGCGATGCCAACTTCGGTGTGGACTTCACCGGGGGCACGGTTACCACCTTCCAGTTCGAGCAGGAACAGCCGCTCGAAGCCGTTCGCGGTGCGTTGGAAGCCGCCGGCTTTGCCTCGGCGGCGCTGACCCCGATGGCCGATGGCGACGAATTCTTCCTCGACATGAAGCTTAAGGAGATGGAAGGCGCCGAGATCACGGCGCAGGAAGCCGTCCTTGCCTTGGATGGCAATCCCTCCATCGTCAAGACCGACAGCGTGGGTTCGCAGATTGGCGCCGAGCTGAAGAAGAAGGGCGTCAATGCCATCATCTTCGCCCTCATCGGCATCATCATCTATATCTCGATCCGCTTCGAGTTTGCCTTCGCCATGGGTGCGATCACCGCGTTGGCGCATGACGTCCTGATTACCGTCGGCATCTACTGCGCACTCGGCTACGAGTTGAGCATGCCGATCATCGCGGCGTTGCTGACCATCGTCGGTTACTCGGTCAACGACACCATCGTCGTGTTCGACCGCATCCGCGAAGACCTCAAGCTGGAGAAGGGCAAGTCCTACAAGGAAATCGCCAACCTCTCCATCAACCAGACCCTCAGCCGTACCGTGCTGACCTCGCTCACCACCCTGCTGACCGTGGTCATGCTGCTGGTCGTCGGCGGCGGTTCCGTGAAGGACTTCGCACTCGCGCTGTTCATCGGCATCCTGGTCGGTACCTACTCCTCGATCTTCGTCGCCACCCCAGTTGTCCTGCTGTGGCACAAGGAGGAAAAGGTTAAGTAGACTTCCTGCACTTGATTGGTCTATGTTGAAAGGCGTCCTCCAAGCGGGGGGCGCTTTTTTTTCATGAAAAATAAAACACACAAATTGCCGTTCCCGCTCATGAACCTGCTGCTGCAGGCCGTGGTGGTCCAGGAGCTGCCGGCCGATGGCCACGAAAACCGCACCCGGCTCGGGATGCTGGCCGGATGGGCGAGTACGGTCATGAGCGCCTTGATGGCGGCGGCTAAGTTTTTCCTCGGCGCCGCGTCGGGATCGGTCTCGATGATCGCCGATGCCACCAACAACCTGACCGACATGGGCAGCTCGCTGGTGATCGCCCTCGGGTTCCAGTGGTCGCGCAAACCGCGCGACGAAGACCATCCGTTCGGTCACGGACGCATCGAGGCGGTCGCGACGTTGGTGCTGGCGATCGCATTGATCCTGGTTGGGACGGAGGTGGCTCGCTCGGGGATAATGCGCCTGGTGCGTCCCCAGCCGATCGAAGCGCCCGTCTGGCTGCTGGTGGCGGTGGGGGTGACGGTGGCGGTGAAGGCCTGGATGGCGGTCTTTGCACGGCAGCTGGCCCGGTTGTCGAAATCGCAGGTGCTCGAGGCCGATGCGTGGAACCATACCTTCGATATTGTCAGCACATTCATGGTGGTGGTGGCCCTGGTGTGCTCGAAGTTCGGCTGGGGCGCGGTCGATGGCTGGATGGCCATCGGGGTGGCGGGATTCATTCTCTACACCGGCGTGGCCTATGCCCGCGAGGCCATCGATATCCTGCTCGGGCAGAAGCCCGACCCCGACGAGGTTCGCCAGATCTTCAAGACGGTGCTCGCGGTGGAAGGGGTGATGAGCGTGCATGAGATCATGGTCCACCACTACGGGGACGTGAAGATGGTTTCGTTCCATATCGAAGTGGATGCCAACATGAGCCTGGTCGATGCCCATTTGGTTTCTGAACGGGCGGAGGACGAGGTCGAAAAGCATTTCAACTGGCGGGCCCTGGCGCACCTCGATCCCGTTGACCGTTCCCATCCGCTGTTCGAGGAACTCAACGATGCCCTGCACTGGTTCATCAGGAACGATCCCTGCCTGGTGGACGTCCACGATTTGCGGGCCGAGGGGGAGGCCCCGCCATACCGTATTTCGTTCGACCTCGTGACCGATATGGAAACACGGCGCAGCGACTATGATGCCATCTACCAAAAATGCCTTTCCACCATGGAACGGGTTTTCGGCGAGCGGATCAACCATGTGGAGATTGGAATCGAGGCCGCGGTTGAAAGTGCGCCCATGGCTCGAAGGAAATATGACCTGCCCCAAGTCTAAGCCTTGTATCATGAGCCCTTCTTTGGTTGGATACCGCACCTGTTTATGACTCAACTTAAATCCAGCTTCTCAATCATCTGCGCCATGCTCGCCGCCGGAATGCTCAACGGGTGCGTCGCGCCGGACGATCCCGGGCCACCGGTTGTCGATGCCGCCGAATCCATGACGTTCCTGGAGGCCGGCCTTCGTCCCGAGGTGCTGCTTTTTCCGGACTACATGTTGATGGAGGATTTCGAGCTGAGCCAGCACGGGCGCATTCCCGAAACCCGGTTGATCGGGGCCGGGATGAGAACCAAACTCGGATTGAGGTTGGTCCGGAACCGCTTCAGCGATGAGCTTTTGGCCCAGGGGTGGACGGTCGATAAAGTGGAGATCGGCAAGCAGTCCTTCCGCCTCATGGCCAAAAACAAGGGCGCGGAAGTCGAAATCCGTGCGGTGCAGGGAACCGGACCAACCCAGGTGTTCCTGCTCTACCTGCCGGAGCCCAAGCCGGTGTTTAACCCAACGATTGATCATTAGGAGCCCACCATGAATGCCATTGCCTATTTCGGACTGCCCGGAGGATCGGAAGTCATCCTGATTCTCTTCATCATCCTGTTGCTGTTCGGTGCCAAGAAACTGCCCGAGCTTTCCCGTTCGCTCGGCAAAAGCCTCGGGGAATTCAAGAAGGGCAAGGAAGACCTCGAACGCGAACTCCGCGATGTCCAGAAAGATCTCCACAAGGCCGCCACCGAACCGGAACCCGAAGTCAAGAAAGACGCGACCGCCGAAGAAGTCGTGGCGGATGCGGCGCCGGCAAAGGATCAAGAGCCGAAGGTCTAATGCCTATAGGGAGCGAACCAGCTTGACCGGATCGTTCATGATCGAGTCGAGCACCAGGCAGGCGGCACCGAACACGCTGTCGTCGTCGCGGCCGGAAACCTTGATCCGCACGTTTTGCCGCGGATGCTTCAGTGCGCGCTGGTCGACGGTCGCCCGGGTTTTATCCAGCATGTAGCGAAGGATGGGGCGCATGGCGCCGCCGAGAACCACGGTATCGAGGTTGAACAGGTTCACCAGGTTGGCAATGCCGAGTCCGAGCATTTCCGCCATGCCGTCGGCAACGGCAAGCAAATCCTTGTCCTGGCCCCGCAACGACTCCGCAACTTTCCCGACATCGATCTCTTTCAAGCCGGTTTTCCGCGCAAGGGCCGGCAGCCCGACCTCGGTAACCCAGCACCCGTGGTCGCCGCAGCTGCAGGGTTCGCCATCCGTCCGGATCTTCATGTGCCCGGCCTGCCCGGCGAATCCGCTGCTGCCGTGGAACAGGTGTCCGTCGAGCAACAGCCCGGCGGCCATGCCGACCCCGATGCTGAGGTAGGCCAGGTTGCGGGCGTTGGAGCGGTCGGCATAGGCATGGTAGCCCAGCGCCGAGGTGTTGGCTTCGTTGTCAAGATAGACCGGCACCTCGAATTTGGATTCCCACAGTTTCTGGAAGGGGACATCCTTCCAACCAAGGGTCGGCGCATAGGTGAGCGAACCGTTCTCCGCATCGACGAGTCCGGCCAGGCCCAGTCCGATCCCCAGTGGCTTGAGCCCCTCGCCCTTGCCCCATTCGAGTGCGTTTTGAACCAACTGCTCCGCCGTGGATATCGTCTCCTGCTGCGATTGGGTGGCGCTGGTCTTGGCCGACTCTTCCCAGAGCATCTTGCCCTTGAAATCCACGACAATCACGATGATGCGGTTGATGTCGATCTCCGCGCCGATGGCAAAGCCGCCGTTGTGCGCCAGCTCCAGCAACAGGCCGGGTCGGCCTGCTCCGGCACGGCGGAATTCGGTTTCGATCACAAGCCCGGCCTGCAACAGGTCGGTCACGATGTTCGAGGCGGTGTTGCGCGTCATGCCCAGTTCCTTCGCAAGGTCGGCGCGGGCCAGGGTGCCGCGTTCGCGCAAGAGCTTGAGGATGGCCGACATGTTGAATCGCCTAACCGTGAGTTGATCCGCCTTCTTGTCGTTTACCCGTTGCATTCCTTCTCCTGTTCGCCGGAAATTGAAAACAGCTTTTACCCCAGAATCCAAAAGAAAAGAAGCGATTTCCAAGGTTTGGCAATAGTAGGATGCGTTTAAAGGGAAAGGATAACCGATGCAAGCACCCCAATGGAATACCGAAGACAAGGGCGGATCGCTCCGCAAGTGGATCGTAGAACTCAATGTCGAGGCCAGACGACAGTTCCTTGAGGCCGGAACCCACGTCGAAATCTTTTTTATCTTCAACGATGAAGGGTTGGTGGAGGTCGTACCCATTGTCGGGATGGACAAGGACGAGATGATCCGCGAACTCAAAAAGATGCTCGCCGAGCGCAGCGGCTATGCCTTCATCCACATTGCCGAGGCCACCGCGCGGCATATGGACTCCGCGGCCAAGACCGATGCGCTCCTGCTCCACGCCGAAAGCCGCGACGGTCTATGCGAGGCCTGGATCAGCACCGTCGTCCTGCGCGGCGATGAAAAGCTGCTCCTCGATGAAGTCCGGGTGGAAGGCTCGCGGATCGATGGCCGTTTTGCTGGTATTTTTCGGGATATCGATTGAGCGGGATGATCTCGGGATACCGCGGTTGTGAAGATGCCCAGGTTGCGCAATTCATCATACTTGCATAAGTGTGATAATTGATTTTACCCCCGATATTGTTGGGTGGGATGCCATATCCTACTTATGCAAGTATGATGGTTTGCCGCATGCAAACGCAGGCTTTTATCCGAGGGTTGGCTAGTCTGCGGCGTTGGCCCAGTCCTCGACTTCGGGGTCGAGGTAGGCGTGTTCGAGTAGCTCGCTGGCCCAGTGCTCTTTCTTGGCGGCCAAACGCTTCAGCATGCGGAACGACATGGCCTGGGCGGCGGGGACTTCGGAATAAAGCGAATTGTTCAGGCAGCGCCAGGCGGAGGGGATCATCTTCTTTGGATTCTCGATCTGTTTCCTGCAGCCCTCGCAAATGAAGAGGCATCCATCGACGGAGGGTTCCTCTGCAATCGGGGGCACTTCAAAGATCTCCAGCTTAACACCGTGCTTATCGCAGAGCTCGCAGTGCGAACGGGAGCGACGCACCAGGTCTTTCGCAAAGCGCGAGAGCTGATTCTGCCGATGAAATTTCCCTTGGAACCCCGTAGACATGCTGCATCCCCATAAGTAGTTGAACCACAAGTTAGAGGAATAATTGGCAATGTCTGGAAAAAAAGGGAACTATTTCTTTTCGAAGATGGCTTCGAGATCCTCGATCTGGGTAAACATGAATTGCTTCATGTCCAGGATCGCGGTGTTGTAAATGGCGGGGGCGAGTTTTTCGAGGAAGGCATCGAGAAGCCGGTCGGCCTTGAAGTCGCTGATTTCTTCGTCGAACTCGTCGAAATAGATCGCGACGAGTTTATTGCGAAGCCCGTCCTTCTGTGCGTCTGATAGTTTAAGTTCCATGGATGTCTTGGTTGCGGATTTTGAAACGGGACTATTCTGGAGTGGAAATGGTCCTGTGAAAACTAAGTTGGGAGCTATTCAAAGTCGAATTGATAGTCGAGGCCGAGTTCGTTGCGCATGGTGACGATGTCGTTCTGCAGCGCTTCGTTAACCGGCACACCGGTGTTGGCGCGCTCGATGCCGGCGAGATATTCCTTTTCGCCGCAGGTGTAGATGCGTTCGGCCCCCGGTGCCTTTTCGGATTCGCGCAGGGCACGCATGATGTCGCCGGCGGTTTTGCGGAAGTCGGCCGGGGCGCAGAAGCATTGGATGTCGATGGCCATGAAATAGTGGCCGAGTTCATAGGGTTTGCGGTTGCCGGAGCTATCCTTGTCGATGAGCTGCTTGAGGAACGCACCCTGCTGCAACGCGGCGGAGAGGACTTCGGTGACGGTGGCGAATCCGTAGCCCTTGTAGCCGCCGGTCTCTTCGCCAATGCCGCCGATGGGGGCGAGGGCGGCCTCGCCCTTCACCAGATCGTCGAGAATCTGCTTGGAGTCGGTCTTGGATTTTCCGTCGCGCCCGACAATGAGTCCTTCGGGGCAGTCGCGGCCTTCGCGGGCATACTGTTCGATCTTGCCGCGTTGGATGATGGAGGTGGCGTAGTCGTTCACGAAGTCGAAGGGCTCGTCGGTCGGGAAACCGAAGACGAGCGGGTTGGTGCCGAGCATGTTTTCGACGCCGAAGGTCGGGGCGATGGACGGGCGTGCATTGGTTCCGGAGATGCCGATCATGTCCTGGGCGGTGGCCATCAGCGGGTAGTAGCCGGCAATGCCGTAGTGGGTGGAGTTGCGCGCAACCACCATCCCGAGGCCATGCTTCTTCGCCTTCTCGATCGCCATTTCCATGCAGCGCTTCGCAATCACCATGCCCATGCCGTGGTGGCCATCGACGACGGCGGTGGCGAGATGGTCGCGCACAACCTCGAACTCGGTGGTGGCCTGCTGGATCTTCTGGTGGACGATGCGGTCGTAGTAGATCGGTTTCAGACGGCCGATGCCGTGGGAATCGATGCCGCGTTTGTCGGATTCGATCAAGACATCGGCGCAGGTTCGGGCTTCTTCCTCCGGGACGCCGATGCCGATGAAGACATCGGTCATGAAGTTGTGCATGTGGTCGAATGGAATGTGGTGTGTCATGGCGGCTTCCCCCGTGGTTCGTTGTGAACCTAGATGGATACCACTTCGGCCAGAACTTGTTCAAGCTCGCGGATGGTGGAACGTACGTCGTATTGCCGCTCCACCATGCCCTTGGCGGCTCTGCCCATGGATGCGGCCAGATGCCCGTCGTTCAAAAGCCAGCCGATGGAATCGGCGAAGAGTTGCGGAGTGTCGGCCACGAAGCAGTTGACGCCGTTCTGCGCGGGGATGCCGGCCACGCCCAGGGCCGTGCTGACCACCGGAAGCCCGGTGGCCATGGCTTCGAGCACCTTGATGCGCAGGCCCGATCCCAGGCGCATTGGATTGATGAAAATGGTGGCTTGCTCGCGGTAGGGGCGCAGGTCGTCGACCGCCCCCGCAACGGAAATCCGGTCGTCCTTGTCGGCCAGCCGTTCCATTTCATTGCTGGCGCCTTCCCCGATGAAGAAGCATTTCAGCGATGGATGCTTCCTGCGGGCGATCGGCCACACCTCGTGGGCGAACCACATCGCGCCGTCGTGGTTCGATTTGTCCGCGAAATAGCCACACATCATGATGATCGGATCGGCGGGTTTTGCAACCGGTTCGCGGTCGAGGTAGTCGAAGTCGATACCCGGCGGGATGACGGAGATGGGCAACTGCGGTGCATGCTGGAGCAGGGTGAATCGATCCTCCGCCGTGAGGGTCAATATGTGGTCCATTGCGCTATAGAGTTCGAACTCGTATTTTTCCAGCAAGCGCACCTGGGTGGCGCTCTTGATGCGAAGCGAGAGGGGGACGCCGGCGGTTTCCATATATTTTGAAAAGGCGGTCGTCAGGCAACGGTGGCACGAGACCACCTTGTGCACGGCGGATAGGTACGGGTTGCGGTAGAGGTACATGCCCATTTCGCTGAACTCCGCCACCACCACGTCGTACTGGGTGCGTTCAACCAGGTCGCCCACCAGCCGCATCATGGTCTTGGTGTGGTTTTTCCAGTAGATGGCCGGCAGGGAGCCGCTGACGTAGTCGCGCAGTATGCGTACCGGCAGGTTGCGCCGCTTGGTCGGGAGGGTTTCCACTTCGTGCAGCTGCCCGCGCAGTCCGGCAACATGCCGTTCCTCGGTCGGGTCGACAAACGAGGCCAGGCCAACGCAGTGGCCCCGGTCAATCAGTTGCCGCATGCGCTGATAGATCAGGCGGTGGCCGCCCGCAACGTTGCCGTGCGGCAGCCGGTTGGCTAGAATCAGTATTTTCATGCACAGCAAACCCTAGCCGAACCGCCGGCTCAGTTACACTTAAAAAACAGTTGCGGACGCTTTCTGATCCTTGGATACTGCCGTTCTTGTTAAACGAGCCTTTGCGGAACGAATGTTCCGGTCGTTGCCAACTACAATAGGAGAATGAGAAAATGAAACGTATTGCCTTTGGTCTACTAGCCCTGACAGCCTGCATCGGATTTTCCGGATGCAAATCCACCCCCAAGATGACGTCCGACAAAACCATGTTCGAAGTCATGCAGGAGGAAGTCGGAAAGATCACGGACAAAGGGGGCATGGCCTCGGTGGGCCTGGGCGAATCCCGCAATACGCAGCTGGCCATCACCAAGGCCAAGGTGGAGGCCCGCAAGAACCTCGCCCAGCTCGTTTCGGTGAAAATCGAAAACCTCGAAAAAGCCTTCATCGAGGAGGTCGGTGAAGCCAGCGGCTCCGAAATGAACGAGCTCTTCAGCTCCGCCACCAAGCAGATCACCTCGCAAACCCTGCAGGGCACCACCCCGAAAATGCAGAAATACGAAACCACCGACGGCGTCACCACCGCCTATGTCCTGATGGTCCTCAATCCCGACATCATCGACGAGTCCCTCAAGGGCAACGATGGCGCAAAGCACCTCTACGAACGTTTCCGCGCCTCCAAGGCCTTCGATGAACTCGACAAGGAAATGAAGGAATACGAAGCCGCCGAAAAAGCCGAGATGATGAACATGTAGTATCCACTCGGCTGAAAGTTTGAAAACGGGGCTTGAATACATCATTCAAGCCCCGTTTTATATGCGCCATGAAAATTCTTGGAATCGAAAGCTCGTGCGATGAAACCGCCGCCGCCGTTGTGGAGGACGGCCGCAAGGTGTTGTCGAACGCCATCTACTCGCAAATCGCCAAGCACCGCCCGTACGGTGGCGTGGTGCCGGAGATCGCCTCGCGCAACCATGTGGCCAAGCTGCCCGGCATTATCGAGGAGGCGCTGGAGGGCGCGGGCGAAACCTACGATTCCATTGATGCCTTGGCCGTCACCTACGGCCCCGGCCTGGCCAGCTCGCTGTTGATCGGTTTTACCGCCGCAAAGACCCTGGCCATGCGGCTGGGCAAGCCGCTGATCGGGGTGAACCACCACGAAGGCCACCTCCATTCCGTGTTCATGAAGGAGGATGCCCCGTCCGCAGACGAGGTGTTCCCGATGCTCGGCCTGCTCGTCTCAGGCGGCGACAGCAGCCTCGTGATGATGCGCGGTGTCGGCCAGTACGAACTGCTCGGCAGCACGATCGACGATGCCGCGGGCGAGGCGCTCGATAAAGCCGCCGCCGTGCTGAAGCTCGGTTATCCCGGCGGCCCGATCATCCAGAAGACCGCCGAGGGCGGCAACCCCGACGCCATCCGTTTCCCGCGCGGGCTCGATAGTGTGGATCGTGGAAAGTGGATCTATAAATACGACCGCGAACTCTGTTTCAGCTTTAGCGGGCTCAAGACCTCGTTGCTCACCCACGTCAAGAATCTCGACCACGAGCCAGAGGGGCAGGAGTTGGCCGATATTGCAGCCAGCTACCAGGAAGCGGTGGCCGATGCGCTGACCAAACGGGTTGCCCGGGCGCTCAAACGTTTTGAAATCAAGAGTTTTTCGTGCGCCGGCGGGGTCTCGCTCAACAAAGTGTTGCGGGAAAAGCTGACGGCCCTCTCGGAAAAGACCGGTGTTCCGCTCTTGCTCTGCCCACCGGCGCTCTGTACCGACAACGCCGCCATGATCGCCGGCGCCGCCTACGAAAAGGCCCGCCTTGGTAAGGCCATGGGCGAACCCTTGGACGTCAATCCCAACCTGCGGTTGGCGGATTGGGCGTAGGGGAGTATGGGGGCGGGGGTGTCCATGCCCGGACACCCCATTGCTCCGCCACTCCCGTACTCCACCACACAGCAAGCTTGCCTTGCTGCTGCCGAAACCCTATGGTTCGCGGCCAATTTTTCAGGAGAAAACCATGAGCGAAGAACAACTTTCAGGAAATGAATACCGCCAGCAGCGCATCGAAAACATGAACAAGCTCGCCGAGGCCGGTTTCCCGGCGTTCGGTGCCGCATTCGAGCGCACGGCCACGCTGGCCCAGCTGCACGCGGATTTCGAAGAGGGCAAGGCGGTCAAGGCCTGCGGTCGCATCGTCGCCATCCGCAAAATGGGCAAAATGGCTTTCGCCCATGTTTCCGACGGTTCCGCAAAGTTCCAGCTCATGGTCAAGAAAGACCTGGTCGGCGACGACACGTTTGATGCCTTCAAGCTGCTCGACCTTGGCGACATCATCGGCGTTGAAGGCGATCTCTTCATCACCCGCACCGAAGAGCAAACCGTCCGCGTGAACGGCTGGACGCTGCTTTCCAAGGCGCTATTGCCGCTTCCCGAAAAGTTCCACGGCCTCACCGATGTCGAAACCCGCTACCGCCAGCGCTCGCTCGACCTCATCTCCAACCCGGAAGTGATGGATGTGTTCAAGAAGCGCACGCAGGTCATGAAGGAAATCCGAAGCTTCCTCGATGGCCGCGGCTACTTCGAGGTTGAAACCCCGATGCTCCAGCAGATTGCCGGCGGCGCGGCGGCCAAGCCTTTCCAGGCGCACTACAATGCGCTCAACATCGATGTCTTCATGCGCATCGCGCCCGAGCTATACCTCAAACGCCTGATCGTCGGCGGCATGGACCGGGTCTACGAAATGAACCGCAACTTCCGCAACGAAGGGCTCGACCGCACGCACAATCCCGAATTCACCTGCCTCGAAATCTACCAGGCCTACGGCGACATGCGCACCATGCAGGAGCTGATCCAGTCCATGTTCACCCACCTGGCCGAAACCATCTTCGGCAAGATGGAGTTCGAATGGATGGGCAACACCATCAACCTGCAATCCCCTTGGCGCGAAGTGCCATACCACGATCTCGTCCGCGAGCACCTCGGTGCCGACTGGTTCGAAAAAAGCCTCGACGAAGCCAAGGCCAAGGCGGCTGAACTCGAAGTCCATGTTGAAGAGGGGGCAGACTTCAAGCAGGTCACCCACGAGATCTACGACAAAACCATCGAAGGCGCGCTCATTCAGCCCACCTTCATCACGCGTCTTCCGGCCGAGCTCGTGCCGCTGGCCAACGCCTGCGCCGACGATCCGGAGCTGGTCGATGTCTTCGAGCTGATCATTGGCGGCAAGGAGATCGCGCCGGCCTACAGCGAGCTGAACAATCCCATCGAACAGCGCAAGCGTTTCGAGGAACAGGCCGCCGGCGATGCCTCCAAGATCGACGAGGATTTCCTCTCGGCCTTGGAATACGGCATGCCGCCGACCGGTGGCATGGGCATTGGCATCGACCGCCTCATGATGCTGCTCACCGGCTCCGACGCCATTCGCGACGTCATCCTCTTCCCGCAGCTCAAGCCAAAAAGCGCGTAGTCCCGCCTTCTTCCGGCGGAATCCGTCGATTCGGGCTTTGTAATATTTGTTCGCTGCGTCACGGAAAAACTCACGATCGTGAGTTTTTCCGTGACGCAGTGTCGTTGCCTAAGTGCTCTCGACAGGGCGCATGCGTACTATTTTTCCCTCGTAAAGGACATCTCCGATCCGCTGAGCCGAAAAACAAGCGCGTTCTCATTCAGGGTGCGGATGTCGCTCTCGAACCATTTTCCCAAGGCGGCTTTATCGTCCTTGTTCGTGGTCAGCAACTTCGTTCGGAGCGTGTCGCCTTTGATTTCCCAGACCCCTCCATAGAAAACGCCCGGTTCCACGAACTCGGTCTTGTATGTGCCATCGGTGCGGTATTCATAGATGATTGTAATAATCTGTCCGGTTCCATTCAGCCTCCAACGGCCGGGCAACCGTGCGTCGCGTTCCGCACGCGCGGCCTTTTCCTTTGCGATTCTTGTGGCGGCGGAGGTGTCGGGGAAGTGCAGGGCATCCCCGGGTTGCAGTTTTCTCCGGCCGATTTTGTTTTTGCTTTTGAATCTCGCAACGTAGGCCTTCAACGATTCGCCCTCGTAGTGTTCGGGGAAGTCGGCCATGTCGTTTTGGACGATTTCCTCAATGCTCTTTTCCTTGCCGGTCAGGATATGCGTGCCGCCCGGTTCGGCGAACAAACCGCAGCTTGCCAGTGCGATGCTCAGCAGGATTCCACTATTCTTGTTCTTCATATTCACCCGTCTTGTTGAAGGAAACGCCTAGGGTTGATCAGCATTTCTATTATGGATCCCCATATCATTCCAGCATTTATCCGCAACATGCACCCGGTCGTCTGCTTCAGCACCATCCAATTCCTGCTGCCAGATGGAAGCGCCAGCGGATATTCGGCAGTCTTGACTTACCCATATCTTTCAAGCAACTTGTCGGCATGGTTCAGCGAAGCGAAATCATTGAATATGCCAATGAGGTGGCGCGGCAATTCCAGCCGGAGCGCATCATTCTGTTTGGTTCCTATGCAGAGGGCAAGGCGACCGAAGACAGCGATGTCGATTTGTTGGTGGAAATGAGCCATGCCCAGTCCGGCCTTCAGCAGGCATTGGCCATTCGCAAAGCCGTTAAGCGAAGTTTCCCGTTGGATTTGATTGTCAAATCATCCGAGGAAATCCGCAACCGCGTGCAGCAAAACGATTTTTTCCTCAAAACCATCATGGACAATGGGCAGGTGCTCTATGAGCAGGCTGGTTGAGGAATGGATCGCCAAGGCCGAAGGGGATTGCGTGACTTCGCTTCGAGAATATCGTGCCCGAAAATCCCCAAACTATGATGCCGCCTGTTTCCATGCTCAGCAATGCATCGAGAAGTACCTGAAAGCCGTTTTGCAGAAGCATGGGATTCCGTTCAGGAAAATCCACGATTTGGAAATCCTGCTTCAATCCTGCCTTGGATTGTTCCCGCTTTGGCAGTCGATGCAGGACGATATGGAACTTCTTACGCAGTATGCCATCCATTTCCGCTATCCCGGAGAATCCGCCGACAAGGCCGAGGCCAAACAGGCGGTTGATGCCATGAAGCGGTGCAGGGATGAAATACGTATGGCTCTGGATGCAGATGAATAGGATTTTTCCCGGATGAGGAATAATGAACGATTGCGCTCTATACTTCTCGCATTGCTATTGGCCGGGCTTTCGTACTTTTTGGTCAAAAACCTAGTGGTGTTTGTCGGGAACGACTTGCAGGGGAATAGAGAGGGAACCACGCTTTTGGAATGGATGCTGGATTCCCGATTAGCATGGACGCTGTATCTCTACCTTGTTGCCTGCTTTTCGTTTTTCTATCTGGGCTTTCGACTGGCTTCCGGGCTTAGGTGGTACTGGAGAATGTTATCCTTCCCTGTCTTGTGCTGTGTTTTTTTTGTGATGCTATGGGGCGTGGCGAATGCGGTTTTATATTCTCAGGAAAGACGCGTCTGTTTACACCAGGGCATACTTGCTGAAAATGATTTGGGCGAATGTCTCCAGCGTAAACTCGATATGCTGGAAACGCATAGGAGTGGCCTGCCGTCTCCTGATGACGGAAACCATGTTACCGCATTGCAAGAGGGGGTTTTTGATCCTCAATATTATTTCTCCTGTTTTACTAATCTCTCGATGGAATCAGGCTTCGTTCTTGATTATTCATACTCGCAAAGCTGGTTTGCTGGAAGCCCTTGGATTTACGCACGTAACGTTGGGGAGACACCTGCAATCGATGATGTTGACTGCGATTGGTTCCTTAAAGTGCACCTGAACGGTACGGAAGAAAGCTATTTGGAATATGCTGTCCTTTACAGATACGCGGATCAGTTTTATTTGACTGGGCATGCCATTAAGGGTTCAGAAGGACGAATCGTGGCGTCCAAGGCTCAATATGAAAATCTTATCAACAAGGGCCTGGGTTTGGGGGCTCGTTCGATGAAGCAGGCATGCGTGATCGATTTCTATCCTCGGGTTCGCATAGCAGAAGATTCTGTCGAAGTATCATTCTGTAGCTTCTCCGGGCATGGTGGATTAGTACGAAAAACAATTACCATTGCAAGAGAGCATGCTCATCGCATTTTGAACGAGGATGAGGAAACAGTTATCAAGTATGATTGTGGATGGATTATGTGAGCAGCAGTGTCTGGGGTTTCAGTGAAAGTAGCTGTGGCGCATTCGTGGATTTCCAGACATTATGCAATTCCCTGTGAATCAGCCCTGTACCCGCCGCCATCTGCGGAGCAATCTTCTCCCGGCAGCTCAAGCCGAAAGCTCGTGGAACAGGTTTAGTCCCGCCTCCAGACGGAATCCTCGGTTAAGCAACGGAAGGGGCTGGCCACGGAACAAACCACGGCCGTGGTCCGTTCCGTGGCCATGCTTGGTGCGAAGCTCGGGGCTAAAACCCCGTGGCTTGCGGCATTTGTAGGGATGAAACGGCTGTGGGACGATGCCTTTCTTCCGTTTGGCGGGGAAGGTTTTCTTTGTCACTGTTCCATCCCTACAATTATTCCGACACCGCGTAGCTTGCTGCGGGGAGGTTCATTTCTTTTTCATAAACAGGTTGCATCTCATCCAGATGTGCGTATAACCGCGCCTTCGTTTTGCAGAACCGACGTTGAAGTGTTCTGTTGATTCGGGGCTAGACTCTTGCGATGGGCGCGGGATTGGCGCCCTGTTAATTGTGGAGAGACGGTACCGCACCGCCAAACTTGGCCGGTGCCGTGTTCGTTTGTCACTGTGAGAGGATAGTATGAAATTCACCGAACTGGGGCTGAGCCCCGAGACGCTTAAATCCATTGAAGCCCTAGGCTTCGAAACCCCAACCCCGATTCAGGAACAGGCCATCCCGGTACTGCTCGAAGGGACGCGCGATTTTGTTGGCCTGGCTTCGACCGGTACCGGCAAGACCGCCGCATTCGGTCTGCCGCTGCTGGAACGGGTGGATCCCGACAACGGCATGCCGCAGGGCATTATCCTTTCGCCGACCCGCGAGCTCTGCCTGCAGATCGCCGACGACCTGAAAAAATTCGCCCGGCATCGCCCGGGGCTGCAGATCACGGCGGTTTATGGCGGTTCGAACATTGCCACACAGATCCGCGATCTTAAACGCGGCACACAAATCATTGTAGCGACTCCCGGTCGCCTGCTCGACCTGATCGAACGCCGCGCGGCAAAACTCGATCAGGTTTCCGTAGTCGTTTTGGACGAAGCGGATGAAATGCTCAATATGGGCTTCAAGGATGAGCTGGACGCCATCCTGGAAAAGGCACCGGAAGATCGTGTTACCTGGCTGTTCTCGGCCACCATGGCCAAGGGCGTGGCGCGCATTGCGCAGAACTACCAGACCGACCCGGTCGAGGTTTCCGTCGGTGGCCGCAACGAAGCGGCCGCGAACATCGAGCACTTTTGCTTCATGGTCCACGAAAAGGATCGCTACCCGGCGGTCAAGCGCATCCTCGACTACCTGCCCGAAATCTATGGCCTGATTTTCTGCCGCACGCGTGCCGAAACGCAGACGGTGGCCGAAAAGCTGATGGCCGACGGCTATTCCGCCGAGGCGCTGCACGGCGAACTGTCGCAGGCGCAGCGCGACACCGTGATGCGCAAGTTCCGCCAGAAAGCGGTGCAGGTGCTGGTGGCAACCGATGTCGCCGCCCGCGGCATCGACGTCAACGACATCACGCACGTGATCCACTATAAGCTTTCGGACGAAGTTGCGGCCTACACGCACCGCAGCGGCCGCACGGCCCGTGCCGGCAAGTCCGGTGTTTCGATTGCGCTGATCAACATGCACGAGCGTCGCCGCATCGTCGAGCTGGAGCGCCGCAACAACATTACGATCAAGTTGGAAAAGATTCCGGACGCCCGGGCCATCTGCGAAAACCAGTTGCTCGCGCTGATCCATCGCGTGGTCGAGGTCGATGTGAAGGAAGAAGAGATTGCGGATTATCTTCCACCGGCCTACGAGGCGCTCTGCCACCTCGACAAGAAGGAAATCATCAAGCGCTTCGTTGCGGTTGAGTTCAACCATTTCCTCGACTACTACCGCAACGCCGAGGATCTCAATGCCAAGTCGAAGCCGCGCCGCGAGCGCCAACCGGGGCAGCAGCGTTCGGAAAATTCCAAGCGCAACCACCGCATGCAGGCCTACGATACCAAGGGGTTCTCGATCAACGTCGGCCGGGTGCACGGTGTCAATGCCGGGGCGATTGTCCGGCTCGTCTGCGAAAACAGCGGCATCAAGTCGAATCAGATCGGCGCGATTGATCTGGGGCGCGACACCTCCTTTTTCGAAGTTTCGAAGGAAGCCGCCAACACGCTGCGCAAAGGCATGCAAAACCTCTCGCTAGACGGCCGCCCGGTAAGCCTCCGCGCCGCAGGCGGTCCGGGCGGGGGCGGCCAGGGTGGCCAAGGTGCCCGTTCCGGTGGTGGCGGCAACCGCCAAGGCGGCGGACGCCCCGAACGCCGTAAGAAATACGACTAGATGTGCAGGGCAATCCTGATGCGCCGGACGATTCGGCGGCCGTAGAAGACCAGCAGCGCGGCCATGGCGAAGAGGACTAGCGTTCCCGGTTCGGGGACGCTGGGCACATCGGAGCTGCTGACCGGCTTAAGGTTGGCTTCGTCGAACTGTTGTTTCGTTTCAAGCACCACCGCTCCGCTCACCGGCGTGACGAGGTGGTGCTTCAGGGCCAGCCGCAGCGCTTCTTCGTTTCCGGGGATTCCGTCGGCGAGATCCGCGCGGATCCGGTCCCATGCAAAAAGCCGCACCAGATGATCGGTCGCCGGCTTCGCGTCGGCCGGTTGCTCTTCGGCATGGAAGCGCTTGGCTTCCCATACCGTTTGGCCGTTGGAGAGCGAGCGGAACAGATCCTTCAAGTCGCTTTCGGTGTCGGCGAAGCGGGGGGCGGCGCGGAAGCCGGGCAGGTCGCCCAGCTGCTCGGCCAGCCGGTGCGGGCCGTGTCCGATCTGGAAGTCGATCAGCTCCACTTGTTTTTGCCGTTCCATGACCTGCCGTAGCGGTTCTCCGGAATTAAGCTTCCAGGGTTGCGGGCCATGCACCCAGACGATCGCGGTACGGTTGCCGGTATAGGGTATTTTCCAGACGTCCCGCAATGCGGGGCCGTTGTCCTGTCCGCCCGTGGTCTTCAGGGTTTGGATCTGCTTTTTCAACACCTGCAGTTTGCCGTTGGTCAGCAACTGCGCCCGGGCAAGTTCGACCGGCTCGTCGCTGGAAAGTAGAATGGACACGGGGACATCGCGCGGAAGCGCTTCGAGGGCGGAGGCAATTTCCATTCGGTGCGCTTTCATGCCGACGGAGCCATCGATGACAATGGCAATATGGTCGGGACGGTGGTTTTGCCTGGGTTGGATTTGCTGAACCACCGAATCCCCGTTGCTGGCGGCCCAGCTGGTTTTGACGTTGCTGGCTCCTTTAACAACGCCTGCTTCCCCGTTGAGGAGCAGATCGGGAATATCTCCGAACAGCGAGCCGTTCGGCAGGGCGCCCAGTGCATCGGTTTCGGAAAAGAGGGATTCGCCCCCCTTGAGCCAAACCGCGTGGGCGGTGCTTTCCGGGATGCGGAAGTTGCGTTCGTGCAGGTGCGGCAGGCGCAGCGCGCGTTCGCTCTCCGAGAGCAGCGCGAGCGGGGCGGTGATGCCGATGCGGATCTTCATGTCGCCGCTGGCGGGGACGGGATAGCACTGCATCAGGACTCGGTCGGGGCCGCTGGTGGTCACCAGCACGGGATCGCGCCGGCGGCGCACCACCTTCTTGTAGGCCTGCTTGACCTGCGAGCGCCCGCCGAACGCGGCCTCGCGTTCCTCGCCATCGATCCACAGCGTCAGGCGCGAGACCACCGCGCCGGGGGGGAGGGCGATTTGGGCACGGGCTTCGCGCTCGCGCTTCCAGTCGTTTTGGAACACCATCGTCCATTCAATGTAGGCGGTTGCGGCATCCTCGTCCACCACACCATCCATACGCGAATCGGTGAGCGAGAGCCCTTTCAACCGGCCGGCCACCACATCGCCGCCCTGTTCGGGATCCCAGTCGAACTCTTCGCCGGGATTGCGCCGGGAGCGCAGGCCGAGCGTGGGGGAGGCGACGGTGTTGAAGGCGGAACCGGTGACGCGGTAGTAGATATCGCGCGCCTGGTCGGGTTTAACCCGTTTGCCGCCGTTGATCAACCAGGAGATCGGGTCAGTCGGCATGTTGGCGCCCCAGTAGCAGGCACGGTTCATGAGCACCTCGTCGCCCGCCATGCGCAGCAACCTGATGCCTTTGAGTTGCGTTCCGGGCTGGTCGGAGGCCGCCAGGGTCAGGCCGATCTTGGTGAGGTACATCGGGGCGGAGCAAAGCAAAATGGCGGAAAGGCCGATCAGGATTCCGTTTCTGAAATACTGCAGTCGCTGCCCGAAGTGTCGCTTCAGCAGCACCCACATCCGGAAGGTGGCGGCGAGGCTGAGCAAGGGGGAGAGCGGCAGAAAGCAAAGCAGGCCGATGCCGAAATAAATGATCGCCGCAAAGCCCATGATCGCGAACGGGGTGAGGGTGGCAAACAACAATGTATTGTAGGCTGCAACGGCAACGGCGATTCCTGCCAATAGGCCAAGCCACTTTTCCGGAATGGCTTTCTTTTTCCGAATCGTGAGCCAACCGAGTAGGTTGGTCAGCGGAACCACGGCGATCAGCAAGGCGTGGAACGGAGTGGGGATGGGATCGACCAGTCCCGCATCCAGGCAAAGGTGCGCGATGGCCTCGGTGCCCAGTGCAACGAGCGGCAGGATAATGCCGGTGAACCAGAACCAACCCGTGGCAATGCCTTTGCGGATGCGCTTCGGCTTTTCGAGGGCCTGCACGAATTCCGTTTTCTTTTGGTCGGGAACCATCTCCTGGACGCCGATTCTCGCGGCGGCGGCCCGGACGCTGTCGGCAGTGATGACACGGCTGGTGCCGGTCGCCAGCTCGGCCTCGATGCGGGTTTGGATGTCGTCGGCGACTTCGTCGATGTCCACCTCCTGCGGGTCGAGCGATGCCCGCAGTTGGTCGAGGATGCCTTCAAGTTCCCGGGTTGCTGTTTCTGTCCATTCCATGGGGCTTACCTTTCATCCGTTCCGTCCATCGAGCGGAGGCCGTTGAGGATTTCCTGAAGATGTTCGTTCATGATGGAAGCGGTTTTACGGCCCTTGGCGGTGAGGGCGTAGTATTTTCGGGCCGGTCCGGAGCTGGATTCAACCAGCCGGGTCTGCACAAGCCCTTGCAGGCGGAGGCGCGAGAGCAGGGGATAGAGGGTGCCTTCGGTGATGCCGAAGCCGGGAACCTCCAGCACCTTTCGGATGATGTCGTAGCCATATTGCTCGCCTTCGAGCAATAGATTGAGGATGCAGAGTTCCAGCAACCCCTTGCGCACCTGCACCGTCCAATTGTCGAAAAAGTCCATGGTTGGTTCCCTCGCCACTGACTACCTTGTAATGCAAGGTACGCGGCGATGCAAGCCTGTTGCCGGGTTTTCTTGGCCGAGCCTCCGGGGGGGGCAGTTTGGGCAACTCTCCGGTTGAAAGATCGGGGCATCGCGCCCATTCTTCCCGTTTCCAAAGATGGAGACCGGTATGAACAGGATGAATGCGCTAGGTGTGGTTGGTGGTTGCGCGGTGGCCTTGCTGTCGTCGTGCTCGACGTTTGGTCCGGGGATCGGGAAAACCCAGACCTTCTATGTGGGGCCGGCCATGGCGGATTGCGTCGGTGTTGGGCCGATGACCTGCCTGATGGTGAAGCAGTCGCCGGAGTCCGACTATCAAATGTTTTCGAGTCCGATCCATGGCTTCGACTATGTGTCCGGCTATGAATACAAGCTGCGCGTCCGCGTGATCGAGCGCGTGACCGTTCCAGTCGATGGCTCCAGATATATCCATGAACTGATCGAGGTGGTTTCGAAAACCCCCGCCGGGATCGCCCTGGAGGGGACGACCTGGGAGCTGGTTGGCCGTATTTCCAGATCGAAGGTTTTTGTGCGTTTTGAAAATGGCACGGTTACGGGAAGCGGAGGCGTTAACCGTTTTTCGGGCGGCTATGTACTGACGGGCTCTTCCATCAAGATGGGCAAGACGGCCAGCAACATGATGGCGGCCCCGCAGAAACTGATGGATCAGGAGCTGCAATTCCTGGGTGCGCTGGAGCAGGCTGCTTCCTATAAGATTGTTGGCGAAGAGCTTCGCTTGTTCAACGCCGACGGCCGGAAGGTGCTTGCGTTCTCTCCGGCAGTCCCGGATGAAACGGCTTTGCCGGTGGCTATGAAGGTGAAGGAATGACCATTAAAGTCGATTCCCTATAGATTGAATTCGAGTTGAAAGGAAAATAGATGGCACGGACAGCATTGGTGACGGGCGCGACGCGCGGAATTGGTAGGGAACTAGTCAGGCAAATGACGGCGCTTGGGTATTCGGTGTTCGGAACCGGGCGCGATACCGCGTTGCTGGAGGCCTTGAAATCGGAAACCGGATGCCTGGGCGAAACGGCCGATCTGACCGAGCCCGCCCAGGTGGTCGAAATCTATGCCAAGGCGCAGGCCGCCCTGGGACAGGTGGATGTGCTGGTCAACAATGCGGGGCTCAACCACGTCAAGGCACCCGTGTCCGAAATCGGACTGGACGACTGGGAGCTGCAATATGCCGTCAACCTGCGCGCACCGATGCTGCTGAGCCGCGAGGCGCTTAAGGAGATGGGCAACCGCGGGGCCGGACATATCGTGAATGTGGTCAGCACCATCGCCAAAACCTCGCAGCCGAACTATTCCATTTATTCCACCATGAAATATGGTTTCATGGGATTCACCAAGTGCCTGATCAAGGAAGGCCGCGAAAAGAACGTGAAGGTGACCGCCGTCTATCCAGGCGGAACCGACACCGACTTCCGGCCCGAAGAGCGACCGGAATACCTCTCCCCCGTATCGGCCGCGAAAATGATCGTCCACTGCATCACTGCGCCGGACGACGTGGTGGTGCACGACCTGACCTACCGTCCCATGATGGAGAGCAATTTCTAAAACATCCGGAAATGCTTTGCCCTTGTTTTGCCTAGGTGCAAAACTCACGGCATTGTTTGCGCTTTGCCCGGCCTTACAAACAGAGGACTGTTTTGTAGTGGTGCCAAGGGCGCGGTTTGTAAATCATGTTCGGCAACCAGGAGAAAACCATGAAGATTAAACAGATGTGTTTGGCGGCGATCGCATGCGTCGCGATTGTTTCGGTGCAGGCGGCACCGGTCATTGAGAAACCAGCCATAATGCCGGAGGCCATGTTGTCGGTCACCGTATCGGACGTGCACGGCTTCATCGACGAATTCGGTTTGGTGGCGGCGCAAAGCTCTCCAATGATGAATGGCATGATGCTCAAGAATCTGCTCGGCATGCAGCTGGGCGATCCGGGGCTTGCCGGCATCGCCCCGGGCAAGGGGCTGGCGATTGTCGCACTCGACACCACCAATATTTTTGCCGTCATCGAAGTGGCGGAAGCCCAGTCGGCGGCCTATGCCGGCATCGCCACCCAAAAGGGTATGGCATCAACGTATTCCAACGGATTGCTGGTGCTCGGAGGATCCGAGGAGCAGGTGGCCAAAGGAGCCGGCCTCTCCGGGCGCGTGCAGGCGAAGTTGCTCGCCAAGCGCAGCCCGACACTGCGTATCGCGGCCCAGCCGGCGGCGATCATCGAACGCAACAACGAACTCATCCAGGGTTTCCTGCAATCCATGCCGGCCCTGTTGGGCGCCAGCATGATGGAGGCTCCAGGCGCCTCCACCAATTCCGCCGCGACCACCGCAAAGATCCTCGAAGGCGAGCTGCGGGTGCTGTTGTCGATGAGCAGCCAGTGCAAATCCGGCGAGGTGGTGCTGGCCCCTCAGGGCGGATCAGTGAAAATCAATGAAACCTTTGTTCCAATGGCGGGGACGGCGCTGGCCAAGCTGGTCGATTCCCCGAGTGCCCCCAAGGGCAACCCCAAGGTTCAGTCCGGATTGTTTGGCGACGGCATGGTGCTGGTGGACTTCATGATGGCGAACCCGGCGGCTTTGTCCGATTTCATCATGGCCGAAACCGAAAACCTGTTCAAAACCATGCAGATCAAGGAGGTCGATGTCGCCTCACTCAATGGAATCATGACCAAGTGGATGAAGCTCTACTCCGGTGCCGGATGCGAAACCTTCGATTTCGATGCCGATGCCGGCATGAGCGTAAACTACCTGCTTGAAGTCAACGACGAAGCCGCCTCGCTGGCCCTGCTCAAATCCATGGTCAAGGATATGGAACCTTTCATGAAGCTCTATGAAAGCATGGGGATGCCGATGAAGCTCGTCTTCAAGGAAAACGTCCGTGAGCACAAGGGCATCAAGATCCACCACCTCGAAATGGATATTTCTTTGGAGGAAATGATGGCGGAGCAGAAAAAGCAGATGGAGGCCCTGAAGATGGATAACATGGGCTACGACATTGCCATCTTCGACGGGCTGATGCTCTACACCATGGGCGGAACCAAGATTGAAGGCGTGATCGACCGGGTGAAAGACAACGCCGCAACGGTTTCAACGGTCAAGGCTCGCAAGGTATATCCCGAGGGCGGATTCTACTATCTGGATTGGGATGTCGCCCGATACATGGAAATGATTTCCGCCTTCATGCCGGATGATGCCCAGTCGCCATTTGCTCCACAGGTGATTGCCCTGATGCAAGGAGTCGACCCGATCACTTCCGCCGGCTTCCGGCAGGATGGCCGCGTGATGTGGAGCATCAATATTCCCGGCGATCTCATCGCCAAACTCGGCCAGATCGGCATGATGATGCAGATGCAGCAAATGCAGCAGCAACAGCAGGGCATGCCGGTTCAATAGGGAGGATCAACCATGAAGTGCCATGAACTAGACTACGAAATCCTCGGCGACGACCTGCAAACCGTCGAGGTGGAGCTCGATCCGGCGGAAACCGTGGTGGCCGAAGCCGGTGCGATGAACTGGATGGATGATGGAATCTCGTTCGAAGCCAAGATGGGCGATGGTTCCGAGGCCAACGAAAGCATGTTTGGCAAGTTGCTCGGCGCGGGCAAGCGCGCACTCACGGGCGAGAGCCTGTTCATGACGCACTTCACGAATGTCGGGCAGGGCAAAAAGCGCATCGCGTTCGCCGCGCCCTATCCCGGCAAGATCGTGCCGCTCAACCTCGCCGACTGCGGCGGGGAAATCCTCTGCCAAAAGGATGCGTTTCTTTGCGCGGCCAAAGGCACGTCGATCGGCATCGCCTTCACGAAAAAGTTCGGGGCCGGTTTCTTTGGCGGCGAAGGTTTCATTCTCCAGCGTCTGAAGGGCGATGGCATGGCCTTTCTCCATGCCGGCGGAACGGTGGTTAGGAAGGAGTTGGACAACGGCGTGCTCAAGGTCGACACCGGTTGCATCGTCGGATTCACCCCCGGAATCGAATACAGCATCGAGGGCGTTGGTCTGAAATCCGCCTTTTTCGGCGGCGAGGGCCTATTCCTCGCCACCCTGCGCGGAACGGGTGCCATCTTCCTCCAGAGCCTGCCGTTCTCCCGCCTGGCCGACCGCATCATCGAGCATGCCCCGCAGCAGGCCGGCGGCGAGCGCCAGGGCGAAGGTTCCGTGCTTGGCGTCGTCGGCAACCTCCTCGGTGGCCGTTAGGCTCCCCCGGTCCGGACGGAAAAACTGACGGCCGTCAGTTTTTCCGTCCGGGAACTGCCTGGGTTTGCGAATCCCGTCCGTTGGGGGCGGGATTTTTCATTTCTGTGTTTAACCCGCCCGCGCGAACGGCTATTGTCCCCGTTTTACTTGAAAGAGAACCTAATCGGGTGGAGTTGAAGCATGATTTATCGTATTGAAATCGGTTTGAAGGATGGCGTGCCGGACGCGCGAGGACGTGGCGTGATCCATCGGGCGGAGGGGGCCCTCAAAATGGCGATTGCGGAATGCCGTACGCGCGACGTCTACAAAGTGGTCGCCAATATCGACGCCGCCAAGGCCGCCGAAATCCAGAACGCCTTTGCCGATCCGGTCGTGGCCGAGTCCGCGATGGGACGCCTGCCCGCCCCCGAATCGTTCGACTGGATGCTCGAGGTTGGGTTCAAGCCCGGTGTGACCGACAACGTGGGGCGCACCGCCCGCGGAGCGCTGAAAGACGAAGTGGGCCGCGAACTCGAATGGGAGGAGCAGGTCTACACCTGTCTCCAGTATTTTCTCTCCGGCGACCTTAGCCGTGCGGACGTGGAGCATCTGGGCAAAGACCTTCTGGCCAATACCCTCATCCAGACCATCGCCGTCTACTCCAAAGAGGAGTGGCTGGCCGCCGAGCCGGACATTACCGCGCCGATCTTCGACGATCATCCCGAAATCAAGGTCAACACCATTGAGCTGCCGGACGACGATGCCGCGCTGATGAAGATTTCTTCCGATGGCATCCTGTCGCTCTCGCTCGAAGAGATGCGCACCATCCGCAACCACTACCTGCGCGACGACGTCAAGGCGCACCGCGCCGAGTTGGATCTGCCGGAATGGCCGACCGATGTCGAACTCGAGTGCATCGCCCAGACCTGGTCGGAGCACTGCTCGCACAAGATTTTTGCCGGAACCGTCAACTACAAGGACGAAGAGACCGGCGAAACCGAAACGATCAACTCGCTCTACAAAACCTACGTCAAGGCCTCCACCAAGAAGATCGAGGAGTCGATCGATTGGCTGGTTTCGGTTTTCACCGACAACGCGGGCATCGTGAAATTCAACGAAGACATCCACCTGGTCTACAAGGTGGAAACGCACAACTCGCCCTCCGCGCTCGATCCCTACGGCGGTTCGATGACCGGCATCGTGGGCGTCAACCGCGACCCGCTCGGCACCGGCATGGGCGCGGCGCTGGTTTCCAATGTGTGGGGCTACTGCCTCGGCTCGCCGTTCTACGACAAGGAAATCCCCGAAGGACTGATGCATCCGCGCCGCATCCGCGACGGCGTCCATGAAGGTGTGATCGACGGCGGCAACCAGTCCGGCATTCCCTATAGCCGTGGCTTCGAATGTTTCGACGAGCGCTTCCTCGGCAAGCCGCTGGTCTACTGCGGCACGATGGGCACGATTCCGGTGGAGGTCACCGGCGGCCCGTCCGAGCGCAAAGAGATTGAAGTGGGCGACTGGACAGTGATGTGCGGCGGACGCATCGGCAAGGACGGCATCCACGGCGCAACGTTTTCCTCGGAAGAGCTCCGCACCGAATCGCCGGCGCAGGCCGTGCAGATCGGCGACCCGCTGACCCAGCGCAAGCTTTACGAATTCCTGATCGAGGCGCGCGACCTCGGGCTCTTCCGCTGCATCACCGACAACGGCGCGGGCGGCATCTCCTGCTCGTTCGGCGAGATGGGCAAATATTCCGGCGGTTGCGAATGCGACCTCGCCGGCGCGCCGCTGAAATATGAAGGCCTCCAGCCTTGGGAAGTGCTTGTTTCCGAGGCGCAGGAACGCATGACCCTCGCCGTCCAACCCGAAAAGCGCGAAGCGTTCGAAGCCCTCGCCAAGCAACGCGATGTCGAAGTGGCCTTCATGGGCAAGTACAACGATTCCGGCTATTTCACCGTCAAGCAGGACGGCAAGGTTATCGCCAGCCTCGACATGGATTTCCTCTACGAAACCGGTTGCCCGACCCTCGTGATGCCCGGCGTTTGGAAAAAGCCCGAAGTTCCGTCGCCGGCCGTTGTAGCGCAGTCCGACTATTCCGGCACCCTCGCCAAGCTGATGGGCGATCTGAACATTTGCTCCCGCGAATACAAGAGCCGCATCTACGATGGCGAAGTCAAAGGCCTCTCCGTCGTGAAGCCCTACGTCGGCGTCAACGCCGACGTTCCGTCCGATGCCACCATGATGCGTGTGGAATACAACAACGATCGCGGCGCGGTGCTGGCCGAAGGCATCAATCCCTGGTTCTCGGACATCGACACCTACGACATGACCACCTCCGTGATCGACGAAGCGGTTCGCCGCGTCATTGCCGTGGGCGGCGATCTGAACCGTATTGCGATTCTCGACAACTATTGCTGGCCGGATCCGGTCGAGTCGGACAAAACGCCCGACGGCGCCTACAAGATGGCGCAGCTGGTCCGTTCGAACAAAGCACTCTACGATTTAACAACTGCGTATAAAACGCCAGCGGTCTCGGGTAAGGACTCCTGTAAGAACGACTCCACACGGGGTGGAAAGAAAATATCAATACCTCCGACATTACTCGTTTCCTCCATCGGTCAGATCGACGATGTGAAGAAGGCGGTCACCATGCCGTTGAAGAATGCCGGGGATGAAATCTATGTAATCGGCGACACCAAGGATGAACTCGGTGCGTCGGCCTACTACCGCCTTCTGGCGGAAGAGCAGGGCGCTCCGATGAACTATGGCGGAACCGTTCCGGCGGTGGATGCCGGCAAGGCGCTCAAAATCTATGCGGCGATGAACAAGGCCACGGATGCCGGCCTGCTGAAATCCGCAACGACCCCGAGCAAGGGCGGCCTGGCCGTTTCGCTCGCGCTGACCGCCATCGGCGGGCAGCTCGGTGCGGATGTCGATCTCTCTGGTTTGGGCCTCGATGCCGCGACGGCGCTCTTCTCGGAATCCAACAGCCGCTTTGTTGTGACGGTTGCGCCCGAAAAGGCCGCCGAACTCGAAGCCCTCTTCGCCGGCCTGCCGATCGCGAAGATTGGAACGGTTGTGGAAGAGAAAACGCTCAAAATCGCCGGGGCGGTTGACGTTGGGCTGGATGCCCTTGTGAAGCCGTTCAAGGAAACGCTGCTGGGCGTTTAAGGTAGAACGAGCGTCCCTCATTCTTGAGATGGAAGATTTCTGCTTAGAGGCCGTAGCCGAGAAGCAGGGCACTCCGTTTGGGGTGCTTTCGCTTTTATCGCTGCCAACGGAGCGGTTCGCGAAGAACTATTTCTATGCCGGGACGACCGGTCCGGTGCATTGTCTTCGGCTGGAGTTTGAATACGACGGCGTCCGCATTCCGCCCGATCACCCCAAGGCACTGATCGATTGCGGCGGGGAAAAGGTGCGTCGCAACCGCGATGCCGAGCTGAAGCTATCGGCTTTGCTGGATCTGCCGCCGCTGCAGAACCTGACGAAGGTGTATCATTGGGTCGACAAATCCGATCCGCGCAGCGGTTGGAAAAGCTGCAGGACGGAGCAGGAATGGTTGCTGTTTGTCGAGCTGACCCTTCCGGTCCTGGAGGCGCAGGGCTGGCGGATCGAGATGGATGCCTCGTTCGAGCTTTCAGTCCATTCGCCGGAAGGCTGGTACGTCGATCTGGAGGAAACCGCCGGTGGGTCGTTCCATGCGAAGGTTGGTTTCGAACTGTCCAACCGGCGCATCAACATTCTTCCGTTTTTGCTGGAACGGCTGCACGGCGGTAAGCCGCTGGACTATTTGCTGCTCGACGACGGGCGGCGGGTGTCGATCCCGCCGGAGCGCATCGACCTGCTGACGGCCTCGCTGCTGGAGCTGCTCGACAAGGATGCGCTGAAGGCCGGCGGCGAGTCGGTCGAAATACCATGGATCCGCGCCATGGAGCTGGCGCGTCTGCGGGACCTGGAGGATTTCCAGGCGGAGCTGCCCGAGGTGCTCAAGGAAAAGGCGGCGCGGTTGGCCCTGGTGACCGATGCCCCCAAGGTGCGCAAACCGCGCGCGTTGAAGGCCGACCTGCGCGACTATCAGCGGCAAGGGCTCAATTGGCTTCAACTCCTGCGCGATGCGGGCTTCGGCGCCGTGCTGGCCGACGACATGGGGCTGGGTAAAACCGTGCAGGCGCTCGCGCATATTCTGGTGGAAAAGCAGGCCGGGCGGATGGATGCCCCGTGCCTGATCGTGGCACCGACCAGCGTGCTCTACAACTGGGAGGCCGAGGCAAAAAAGTTTGCCCCGTCGCTCAACGTTCATGTTTCGCATGGCGCGGGACGCGCCGACCATTTCGAGGATTTCGCGAACCATGATCTGATTGTCACCTCCTATCCGCTGCTGGCGCGCGACGGCGAGGAACTGCTTAAGCATCGTTTCCATTTGCTGATTCTCGACGAGGCGCAGTTTATCCGCAACCACAAGACGATTGCCGCGCGCATCGTCCGCCTGTTCGATGCGCACCAGCGCATCGCGCTGACGGGGACGCCGCTGGAAAACAACCTCGACGAGCTGTGGTCGCTCTTCTCCTTCGTGATGCCGGGGCTGCTCGGAACGCACGGCGTATTCCGCCGATATTTCCGATGGCCGATAGAACGGGCGGGCAACGGCGTGGTGCGCGGCGTGCTGGCGCGGCGGATTGCTCCGTTCACGCTGCGCCGCACCAAGGACGAGGTGGTCAAGGAGCTGCCGCCTAAAACGGAAATGATCCACCGCATTGAGCTGACGCTGGCGCAGAAGGAACTCTACGAAACCGTCCGCGCCGCATCCGAAGACCGCGTGCGCGAGGCCGTCAAGGGCAAGGGGCTGGCACGCTCGCACATCATTGTTTTGGATGCGTTGCTGAAAATGCGGCAGGTCTGCTGCCATCCGCAGCTGCTCAAGCTCGAATCTGCCCGGGATATTTTTGAATCCGCCAAGCTCGAAGCCCTTCGCGAAATGCTGCACGAGATGGTTCCGGAAGGCCGCCGCGTGCTGATCTTTTCGCAGTTCACCTCCATGCTCAAGCTGATCGAGGACACGCTCAAGGAACACGGCGTGGACTACGTCAAGATTACGGGCAGCACGAAGGATCGCAAGACGCCCGTCGCCGATTTCCAGGCGGGGAAGGTGCCGGTGTTTCTGATCAGCCTCAAGGCGGGCGGAACGGGACTCAACCTCACTGCCGCCGATACCGTCATTCATTTTGATCCGTGGTGGAACCCGGCGGCGGAGAGCCAGGCGACCGACCGGGCCTACCGCATTGGGCAGGACAAGCCGGTCTTTGTCTACAAGTTCATTGCCTCCGGCACCGTCGAGGAAACCATCCTCGAGATGCAGGAAAGGAAAAGAGGGTTGATCGACGGACTGCTCGGCGACCAGAAGGAGGCGCTCGCCAAATGGGGCGAAGCCGACCTCGATGATTTGTTCAAGCCGTTGGAATCGGAGTCGGGGAAAATATGGAAAAGATGACATTGGACGGGGCGCTTCAGCGCTTGTGCGAAATTCGGCATGGCGTGAATGAAAGCGCCTTGCAGACCGTGCGTGAAAACTGGGAGGAGGCGTTGCCGATCCTGCTGCACGAAATCGAAGTGGCCGAGGTGTTCGAGCGGGACTACCCGGAGACGGCTGGTGGGGAAGATGCTGTGGGAGTTGCGATGAAATGATGCATGATGATGCTCAATTGGACTTTGATTTTTCGGCGGACAGCCTGCTGGAGTTTCCCGTTGTTGTGGAGGAAAAGGGCTGGAGCGCATTTGAGTCGGAGCAGGCGGAGGCGATCCGTATGCTGAACGAGCGCTTCGGCATCGCGCTCAACCGCAAAGTCCGCCTACGCCTGGTCGGCTGGCCCGAGGAGTTCGAGGGGCGGCTGATGCTCGAAGACCTGCTGCACCCGACCGGGCGCGAGAAAACCGTCCGCCTGCGCCTTGGCAAGCTCACGTTCGACAACACCGACATCGAGTTTTGCCGCACGATGGATTGATTCCTTCCCAGGGCGGGACGGGGGGGCGGTAATCAATACCTCTGTCATCGCTCGTTTCCTTCATCGGTCAGATCGACGACATTAAGAAGGCGTTCTCTATGAACTTGTTATACGGCAAAGCTGTCTCCGAATCCAACAGCCGCTTCGCCGTCACCATCGCACCCGAAAAGGCCGCGTGCCCATCGCTTGGTCTCCACGGGCGGAAATCCCCATGTTCATAGTATTAAATACTAGAATAAATATCATAATACTCATGGATAGTTCCGGTGGGGCCGATTATGCTAACTCCTAGGTGAAAAGGTATATACCCAACCTTCAAAAGGAGACGTGCAATGAAACAGTTCATGGTTTACCCCGTTCTCGCAGTCCTTCTATCGATTGAGGTTTCGGCCCAAAATCCGTCGTTCGGTGGAAAGGATTTTCGTCGGATATGGGTCGGAGGTTCATTGCCGCAAGGGGCGCCGGAAATTCCCAGGTTTTCCAGTGGATCGGAGATCTATCTTAACTCCGCAGGGGTCGTCATTATGCATCGTTTATGGGGGAACGGGGTCTATTTCGTGGACGATAGCGGGGCTTATACCTGCGCGGTCAAGGCGCAGCCTGAGTTCACTGAGGCCGCACGGTTCGATTACATGGGATCGAAGCCTGATGGAAGTTTTCTGATCTGTCCCGTGGCCAACCTTCTGATCTATCCCTGCCAAACATACACTGCTAGTGGGTTGTCGGCGGTCGATTCTCCAACGCCGGAACAGCGGATTAATTTAGGTAACTATGTCGACGGTCGATTCGTTTATTTAGAACATGCGGGGCTGGGACAGGTGAACATCTGGTACGCCTCGGAGGGCAATCCGAATGAGCTCTGGCTGGACAATTCGGACTTCGCCGATTTGGCCTCGATACTGGATTATGATGGTGAGTCGTTGGCTTTCGCGACGGGCATGATAGGGGATTATGACATCCAACGCCGCGCCTCTGACGGAACCTTGACCCGAATCATCGGCAATGGTGACGCGATGCCGGGGGTTGCGGGCACGACGTATGCCGGCACTCCTGATCATGACACTGTGGAAATTGATCAGGGAACAGTCTACGTGAAGGGCGTGGGATCCGGAGGGGATATCGTGCTTTTTTCCTCTGACGGCACCACCACCACCGTCATCGCGAAGGTTGGTCAGGTAGTTCCCGGTCTGGCCTCGGTTACCATCCTCGGGTTGGAGCTTAGGCAGGTGAGCAGCGGGAAAATCTGGGTGCAGGTAACTCAATCCGATGGCGATACGGTGCTTTATCAGATCAGCGGTGGTACTTGGGCGAGAGTTATTGGAAAATTTGATAACTATGTCAGAGGCAGGCCCGCCGCATTCGATACCTATGAGCATGGTTCATTAGGCGATACGGCAGTGATTGCCGTGACCTATCTTGATTTTACATCGCCGACCATTTACTCCATCGATCTATACACGAACGCCGATCTTCCCGGTATCTCGGAGGCCGTAGGCGGGGGCCCGATGCTTCAACTCTTTCCCGCGTCGGGCGGTGCTTGGACCATCGCGACGCTGGGCGAGGCGGGCACGACTAACACGTTGCAGTCCAGCTCCTCGCTCACCAACACGACGTGGGAAACCGTTGGAGTTCCCCAGATCGCGGATGGAACCAACCTGATGGAATGGACGCTGCTTCCGACCAACGACGTCGGCTTCTTCCGTCTCGTCGAATAAGAGGGATGGATCGTCTCTCTTTTATGATTCCTCCTTGAGGGGGAGGCCTCCGGCTGGATGCACAAATCGATATCGCGCACGCTGAAAAAGAGCCGGTCGAAAATGGGAGGTATACCAACCATCCTCCTTTCGACTATAATAGTGCCATGTGCTTTGTTTGGCTAAGCCTCGCTTCGCGACCGTTGCTTGGACTATGGTTGCCCATCGTCAATCCATCAAAAAATGATCCAGTATGAACAAGATGATCTTATCGTTAAGCACCGCGGCCCTGTGCGCGAGCCTTCTCTCTTCGTGCGTGTCCAGAAAGAACCCGTCGTAGACCAACCCGGAATTTTCCGAACGTAAGTTAGGCAAAACGGCGGTGATCGCCATCGGCGAGAGCAAGTTTCGTGTCAATCAATTCGAATCGCTGATGGCGCGGGAGCTGACGGGGCGGGGCGTCAACGCGGGATCGCTTCATCAATTCCATCCCGCGATCAACGACATGGAGAAAGATCAGATCACGCTTTCGTGTGAGCAACCGGTTTCGAACCGTCCAGCGAGGATTCCAATGGACCGTTGGCTCCCTCGCTGCAGGAAACCATCGACCTGCCGGGCGACATCATTCTGGTCTACAGCGCCGGGGATGCGGCGTTGCATGCTTGACCCGCGATGGATGCCGACTCTTGACAAGGGCCGCGTATTCCTTTACGCCATTTGATCCTGGCATTGCTCTTTGTGCCGTTCGCTCGGGGGACGGGTTCCAATGGGTGGAAGGGAGCGGTTTGCCACTAACCGAAATTGTTGAAGGGGGCTGGCATGGATCGCAGGGATTTTTATAGGACGACCGGATCACTTGGTTTGGGGTTGCTGGCCGGTCAGGCGACGGCCGCCCCGGAAAAGACGGAGGTTGCGGGGTTCTACACCGAAGCCTCCAAAAAACTGCCCGTCCGCGAATTCGATGTGGTGGTGGCGGGGGGCGGCACGGCGGGCGTGATCGCCGCGATCGCCGCGGCGCGGACCGGCGCCAAAACCATCCTGGTGGAAGGCAAGGGCTATGTCGGCGGGGTTGCGGTCGAGGGCGGTACTGCGCTACACAGTTTCTATAATCTCTGGAAGGCGTTTCCGGGCGTTGAAAAGCGGCAACTGGTGCGCGGCATCCCCGCGGAAATGGTCGATCGGTTGACGGCCATGGGCGGTGCGACGGGATATGCCGAAATGGAAAAGCACTATGCGTACGATTCGGTCTGCACGGCGATCGATACCGAACTCTACAAGTTGAACGCGCACGAAATGCTGGATGAGGCGGGCGTCTACGTGTGCGTGAACACCTTCCTCGCGGGCGCGGTGACCGAGGGCCCGCGCGTGAAAGGGGTGATCCTCGAAAGCCGTTCGGGGCGCGAGGTGGTGTATGCCAAGTCGTTCGTCGACTGCACCGGCTATGCCGACCTGGCCGCGCACGCCGGCGCGGAGTATACCGAACCCAACGACTATGCGGTGGTCAACAGCATGGGGCTCGGGAACGTCGACCTGGAACGCTACTACCAATTCCTGGCCGACCGCGACGCCGTCCACCAGCTGGCCTACGGCGTGCGTAGCGGCGAGCCGGGGCGCATCATCCGGATCGGCGCCGAGGGTTCGCAGGGCTATCCCGAGGAGTTCGTCAAAGGCGCGCGTAAGATCGGCATGTCGGCCATCTCGACCACCACGCAGGACAACTATCTGATGTTCATCAAGATGAACATGAAGCTGCCGGTCAGCCCGACCGACCGCGATGCGGTGGCGAAGGCCGAGCTGGAATTGCGCAAGCGCATGAAAAAGGGGGTCGAGCTGTTCCGCGCGCACATCCCCGGCTTCGAGAAAGCGTTCATGACCCGCACCAGCCCCTCGCTCGTTATCCGCCGCGGTCGCTGCGTCGCCTGCGACTACGACATCACGCACGAGGACGTGATCCATGGCATGCATTTCGACGACGACGTCTTCGTGTATGGATTCCACGACATGGCGCCGCGCTTCCAGATCGCCAACGGCGGAAGCTACGGCATCCCATACCGCGCGCTCTGCGTGAAGGGGCTGGACAACCTCTATGTGTCCGGGATGATGATCACCTCCGACCATAAGGCGCACATGTCGACCCGCAACACGGTCAGCTGCATGGGGCAGGGGCAGGCCAGCGGAACGGCCGCCGCCCTCTGCGCGCTGAATGGCCACGATTCCAGATCGTTGCCCTACTTGGACTTGCGCCTGGCCCTGGAAAAGGGCGGCGTCTATTTTGAATAGGGCTGCGCTCCCCGGGCGCCGGAGCGGCGATTATTCTCCATGCTCCGAAGCATACTGCCGAAGCAGCTTCTTTTCCGCATCGTTCATGAACTTGGAAATGTCTTCGATGACGGAGCCGTCGCCATGGAAGGCGCGGACGATGGGGCCGAACTGGGAATCGAGCACGTTGTGGGCTCCGGTTGAATCCTTGCCGGCATGGGCGAGCACCACGACGTTGATGGTGGGCCAGCGTTTTTTGTCGGGCCCGTAGGCATCGAGCATCATCTTTTTGTAGCCCGCCACCATCTTGGCCGGTTCACCTTTCCCGCCGCCGCCCCAACCGTCGATATAGTTGGTGGTCAGCACAAAGATGGTGTCCGGCTGCTGGGTCAGGATCGACCAGGCGACGGCGCGGCCCCAGTGCGTGAAGCCCTTGTTGCCGAGATATTTTTTTTCGAGAGGTTCGGGGACGACGTAGGGGTAGGCCCATTTCGTCGAATAGCCCGGAAGCGGTTCGACGCGGGTGGGCCACTGGTTGCGTGCGGAGCGTACGCGGCTTTCCGCATCGTTCCAGGCAAAGCAATGGCTGTAGTTGCCTTCCAGCGGATTAACGGGTTCCATCCAGTCGAGCACCTTTTCCTTGTTGGCCGGGTTGGCCAGCATCATTTGCGGCGCCATGGCGCAGGTGTCGCCCGCCCAATAGCAGGCCACATTGAACAGCGCATAGTCCGGCAGCTGGCCAACAATGTCCTCCAGCCGCTTGCGGATCGTATAGCCGGTCATTCGGCTGTAGGGGGTCTTGCCGATGGTGGCCGGGCCGAAGTGGACGATGAAGCAAACCTTTTCCCCCTTGGCCTGCGAATCGAAAAAGTTGAATTCCGTATCGAACCCAATCGATAGTCCCTCGTTGGCTCCGTCCGTGTTGCCGAGCATGGGCACACCGATCATGGCCATCCGGGGAAGGATTACATTCGTCGGTTTGATTGCTGTAATCCGTTTCGGCTCCTGGAGTCTTGGCTTGGGGGCCTTGGGGGTTCGTGTTTTGGGCGGCTTCAGTTTGAGCGGTACATTCGGCCTTTTGCGATCGAACTGCGCCGGGCGGAATTCGACGGGCGGCTCAACCAGGATTTTGAAGGCCACGAAACCCGTTGCCACAATCAGCAGGGCGGCATGGATGGATAGCGTGAGGAGCAGGGCACTCGATTTTGCGTGCTTGGCAAAGAACCGTTTCATTCATGACCTCCGGGTTAGGGTTCAATGCCTATACGTCTACCACCGGTTGGATCTTTGCATAAAAAAAAGCCGCTCGTTTCCAAGCGGCAGTTCAAGTGTATATGAATATTACAGGACAATTTATAACAGGACTATTCAGGAGCAAAATAGTCCTGTCATCAATAGTCCTGTTTTCTAACAGCCTGGAAGGTTCTTAATTAATCAAGACCGATTTGCCGGAGCCCGCAACCACTTCGCCGACGATGATGGCGCGTTGCTTGTTCGCCTTCAGGATCTTCAAGGTCTGTTCGACGTCCTTCTTGCCAACCATCAGCACATAGCCGATGCCCATGTTGAAGACGCGGTACATTTCTTCGTGGTCGACCTTTCCTTGTTCTTCGATGAATTCGTAGATGGCCGGAGTCTTCCAGGTGGAGCGGTCGAACTGCGCATCGACGTTTTCGGGCAGTACGCGCGGCACGTTGTCGTAGAGCCCGCCGCCGGTGATGTGCGCCATGCCGTGGATGTCGACCTTCTTCATGACGGCTTTGACCGGGTGCAGGTAGCTCTTGTGGATGGCCAGCAGGGCTTTCTCAAAGGTAACCTTGGTGCCCGGAACCAGATCGGAGAGTTTCTTCCCGGCGGTTTCAAAGATCACCTTGCGGGCGAGGGAATAGCCGTTGGTCTGCAGGCCGGTGGAGGGCAGGCCGATCAGGACATCGCCTTTTTTGATCTTCTTGCCGGTGATGAGCTTCTTGCGCTCAACGGTTCCGACGACGGTTCCGACGAGGTCGTATTCGCCGTTCGGGTAGAGGCCGGGCATTTCGGCGGTTTCGCCGCCAAGCAGGGCCATGCCGTTTTCCTTGCAGGCCTTGCAGAAGCCGCCGACCACGTCTTCGAACACTTTGGGATCCAGTGCCGCAGCCCCGAGATAGTCGAGGAAGAAGAGGGGTTCCGCACCCTGGACGAGGATATCGTTCACGCAGTGGTTCACCAGATCCTGCCCGACCGTGGTGTGCTTGTTGGCCATGTTGGCCACCTTCAGCTTGGTGCCGACGCCGTCCACGCTGCTGACCAGCAGGCTTTCCTTGCCCGGCGACTTGAACAACCCGCCGAACGAGCCGATTTCGCTAACCACGCCCGAGGTATTGGTGGCCTTAACCTTTTTGCCGATCCGCTTGAGCGAATTCATCATTACATCGATATCCACGCCCGCTTCGGCGTAGGCTGATTTTTTCTTTTTAGCCATAGAGTAAATCCCTTTCTGAAAATATGTGCGGGATTAAACCGTTCCGGCGGGCGAAATGCAACAGGACTATTGATAACAGGACTATTTTTTCGGTGCCCGTAGAATTTCGTAGTGAAGGAGATCCCGGTAGCCGCTCATCTGGAATTTTGCCAACAGTCTTCATGGTTCCATTCGCTGCAAAGTCGCACAACCCACCATAACAATATACGGAGAACCATTTTTTCCGCTTAAAAAGGAAATAGTCCTGTTATCAATAGTCCTGTAAATCAACCCATCTGAATCGGGTCGGCATCCTTGCTGGAAATCACGATTTCAACACCCGCTCCTAGGGCTTTTCTGAGAATCTTTGCGAATGAGGGCAGATAGCCGCGTTCGGTGTTGGTATGTTCGCAAAGAATGACGTGCGAACCGCCCAGCGTGGCCGTCAGCACGTTGTGGTGGCTCATTTCGCCGGTCAGGTAGCAGTCGGCCTGGATGCCCTTGAACGCGTCAGTTCCCGCTCCTGCGCACAGCGCGATGGTGCTAATGGATGCGCCTTCCGCCGGAGCGGCGATCCGCAGGCTTTTCAGCCCCAGATGTTGCTTGATGCGACCGGCAAGCGTTTTCACCTTCACAGCCTTTCTTAGTTCGACGAGCCGTCCTTGGCCGGCATCGGATCCGGGAATCGGTTGGAGAACGGAAACCTCGCCATCACCCACGCCATCGGCCAGCCAGTCGTTCACGCCGCCAATCACCGCATCGAGGGCCGTGTGCGGGGAATAGACCGCCATGTTTTTCTGGATCAGCTTCATCACGGTGCGGTCGTAGGCATTTTCAGCATTCAGCCGATTGGCCGGACGGAACAGGATCGGGTGGTAGGCCACGATCAGGTCGGTTTTGCCGGCAATGGCTTCGTCCGCCACCGCCTCGGTCAGGTCGATCGTCAGCAGCACCTTCTTCACGTTCCGCGGCTTCAGCGGATTGATCAGCAAGCCCACATTGTCCCACTCCTCCGCAAGATTCAGCGGGGCGATCTCGTTGAGTGTTTGTGTGATGGTTGAAAGATTCATGTAGGCATTATGCATATCCGTATCAGAGGCGCAATCTTTTGGAGTGCGGTGGCCCGAAGGGTGGTGCAGCGACTCGACACCGCTTTAAAAGGAGCCGGATGCTAACCCGCCGAACGTCCAGTCGTTACGCGGCATTAAAAAGCGCCGTCGAGCGACTTCGTCGCCCTGCGGGCCGGCGCACTCCATATGGAGGAGCATGCCGGCGAGCAGTGTTTCGGAGTGCGATGGCTCGACACCGCTTTTAGATTGTGGCGTAGCCGCTTTGGAGTACGCGCGGGCTGGACCGCGCTTTTAAAAGGCTTGGCACCGGTGTTTGAAAGCGCGGTCCAGCCCGCGCACTCCAAATTTCTTATCTGCGCCTTGCATTTCGGAGGATTAAATCTAAAATTCTTTTCACCTAACCAAGTACAAGGAGACCACGATGAAGAAATGGAAATGCGAAGTTTGCGGATATATCCATGACGGCGACGAGGTGTGTGCCACCTGCCCGAAATGCGGCGCACCGGCCGAAAAGTTCACGGCGCTGGACGAGAAGGCGGCGGCGCTGATCGAGCGTTCCCGCCATACGAATGCCCTGCACGCGCAGCTGGTGGATCTGGCGCGCCAGATCGAGCGGGTCTGCGAAGACGGCATCAAGGATGCCCTCGATCCGGGATGCGTGGACGTGTTCGAGAAGTGCCTGAACGCATCGTACATCCAGATGAAGCTTTCCATGACCGAAATGCAAGGCCACATGGGCAAAGGCAAGTGGGGGTAGGGAAAAAAGTTCGTAGTTCCGCCTTTAGGCGGCTCTGCGGAATGACCGCCTAAAGGCGGAACTACATACCTTGATCAAAAAAACGCCCGGCCGCTTGCGCGGCGGGCGTTTTGCATTTCTAGACTTTTGAAAAACCCTAGAGCGCCTTCTGGATGAAGATCATCACGAAGAGGGCGACGGTTTCCACGATACCGAGAACGGTGAGGTAGTTACCAAAGCCCTGTCCGGTTTCGGCCAGTGCGTCGGAACCGGCGGCGCCGGCCTTGCCCTGGTACCAGGCGGACATGCCCATGGCGATACCGCCGATGATGCCCGCGCCCAGCTGCGCCGTGCTCGGGTCGGCTTTCAGGATGAAGTTCATGAGCAGCATGCCGTAAATGGTCTGCGACAGCGGAGCACCGATGAATACGAGCAGGATGAAGGGAGCGGCCTTGCCCTGCAGGTAGCATTTTTTCCATGCGCCGATACCGGCCATGCCGGCGGTTCCCGTTCCAAGCGCGGATCCGATTGCTCCGAATCCCAAAGCCATTGCTGCGCCCATCTTAGCTGCTTCTATTGCTGTTATGTCCATTGTATTGCCTCCTATTGTCGATTCTAATTAATTTAAAGTTTCGTTCTTCTTCTTAAACGGATTGTAGTGGATTCCACCCCATTCCACGCCGGCGTGCCCGGAAAATTCCAAGGTGTTCAGGCGGATGCCGTGCACCAGGATACCCATTGCGCAAAGAATAATGTTCAGGCCGTGTCCCAGGAACAGGATTAACGCCGCCCCGATCGAGCCAAGTCCTTTGAAGCCGATTCCAAGCGCCATCTCATTGAACGCCACGGCAATGGCCAGCGAAGCCGCACCTACCGCATAGAGCCGGACGTATGAAATGATGTCGACGAAGTTGTTGATCAGGTCGAGGGCGAGGGTGACGAGGCCGAAATAGGCCTTGCTAGCCAGCAGGCTGATCAGGATCAGGCCGGCCCCCGTGCCCACCAGGCCGCCCAGAACCGGCTTCGGCATCATGGGTACCGGAATCGCATCCACTCCGATCACCATTTCCAGCACCAGGAAGAACAATCCCCAGGTGGATAGAATCCAACCCAGATCCGACAAGCAGGCGAAACTGTTGATCTTGCGGATGAAGTTCCAGGTGTGGGCGATGGTGATATGCACGGCTCCGATCACGAAGCAGATGAACATGATGTTGTTGGCCGACACGTTGGCATCGCGAAGTCCGGTGTCGGCCTGCATCCCCGTCATGAAGTCACTCACCAGGAGCTGAAGCGGCGCCGGAAGCGAATCCGTCGGGATCCCGAAATAATTGCCCGTCAGGGCACCGAAAATGACACAGCAGGTGCTCATGATCAGCAACAGGTTCAACCCCGGCTGTGCCGCGGCATTGCCTTTGCTCTTCACCTTGCCGAACACCGTGAGGCCAATGAAAAGCAGGCCATAGCCGGCATCGCCGATGAGGAAGGCAAAGAAGATGCTTAGGAAGATCAGGAACAATGCGCTGACGTCCAGCTCCTTGTATCCGGGAACCACGCCAATCACATCGAGCACGGCCTGGATGGGCTTGACCCACTTGGGGTTGCGCAGCAGGGTGGGTGGCTGTTCATCGTCGCCCACCTCCTCGAAGGTGTAGCCCCAGCCATGTTCGGCGGCGGCGGTGGCAATGTCGTCTTCACGGTCAACGGGATAGAAGCCTTGCAGGTAGATGATGGAGGCCTGGGCGCCCATGCCCTTTTGCACTTCCTGGTAGCGAACTTCATCGGTCGCTTTGTCGACGATTTCATCAACCAGCTTTTTATCGCCGGCATACTTCTGGAATGCGGCGGCATTTGCCTCGAGGGCTTTTTTTGTCTTCTCGATATGGCGGTGCAGTTCGGAATGCGACTGATCGGGAATGCGCACCTCGTGGGCGGGGAGGGTGAATTCCTCGCGGGCAACGGCCAGCACATAGATCGTGTTCTTGCTACTGCTGATTTCCGTGATGGCCACGCCATCGGGGGCTTCCGGAGTATCTTTGGTGGGTAGTTCGTAGAGCTTCGCAACAACACCGCTCTGGTTGAGTTTGTTGAACGCGCGTGGATCGAATTCGCCGAACGGGGCAATTCGCTCGTGTTCGTGTTCGAGGGCCTGAAGGGATTCCTTCAGTTCCTTTTCCCGGTGCAGCAGTTCCCAGACCGTGTCGACCAGCTGGTCCGGATCCTTGCCGGTCGGGTCGGCGTCCGGTTGGGCGTTCAACACCTCCTGCGCCCGTTGTACATGGGCGAGGTGGTTGCGCGCCTTTTCCAAGTCGTGCCCATCGGGGGGCTGCACGTGCTCGACGTGAACCACCTTCAGGTCGCGCAGGGCATCCAGGGTCTGCTCCTGCCGGGCCGGGGTGCACAGGAGCGTCAGTTTTTTCATCTTAACGATCATGCGCTTTTTCCTTTGGCAATTTTGGAGCGGGCAACGGCGGCGGTCTGCTGGTCGCCCATGAAGATGCGGATGACGCGAATGTTTTCCTTGGCTTCCGGAATCTTCACTTTTTCAAAAAGGTTGACGCGCTGCGTCGTGGTGCGCAGCTCGTCGCCGAGCAACCGGTGCTGCTCTTCGAGAATCTGCCGCTCGACCCGCAGGCGGGTCAGCTGCTTCATCGTCTCGATGCCGATATCCGTCCATGCGTCCGTCTCGAACAGGTTCGGAACCACGTGCTTGAAAACCAAGCTTTCGAGAATTGGAATGTTCACGCCCGCAATGTTGCCGTGCGAAGTCTTGAGCTCCTCCAGTTCGGCGTAGGGTGCGAGATCCACCGGTTCCGAATAGAGCTGGATCCATGAGCTCAGCTGGGCCCGTGCCTCCTGCTCCTCGTCGCGCTTTTCGAGGATTTCGACGTCGAGACGCCGCATCTCCATCTGGAGCTGCTGCTTTTTGAGCTGGAGCGTCGGCAGGTAGCGACTGAACCGCTTCAACGCATCGCGCTGGGTCTTGAGCTCGTTTTTGGTTAGTTTGATTTTGGCCATGTCGTTTGCCTTTGGGTATGGGCGGGATGCAACCCGCCCCTACGCGGGCCAGTATTTTTCCGTATACTTGGAGGCAATACCGGTCTCCGCCGGCTCGAAGCAATCGGCCATGATCTTCCAGCCATTGTCGAGCGCTTCTTCGAGCGGGGTGTTGACGGTGATGTCCATCATGCTGCTTTCGAATTTTTCACCATACTTCAGCAGCTTGCTGTCCCAGCCCGACATGCGGAAGCCCATCGACTGCTTCTCGAGCGTTTCCTTGTAGTTCGCGTAGAGCTGGATCATGGTATCCATGATCGTGCGGTGGTCGTCGCGGGTGCGGTCGTTCACCTGCTGCTTGAGGCGCGAAAGGGAGCCGAACGGCTCGATGCGCCCGTTCTTGAGGTAGAACTGGCCTTCGGTAATGTAGCCGGTGTTGTCCGGAACCGGGTGCGTCACATCGTCGCCCGGCATGGTGGTCACGGCCAGGACGGTGATTGATCCGCTGCCTTCGAAGTCGACGGCCTTTTCGTATCGGGCCGCCAGCTGCGAGTAGAGGTCGCCGGGATAGCCGCGGTTCGAGGGAATCTGCTCCATCGTGATGGCCACTTCCTTCATCGAGTCGGCAAAGTTGGTCATGTCGGTCAGGAGCACGAGCACGCGTTTGTCTTCCATCGCATATTTTTCGGCCACGGCCAATGAAACATCAGGTACCAGCAGGCACTCCACCGTCGGGTCGGATGCGGTGTGGACAAACATGACGGAGCGCGAAAGGGCGCCGCTTTCATCCAGCTTGTCGCGGAAGAAGAGGTAGTCGTCGTGCTTCAGGCCCATGCCGCCGAGGATGATCACATCCACCTCCGCCTGCAGGGCGATCTGCGCGAGCAGTTCGTTGTAGGGCTCGCCGGCCACCGAGAAGATCGGAAGCTTCTGCGATTCCACCAGCGTGTTGAACACGTCGATCATCGGGATGCCGGTACGCACCATGTTGCGCGGAATGATGCGCTTGGCCGGGTTGACCGAAGGTCCGCCGATCTCGATCATGTTTTCCTCGATCACGGGGCCGTTGTCGCGCGGTTCGCCGGAGCCGGTGAAGACGCGGCCGAGCAGGTTTTCCGAGAACGGGATCTGCATCGTGCGGCCCAGGAAACGAACCTTCGCATCGGTGCCGATGCCGCGGCCGCCGGCAAACACCTGCAGGAACACGTTTTCATTTTCAAGGCGAATGACCTGCGCCAGCGAAACGCCGACGGCGGAATCGACCTGCGCCAGCTCCCCGTTGATCACATCGTCGGCCTTGACCACGATGACGTTGCCGGTGATCTGTTCAATCCGGTGATAGACTTTATTCTGCATAATCAGAAACCTCCGCGAGCGCTTTAGTCATTTGCTCTTCAATTTTTTTAAATTCATCCGATTGGAATTCGCTGTTGTTCCAGTCGCGGCAGGTCTGCGTGAGCTGCTGGAAGAAGGAGCGGGCATCGCCCTTTTCCTTGAACGACATCTTTGTTTCCGTGAGCTTGAGCAGCCTGTTGAACACATATTCCTGGCGCTCGACCGAGTTGGCGGCATCCGTTTCGTTGAACGCATTCTGCTGCAGGTAGGTTGCGTCGATGTACTCGGACTTCAGGTAGAGCACGAAGTCGTCGATCGAGGTGCCTTCCTCGCCGACCACCTTCATCATCTGGCCGACTTCCGAACCGTCGCGCAGCACCTTGCGGGCCTTGGCAACCTTGTCGACATCAACCACCGATGGGTATTTGCTCCAGGAATCGAGCGGGTCGATGGCCGGGTAGCGGCGGGCGTCGGAACGGGCGCGGGAGAGGCCGTGGAACGCCCCGACCACTTTCAGGGTGGCCTGGGTAACCGGTTCCTCGAAGTTGCCGCCGGCCGGGGAAACGGTTCCGCCGATGGTGACCGATCCGGTTTCGCCGTTGTTGAGTTTCACCACGCCGCCGCGTTCGTAGAAGGAGGCGATTACGGATTCGAGGTAGGCCGGGAAGGCTTCCTCGCCGGGGATCTCTTCCAGACGGCCGGACATTTCGCGCAGGGCCTGCGCCCAGCGGGAGGTGGAGTCGGCCAGCAGCAGGACGTCGAGTCCCATCTGGCGGTAGTATTCGGCCAGCGTCACGCCGGTGTATACGGACGCTTCGCGGGCGGCCACCGGCATCGAGGAGGTGTTGCAGATGATCAGCGTGCGCTCCATCAGCGATTTGCCGGTGCGCGGGTCGGTCAGTTCCGGGAACTCGCGGAGGGTTTCCACCACCTCGCCGGCACGCTCGCCGCAGGCCGCAATGATCACGATATCCACTTCGGCGTGGCGCGACATGATCTGCTGGAGAACGGTCTTGCCGGCGCCGAACGGACCCGGAACGCAGAAGGTTCCGCCCTTGGCGACGGGGAAGAAGGTGTCGATCGTGCGCATGCCGGATGCCATCGATTCGGTCGGGCGCAGGCGCTCGGCGTAGCATTTGATCGGCATCTTGACCGGCCAGATCTGCATGATCTTGCAGTCGCGGGAGTTGCCTTTGTCGTCTTTCAGGACGGCAACCACTTCTTCCACGGTGTATTCGCCGGCGGGTTTGAGGCTTTCAACCGTCCACTTCCCGCGGACATTGAAAGGAACCATGACGCAATGGTCGAACAAGCCTTCGGGAATGGAGCCGATGGTGTCGCCGGCAACAACGGTGTCGCCCACGTTCAGTTTCGGGGTGTAGGCCCACTTGGTATCGCGGGGAAGGGGATCGAGGTATTTGCCGCGTTGCAGGAAGAAGCCGCATTCCTCGGCGAGGCGGGGCAGCGGGTTTTGCAGGCCGTCGAACACCTGGCTCAGCAGGCCCGGGCCAAGTTCCACGGAAAGCAGCTCGCCGGTGAATTCAACCGGATCGCCCACTTTCAGTCCCACGGTATCCTCGAACACCTGGAGCTCGGCGCTGTTGCCGCGGATGCGGATCACTTCGGCTTTCAGTTTCAGGTCTCCGGTTCCGACACAGGCGTAGGCCACTTCGTTCTGGATCACGGGATTCTCGAATTCAACCTTCAGCAGGTTGCCGTTCACCCCGGTGATTTTACCAATGTTTGCGCTCATAATCAGTTCTCCATGAAATCAGTCTGGTCAGACGGGTGGTCTGATTCGTCGGATTTTTCTTCCTTTTCCGTGTTCGCCGTGATGACGGCCTCAAGTTTTTCCTTGCCGGCGCTGACGTCCATGCGGTTCCAGCGATCGACGATTTTCAATTGGATTCCGTAGGCCAGCACCTTTTCGAAACCGAAGGGGTCCTGCCCGACCAGCTCCTCGGCCAGCTTCCAGCGGCCGCGGTCGAGATATTGCTCCAACTCGACGGGATCGGTCTGGTTCATGGCATCGGCCACAAAGGTTTCGATCTGTCCGCTGAAGCCGTCGTGGGGCTGCAGGTATTCCTTGAAATCGATGCCTAGTTTCTGCCCGCGCTGGCGGGCGACCGCATTGCGGATCTGGCATTCGAGATCATAGACGGTTTTGCAGAGCGGGCAGGGGGCGATGTCCGGCTCCTGCAGCAAGACCTTGCGCAGGATTTCGGTTTCGCGTTCCGTTACCCATTGCGCGCAGTTGTCCACATATTCCTCCGTCGTGAACGGAGGTTCGTCCCCGATCTGGAGACTGGGCAAACTGGCTACGAGTGAATAGTAGGCCATCGTGGAATCCGGTTATTTGGAAATTTGTTCGCGGGCAACGCCGCTGACGGTCTTGGCGAGTTCCGGACGAAGGAAGGCGGCCAGTGCTGCGGCCACCGCTTCGCCCGTGTAGTCGAGCGAAGCGTTCTGGCCTTCGAAGACCACCTTGAAACCGCTGAGGATTTCCGAGCTGGCTTCCAGTTCGACCGTCTTTCCGGATTCCTTGGCGATGCCGGCGCACAGGGCGGTCAGTCCGGCTTTGTCGCTTTCGCTAACCGTGACCGTGGCGCCATCCTTTCCCTGCTTAACCACGTCGGCGATCATTTTCCCGAGCACGTCGGTGGAGAGGGCGCTGTCGACTTCCTTGCCGAGGGTGGCGGTCACCACCTTTTCGCAACCTTGCCCCACGGTGATAAGCAGATCGCGCGCGGCTTGTTCGAGGGTCTTCACGGAGCGTTCCGCAAAGGCGGCGGATTCGGTTTCCGCCCGTTTCAGGGTTTCCTGGGCCTTGGTTTCGGCTTCGGCCACGATTTTTGCGGCTTTTTCCTTTGCCTTGGAGATGATGGAGTCAGCCTCCTTGTTGGCTTTCTCAACCCCTTCTTTTTGGATCTGTTCGATCAAATGCTTCAGTTCTTCGGCCATATTTTTCTCCGGTTTTGTATAAAAGAGCTATCGATATAAATGGATTGAATCGGCTCTGGCAAGCCCACTTTTCATTAAATTGGCTAAAACATGATTAGATTAATCGGATATTGCGGGAAATGCCAGTTTTTCGAGTAGTTTGAGGGTGATGGTTCCGCTGATTCCGAGGCTCTCGGCGCTGATGTTGCCCAGGTTGTCGGCCTCCGTATGCCAGTGGTCGTTGAGGCCGGGTTCGGAACCGAATTTGAAGTCGATCAGGTCGATGGCGGGGATGCCGATCTCGAGAAACGGGACATGGTCGTCCGTGATCACGGAGCGGGTGAGCGAGAAGCGGTCGCGATGCCCGGTGGCCTGGGCCGCCTTGAAAACCTCCTGCACCAGTTTCCGTTCACTATTGTAGGGCACGGTGAAATGCAGGTCTTTGTCGCCGACCATATCCAGCAGGATCATGGCATCGATTTTCTTGTGGTCGCCGGTTTCGGCCAGCTGCCGGGCCATATGGCGGCTACCGTGCAGGCCATCCCCGGGAATGTAGCCGGCAATGCCTTCTTCGCCGTCGAAGAACGCGAAAATGATCCCGACCTCGGGAACCGTTTGGGATGCCCCAAGCATGCGGGCCAGCTCCAGCAGGATGCCGGTGCTCGATCCCGAATCGTTCGCGCCCTGGAAGGGGTCGATCCCCGGCATCGTGTCGAAGTGGGAACCCAGAATGATCCAGCGCGGGGTCTTTCCCGGCACGGTTCCAACCACGTTGATCATGGTCTTTTCGCCGTCCGGCGTCATATCGGTGAAGGTGTCGAGGTCGGTTTCGATGCCGAAGCTCTCCATCCGCTGGTGGATATGCTTCGCCGCCTTCCAGCCTCCGGGCGTCCCGGCATCGCGCGGGGAAAACTGAACCAGCGCCTCCACCTCGGCATAGGCGCGCTGCCCATCGAACGCCGGCCACTCAACCCGCTCCTGATCCGGTGTGCAGCCAAGCAGGACTGAGGCGATGACCGCAAAGACGCAAAGTCGCAAAGGTAACGCCATTGGAGGGAAACTCCCTTCCGTCTTATGCCAGTCAAAACCATTCTGCCTGAAAATCATTCCGCCCGTTCCTTTCGCTGATACAGCGCCTTGCCATGGACATCAATATGTTCAATCAGGGCAGGGGTGTCGATGGTGGCATAGTCGATCACATCGAACTGGTAGGGAAGAGGAGCTTCCTCGTTAAGTCGGGAAGATAGGCTGGAAATGGTGCGAAGGCTCACTCCGTTACCTTTAACCGCCAAATCCACATCGGAACCGACCTTGTGATTTCCCATTGCCCGGGAGCCGAAGACAAGAACCTCATCAATCTCCCGGTGTTGTTCAATTGCCGAACGAATCAATTCAATGTCCTTGTCGGTCAGCCCGAATGCCATCATTCGACCTCAGACTTGAGCGTTTCATGCAAGGTCGCGAGTGCTGGAAAATATTTATCGCGAATCAGCCCCTCAATTTTTAGAGCCGTTTCTTCATTATAGGTATGGGCGGCAAGATTGCGGTCTTCCAACGCCTCGATCCACGCATGGCCATCTTTAATGATTTCGGACTGGAATGCTTGTTTCAGTACATCGCGCGGACTCTTTACTTGATAGCCGTCCGCTTCGAGATAATCTTTCAGGGTCTTCCATGCCAGTTCGAAGGCCATCTCGAAAAACTGGATCAGGCCACCCCGTTCCGCCTCCGACGGATGCTCAATCGCTACCGTCCGTTCCAGCGTCCGGAACGCCTTTTCAAAATTAGAGAACCGCTGTTTCCATCGGATTTCCTTGTTCATGAAAGTGACGTCCTATTGCCTTTCTGCGGCTTCCTCGCGCGCCTTGTATATGCGCTCGATGACGGAGTCGCAGAGTTCCTGGTCTTCCTTGAGGGCGCGGACGGCGGCATCGCGGCCTTGGCCGAGCTGGGTGCCGTCCATCGAGAGCCAGGAGCCCTTCTTGTCGATGATGCCCGCGTCGATGGCGGCATCGATCACCGAACCGGTGAAGGAAATGCCTTCGGCGTAGAGAATGTCGAACTCGGCCTGGGTGAAGGGGGCGGCCACCTTGTTTTTCACCACCTTGACGCGGGTGCGGTTGCCGTAGACGTTGCCGGCGGAGTCTTTCAGCTGGCCGATGCGGCGGATGTCGAGCCGGACGGAGGAGTAGAATTTCAGCGCGCGTCCGCCGGGGGTGGTTTCCGGGCTGCCGAACATGACGCCCACCTTTTCCCGGATCTGGTTGGTGAAGATCACGATGCAGCTTGAATGGTTGATGGCCGAAACCAGCTTGCGCAGCGCCTGCGACATCAGCCGGGCTTGCAGGCCCACGTGCGATTGCCCCATTTCGCCATCGAGTTCGGCGCGCGGCGCGAGGGCGGCGACCGAGTCGACCACGACCACGTCGAGCGAGTTGCTTTTCACCAGCGCCTCGCAAATGTTCAGCGCTTCTTCGCCGGAGTCCGGCTGGGAGACGAGCAGGTTGTCGATGTCGACGCCGATTTTCTTGGCATAGCCCGGATCCAGCGCGTGCTCGGTATCGATGAACGCCGCGGAGCCGCCGGCTTTCTGCGCATTCGCGATCACATGGGAAACCAGCGTGGTTTTCCCGGAGGATTCCGGCCCGTAGATTTCGACGATGCGCCCGCGGGGCAAACCGCCGATGCCGAGTGCGAGGTCGACCGTCAGCGCGCCGGTGGAAATGGATTCGATATGCTTGTTTGCGGAGGCATCGCCCAGTTTAACGATCGCCCCTTCGCCATACTGTTTTTGGATTTGAGCAACAACTGCGTTGAGTGCGGATGATTTGTCGGTGGGGGCGTCTTTCTTTGCGGCCATGCTGGGGTTCTCCTTCGTCTTGTGCCTTGGGTTGAAAAATGAAGGGCGAATTCTTATCAAACCCCCCGCCCGTGTCAACGTCCCCCGCTTCTAATCGTTCGATATTTTGTGGAGGAGGGGATTCATCCGTACCGGGCAATCGGGCGAAAAATGGGTGGAGTGCTGGACGGTGGGGAGGGAAGGGGATCGCTGCTGCTCAGAGATTAATATAATCCTCAAAAAGACTCGCGTTGGGGGGCGATTGTGGGATAGTCGCGCGCTTTTAGCCGGAAAAATGCACATAACGAAGATCGGAAAATCCCATGCAGAAGACCAATAAGCTGTTTAAACTGAAGATCGAACGTCCGCGCAATGCCAAGAACGACATCCTATCGGGCCTGACCGTGGCGCTGGCGCTGGTGCCCGAGGCGGTGGCTTTTTCGTTCGTGGCCAAGGTCGATCCGGTCATTGGGCTCTACGCCGCCTTCATGATGGGCTTGATTACGGCCATCTTCGGCGGACGACCCGGCATGATTTCCGGTGCGACCGGCGCGGTGGCCGTCATCTTTGCCCCGCTGATGCTGGGGCTCTACGGGGAAAATGTGGATACGGAAACCGCGACCGGCTACCTTTTTTCGGCCGTCATCCTGATGGGCATCCTCCAAATGCTGTTCGGTTTCTTCAAACTCGGAAAGTTTATCCGCCTGGTGCCGCATCCGGTCATGTTGGGTTTCGTGAACGGGTTGGCCATCATCATCTTCAAGTCGCAGTTCGAAATGTTCTATGTCGGCCATGGCGAAGAGGCGCATCTGCTCAACCCCGCCGCGCTGGGAATCATGGGCGGCATGATTGCGCTGACGATGGCGATCAGCTTTTTCCTGCCCAAGCTCACCAAGGCTGTGCCGGCCACGCTCATGGGCATTGTCACGGTAACCATCATTTCCATCGTGCTCAAAAAGTTCGGCATCCACGAATCGCGCAACGTGCTCGACTTTGTGCAGGGGATGGACCCAACCAAGGAAACCATTGCGGCCGGCTTCCCGACGTTTGCGTTCCCCCATATGCCCCTCACCTGGGCCAATATTAAAATGATTCTGCCCTATTCCGCGCTCGCCGCCGCGGTCGGCCTGATTGAATCGCTGATGACCCTGACGCTGGTGGATGAAATCACCGAAACCCGCGGGCGGGGCAACAAGGAATGCATTGGCCAGGGCCTGGCCAACCTGGTCAACGGGTTCTTCGGAGGCATGGGCGGTTGCGCCATGATTGGCCAAAGCATGATCAATATCCGCGGCGGTGGACGCGGGCGCACCTCCGGCATCTCCGCGGCGCTGTTCCTGCTGGCCATCCTGCTCTTCGCCGCACCGCTCGTGGAAATCATCCCGCTCGCCGCGCTCGTCGGCGTCATGTTCATGGTCGTGATCGGCACCTTCGAATGGTCGAGCTTCCGCCTGGTCGGCAGCATCCCCAAGATGGATCTCTTCATTATCGTTCTCGTATCGGTCGTGACCGTGCTGCACGACCTGGCGATCGCCGTACTCGTCGGCATCGTTGTCTCCGCGCTCGGCTTTGCCTGGCAGCACGGAAAGAAAATCCACGCCAACATCAAGACCGATGAGCACGGAACCAAGGTCTACCACCTTGAAAGCGCGCTCTTCTTCGGTTCCGCCCAGTCCTTCAAGGATCTGTTCGATCCGCTCAACGATCCGCAGGATGTCGTCATCGATTTCGAGAACGCGCGCGTCTACGACCACTCCGCCATAGAGGCCATCAACAATATCACCGAGCGCTATGCCGACCAAGGCAAGTCGTTGCACCTGCTCAACCTCAGCCCGGAATGCCTGGAACTGATGGAAAAGGCCGACAACATCATCGAGGTCAGCGTCATCGAAGGGCTCGACTGGCACATCGCCGACGACCGGTTGGACTAGCCCGCACCGGCCTCGCCCGCTGGCGCGAGTGGGCGGGATCAATGGGCGGTTCCAACGGAGCGGGGGCTTTCTTGCCCCCGTCGGGGACAGGAATGTCCCCGCTCCCGCACCAACCATTCCCCGCCGGGAAATGCCCCCGCACCGCCGATGTACCGCTTGCTGCCCCGCCGAGCGACCCTATTCCCAGCACCGCATCTTTCTGCCTAAAAATGTTTCTACCCTAATCACCGGATGGACAGGATCGATGGGCGGTTCTAGGAACCGGCCACTACATGTTCCGCACTGCTGTAGTGGTGGTTGTCATTCCCTTCGGTCATTCCAATGTTCCATATTGGCTTCCTCATCTTCGCTTCGTCTCTTAGAAGCACGCCCGCCCCCCTTTTTTGTCCCTTTTTTCCGCAAATGAGAACCCTATGAGGATGCCGATTTTTTACAGGACGATTAATGACAAGACGATTTGCGGCGCGGACGATTTTTTTAGGTGGAAATATCCCATGCGGACGGGAGATCTTTGTTTCCTCGCGTCTTAGCGGTCGAATAAAATCATCCTGTCATAAAAAACATGCGCAGTGATAATTCGCGTTCATTGGCGTCAATTTACGGTTGCTATCTCTTCGGTGGAGGGCGTAGCTCGTATATCCGATACGAGTTCCTGTTGCCCGAAAAACGCGGATCGGATATCCGCGCTACGCTCAGGTTTTTCGTGTATTTCGAGGTTTGCCGTTCATTCGCAGTTGCTTTTCGTCCGGGCGGGAAAGGGGCGGTTGCTGGCTCTCCAGTGACAAAGGGGAATGAGAGCCGTAGCTCGTATATCCGATACGAGTTCCTGTTGCCTGGAAAAACGCGGATCGGATATCCACGCTACGCTCAGGTTTTTCGTGTATTTGGTGTATTTCGTGGTTTGCCGCCCGAGCGCGGTTGCTTGCTCCAATTTCCACCTGCCCGCCGCCGAGCGGAAAATAGTCCTGCCACAAATAGTCCTGTAAAAAACCGAGCCCTGGTTTTGTGATCTATGCGTTCTCTTGTGGCTAATCACCCGTTGATTTCCATCCCGTCGAAAAAAAAGTGCTTTTTAGAATAAGATTCCGATTTCGCATCCGTATGTGGTTGTTAATAGTGCGTAAAAATTTGTGAAATATTGCGATGAGCTAGTAAAAAATACTAAAACACAAAATAAATCATGAACTTATTGACATGCTGTTTTGTCGGTGTATGTTGAAAACGTTGCTCCGCTGGCCGGGAGACCATGCGGACAACATAACCTCCGGGGTCTGGGGTGATTCTGGAAGCAACATTTATAAACTATCAGGGAGGTTTATCATGACCAAAGGGTTGTTGTTTTCTGTTGTTTCGTGCCTAGCTCTCGGACTCGTATCCATGAGTGCGTTTAGCACTGAAATGGTGACTGTTCCCGCAGGAACAAACGGTGGAGTTGATCCTGATTTCGGCTCTTATTCGCTTACCATGACCAATACCGTACTCATGGATGCCACCGAGATTTCTTATTCAACTTGGCGGGATGTCTGCGAATGGGCGGTCACCAACGGATATCAATTCGATAATCCTGGCGAAAGGAAGGACGTTGGCCATCCTGTTCATAGCATCGACTGGTACGACTGTGCCAAGTGGTGCAATGCCCGTAGCGAAATGGACGGTTTAACTCCCTGCTATTCCGTTACAGGTGGAGTTTACCGGACAGGCTCCCACGATGCGGTTACCGATTACAATGCTAGTGGCTACCGGTTGCCCACATGGACGGAGTTTGAATATGCTGCCCGTGGTGGACTCGCTGGCCAAAGATTTCCGTGGGGCGAATTCATTACGCACGGGGAGGCGAACTATTTTTCTTCGAGTGCATTCGACTATGATCTGAGCCCGACCAAAGGCGGGCATCCGGATTATGCCTATGGGGACGATCCTCATTCTGCGCCGTGTGGTAGTTTTCCCCCGAATGCATACGGGCTTTACGATATTTCAGGCAATATTTGGGAATGGTGCAATAACGCCGCCGGGACTGATCGCCATGCAAGAAGCGGTGGCGGAAATGGCGATGCACGTTGGCTGCGTTGTGGTGCATCAAAATCGGTTGAAGCTGGTGGGCTGAGTGATGAGGAATACCATTCTCTGGGATTCAGAACTCTTCGGGCATTCAATGTGGTGGAGAATCCTGAATTTAGTCCGGATGGCGGATTGCATCCGGGCGGTAGCGTGCAGGTTGCAATTACCTGTGGAACAGTCGGGGCGACCATCCGGTATGAAACCGGTTCCGGAACCGTGCCAGGTGCGGATCCCGATGAGTCATCGTCCGTCGTGCCTGTTTCAGGCATGGTTTCCGCTCCCGTTCCTGGGTGGCTGAAAGCCAAGGCCTGGAAGGACGGCGCCAGCCCAAGCATCGTTAAGAGCGCGGTATATGGGGAATCCGGTGGAGGAGTGCTGGCCGGATGGCGATATCCCATGAACGACATGATCGGACACGCCTGCCTCGAACAAGGCGCGACTGTTTCTTTGGGCGGAGCAATGGCCGTTCAGCATACCATCGCGGATGTCGAGTCGGTCTTGACCGGCGATGTGGATGGCGATGGCCAACTCGAGATCGTAGTTTCATCGGGAAGCACCATGCGGATCCATAACGGTTCCGGAGTCCTGGAGCACACAGTGGATCTGCCGCGGGACTCATTCCTTGCCATGCTTGAAGACGCGGATGGCGATGGAACTCCCGAGATATTCCTTGGGGGAAAGGGCTCGGGGTTCACCTCCTATGTGTACGACGGGAACGGCACCCTTTTGCAGGCCTTCGAGGGGCTACACGCAGGCGGTTCCGATGTAACCATGCGACCGATCGGTCTGAGCAACGGCAAGATGCTGGTTGGCTACAATGCCGGTTATGCCCGCACGCCGCGCGGCGTTGCCGCCTTCGACTACGGGACAGCTGCTGAAGAGTGGTATTACCAGATCGGTCCGGCCAACGGCCTATATTCCGTGGCGGATATGGATGCGGACGGGAATCTGGACATCACGATGTCGGCACACACCGTCCATAATGGTGCCAGCGGGAACGGCACGACCGACGGGGATCTATACACGATCGTGGTCGATGAGGACGGTACAGGAAAACTGACCCGAATCTACGATTCCCCCAGCAACGGGAACTCCTCCCACGTGTTTGTCGATCTCGATGCGGATGGAACGCATGATGTCCTCGGTTTCAAGGGGCATGATTCGACCTACTATCCCGGACAGGCGAAAATCCATCGGTTCGCAACCGATGGCACGGTACTCAATACTTTCAACGGGCCGAACAACAGTCGGTGGACTGGACTGCATGCCGTCGGGGATCTGGACGGCGACGGTGTACCGGAAATCGTTGCCACGGCATATTACTCGGCAACATCAACCAAAACATTTGTTTTGGATGCCAACCTCGTGCAACTTGCGGAAAGTAGCATCGTTGGGAAAGTTGAGTTACTCGCGGATATCGATGGGGACGGGCACCGGGAAGTGGTGTTGCTCTCGCCTGATGGGATGGTCAGCCTTCTGGGGCAGGATCTTTCCTTGCTTTCTTCGCTACAAATAGAAGGCCAGGGTAGCGAGATCATTGCAAGCGATCTTGGGGGCGACGGACGGATTGAGTTGCTGTGCCGCGTCGGAGGGAACCTGCATATCGTGCAGTTTCTTACTCCGGATGGCTTAACGATTGAACCCAATGCTTCATTTGTTTCATCAGGAACCACGGGCGTTGGCTTCGATCCGTCCAGCATGACCTACTCGCTTTCCAACACAGGGACAACGGCCTTGGCGTGGACGGCGGTGTGCGGGGATTCATGGATCGACCTGTCGGCGGAGGGCGGCACGCTCGCTCCTGGAGCAAGCTATGAGCTGGTTGTCGGATTCTCGGTGGATACCTTGGCCTTGCCCGCCGGTTCCCACGAGGCATTGGTTGAAATTGCTGTTCAGGGAGCATCCTCCACACAGCAAAGAACGGTGTTGCTTACCGTGGTCGAGCCAACGGGCGACATCGCCGTCGAGGATTCAATCCTGCCGATCAACGACCGCGCGATGGATTTCGGTCAATCGGTGCTGAATGAGGAGAGTGTCGAACAGATCACGATCCAGAATACTTCGGCCCAATATGATCTGGTGGTAGAAGGCGTGGGGCTTTCCTGGTCGGAAAGCGGTGGAGCGCAAGCGCTCAACGATGGGGCTTGCGGTGCGGATACGAAACAGGACGCCATTGCGACGGCAAGCCAGACGCCGCCACCTACAACCATTGTAAGCAACGCGGAATACCGACCGGGCGTATTGCTGGTTGGCTATACTTCTGGGAAACAGATAACGGCTGCGGCAAAAGCCGATCTGCATGTGGCCATGGGCACGGAATCCATTAAAACCTTCAGTCGTATTCCGGCTGAAATGGTCAAATTGCCTGTAGGTGCCAAGCTAGAGAAAATGATTGAGGCGTATACAGGGCAACCCGGTGTGGCTTATGCGGAACCGGACTACCTGCTCAACGCGTACGACCTGCCGGACGATTCTCGCTTCGCCGAACTTTGGGGCATGCACAACACCGGTCAGACCGGAGGAACGCCCGGAGCGGATATTGGTGCAGCGGAGGCCTGGGACATCACCACCGGCAATACCAATGTTATCGTCGCCGTCATTGATACGGGCATCGACTATACCCATCCCGACCTGGCCGCAAATATGTGGGTGAACCATGGCGAGATTGCCGGAAACGGAGTGGACGATGACGGTAATGGATTTGTGGATGATGTGCATGGCTACGACTTTGCCTACAACGATTCCAATCCGATGGATGGCGGTGGGCATGGTACGCATTGCGCCGGAACCATCGGTGCGGTGGGTGGCAATGGTGTTGGAGTCGCTGGTGTTAACTGGCGCGTGCGCCTAATGGCCGTGAAGTTCTTGAACGACAGCGGGAGCGGATATACCTCCGATGCCGTTGATTCGTTGGAATATGCCGTGGCGAACGGTGCCCACATTTCCAATAATTCCTGGGGCGGCGGCGGATATTCATCGACGCTTAAGGCCGCGATCGATGCTGCTGGAGCCTCCGGCCATTTGTTCGTTGCGGCGGCTGGCAACAGTGGCGCCAACAACGATGCGAACCCCCACTATCCCTCCAGCTACGACTGCGACAACATCTTGGCCGTGGCTAGTAGCGACCACAACGACAACCGTTCCGGCTTCAGTTGCTACGGGGCGAACAGTGTCGATCTCGCCGCGCCGGGCAGTTCCATTCTCAGCACGGTGCCTGGTGCCGGGTATGGTGTAAAGAACGGCACCTCGATGGCCACGCCCCATGTATCCGGTGCGGCAGCTTTACTTAAATCCCAGAAGATGAATGCTTTGTATTCCGAGCTGAAACAACTACTGATGAACGGGGTCGATGTGCTTCCGCAGTGGGAGGGGCTTGTCATGACCGGCGGACGCCTCAATGTCGCCAATTCGCTGTTGCTCAGCGAGCCCCCGTTCGTGCTTGAAAACCAGCCAACATGGCCGGTCACGCTGTCTCCGGGCGGCAGTATCACCTTTGATGTCCGAAAAACGGCTCGCCGGGCGGGCTTGCACGAGGGCTTGGTTTCCATCGACTGCAATGATCTGGAAGAACCGGTGGTGAATGTCGGTCTGTTTTCTGACGTGGTGTGTGACTGGATGTCGGTCATGCCGCAGGACGCCATTGGGATCCTGCATGAAGCAGGAACCGCCCCCGTTGCCATATCCGCATCGTTTGCGCTTGAAAACCTGGGTTCCGGAAGCATTACGTGGAACGTTTCCGGCGCACCCTGGTGGTTGGGCGTTGATCCCGGTCAGGGTAGCCTGGCGGTAGGTGCATCCAACGTGGTGGGACTGGCACTCGATCCAGGTGTGTCCGACCTGCCGCAAGGAACGTATGAAGCCGTATTGGCGTTTTCCAACGATACCCATGGCATGGTTCAGCAGAGGGTGGTTGAACTGACGGTCACACCGGCAACCATAGCCTTCTTCGCTCTCGACACCGATCCCGGATGGACGATGGAATCCGGGTGGGAGTTTGGCGTTCCGCTCGGGGGTGGATCCTACAGTGGCGATCCGGTATCCGGACACACCGGTGCCAACGTCCTTGGTTACAACCTGGCCGGCGATTATCCAAACAACCTGTCGGAATATTGGCTGACATCTTCCCCGGTCGATTGCTCGGGGTTCACCAACGTCCAACTGCGTTTCTGGCGCTGGTTGGGGATTGAGAGTTCGTCATATGACCATGCCTCGATCGAAGTGAGTAACGATGGTTCTAGCTGGCATTCCGTATGGTCGCACGATGGAGGCTCGTTCTCGGAAGCCAATTGGAATGAAGTGGTCTACGACATTTCCGCAGTCGCCGACGGCGCGGCTTCGGTCTGGGTTCGCTGGGGCATGGGGACGACCGACTATTCCATCACCTATCCGGGGTGGAATATCGACGATATCATCTTCGAAGGAACGCCTCTGGGCGTTTATGATACGCCGATCCACTACGTGAACGTCAGTAACTCCACTCCGGTGGTTCCATACGCAAGTTGGGCTACGGCGGCGACTAGTATTCAGGATGCGGTCGATGCCGCGTCGAGCAACGACACCGTACTGATCGCCGATGGAACATACCTTCTTTCGGTGGAAATCACTGTGACCAACGCGATCCTTGTCAGGAGCCTCAACAGTCCTGAAGCAACCATTGTGGATGGCCAGGGTTCCGTTCGCTGTTTCAACCTTGGTTCAAGTGCCTGTGTGTTGAGCGGTTTGTCGATACAGAATGGCTATGTAGACTACCACGATTCCTTTGGTTCACGTGGTGCTGGGGTTCTTTGCGCATCACGAGACCCTTTGATTGAGCACTGCATTGTTTCCAGCAATACGGCATCGGGAACAGGAAATGGCGGAGGTGTTTTTGGTGGAACAATCAACTACAGCATCATTGAAAATAACTCTGGTGGTTACTCGGGAGGCGGGTGTCAAGATAGTCTGGTTCTGAATTGTCGTATTCTCGGAAATAATGGTTCCTTTGGAGGTGCGGTCGCTTACGGAATTACCAAGAATTCATTAATCCGAGGGAACCGAGGTTGGCAAGGTGGTGCACTATGGGAGAGCGCTGCATATAATTGCACCATTGTCGAAAATGAAGCACAACCTGGTAACAAGGGAGGATTGGTGCGTAGCGATGCATACAACTGTATTATTGTAGGGAATGAAGGTGTTGATATCGATCTTCAGTTTGGGAGTTCTTCCCACACCTGCTCTCCTGATGTGACAAACGGGGTGAACGGTAATATAACAAACGCTCCGGTATTTGTTGATGCAGTTGTCGGCAATTATCATCTTGCTCCAAGCTCACCTTGCATTAATTGGGGAGACAATGTCGTTGTTTCTGGAGCAACCGACCTGGATGGTAATCCACGTTTAGTTGGAGCGTATGTCGATATGGGTTGCTATGAATATCAGGGTTTAGTAGATCCGGATGACAGCGATGGTGATGGTTTGCCTGATGAGTGGGAGCGCCTGCACTTTGGCGGCAATGTTGATCCTGACAGTGATGCTGATGGCGATGGTCAGGTCAACTGGCAGGAACAAATCAGTGGCATGGATCCCCGATCTAGTGCCTCCGTCTTTGCCGCTTCCAACTTTGTTGGCACAGCGACGGGAGAACGCATCATCCAGTGGCCGAGTGCGGAAGGTCGCTACTACAACGTTTATTGGAAGGAGGATCTGCAATCCGAGGCGGGGTGGATCCCGGTGGGTGTCAACATTGAATCCGGCATCTTCACGGATACGGTGCATGGTGCGGAGTCGCATGGCTTCTATAAGCTAGAAGTCGGAACGGAACCCGTGTCATCTGCAAACAAGGTGCTGTCGGGGATTGCGTTGGATATTCCATGGCTGGATTATCGGGATTATGCTCCACTTGCATATGCACCTGTTAGGTGTTGGGCTCACTATTCAGATGGATCAAGTAGTAATGTGTCTGCTGTTTGGGAAGAGGATTCGCTCGATGCATGGATCAGTGGTGGTTATTTTGAGGCTGAGGTGAAGTCAGATGATTATGGTGTTACTGTGTCTTGCTCCTATGGAGGTTTAACGGATTCGATGATGCTTACCATTTCCGGACGCCCAGTGATTACTGATGTTGAAGTTGTTGGGCCGACGAGTGTGACGCCTTCATCTCCTTGGGGCGATTTTTACTATGATTGCATTGTGACCTACTCGGACGGATCGTCAGTTGATATGTCAGGTGAGGCAGTATGGAGTGACGATTGGCCGTCGGTGGGCATGAATTCCGGTGGTTGGTTGCAGGTTCCGTACGGCTGGACTGAGCCGATAACAGTTACGGCGACAGTGACTGAATATGCCACAGACTACAGTGGTAGCTTGGTGGTGCACGTTAATCCTACGCTTGATTATGTTTCGATTAGTGGCCCCGCGTCGGTGGATGAAGGGGAAACTGGGCAGTATAGCTGCACCGCTCATTATAGTGACGGTTCAAGTTATGGCGTCGATGCCGATTCATACGACCTGGATGGTTTTGCATATGCCACCATTGATTCTTCCGGATTGCTGACTGCATTGTCGGTTGGCGCAGATGAGGTATTCTGGCTGTCGTGCGAATATGAAGGTCGGTCGGATTATATGGAGGTAACCATCAGGAATGTTTCTGTTCCCCAACCCGCCGATACGGTGCTGATTGATGCCGGTTCAAATCCTGTGGTTGATCCTGTATATGGAAGCGAGACGCTGACCATAACCAATGCAATCTACATGGATCAGTATCTGGTTACGTCCAGTTTATGGTATCAGGTCTATGATTGGGCGGAGACCAATGGGTATGACATCAGCATAAATGGCGTAGCAAACGGGGCGGATCATCCAATAACCCAGGTTAATTGGTACGACTGCGCCAAGTGGTGCAATGCCCGTAGCAGGATGGAAAACCGTTCACCCTGCTATAAGCTGGGCGGCAACGAATTCAAATCGGGCGAGGTGGATAGTATCACCACCGATTTCAATGCCAACGGCTTCCGGATGCCAACCCACCTCGAGTGGGAATATGCCGCTCGCGGAGGGCACAGTGCCTACCGTTATCCTTGGGGAAACAGCATTTCGTCCAGTGATGCCAACTATGGCAATAATGTGGGAGCGACAACTCCGGTGGATCAATATTCGCCCAACGACTATGGCCTTTACGACATGGTCGGCAATGTGTGGGAATTGTGCGACACGCAATATCAAACGGGTGAGCGCGCAAATGCCGGTGGAGGTTTTTCCTCCAGCACAAACGCTGTGCACTGTGGGTATGCGCGGGATGTAATGGCGGATCAACCGGCAACAACACGCTGGCACATTGGCTTCCGCACCGTATGCCTTCCGGAATAGCACATGTGGGGCAGGCATTCCTGCCTGCCCTGTTTCTGATGTGGAGTCAGGCAGAAATATTTCAGGCAGAAAAATGAATGACATGCTGTTGAGGAGATATTTCTGCCAACTTATTTTTCTGCCAGCCCTTGCTGTAGACGCCTTCGCGAGCATGTCTCGCCCCTCGTCGCGTGCGAGCGGTGGGGCACCGCTTCTACGATAATCATTGCACCGAGACACGAAGACGATAGAACCCGGCGTTGTTCGTTGTGGCATCGCTAAAATGATCATCTGGCCAGTCAACGGTGCCGATGGATATGAAGTTGGTGGTAAGATTCGGAGCCCATTGGATGTCGTAGCGACGGGCGGGGATGGATTCCCATACGAGTTGGCCGGCTTCGGGCGACGTGAATACGAAGGGATCATGTGAAAATGGATCGACTCCGGCGATATAGGTTTCAAGGAAGCTCATGCCGGAGTTGCTGGAGGTGCCGCTGGCCGTTGCTGCGGTGATGCCGCCGAAGTTCCTGAGTTCCCACCAATCCGGGATGTGGTCGCCGTCGAAGTCGGGGGCGTTGGTGGCCAGTTCGTGATCAAGAACGTCGAGCTGATCGATGTAGGATGACGACGAGTCATCGCTGGATATCATGACGGTATCAACATCGGTGCCGGAGGTGCAGAGCGGGAGGTCGGCTCCAATGGTCGTGCCATCCATGCTCAGGTTCCAGACCATCAGGTCGTAGTCGCAATAGAGATCGAACCGCGTCCAGGTGTTGGTCGGCATTGCGACGCCGAGATCGACGGGGATACTGTTGCTGTAGGCGATAATGTTGAGGTTGGTTCCAACAAAGAAGGCGGCACTTATGTTTGGATAGGTTTCACACGGCATGTTCTGAGGGGCCTCGCTGATCCGCGCATGGAACCGGATCCAAAGCGTGCTGTTGCTAGAGGAAACATCATGCATGATCGTGGCCTGGCTCATTTCCAGCGCTTGGTTCCCATTTTGTACAACGGTGGATTGTACGATTGCCGTTCCGTTGGAGAGCGACCAACCGTTTTGCCCTGTGATCGAACCAGCCATCATACCGGATTCCGGTTCAAAGCTTTCTTGCAGCAAGGTTGCCGCCGATGCACTGAATGACAAGCTGCCGCAAGCCAGCAGAAGGGAAAATAACCGCAAAGACGCTTGGCCGCAGAACAGGCTGGAGTGTAGTTGGCCACGAAAGAGCGCAGGGATCTCAGAGTCATGCAGCATGCTTTTTGTTTTCTTTGCGCTCTCTTGTGGCAATAAAATTTGGTGCGTAGCTGTAGTAGCTCTGATCATGGTTTCCCTTCACATCATATTTTAGGGGACAGAGATGCGGAGATTGCGGATTTCGCCGTCGAGTCCGTCGCCAATTACCAGATACCGGCCTTCCTGCGGATAGGCAAACTCGACGCTGTCCAGCGATACGTTGGTTCCGTTGACTTGCAATGTGGCGCTGCCATTGCCCACGGAGAGGGTCAGGGTATGCCATTCGTTCGGGGTAATGGTGTAGGCCAGGTTTTGGCTGGAACCATAGGCGCCCATCCGCAGGGTTCCGCTGCTGCGAAGCGTTAGGCTAAAACCTCGTTTGCTGAATCCAAGGAACGACTGTCTCGTGGCAAGGCTTCCTTCCAGGGAGGAGACCTTGGCCTCCATTTCAATCGTTACCGAAGGGCTATCGAACTCCAGCTCCACCGGCAGATTGGTGACCGTGCCTTGTTCCAGCAATGTGGAAGGCGGGGGATTGGTGATGGTCGAGACCGCGATGGTTGGTTCGCCGGACAGGTATCCAAGTGATTCGAGGAAGCGGTCGGTTTCGGTGATGCCCTCGACAATCTGTTCCTGGGTAGCGGTGTAGCCGGGGAGGATAAAGGCATGGCGGGCATCCGTCAGCGAGTGCAGTATACTATGGACGCCGGCGTTGGTGAGCGCGGAGTGCATGGCCACGGCCTGCGCATGGTCAACCGTAGTATCGGTCAGGCTATGGATATGCAGCATCGGGGGGGAATTGGAGGCGACCTGATGGAGCGGGGACACGGCCATCTGTGCTTCGAGGGTTCCTTCAGGGACGACGCCACCCCACTTACCGGTCAAATCCATGATGCCGTTACAGTTGATCACGGCGTTCGCGCGGTTGGTCGCATCGGGCAACGTTCCGGTACAGGCAGCCAGGTGTCCGCCCGCGGAATCGCCGATGACGGCAATGCGATCGGGATCGATGCCCAGCGCGACGGCATTGGTACGGACATGGAGAACCGCATCGTTGCAGTCGGCGATGCAGTCGTGAATGGTTGTTCCCGCGCTGGAGTCCGTCAGCCGGTATTGGATGGACATGGCGGGGATGCCGCGTTGGGCGAAATAGCGGCAGTGGGGGAAGAACATGTTGGGCGTGCCGTTGGCCCATCCGCCGCCATGGATGGCCAGCAGGGTGGCGGGCGGCTCTTCCGGAACGGTTTCCGGTCGGAAGATGTATAGCTCAAGCTCGCACCCGTCGATGGTTTTATAGATCCGGGTTTCATCCGGCACCATTGCTTCGGGTTGAATCAGGCTGTTGAGTTCGATCTTTGGCAACGGTGTTACGAGAACGGCAAACAGGAATGTGCAAAGGATCATTTTCATGAAGAGCAATGTAACAAAAATGGAAAACTTGAAAAACTTTTTTTTGTTAAAGATCTATTGTCTTTCAGTTGAAAGAGCTTCCGTGTCCCTTGCTCTTTCTTTTTCCTGATTCAAGGTTTCAGATCCCGGCAATCCTGTTATCTTGTCAAAAAATCGGTTGTTGGGTTGGTGGTTGTTTGTTGGGCAGGTTTCAGCGGCGTTCCCGGCACCCATCAATTAGCAACGAACAACAGGAACGGAGTGGATCTATGTCGAAGACGGGCGAGGCGATGGAGCGATTGTTGGGGGTTATGCACAGGCTACGGGCGCCGGACGGGTGTCCTTGGGATCGGGAGCAGACGCATGAGTCGCTGAAGTCGGATTTGATCGAGGAGGCGTACGAGGTGATCGACGCCATCGAAGGCGGCAATGTTTCCCATTTGGAAGAGGAGCTGGGCGACCTGTTGCTACAGGTGGTGTTCCATAGCCAGATCAGCAAGGAAAACGGCCATTTCGAATTTTCGGATGTGGCCGATGCCATTGCCGAAAAACTGGAGCGGCGCCATCCGCACGTCTTTGGCGAGGTAACGGTTTCCGGTTCGGGGGAGGTCTTGCAGAACTGGGATGCGATCAAGAAGGCCGAAAAGGCCGAGGGCGATAAACCGGCTTCCATCGTTTCCGGCATCCCAAAGCATCTGCCCGCACTGCAAAAGGCGCACCAGATTCAGAAGCGCGCCGCCCGCGCCGGATTCGACTGGAAACATATCGACGATGTGTTCGACAAGCTCCACGAGGAGATCGAAGAGGTGAAGGAAGCGATCAAGCGCGAGCACGAGGACGACATTCGCGACGAGCTGGGCGATCTACTTTTTTCCGTGGTCAACGTCAGCCGCTTCATGGGGCACAATCCCGAGGAGTTGCTGAACCACAACATCAAAAAGTTTGTCCGCCGCTTCCAAGCGGTCGAGGACAAGGTTCACGCCACGGGCAAGGAGTTCAAGGCATTCACGCTGGAGGAGCTCGACGCCTTCTGGGATCAAGCCAAAGCTGAAGAGTAATTTTGGGTAGGGGCGACTGTCCCCAGTCGCCCGCCCGGTGTGCGTGCTATTCGCGCGTGCGGCGGAGTGGGACACTCCGCCCTACCGTTTGTGCGGCGGAGTGGGACACTTCGCCCTACCGTTTATTCCAGTTCGATCTGTAGGCGGTAGAAGCCTTGGGATTCGGCGGCATGGACGGTGTCGGTGTGGCCGCCGGTCGGATCGGGTCGGCCGTTGGTCGGCAGGCTGAAGAGGTTCGCCAGGCTTTCCGTCCACAGTACGTCTTAGGTGCAGCCGGCATGCGGTGTCCAGAGGATCACGAATCCAACGGGCGATTCGTTCAAGCTTTCAATCCACAGGTCGCGGGGATAGCCGCCCGGAAAGTATTGATATCCATTCCTGCGTCACGCCGCCAACTTGACGGCTTCCGTGTAGATTTCTTCCGGCACTGCTTTGGCAATACTATATTGTGACAGCCTAAATCTGTAGAACTTGTCAAAACTTATTGTTTTGATTGCGTCTTGTGCTGTCCTTTGACATCAAATAGTACCATTTTTGTGAATAAGGCTTGCGCGGCGGGTTCCTTTTGGTACGGTGCAGTCAATTAAGACTAAATGGGTCTTGTATCTAAGGAATGGTAGAATGCTTAGGATAACCAAAATTACGGACTACGGATTTATTCTGTTGGTACATATGGCAAGCAATAACAAGGAGATGCTTCATAACGCGAAGGATCTATCCACAGCCATCGGCATTCCGCTTCCGACCGTAAGCAAGGTACTTAAGATTCTGACCCAGGGTGGAATCTTGAAATCCCATCAGGGGAGCAAGGGCGGCTATTCGCTCTCGCGCCCGGCATCCGAAATTTCCGCAGCGGCGATCATCGAATCCGTTGAAGGCCCCGTGGCGATCACCGATTGCTCCAGCGCCGAAGGGTGCGAGCGGAATTGTCCGGTGAGTCCGAGTTGGCAAAAGGTAAACAGTAAGATTATCGGGGCACTCGAAGGGCTGTCGTTGGCGGACATCGCTGCGGGTTAATCATCCCCCTTATTCCAACCCCTCGGCCTTTTACGATTTTAAATAGTACCAGATAAGGATTATATGAAGATTGAAGACGAAAAATCATTCGATGAACTCTCTGGCAAGGAATACAAGTATGGCTTTGTGACCGACATCGAATCCGACAGCCTTCCCCCTGGTTTGAACGAGGGGGTTGTGCGCGAAATATCCCGCCGCAAGAACGAACCGGAATGGCTGACCGAGTGGCGGGTCAAGGCCTACCACCATTGGACAACGCTCGAGGAGCCCACCTGGGCCAAAGTGGAATTCCCGCCGATCGACTACCAGGCGCTCAGCTACTATTCCGCGCCCAAGCAAAAGATCGATATGCCAAAGAGCCTCGACGAGGTTGATCCGGAGCTGCTCGAAACCTACGAAAAGCTCGGCATTCCGTTGCGCGAACAGGAAATGCTCGCCGGGGTGGTGGCGGTCGATGCCGTGTTCGACTCCGTTTCCGTTGCCACCACCTTCAAAGGCAAGCTAGAGGAGATGGGCATCATCTTTTGTTCGTTTTCCGAAGCGGTCAAGGAACGTCCCGATCTCGTGAAACAATATCTCGGCTCCGTGGTGCCGTATAAGGACAACTATTTCGCGACGCTCAACTCGGCGGTTTTTTCCGACGGTTCGTTTTGCTACGTGCCGCCGGGCGTACGCTGTCCGATGGAGCTTTCCACCTACTTCCGCATCAATGCCGCCAACACGGGACAGTTCGAACGGACGTTGCTGATTGCCGACGAAGGCGCGACGGTCAGCTATCTGGAAGGGTGCACCGCACCTCAGCGCGATGAAAACCAACTGCACGCCGCCGTGGTCGAGTTGATTGCCCACAAAGATGCCAAGATAAAATATTCCACCGTCCAAAACTGGTATCCCGGCGACAAGGACGGCAAGGGCGGCATCTATAATTTCGTGACCAAACGCGGGCACTGCCGCGGCGACAACTCCAAGATATCGTGGACGCAGGTGGAGACCGGGTCCGCCGTCACCTGGAAATATCCGAGCTGCATCCTCAAAGGCGACAACTCCGTCGGCGAATTCTATTCCGTGGCCGTCACCAACAACATGCAGCAGGCCGACACCGGCACCAAGATGATCCACATCGGCAAAAACACGTCGAGCACGATCATCAGCAAGGGCATCTCGGCCGGCAAGGCGCAGAACAGCTACCGCGGCATGGTCAAGGTGGTCGAAACCGCCGAGAACGCGCGCAACTTTTCCCAGTGCGACTCGATGCTGATCGGCGACCAATGCGGGGCGCACACCTTCCCCTACATCGATGTCGGCAATCCGACCGCCCAGGTGGAGCACGAGGCCACCACCACCAAGATTGGCGAAGACCAGATTTTCTACTGCAACCAACGAGGACTCGATACCGAGGAGGCGGTCAACATGATCGTCAACGGCTTCTGCAAAGAGGTCTTCCGCGAGTTGCCGATGGAGTTCGCCGTCGAAGCGCAAAAACTGCTGGGTATCAGCTTGGAAGGTTCCGTGGGCTAGAATTCGAAAAGCACACTTGCGCAAGTGTGCGTGAATGATTGGAGAAAAAACAATGGCACTACTAGAAATAAAAGACCTGCACGCGAGTGTGGCGGACAAGCCGATCCTCAAGGGGATCAACCTGACGATCAAGCCCGGCGAGGTGCATGCGATCATGGGGCCGAACGGTTCGGGGAAAAGCACGCTCTCGAACGTGCTGGCCGGCAACGAGGCCTATGTGAAAACGGGCGGGCAGGTGTTGTTCGACGGGGTCGACATCGACGAACTGGCGGCGCACGAGCGGGCCTGCGCCGGGATGTTCCTGGCGTTCCAGTATCCGGTGGAGATCGCCGGCATCAGCAACATGTATTTCCTCAAGGCGGCCGTGAACGCTGTCCGGAAATACCAGGGCAAGGAGCAACTCGACGCCATGGATTTCCTCGATCTGGTCGAGGAAAAGAAAAAGGTGGTGAAGATTCGCGACGATCTGCTGGAGCGTGCGGTAAACTCGGGCTTTTCCGGTGGCGAAAAGAAGCGCAACGAAATTTTCCAGATGGCCATGCTGGAACCCCGGCTTGGGATCCTCGACGAAACCGATTCCGGCCTGGATATCGATGCGCTGCGTATTGTTTCCGACGGTGTGAATGCGTTGCGTTCCGAGGAGCGCGGCTTCCTGGTCATCACGCACTACCAGCGCCTGCTCGACTACATTGTTCCCGACCATGTCCATGTTCTGGTTCATGGGCAGATCGTGAAGTCGGGCGGCAAGGATTTGGCGCTGGAACTCGAAGACGAAGGCTATGCCTCCTGGCTCGGCGAAGAAGGGGCCTAAATGAATATCGAATGTCGAACAAGGAATTTCGAATGTTGAAGGAATTAAGAGAAAAGGCAGAGGCCAGTTTCAAGGCGAACGGCTTCCCGTCCACCAAGGAAGAGCTCTGGCGCTTCACGGATGTTTCGGCCGTGGCCAGGGCCGAGTTTTCCGGCGCGTGGAAACCGGCCGAACTCGCCTTCCAGCCGTTGGGTCGGATCGTGGTCGTTTTTGAAAACGGCAAGCTGTCGCGCGAAAAGTCGAACCTTGGCGATTTGCCGCCCGGCGTCCGCATCGGTTCAATCCTTGATTTGGTTGATCCGCGCATCGGATCATTGGCCAACTCGCAAAGCGCGTTCGTCTCCGCCAACACCGCCTATTTCACCGACGGTGCCTTTCTCGAGGTGAACGATGGAGTTGAACTCGACGAGCCGATCCATCTGGTGTTCCTCGCGGATGCCGATGGCGCAGCCTTTCACCTGCGCAACGTTGTATCCATCGGGCATAATGCAAAGGCAACGGTTGTCGAGGAATACATTGGCGAGGCGGATTTGTCCTATTGGACGAACGCCGTGACCGAGGTTTTTGTGGCCGACGGCGGGAAGGCCGACCATTTCAAGGTCCAGCGCGAAGGCACCGCCGCCTTCCATTTCCAGACCCTGGAGGCGCACGTTGGGGCAGACGCGGTGTTCAGCAACCATTCGGTGGCGATTGGGTCGGCGCTGGGGCGCAACGATATCCGCGGCAAGCTGACCGGCGAAGGCGGCGAAGCCATCTGCAACGGGCTCTGCCTGCTGAAGGGCAAGCAGCATTTCGATACGCACCTGTTCATGGATCATGCGGTTGCGAAATGCAACAGCCACGAACTCTACAAGGGCATTCTCGACGACAAGGCCCACTCGGTTTTTTGCGGGCGCATCCTCGTGCAGCAGGACGCGCAGCAGACCGATGCCGTCCAGAATAACAAGAACCTGTTGCTCAGCCGGAAGGCCAAGGTCAACACGCTGCCGCAGCTCGAGATCTATGCCGACGACGTCAAGTGCACGCACGGCGCGACGGTGGGGCAGTTGGATGACACCGCGCTCTACTATCTGCAGACGCGCGGCATCGATCCGCAACAGGGGCAAGCCATGCTCACCTTTGCATTCGCCAACGAGGTGCTCGACGAAGTGAAGTGCAAGCCGGTCAAGACCTATATTGAAGGTCTGGTTCACGATTGGCTCGAAAAGGTTTCCGTATGAGCAATGTCGCCCAGTATGATGTGGTTTCCATCAGAAACGATTTCCCGATCCTGGAGCGGGAAATCTTCGGTAAACCGCTCGTCTATCTCGACAACGCGGCATCGACCCAGCATCCGGTGCAGGTGATCAACGCGGTTAAGGATCTTTACGAAAACAACTATTCGAACGTCCATCGCGGCGTGCACACGCTAAGCCAGGAATCGACGAACCTGTACGATGGCGCCCGGGTGGCCGTGCGCGGTTTCATCAACGCCGCCTGCGTGCACGAGGTGATCTTTACGCGCGGCGCAACCGAGTCGATCAATTTGGTTGCCCAGAGCTATGCCCGGCCCCGCCTGCAAAAGGGCGACGAAATTTTGATTACCCACATGGAGCACCATTCCAACATTGTACCGTGGCAGATGGTTTGCGAACAGACCGGAGCCGAGCTCAAGGTGGTGCCGATCTCCGACAAAGGTGAGCTGGAGATGGATCGCTTTGCCGAACTGCTAACCGAAAAGACCAAGTTGGTTTCGGTGGTGCATGTTTCCAATGCCCTGGGCACGGTCAACCCGGTGAAGCAGATCATCGACGCCGCGCACGCCGTCGGCGTTCCGGTGCTGGTGGATGGCGCACAGGCCGTGCCGCACATTCCGGTGGATGTGAAGGCGCTGGATGCCGATTTCTATGTGTTTTCCGGCCACAAGATCTATGGGCCAACCGGAGTCGGCGTGCTTTATGGCAAGGAACGGTTGCTCAGCGAAATGCCCCCGTACCAGGGTGGGGGCGATATGATCCTGTCCGTCAGCTTCGAGAAAACAACCTACAACCAGTTGCCCTACAAGTTTGAGGCCGGCACCCCCAATATTGCCGGCGTGGTTGGGCTCGGCGCCGCCATCCACTATGTGCAGAAAATCGGGTTGCCCGCCATCGCCGCGCATGAGCACGGCCTGCTGGAATATGCCACCCACAAGCTGGAGGAAATCGACGGCCTGCGCATCATCGGCAAGGCCGGCCAGAAGGCGGGGTTGATTTCTTTTGTGCTCGATGCGGTTCATCCGCACGATATTGGAACCATGCTCGACGGGGAGGGCGTGGCGGTGCGCGCCGGCCACCACTGCGCGCAACCGGTCATGGAGCGCTATGGCGTCCCGGCAACGGCGCGGGCATCGTTTGCCATGTACAACACCTTCCACGAAATCGATATGTTGGCCGAAGCCATTCAGAAAACCATACAGATGTTTGAGTGAACAATGGGAAGAGTAGATTAACCGCGAAGGAACGCAGAGAACACAAAGGATTTCCGGGAACAGTTTATTTTGCGTTCCTTGCGTTCTTTTGCGGTTAATAAATCCGTTTGGAAAGGAAGGGTAGATGCAGAATTTGAGGGAGCTTTACCAGGAGGTCATTCTCGACCATAACAAGAATCCGCGCAACTTCCGCAAGATGGAGCAGCCGGACGGATTCGCCCATGGCAACAATCCATTGTGCGGCGACCAGATCGATGTCTATCTCAAGATCCGGGATGGCGTGGTGGACGATGTCTCGTTCGAGGGTGCCGGTTGTGCCATCTGCACCTCGTCGGCCTCGATGATGACGATTGCCCTGAAGGGCAAGACCGAAGCCGAGGCCGAGGCCTTGTTCAACAGTTTCCACCATGCGCTCACCGAAGACGAAAGCTATCCGGACGATGTGCCGCTCGGCAAGCTGGAGGTGCTCACGGGCGTGAAGGACTATCCCGTACGCGTCAAATGCGCCACGCTCGCCTGGCACACCTTCGATGCGGCTTTGAAGAAGCTTCAAGGTGAGATCTCTACGGAATGAAAATAACGAGTAAGGCGTAATTCGTAATTGGCTCTTCAGCTGAGCCGGATATTTTTACGCATTATGCATTACGCATTAAGGATTAAATCCCCATGTTAGGAAAAAAGAAAGAACGCTTCAAATTGCAGGATCACAACGAGGAACTGTTCCTCCAGGTGGTCCGGTCGCTACGGATGGTTTTCGATCCGGAGATTCCGGTCAACGTCTACGACCTCGGGCTGATTTACAACCTGGATGTCGATGAGGACAACAAGGTGTATGTTCGCATCACGCTGACTGCCCCGAACTGCCCCGAGGCGGAGCGGATTCCCGGCAACATCCAAAAAGCGGTGGCGGAGACGGAAGGCGTGTCGGATGCCGAGGTTGAGTTGGTTTTCGAGCCGCCCTGGACGCGCGAAAACATGTCCACCGCCGCCCTGCTAGCATTAGGGTTGATTTGAAACAGAATAATTAGGACAGAATAATTTCCATTCGCATGGAATCATTCTGTCCTAATTATTCTGTTTAATTCCATTTGAGAGGAACACATGATTGCTGAAGAAATTGTTTTGAATGAGCTGGGCAAGATTATCGATCCCGATTTCCAGCGCGACATTGTATCGCTGGGCTTCGTGCAGGACATGGTGATTGATGGGGGAACGGTTTCGTTCACCATCGAGCTGACCACTCCCGCTTGTCCATTGAGTCCGGTCTTCCAGAAGCAGGCGCTCGACCTGGTCGGGGATATCCCCGGCGTTGATCAAGTGCTGGTCAACATGACCGCCCGCAAACGAGAAGGGCGGCAGATGTCGGCCGAGGAGAGCGGCTTGAAGGATGTGAAATATATCCTCGCGGTCAGTTCCTGCAAGGGCGGGGTGGGCAAGTCCACCGTTGCAGCCATGCTCGCCAAGACGCTCGGCGGACGCGGTGCCAAGGTCGGCTTGCTCGATGCCGACATCTATGGCCCCTCGGTGCCCACCTTGTTCAATCTGCACGAGGCTGGGGTGCGCGCCACGCCCGATAACAAGTTTATCCCGCACGAGGTCGATGGCCTAAAGCTAATGTCGTTCGGGTTCCTGATGGGCGATGGCCCCGCCGTGATCCGCGGGCCGATGGTTGCGCAATACATGCAGCAGCTCCTGCATGGCACGGTGTGGGATGAGCTCGACTATCTGGTGATCGACATGCCCCCCGGAACCGGCGACATCCAGCTGACGATTTCCCAGTCGGTTCAGATCGATGCCTCAGTCATTGTGACCACGCCGCACCAGCTCTCGCTGACCGATGTGCGCAAGGGCATCATGATGTTCGACAAGGTGAACGTCCCCGTGCTTGGCGTTGTGGAAAACATGGCCTACTTCATCTGCGACGGCTGCGACAAAAGGCACTATATTTTCGGCGAGTCGGGTGGGAAGGATTTGGAGGAACGCTTTGGCCTTTCCACCATTGCCGAGCTGCCGATCTCAGGAACCCTTAGCGGCTCGCTCGATCACTTGGCCGAAAGCGGCATGGCCAACGAGACCACCGACACCATCATCCGCGCGCTCGGGAAAAAGATTCTCGAAAAGCCGGAGCGTCCCAAGGTCGATTTCGATGCCAAGACCATCACGCTAACATGGCCCGACGGAGAAACCTCGACGGTTTCAAACTCCGCGTTGCGCCGCGCCTGTTCCTGTGCGCTGTGCGTCGATGAGATGACCCGCGCCCCGTTGCTCGATCCCAAGACGATCCCCATGGACATCCATGCGGAGAAGATCGGCATCATCGGCAACTATGCGGTCATGGTTGATTGGTCGGATGGACACAACACGGGCTTCTTCCCGTATTCGGTGATCCGGAGTCTTGCCGCCGCGCAGGGGCAGAAGGGGTGCGGTTCGGCCTCTTGCGGGTGCGCCGGCTAGCTTTTAGTGCACTCCACTCTTTCAACCGTTGGATGTTTTCACTACCGTTCGTCCAATGGATTTGATTTCAAAACTTGAAAAGCGTTTCGGTTCGTGGGCCATCCCCAATTTGGCCGTCTATATCATCGCAATCCAGGTGATCGGCGTGGTGATGTTGATGGCGCAGCGGGCGGATTACAACGACCTGATTCTGTTTGGGAATGCGGTGCGCGACCAGGGGGAATGGTGGCGGCTGCTTTCGTTCATGATGCTTCCGAAGACCATGAGCCCGATCTGGCTGTTCTTCACCTTCTACATCTTCTACCTGATCGGGAATTCGCTGGAGCGGCAGTGGGGGGCCTTCCGGTTCAACCTGTTTATCCTTTGCGGCTATCTGCTGACGGTGGCCATGGCCTTCGTTAATCCGGGGGCGGTGATCACCAACGTATATTTCCTCGGTTGCGTGTTCCTGGCCTTCGCGACGCTGTTCCCGAATGTCGAATTCCGGATCTTTTTCGTCCTTCCGGTCAAAGTGAAATGGCTGGGGTGGATTACGGTCGGGCTCTATGCGATGACCCTCCTGGCTCCGGCAAGCGGGCCGGCTTCGGCCATCGTGGTTGGGAACAAGCTCGGGGTGGTGGCGGCGTTCATCAACTATCTGCTATTCTTCGGCAAGGATTTCGTTCTCTCGTTCAAAACCGGCCAGCGCCGGAAAGCGTTTCGGGCTGAGAGCGCAAAAACGGAGGGGGAAGTCCGGCATGTATGCGCCAAGTGCGGGGTAACGGAGAAAAGCGATCCGTCCATGCACTTCCGCTACTGTTCCACCTGCGGCGAATGTTTCTGCGAAGAGCACATTGGCAACCACGACCACGAATAAATGAAAAACCATGCCTCCAGCGGCAATGCAACCTGTTCGGGCGGTTTGACCGGCCGCCAGTTGCAGTTGTCGGTGTCGGGGCGTCTGGATGCCGCCGCCGCTTCCTCGTTGTGGCCGCGCCTCCATCGTCAGCTAAGGCAGAAGGGCATCGAGTCGATCATCCTGGAGGGCTCGGGCATCGAATATTGCGATGGTGCGGGCTCCGCCTTGCTGGTCTATGTCCGCCAAGCCGCGCGCCGGCTGAATGCCCAACTCGAATTCCAGGGCTTGCAGCCCGGTATTGCCGGCATGCTGGAGCTTTATCCCATCCATGAATGGGCGGAACCGGACGTGCCCTCGCCCGCAAGCGGGCGCGGCCTGGTGGAGGAGATTGGCAAAACCTTTTGGACAACGTTGATGGGCCTGAGGGACCACATTGCCTTTTTGGGGGAACTCTCCCTCGGCCTGGCCAAGGCCATCGTTCGTCCAGCCGGGGTGCGGGCAAAGGATTTCCTGATTGTCGTCGAAGAGAGTGGTCCCAAGGCCCTGCCGATCATCAGCATGCTGGGTTTTCTGGTGGGCTTGATCATGGCATTCCAGGGCGCGGTGCTGATGAAGCAGTTTGGCGCCGAAATCTATATCGCCGATTTTGTCGGCATCTCCGTGGCCCGCGAGCTGGGGCCGCTGATTACGGCCATCATTGTCGCCGGCCGCACCGGATCGGCCTTCGCGGCCGAGCTCGGGACGATGAAGGTGAACGAGGAGATCGACGCCTTGACCACCATGGGGCTCGATCCGGTTCGGTTCCTCGTGATCCCGCGGGTACTGGCCGCCACGCTCATGACCCCGTTGCTGGCCGTGATGACCAATCTGGCCGGATTCATGGGCGGTGCGGTGGTGATGAAGGGCCTGCAATTTCCGCTGGTCACCTATGTGAACCGCCTGCTCGGCGCGGTTACTGCGGCCGACTATCTTGGCGGGTTGGCCAAGGCGCTCGTGTTTGGGTTCCTTATTGCCGCCGCCGGATGCAATTGCGGACTGCGTACCGGCGAGGGCGCCAGCGCCGTCGGCAACTCCGCCACGCGCGCGGTGGTGAGCTCCATCACCATGATTGTCATTGCCGACGGCATCTTCGCCGTCCTGTTCTACTACCTGGGAATCTGATGAGTAGCGAAACCATAATCTCCGTGGAAAACATGACCGCGCGCTATGGCGAGCGGTTGGTGCTGGACTCGGTTTCGCTTGAGGTCAACCGTGGGGAAATCTTTGTGATCCTGGGCGGGTCGGGCTGTGGCAAGTCGACCTTGCTCAAGCATATGATCGGGCTCTACAAACCCTGCGCGGGCGACATCCGGATTGGTGATGTGAGCGTTGTTTCCTCCAAGGGGGCGGAGCGCGATGCGCTCATCCGGCGCTTCGGCGTGATGTACCAGAGCGGTGCGCTGTTCGGTTCGATGACGCTGCTCGAAAACATCTGCCTACCGTTGGAGGAGTTCACGGAGCTGGGCAGGGAGGCGCGCGAGCTGGTCGCCCGAATGAAACTGAGCCTTGTCGGTTTGGCCGACTTCGCCAACCACATGCCGTCCGAAATCAGCGGCGGAATGAAAAAGCGTGCGGCAATTGCGCGCGCCATGGCGCTCGATCCGGAAATCCTGTTTCTCGACGAACCCTCGGCCGGGCTCGACCCGGTGACCGCCGACGAATTGGACGAGTTGATCATCCAGCTTTCGCGCTCGCTCAACATCACGTTTGTCATCGTGACCCACGAGCTACCGAGCATCTACAAGATCGCCGACCGGATCATCATGCTCGATGCCCGCACCAAGAAAATCATTGCCGAGGGCAACCCGGCGGAACTACGCGAGACCGCCAAGGATGTTTGGGTGCGCAATTTTTTCAACCGAAAGAGTGAAAGCGTAACGAGTGATACGTAATTCGTAATGGGAGAATGGTGATGCAATACGTAGTACGAAATACGCAGTACGGAGAAACCCATGAGCAGTAAACCACACTATTTCGCGATCGGCATTTTTGTGCTGGCGGCCACGGCGCTGGGGCTGGTAGGCATTGTGTTGATCAGTTCCGATGCCATGAGCTCTCCGGAAAACTTTGTTGAAACCTACGTGGATGAATCGGTGCAGGGGATCGAGGTCGGGACGCCGTTCAAGTTGCGCGGGGTGAAGGTCGGTAGCGTTTGCAAGATCGCCATGGTCTCTGCCGTATATGAAACGGACAAGATGTATGTGATGATTCGCGTGGCCTTGGATCGGGACGCCATGGATTTCGAGGAAAAATCGTTGGAGACCCGGGTGCGGGAGCAGGTGAAGCGAGGGTTGCGCTTCAAACTGGTGCCCCAGGGCATTACCGGGCTTTCGTTCCTCGAGGCCGACCTATTCCCCGACACCGACTCCGATCCCCTGGTGATCGACTGGGACCCCGACTTTATCTATGTGCCCTCGACCCCGGCGACGATGACCTTGATCAGCCGGTCGCTCGAAAAGCTTTCGGCCCAGCTCGATACCCTGGACCTGACCGCGATCGGCAACAATATCGAGGCGATCACCAGCAACCTGAATGTTTCGGTGGAGCATGTCGAGGAGCTCACGGGCAATGCGGCCAGGGCTTCCGATGAGGTGATCGGAAACATACGCATCGCCTCGGCTGATTTGCCGACAATCACCTCGAACCTGACGGAGACCACCGAGCAGCTTGAAGCGCTCATCACCTCCTCGGACCGGGATGTCGACCAGGTTCTTTCCAATCTGCGCTACATCACCGACGATGCCCGCGAATTGATTCGCATGTTGAAACGCCACCCCGGCATGCTGCTCTCCGAGCCGCCGGATGCCAATCTGAGCACGGGAGGGAGGAAATAATGTCTACCTTGAAGCAAACATTCACTTTGGTTGCCTGCGCATCGGTTCTGCTGGTTACCGGTTGTGTCAAACTCTGGCGGAAAAACCTCGAGATCAAAACCTACATGGTCGAGGTGCGGCGCGAAGCAGAGGCGGTGCAAGCGCCGCTGGCCCAAAAGCTGTGGATCGATTCCGTCCATGTTCTGCCGCCCTACAACATCCGGAACCTCATCCTGCGGAAGAGCGATGTGGAGTTTACCACGAGCTACTATACCGAGTTGCTGATGTCGCCCTCGGAAAACTTCCGCAACGGATTCTTCACCTGGTTTTCCGCCAGTGGAATTTTCGACGATGTCTCGGTGGTTGAACGCAAGGGGATGAGCCACAGCCTGGTCGTATCGGTTCTCGAATTCTACGGGGATACGACCGACCACCAAACGGTCTTGAAAATCAAGGCCACGTTGTTCGATGAAAAGACCGACGGCATGCGGGTGCTCTTTTCCAAGGACTACCAGCGGCGCATCCAAATGCCCGAAGCCAGCGCCGAGGAGCTGATCCGCGCCTACAACGAGGCGTTTACGAAGATTCTCTCCGATTGCGAACAGGACGTGGTTGCGGCTCTCCAATAATCCACGCAGAATCCGGGGTTGTTGCGAAAGGCGTTGATTGAAACCAAAACACGGGTTATCGTGATCGGCAATTAACTGTTTATGGAGGTTTCCAGATGTTGCTCAACCAAGCTGTCATATTCACCAAACCGCTCCACCATCAAGGCATCGACCTTGAAGCTGGGAAGCTCGATGAGCTGGCACGGGTTTTTTTCGAAGCCAAGGGATTCCGCTTCATCCTGCACCGAACGGTCACCGGGAACGAACTCGCCCGGCGCGATGTCATCAAGCAGCACTATCTGATGTATAGCAAGGCGGCCTGCGCCGATGTCGTGGAAATCACCGACTCCGGCAAGGAAAAGTTCAAGGGCGCCTTTGGCAAGGCGTGGGATGACGAAGTGGCCGCCGGGCGCATCATGCCGATGTCCCGTCTATTGGCCGCGAAAGGGATCGACGCCCATCAACTGTTCCATTGCTGGAACGGGCTGTTTGCCGCCGGGAAGACCGCGAAGCTGCAGGATGGGCTGATCATGGGCTATGTCGAAGAGCAGGATGTCTATTGCATCAACGCCTTCTATCCCTCCATGGAAGCCAACTTCTACCACCCCGACACCGTCATCCACTATTATGTGGTCGAATTCGATCCCCGCCAGGTTTCCTGGCGCGAGTTCCGCAAAACCATTCTCGGCGCAACCAATGCCAGCAACGCCGTTCCGGAAAGCTTCCGCGGGCAGCTCTACTCCGACTATCCCGTGCAGTATCCCGGGCGCGACAACTTTGTGCATGGTAGCGCCGGCCCGTTCGAGGGCTTCGTCGAGCGCGCCATCCATGAAGAGAATTTTGATATGGCCACCAACCCGGTCGGTCAATACCTGTCCGGACGCGGCGTGACCCTCGGCTCGTTCGCCCAGTGGAAGGCCGCCCAATCCATCACCGCCATCGGCGACCTGTTCGATGAAACCGAAGAGAAGGATACCGCAGAGATACTGAAGCTGCTGGATGCGGTGGCGTTCTAGAAGGCTTCCTCATTATCCGATCCCCAGGCACGAAAAAAGCCCGCCTTTTCAGACGGGCCTTTCCAATGATAGGAACCAAGCCTTAGAAATCGACGATGTTGGAGATGTAGGCCTCCAGCTCGGCGATCGGCATGCGGACCTGCTCCATGGTGTCGCGGTCGCGTACCGTGACGCAGTTGTCCTGCTCGATGGTTTCAAAGTCGACGGTCACGCAGAGCGGGGTGCCGATTTCGTCCTGGCGGCGGTAGCGGCGGCCCACGGCGCCGGTCTGGTCGTAGAAGGTTTTCCAGCGCCTCGAGAGCATGCCGTAGACCTCGCGGGCTTTTTCCACCAGCGGTTCCTTGTTTTTCACCAGCGGAAGCACGGCCACCTTGTAGGGCGCGATGCAGGGCGAGAAGCGCAGCACCGTGCGGGCCTCGTGGCCTTCCGGTGCACGGTTGGCTCCGGCTTCAGCCGTAACGACTTCCCCGGTTTCCTTGTTGATCCACTCTTCACGGTAGGCTTCGCAAAGCAGAGCCAGCGCAATGCGGTCGACGCCGGCGGAGGGTTCGATGACGTGCGGGATGTAGGTTTCGTTGGTGTCCGGGTCGTGGTATTCGAGCTTCTTGCCGGCGGTGTTCTGGTGCTGGGTGAGGTCGAAGTTTCCGCGTGCGGCAATGCCTTCGAGCTCCTGAGTGCCGAAGGGGAAGTCATACATGATGTCGGTGCAGGCCGAGGCATAGTGGGCGAGGGCATCGCCCTCGTGGATGTCGCGGTGCATGCGGCCTTCCGGCAGGCCAACCTTTTCATACCACTTGAGGCGCTCGGTCACCCAATATTCGTGCTGTTCGGCATCGGTGCCGGGCTTGATGAAGAATTCGAGTTCCATCTGCTCGAACTCGCGAGAGCGGAAGGTGTAGTTGCGCGGGTTGATTTCGTTGCGGAACGCTTTGCCGATCTGCGCAATGCCGAAGGGCACCTTGTTGCGGACGGTGGAGCAAACGTTGCCGAACTGCGCGAAGATGCCCTGCGCGGTCTCGGGGCGGAGGTAGGCCACGTTGGAGCTTTCCTCGACGGGGCCGACGTAGGTCTTGAACATCAGGTTGAAGGCGCGCGGTTCGGTGAGCGTGCCGGGTTCGTTGGTGTCGGGGCCGACGAGTTTGGAGTAGGTTTCGAGCGGAATGTCGAGCAGGGCAACTTGTTCGTAGTCTTCGGGGTTGCCCTTGGCGACCTTCTGAACCTTCTTCTCGGCCGGAGCGGAAACTTCCTCATGGAAAGCGAACATCAGGGCTTCGGCGTCGGTCTTGTGCTTGAGCACGAAAATCTGGTCGGCGCGGTAGCGGCCTTTGGTTTCGCGGCAGTCGAGCATTGGGTCCTTGAAGTTGCCGACGTGGCCGGAGGCTTCCCACACCTTGGGGTGCATGATGATCGAGGAATCGAGGCCAACAATGTCTTCGCGCAGCTGCGTCATGGATTTCCACCAGCAGGCCTTGATGTTGCGCTTCATTTCGACGCCCAGCGGGCCGTAGTCCCAGAAACCGTTGATTCCTCCGTAGATTTCGGAGGTCTGGAAAATAAAACCACGCCGCTTGCAGAGGCTGACAAGGGCGTCCATTGTTACTTCGTAGTCGTTTGCTTTCATAAGACGGGCGAGAATGCCGAAGCGCTTCGGGGCGGTCAAGCAGAACAACCGGAAGAAAAACGTGTACAATCCCGGAAAACTTCATTACTCCAATAGGCCATGAACACAGTGGATACCCGTAGAATCATCCCTATTTCAAAGATCACGCTCGTTGCCTTCGTTCTGGTGGGGATTTTCCAGTTTTTGGTGATAGTCCGCGTCTATGAGCTTGAGGCCTCGACCGTGGAGAAGGTCGCCCCGTTTCTGCATAAGCCTTTTCTGAGCTTGGTCGGGGAACATCCCGGAAGCCAACCCGCCGTGGCCCCGGCCGATGAAGGAAAAGCCAAGAAGAAGTCCTCTTCTTCGATGGCGGCCATCGGAGGCTTCAGCCCCGATGATCTGCAGCTCGAACTCAAGGGCGTTGAGCCCCCTCCGGCCAAGGAGGAACCCTCGAACCTGATTCCGGTAACGGTGCCGAAGACCGAAAAGAAAAAAACCGTCGATGAGGACGAGCCGGTAGGGTAGGCGTGTTCAACCCATGCTCCGTCGGGACGGGGCGTGCCGGGTTCTATCTTCTGCGGACTTTCTTTCCCTTTTCCTTCTCGATCGACGCCCTGCCGGCCCGGCTGGCGGCTTCGACCGTATCCTTCATGGCCTGGATGGCAATGGTTCCGGTGTCCAGCGCGGCCTTGGCGGCAATCTTGCCCGCCGCGGTGGCGGTGCCTTTAAAAGTGTTCATCGCAACGGTGCTGGCGGCCAGGTTGAAGCTGTAGACGTTCCGCACCGACCGCAGCGGAGTCAGGATGAAAATATCCGCCACGGCCTGCTCCACCGGCCACTCGCCATCCTTTCGCTGGATCTTGATCAGGAGTGGCAGCATGACGAACCAAATCATGATGATGTGCAGGATGATCATGATCTGGAAATAGGAAAAGCGGGTGCCGGCGTAGAGTTGGAGATCCAGGGGGTGGGCCGTGAACCAATCCTTGACCCATCCGCCGGCAATGGGGCCGGCCGACGAGAGCAGGCCGACGAGCGTCCAATGCACGGCCATGGCCATGGTGCGCCCCTCGCTCGGGGAGAGGGTGGAGAGTAAATTGAGCTGCAGCATCCCGACCGCGGCAAACACGCCGCCGGCCAACAAGGAGCTGATGCAGAGCAGCATGACCGGTTGCGGTACCCGGCCCAGGATCGGCAGCAGGCCGGTGGCGTTGCCATCGAGGAAGAACCAGACAATGGAAAAGACCGGAATGGCAACAACCATCGCTAGCCCATAGGTGCGCAGCCCAACCCGGTCAATCAGCCGCCCGCCCACGAAGCTCGATACCACGCTGCTGACCATCCCCGCCAGCTGGATCGCGGAAAGATGCGTGTAGGTGACGCCGAAGGTGCTTTTCAGGTAGACGTTCAGGAAGGGGCCGAAAAACCCCAGGCCGAAAAACCAGACGCACATCGCCAGCGTGAAATAGAGAAAGTCGCGGTTTTCCAGGGGTTGCAGCATTCGCTTGCGGATCGAGAGTGAGCGGTTTGCCGGCGGGGGCGTCGGCTCGGCAACGAACCAATGGACGACGATATCCATCACGCCCATAACCGCGGCAATAATCAGCAACCAGCCGAAACCCGTCAGCGACGTGTCGGGAAACAGGTCGAGAAACCATCCCGTCATGGCCACGCAAATAACCGTTGCCAGCATGGCAACCCCCTGCCGCTTGGCCCAGAATCCGGCGCGCATCGACTCCGGAACCAGTTCCGCCATCCAGCTGAACCACGCCGGGGCGCTCATTTGCGCAAGAAAACTGAAAAACCCTATAGCGGTAAGGATCAGCCAAATCGAAGTCGAATGCCGTTCCGGCGCAACCAGAAGAAAAATGCCGGGAATGGCCATCGCCGCCCGCGCGGCAATGGTGGTCGTGGCCCAGAACATTTTTCGGCTCGCCAGCTTTTCGGTGAAAAAGGCCGAGGGAATCTGTACCAACATACCCAGTTGGAACAGGGTCGCCGTCAGGCCAATCGCAATCCCGCCTGCTCCCAGTTGCTGGAGCAACAGCGGGATCGGTCCGTTCTGCACAATCATGAAAAAAAACACGCCGATGGCCCCGGCCAGCGTGGTGTTGCGCAGGGAGTTGCGCATCGTTTCTTCGGATATGGAGTTGGCGTCTTGCATTCGGCGTCCGGCGAAAGGGTTAAAAAAGCGACGCGCAATGAACCCTAAAGTGCCCCGCGACGCAACCCCGTTTTACACAAAAGGGCCGGAGGGCAAACCCGAATATAGCCGTTTATCGCGGTTCGCGGCGGATCCGGGCGCGGTTTTACGGCCTAGACTTCCCAGTAGGCGAGGAATTCAATGTTACCGGCGGGCCCCTTGATCGGGGAGGTGCAGAGCTCCAGCCATTTGAAGCCCAGCACTTCGGTACCGAATGCTTTGACCTTTTCGATGACTTCCTCGTGAACCGCCGGGTCGCGGACGACGCCGCCTTTGCCCACCTGCTCCTTGCCGGCCTCGAACTGGGGTTTGATCAGCGAGACAATGTGCCCGCCGGGCTTCATCAGGTTTTTCAAGGGCGGAAGAATGTTGGTGAGCGAGATGAAGGAGGTGTCGATGCTGCAGAAGTCGGCCGGTTCCGGAACATCGTCGGTGGTGATGTAGCGGGCGTTGGTGTTTTCCATCACGACCACGCGCGGATCTTCGCGCAGCTTGTAGTGCAGCTGGTTGGTGCCGCAGTCGATGGCGTATACCTTCGCGGCCCCGTGCTGGAGCATGAAGTCGGTGAAGCCGCCGGTGGAGGAGCCGATGTCGAGGCAGATCGCGCCTTGCAGCCCAAAGCCAAACTGTTGGTGGGCCCCCTCGATTTTCAGGCCGCCGCGGCTGACATATTTTTCCTTTTCCTTGACCGAGATTTCGGCATCGTCCTTGAACTGGTGCCCCGGTTTGGAGGCCACCTGTTCGCCCACGCGCACCACGCCTGCACGGATCAGGCGTTGCGCCTGCTCCCGGCTGTCGGCGAGGCCGCGTTGTACAAGAAGTTGATCGAGTCGTGTCTTTGGCATGGGAACGAACATATCTTTTTTTCGACGGGATTACAGGATAAACGGGAGGGTTTGCCGCATGGGGCGGAATGTTCTAGACCGATGGCTGCTCCCGCATTAAATTGGAGCACTTATGTAGAGAGTCTTGTCCGGTCGATTCCCGCACCGGGTGTGTATTTGGTGAGAGGCAGTCCATGGCGAAGGAACAACAGGAAGATTTCAAGGAAAGCCGCTACAAGGTTCCCAACCTCGAACGCGCACTGGTGATCATGGAGCACTTGCTCGACTATCCGCAGGGGCTTTCCATTACCGAGATCACGGAACATTTGGGACTGTCGAAAAACAGCGTCTTCCGCATCACGATGACGCTGCTGGGCCATGGCTATGTCGTCCGCGACGAGCAGAAGCGCTTCAGCCTCAGCAAAAAACTGTTGCTGATGGGCTGCCAGAGCATGGGCGAATACAGCTTCATTGAAAACTCGCTGGATATCATGCGGCTCTGCCGCGATGAGATCAAGGAATCGGTCTTCATCGGCACCCTGATCGAAAACGAGGGGGTGGTGATCGAGCAGGTACTCGGTTCGCATCCGTTCAAGTTCACGATCGATTCCGGTCACCGCCTGCCGCTGCACGCCGCCGCGCCCTGCAAGGCCATGCTGGCCTTCCTTCCCGAAAACGAGTTGCGCGAACGGCTGCAGGGCTACAAGTTCACCCGGTATAACGAAAACACCATCACAACCCGCACCGCCTTCGATAAGGAGATGGCAGGGATCAAGGCCGACGGTTTCGCGCTTGATCGCGCCGAGCAGCTGCACGGCGCGCATTGCATCAGCGCTCCGGTCTTCAACCAATACGGCTATCCCATTGCGGCCATCTGGACAACCGGCCCCTCCGACCGGCTACCCGCGAGCAAGTTTCCCCGGCTGGGGAAGGTCGTCCGCGGCTACGCCGACCTCATCTCCCGCCGCATGGGCCACGACGCATTGTAAATCGCGCTGCGGTTTCCCCGTGCCCGGCGGCGGGCTGTTCAATTATTTTGCCGAACGCTGTTTCCTGATCCACTCGGGATAGAGATGGGTTTCCCCGGTGTTGCTCTGCTTTGCGCCGGGGGTGGAGCGGCCCTTGTCGATATAGCTTTGGGCCAGCTGGGTCATGCGCTCCACCATTTCAGGATGCTGGTCGGCCAGGTTGGTCGTTTCCGCCGGATCATCCGCCAGGTTGTAGAGCTGCACCCATTGTTTTGGAGCAGGCTGATCACTTTTCTTGGGCGGTTTTGGGAGGCTCCATCCGCCGGAGCCGGGGCACAGGCTGAGTTTCCAGTCGCCTTGGCGGATGGCGAAGCTGCCGTTGATGGAGTGGTGGACGACCGCCTCGCGGACGGGCTTCTTGGCCGTGCCGAGCAGGTTGGGCAGAATGCTGACGGAATCCTCGGCGGCGGTGTCGGCGATCGGCTGGCCAACGATATCGGCGCAGGTGGCGAACAGGTCGACGAGGCAGATCGGATCGTTGCAGACGCTGCCGGCTTTCACCTTGCCATCCCAGCGCGCAATATAAGGTACGCGGTGGCCGCCTTCGTAGATGTCGGCCTTGTGGCCGCGCTGGATGTCGCTGGCATAATGCTTTTCCGGATCGAAGGCATCGGCATCGCCCATGCGGAACGTAATCATTTTGTTCGGGTCGCCCCGCTTGGCGGCGGGGCTGCAGCCGTTGTCGGCCGTCACGATGATCAGTGTATTCTTGGCGATGCCCGCTTTTTCCACGGCTTTGACCACCTCGCCGATCGCCCAGTCGGTTTCCATTACAAAGTCGCCATACGGGCCGAGCTTGCTTTTGCCCTGCCACGCCTTGGAGGGCGAGATGGGCGTGTGCGGGCTGTTGAGCGGCATGTAGACAAAAAACGGATTCTTCGTGCGCGCCTCTTTTTCAATGAAGGCCACGGTCTTTTGGGCAAGGGTGGGGAGTACGTCGTAATCCTCGAAATCGGCGTGCGCCGGCCCCGGGCGGTTGAAGGCCTTGATGGTGGTGCACTCGCCGACGAAGCGGTCGTTCTCGATCCAGATGTAGGGCGGCATGTCGAGCGAGGCGGCGATGCCCCAGTAATAGTCGAAACCAACGGAGTTGGGGCCGTTTTTGATGACGCCCTTCCAGTCGACGTTGCATTGGGTCTTCAATTGGTCGGGTTTCTTTGCGCTGCAATTCGCGGGCTTTCCGTCGGTGGTCGCGAAATCCATGCCGAGGTGCGACTTGCCGATCATCGCGGTGGCGTAGCCTTGCTTCTTGAGGAAGGAGGCAACCGTTTCGCGGCCGGGTTCGATCAGGGCCTGGTCGAATCCGTGGAGCACGTGTTGTTTCAGGCGGCTGCGCCAGTTGTAGCGCCCGGTCAGCACGCCGTAGCGCGTCGGGGTGCAAACCGACGACGAGCTGTGCGCGTCGGTGAACAGCATGCCGTCGCGGGCCAGCGCGTCCATGTTCGGGGTGTCGATTTTGCAGCGGTCGCCGCCGTAGGCCTTAATGTCGCCGCGCCCCCAGTCGTCGGCCAGAATAAAGATGACGTTGGGTTTTCCCGCGGCTACCGCGCCGAATGCGATGCCCAGCAGGGCACTGGCAAGAATTGTTTTCATGGATGCTCCTTGAGGTTGAAAGTTGCAATATAAAACACAAATACACATAGCAAACAATAGTCGAGTCTCAAAAGGATGGGAATCCGTTTTCGAAGGGCGCCCGTGCTTGATGATCCGCCCGGATGGATCCCGCCGCGCTGTCCGCGCATTTTTCATGTCCAATTTGTTTTACAAACGCCGTTTGTAATATAGATTGTCAACCTGTTTATACATAGAGAAAGGGACAACCATGAGAGAGTATTCGAAAACGCAGGGGGCAATGGCGATTGCGGCGGCAGTTGGCGTGGCAGCGGTTTTGTCCGGTTGCGTAACGGGTTCCGCGGAATCCACAGGGAAAGGAAATGCGATGGAAAGCTATTATGAAGACGGTGCGCTTAGCGTGGAAAAGGTCAAGCAGGCCTATTTCGAAATGTTCGAGCGTTTCAACTATCCCGTGCCGGATGTGTTGAAGACCGACGAGTTCTGGGTGTGCGACTTTGACCAGGGCGATGTGCTTGCGCTGGGCATGGGCGGCATCTTCTGGCTCAACGAAAAGGGCGAATATAAATCGACGGGCGCAGGCCAATACAACGGCGCGTTCAAGGACGACCACTTTGGTTACCTGATGCACGAAATCTATCTGCTGCCGGGCCAGACCCTTCCCGAGCATAGCCACCTGGGCGGGCCGGAAGGCTATGCCCCGAAAATGGAAGCCTGGCAGGTGCGCTATGGCGACGTCCGCTTCTACGGCGAGCACAAGCATGGCGATGAGATGGAAATCGGCGAGCTGCCCGAGGACGAACGTCCGTGGGGTTACGGCGAGGATTGGTTCAAATCGAAATATGTTACCCATCGCGATTCGAAAAAGAACATCATGTACAAGCTGCAGGATCCCGAAGCGTGGCACGGCATTATTGCCGGCAAGGACGGCGCCATCATTACCGAGGGCGCGACCTACCACAACCACGTCCATTTCAGCAAGCCGGGCATGGAGTTCAAGAACACGGGTGCGGAGTAGGATTTAAACCACGAAATGCACGAATTACACGAAACGGATTCTCAGGACAGGTTTCGTGTATTTCGTGGTTGGAACCATTTGTTAGATCAGTGCGGAAGCAATTAAACACAGGGGAAATGAACATGAAGAAAACATTCAGCCATGTGGGGATTCCCACGACCGAGTCGAAAAAAGGCGAAAACTACAGCGCCGACATGAAGCTGTTCATCACCGATTTTTCGCAAAGCGAAAACAACATCGAGTGGTTGCGCTTCGACGCCGACTGCGAAATGCCCAGGGAGATCCAGGAGCATACGCATGTTGCCTATGCGGTTGAAAACCTCGAGGAAGCCATTGCGGGACAGAAGGTCATTCTGGAGCCGTGCGCCATCAGCGATACGCTTCGCATCGCCTTCATTGTCGATGCCGAAGGTTGCCCGGTTGAATTCATGGAATTCTCAGGCGAAGCCGCAGGAACCGCATACTAAACCCGAATCGATATAAGGAAGGTGTTGAGACCATGAAAAAATTCATCAATAACCCGGAAGAACTCACCAAGGAACTGCTGGAAGGCATGTGCATGGCCTATCCGCACAAGGTAAAGCTGGAGCAGGAAAAGCTGGTTTGCCGCGCAACGCCGAAAGCGGCGGATAAAGTGGCGCTGGTCTCTCTGGGCGGTACGGGCCACGAGCCAGCCGTGCAAGGTTTTGTTGGCGACGGAATGCTCGATGTCTGCGCGGCCGGCGATATTTGGGCGGCCCCTGGCCCGCCCACGCTGCTTGAAGCACTTAAAACGGTGAAGCGCGATGCCGGTACCCTGCTGATTACACTCAACCACGCGGGCGATGTGATGAGCGCCCAAATGGCCAAGCAGATGGCCGAGATGGAAGGCATCAAAGTGGTTGAAGTGATCACCAACGAAGAGATCCGCCCGACCGAAGAGGAAGAGGGCCGTGGTCTCGGCGGCTGCTTCTTTGTCAGCAAAATCGCCGGTGCGGCGGCGGAACGTGGCGATAGCCTCGACGACGTGGTTCGCATTGCCAACAAGGTCAACGACCAGTGCGCCACCATTGCAGTTCTTTCCGAGCTGGCCACGCATCCTTCAACGGGCGGGGTTTGCGGCTCGTTGGCGGAGGACGAAATGGAAATCTGCGCCGGCCAGCATGGCGAAGGCGGCGGCGTGGTCGTGAAAATGGCGAGCGCCAAGGAGACGGCGGAGCTGCTTGCTGAAAAAATCGTGGCGAAGCTCGGGCTGGAATCCGGCGACGAGATTGCCCTGATTGTCAATGGCTCCGGCAAGACCACGCTGATGGAGCTCTATGTTTCCTTCCGCGATGCCAAACTGTTCTTTGAAGGAAAAGGGATCGACGTGGCGCGTGGGCATGCAGGCGATGTTCTGACGGTTCAGGAAGCAGGGGGCTATCAGCTGATCGCACTGAAACTCGACGACGAGCTCAAGACGCTGTGGGATGCTCCGTGCGACACCCCCGGCTACACCGTTCGCTAAGCGAGATGGATACGATGTCTATTTTTACGAAACAGAATCTGGCGGACATGCTGAAAAACGCGGCCGCCGTGATTGCGCAGCAGCACGAAAGCCTGTCGGAACTCGATGCCGCCACCGGCGATGGCGACCATGGGGTCACCATCAACCGCACCATGAAGGCGGTCAGTGCGGCGGTCGATGAATCCGCCGAACTGCCGCTGGCCGATTTCATGAAGAAGGTGGCCATGAAGGTGATGATGTGCGACGGCGGTTCCACCAGTCCGTTGCTAGGCTCCTACTTCATGGGGTTTGCCAACGCGGCGCCGGCGGATGAACTCGATAACGATCAGACCGCCGCTTTTTTTGAAGCGGCGCTGAACGGTTTTTACGGCATCAGCAAGGCCGAGCCGGGCGATAAAACCATGATGGATGCATTGCGGCCGGCCACCGAAACGCTGGCTGCCGAACTGCGCGCCGGGGCGGAGCCCAAGGCGGCCTTCGAAGCCGCGGCGGTTGCTGCATCCGAAGGCGCTGAAAAAACAAAGGGGTACGTGGCTAAGTTCGGGCGGGCCCGAACGATGGGCGAGCGTGCCATTGGGCACAAGGATGCCGGGGCAACGAGCTTCGCGCTGATTTTCGGCGCGTTTGCGGAAGCAATCTAACAAAGGATAGAAAAGGAGAAAAACAATGGCAGATTTAGATGATTTGAGGGATGGAAACGATTTCGGCTTGGACAAGCCGGTTGAGCAGGGCGGCTTCTACATGAAGGGCTGCGATAACAACAGCTGGGGATTCAAGGATCGCTTGTCGCGCATCTTCCGCCCCGACACGGGACGGAGCGTCATGCTGGCGTTCGACCACGGCTTCATCATGGGCCCGACCTCCGGCGTGGAGCGCATCGACCTGAGCATCCTGCCGCTGGCACCGCATGCCGACTGCCTGATGGCCGCGCGCGGTGTGATCAAGGCCTGCATTCCGCCCACCTACAACAAGCCGATCTGCCTGCGTTCCGACGCGGGGACTTCGATCCTGACCGAGCTCAACCACAATGTGACGATGGACGTGCAGAACGCCGTGGCGCTGAATGCATCCGCCATGGCGATCATGCTGGCGATCGGCGATCCGGCGACGGAAGCCAAGACCATTGCGAACCTCTACAACCTCGTCGACGAGGCCGAAAAATTCGGCATGCCGGTGATGGGTGTGACGGCGGTCGGCAAGGACATGGCGCGCGACGCGCGCTACTTCGGCCTGGCCTCGCGCATCTGCGCGGAAAACGGCGCGAGCATCGTGAAGACCTACTACACCGAAGGTTTCGAAAACGTGGTGGCCTGCTGCCCGGTTCCGATCGTGATTGCCGGCGGCAAGAAGCTGCCCGAACTCGAAGCGCTCGAGCTTTGCTACAAGGCCATCCAGTGCGGCGCCGCCGGTGTGGACATGGGACGCAACGTCTTCCAGTCGGAAGATCCCGTTGCGATGATCCAGGCCGTCGGCGGCGTGGTGCACGATGGGCTGTCGCCGGAAGAAGGCTTCCAGAAGTTCAACGACCTGAAATCCAGGTAACACCAGAGGGAGACTGCCATGCAGCGTTTGAAATATGGACTTTTGGTTGCCGTTGCGGCGAGCTCGATGCTCGCCCAGGCTGTGGGGAAGCGGCCGAATATCCTGTTTATCCTCGCGGATGACCAGTCTCCCTTCGATCTGAAAATGTATAATCCCGAGTCGGAGCTGGACACACCGGTGCTCGACCGGTTGGCGGCCGAGGGGATGATCTTCGATGGCGCGCACCACATGGGCTCGTTCTCGGGCGCGGTCTGCAACCCCTCGCGCCACATGATCATGAGCGGTCGCACGGTCTGGAACCTGCCGCACAGCAAGGGCCCCAAGGGGGGCGGCTGGGTCGGCCAATGTCCGGAGGATCTGGTCGACTACACGATGGCGGCGGTCTTCAACCGGGCGGGCTACGACACGATGCGCACCTGCAAAAAAGGAAACAGCTATGCCGGTGCCAATGGCCAGTTCACCGTCGTGCACGATTCCACCAAGCGCGGCGGAACCGACGAAACCGGCAGTGCGTGGCATGCGAAGCAGGTGCTCGAATACCTGGACCAGCGGGCGGCTTCCAACGATCAAGACCCCTTCCTGATCTATTATGGCTTCTCCCATCCGCACGACACCCGCGACGGAAAGCCGGAGCTGCTCAGGAAATATGGCGCCACCAACCATAAGGATAAGGCTTCGCTGCCCGTCCTGAACCCCGAGCGCCCGGCGCCGGCGCTGCCTTCGAACTATCTGCCGGCGCATCCGTTCCACCATGGCCATCCCGGCCTGCGCGACGAGGAAAAGGTTTCCGGCGTCTGGATGAACCGCGACGAGGCAACCGTCCGCAACGAAGTGGGGCGGGAATTCGCCTGCTCGGAAAACATCGATATCCAGATTGGCGCGGTGCTGGCCAAGCTTGAGGCGATGGGCGAGCTCGACAATACCTATATCTTCTACACGGCCGACCACGGCATCGCGATCGGTCGCCATGGCCTGATGGGCAAGCAAAACCTTTACGAGCACACCTGGCGCGTGCCCTACATCGTGAAAGGCCCCGGCATCAAGCCCGGTTCGCGTTCCAAGGGCAACATCTACCTGCTCGACACGCTGCGCACGATGTGCGATCTGGCGGGCGTCGATGTGCCGGAAGCGACCGAAGGCATCAGCTTCAAGCCGGTGCTGGAAGGGAAAAAGGAACAGGTGCGCGATGTGCTCTACGGCGTCTATTGCGGCGGCACCAAGCCGGGCATGCGCTGCGTGAAAAAGGGCGACTGGAAACTGATTAAATACGATGTGCTCGATGGCAAGGTGCGCGAGACCCAGTTGTTCAACCTCGCTGACAATCCGGAAGAATTTATCAAGGAGCACAAGGGGCTGGCCAACGCGAAACCGAAAGCCAACCAGGTCAACCTGGCCGGCGATCCGAAGTATGCGGGCAAGCTCAAGGAGATGGAGGCTTTGCTGCTCGCGGAGCAACGCCGTTTGAACGACCCGTACCGTTTGTGGAATCAGCCACAGGATTAAAGGAGCCTCAATGAAGATGATTAAATTTTTACCGCACGCAGGCATTATCGCCGTGCTCGCGGGAGTGATGCAGTTCATGGATATCAAGATTGCGCTCTTTTGCGCGTGGGTCGGTTTCGCCGCCTGGGCCTGTTATTTCCTTAACGGGTGCACCATCAAGGGTGGCCTGAAGGTCATCGGGTGCTGGGTGGCGGGCGTGATTGCCTCGGTGGGGATCATTGAGCTCGGGAAATTCCTGACCGGCACGTTTGGAGGCAACGCGGCGGTGGGATTCCCGGTCGCCGTTTCGCTCATTGCGTTTCTCGTGATCCTGTTCGAAAAGGTTCCGGCGCTGGATTTCATCCCCGGTTGGTTTGTGGGTGCGGCCTGCTTCTTTGGCTACAACACGATTGCCGAAGGCAACTATGCCGTGTCGGTTCCGGTGATTCTCGTTTCCTGCGTCATTGGCCAGGTGTTCGGATATGTGACGGTTGCGCTGCGTACGGCGTATGCCAAGGCTTCCGAACCCGTCGCCGAGGCGGAAGCTGCCAGCTAGGCCGCCGGTTCGCCGGTTGAATGCAATAAATCTACAACTTGGGGTGAGGGTATGAACCTGCGACGCGGGATGTTGAAAAGCGGTGTTTGTACGGCTTTGTTCTTATTGGTGGGCGGGACCTTGGCGGAACCGGTGTCCCATCCTTTCTTTGTCTGCGGCTGGAAAAGCGGGGGCCCGGCGCTCTACGACGCCGGCTTCACCAAGCGCTGGCAGCTCGACTCGCCGGATGAGCTGAGCGATGGCTGGGTGCTTCCGGACGGCGGGATGGTCTACAGCTTTTCAAGGCGCAAGGAAGGCATTGCCGGCGTGGTGCGGCTGGATCGGAAAAAAAACATTCAGTGGGAATACCGTGTTCCGCAGGGGCACGACAACCATTCCTGCCAGCCGCTGCCGCACGGCGGCTTCCTGCTGGGCGAGTGCGGCAAGGACGGGCTCTGGATGCTGGAAATCGACCGGCGCGGCAAGGAGCTCAAGCGCGTCAAGGTGGCCGATGCGCCAAAGGATATCCACCACGCCTTCCGCGCGGTGCGCAAGACCCCGCAGGGCACCTATCTCGGCACGCTCATGAAGGGCGCGGGCCAGCTGGCGGGCGGGCATGCCTACGAGTGGGATGCCAGCGGCAAACTGCTCCGCACCTTCCCCTCGGGGTCGTTCCACGCGGTGCGCCTGGCGAACGGCAACACGTTGGTTTCCGAAGGGCATGGCCTCGAAGGCCGGGTGCTGACGGAATATGCCCCCGATGATTCCATCGTCTGGGCGCTGGCAGAGGACGACCTGAAGGCGGCCGGGCTGAGCGTCGGCATGGTTTGCGGGTTCCAGCGCCTGCCGAACGGCAACACCGTGGTTTCCAATGTCGCGCATGGAAAAAAACCGCTCGGCCTGGACGGGGGCGAAAAACCAAAGGCATTCGAAGTGAACGAGGCGAAAGAGGTTGTCTGGAAAGTGCCCGCGTCAACGTCTCCTCATAATATGGGGTCGATCCAGGTTTTGGATGCCCAGCAAGATGCATTCAAGGGAACCGTTTTCCGCTAAAAAGGCAAGATATGAAAAAAGCAGCTTTGATATTGGGTTTTATGATGGGGTGGGTTGCCGCAATCCCGCTCCATGCCGTGGAGTGCACACTGGGCGATTGGTATGTCTCGAAGGAGCTCAAGGTGGACACCTGGGCCGGATCGTACCAGGCCGCGGTGAAGGCCCCCGACCAATGGGAAAAGCTGGGCGATTGGCCTTTCGGCAAGAGCAAGAAGTTTTCCAACGAGGAGGGCAGCGTTTTTGCGATCGTGGAGCTGACCTCCGACTCGGACGCCGTCCAGGATATCGACGTTTCGGGGGTCGATGCCATTCGACTCAACGGGATTGAGATTGCCGAGGCGGGATCCTGTTTTTCCCTGAAACTCAAGAAGGGGATCAATACGCTGGAGATCGAGGTCGAGAAGAACACCCGGAAAGGGAGGTCCAAGAAAGTTGCGCTTTACAAGGACCAGGTGGATGCAACCCTTCCGGCCGCCTCCGAAATGATTGGAAGCGCGCGGCTGGCCATCGAATTTTTGGGCGGGAAATATGCATCGTACAACGCGAAGGGCTATTTGAAGGAGCTCGCCAAGCTGGAGGCCGGAAACGCTTCGCCGGAAGAGGTGGCCCGGTTCCGCTACAAGGCGCTGGTGATCGACAATCCCGAGGTTTCGTTTGATACGATCCTGTTCCGCAGCTCGAAGTCCGCCAAGTTTCCGTCCAACTGGCAGGGGAATTCCACGCTGCTGCGCCGCGGGGGGAAGGAGAGCCAGCCGAATTTCAACGATGCGTTCCAACTCTTGAGCCTGAAGGATGAATCCATCAAGACCCTGTACCGCCCGGAGGAGGCCCGCGAAGGGCTGATGGATATCTGCCTCGATTTTTCCGGGGATAAATTCCTCTATTCCGGCATCGACCTCGAAAGCAACACCTTCCAGGTCTACGAGATGAAGCTGGATGGAACCGCCCGCCGCCAGGTTACGCCGGTGATGCCGGAGATCGACAACTACAACGGGGTCTACCTGCCGAACGGCAAGATTCTGTTTTGTTCGACGGCCTCGCTCAACTCCGTCCCTTGTGTCGGCGGCTCCGACTATGTGGGCACGCTCTATGAGATCAATGCCAATGGAACCGGCATGCGCCAGGTGGCCTTCGACCAGGAAAACGACTGGTATCCGTGGGTGAAGGAAAACGGACGGGTGATGTATTCGCGCTGGGAATACACCGATAACTCGCACTATTTCACCCGCATCCTGCTCGAGATGAATCCGGACGGAACCGCCAACCGCTCGATCTACGGATCGAACTCCTACTGGCCCAATACCCTGTTCTATGCCAAGCAGATCCCCGGGCATTCCTCCAAGTTTGCCGCCATCGTGTCGGGGCACCATGGAACCGCCCGTGCCGGCGAACTGATTATCTTCGACCAGAACAAGGGCGATTTCGAGGCCGATGGCGCGTTGCAGCGTATTCCCGGGCGCGGTCAGAAAGTCGAGCCCGTGATTGTGGACAACTACATGAACGGGAAATGGCCGCGCTTTTTGCACCCGTATCCGTTGAGCGAGGATTTCTTCCTGGTCTCGGGGCAGCTCAAACCCAACGAAAAGTGGGGGCTGTATCTGGTGGATACGTTCGACAACCTGATCAAGCTGGGCTCAAGCGATGCATTCATGTTTGAACCGGTTCCGGTGATGGAGCGCAAGCGGCCGCCGGTTATTCCGGATCGACGGAACCCCGACGCCAGCAGCGGAACCCTGTTCATCCAGGATATTTACGAGGGCCCCGGGCTGAAAGGCATTCCGCGCGGCTCGGTGGCCGCCCTGCGGCTGTTCACCTATGGCTATGCCTACCGCCTGAATGGATCGCACGATGCGCTTGCCATCGAAGGCGGGTGGGATACCAAGCGCGTTCTGGGCACCGTTCCGGTCGAGGAAGACGGATCCGTTATGGTAACGGTGCCGCACAGCCGCCCGATCTCCATCCAGCCGCTCGACAAAGAGGGGCGGGCGTTGCAGGTGATGCGAAGCTGGACGGTCGCCCAGCCGGGCGAAATTGTTTCCTGTGTGGGATGCCATGAGCCCAGCAATGCCGCGCCGCTCTCCCGCCCGGCCCTCGCAACGCGGAAGGCGCCGCAAAGAATCACCCCCTGGACCCAGGAAAAAATGCCCTACGGATTTGGCTTCAAACACGAGATCCAGCCCATTCTCGATACCTACTGCGTGGGATGCCACGATGGACGGAAGCCGGAGCGCCCGAATTTCAAGGACGACTCCGAGCAACGGTTTAATGCCAAGGCCAACTTCGGGAAATCCTACATGGCGCTGCACCCCTATGTGCGCCGCCCGGGGCCGGAGAGCAATCTGCACATTCTCGAGCCCATGGAATACCACACCTCGACCAGTCCGCTCTTCCAGCTGCTCGAAAAGGGGCACTATGGCGTGCAGCTGGACGACGCCTCGATGCGCCAGCTGGTCACCTGGGTCGACCTGAACGTGCCGTACCACGCCACCTGGACGGAGGTCAACAGCAGCGACAAAACGCTCGAAACCGCCGCGCTCACCATGAAGTACAAGAAGCAATTCAGCGGCATCAACGACAACATCGAGTGGATGCCGCCGTTGTCGCCCATCCGCCCATCGTTCGTGAAGCCGGAAAGGCAGCGCACCCCGAAGGCGCAGACCCTCGCGGGCTGGCCGTTGGAGCAGCCGGCCAAAGTCGAGAAAAAGACCGTGAAGTTCGGCCGCCATGAATTGACCTTTGTGAAAATCCCCGCCGGAAAATTCGTGATGGGTTCGGTGACGGGTGCGCCGGACGAATTCCCGCAGGCCGTGGTCGGAATCGAGAAACCCTTCTGGATGTCGACCACCGAGATTACCAACGAGCAGCTGCAGGAATTCATGCCGGAGCACGATAGCCAGGTGATCGACCAGCAATGGAAAGACCATATTTATGCCGGCTATCCGGCCAACGAGCCGCAGATGCCGGCCGTCCGCGTGAATTGGAACGACGCCATGGCCTTCACCCAATGGCTCTCCGAAAAAACCGGGGCATCGGTGAACCTGCCCACCGAGGCGCAATGGGAGTGGGCGGCGCGCGCCGGAAGCGACCAGCCGTTCTTTTTCGGGGAAGCCGGTTTTGAGAAGCACGCCAACCTCGCCGATCAAAGCATCGGCCTGCTGGCCGTGCGCGGCGTGAATCCCAAGCCGGTTGCCGAGAAAGCCCGCACCCCGCTCAACGACTTTGTCCCGCGCGACGATTCGTTCAACGACGGCATCATGGTGCCGTCGGGTACCGCCCAGTTTGCGGCGAACCCGTGGGGGCTTCACGATATGCACGGCAACGTGGCCGAATGGACGCGCTCGTCGTACAAACCCTATCCATACAGCGATGCCGACGGTCGCAACGATCTTTCAGCCGATGCCCGCAAGGTTGTTCGTGGCGGCTCGTGGCGCGATCGCCCGCACCGGGCAACGGCATCGTTTCGCCTGCCCTACGAACCCTACCAGCGGGTGTTCAACGTCGGGTTCCGCCTGGTGATCGAGGAATAGCGTTTCCGGGGCAATCCCCGCTCAGCCCAGATGCTGCTTGGCGATGCCGTCGTAGAGGTTGATGGCGCGGCGGACATAGTTGCGCTTGTCGGAATAGGGGCCGGGGAAAAAACTGCGCTTGAACCCGGCCAGGACAAGGTCGCGGAACTGGCTTTTGGTCAGGTCGAGGTGTTCCGAGCAAAGCAACAGCTCTTCGGTCACGCTGGTGTGCGAAACCAGGCGGTTGTCGGTGCTGACGCTAACGGACAGCCCATTGTCGACCATGAGTTGGATCGGGTGGTCGCCCAGGCTTTGAAATTCCGGGATGGTCTGCAGGTTTGAGGTGGGGCAGACCTCGATGGTGATGCGCTGGTTGGCGATGTATTCAATCAGTTGCCCGATATATTTCGATTTGTCCCGGATCGTTTTCAGTTTTATGGCCGCCTCGGAAAACAGGAACGTACCGTGGCCGATGCGGTTGGCATAGCACTCGGTAATCGCCTGGAAAATGGACTCGGGGCCGTAGGCCTCGCCGGCGTGCACGGTCTTTCGCAGGAAATGTTTGTGCGAATAATCAAAGGCTTCCTTGTGGTGGATGGCGGGATAGCCGGCTTCTTCGCCGGCCAGATCGAACCCGACGACCGGAAGGCCTTCGTCGCGTAGTTTGACGGCTTCCTTGGCAAGCCCGAGCGACGCGCGGGCATAGGTGTAGCGGATGTTGGTTTTGCCGACGCGGTTGATGAGCCGGTCGTAGTAGGGCGACATCTGGCGGTTGAAGCGCCGCATGGCGCACAGGATGACGCCGCACTCGAACGGCATGTCGTTCTCCGCCACCGAGGCGTTGAGGTGTTGTTTGGCCCTCCCAAGTCCCCGGCAGACGGCCCGGACGACGTCGCCAATTTCGGTGCCGTGGGTGATGTGCAGCTGCGGGGCGAAGCGCACTTCGATGTAGCGGACGCCCTCGGCATGCGAATCCTCGGCCAGCTCGAACGCGGCGCGTTCGAGGTTTTCGTGGTTTTGCAGCACGCCGACGGTGTAGGCGAAGCCGGCCAGGTATTCGCCCAGGTTGGCGTAGCGTTCCTTGAACACCAGCTCATTCAGGCCGGCCTCCTCGTAGGAGGGCAGTCCAACCTTCCCGGCCTTCGCCATTTCAATGAGGCTTTGCAGGCGCAACGAGCCATCGAGATGCAGGTGCAGGTCGGTCTTCGGGATTTTTCGAATGAATTGTTCAGTGATCTTTGACATTGTTGCGCTACTTTAGCCGCCAACAAGAAACCGGACAAAATAAAAAATGCTGATAGTTGAATCCCAGAGCCTGGACGTCTACCGCAACCTGGCGATCGAACAATATCTCATGGATACGGTGCACGACCAGGGGCCGGTGCTGTTCCTTTGGAGGAGCGAGTGCGCGGTGGTGATGGGCAAGAACCAGAATCCGTGGCGCGAATGCCGGCTGGACCTGATGGAGCAGGAGGGCGTTCCGCTGGCGCGGCGCATTTCGGGGGGCGGCACGGTTTATCACGATACGGGCAACTTGAACTATTGCGTAATCGTCGGGCGTGAGGAATATCGCGAGGAGCGGGCCTATGAAATGGTTTTCCATGCCTTGGAAACCTTCGGCGTCCGGGCCGAGAGGACGGGCAAGAGCAATCTGAGCGTGGACGGGCTGAAGTTTTCGGGAAATGCATTCGCGTTTCGCCAGGGGAGGGCGCTGCACCACGGAACATTGCTGCTCAATACGGATATGGAACGGCTCGGCCGCTATCTGGGAACCATGCTGGAGGGCATTCAAACCCATGCGATTGCCTCCGTCCCCGCATCGGTGGCAAACTTGGGGCTCGATCTCCCGTCCGTTGCCGATGCGCTGAAAAAAAGCTTCGGCATTTTCTATGGCAATGGCGGAATTCCCCGGTTTTTGGACGATGAATTTCCGCAGTCGGGCATTCGCGGGTTGGTCGATCTCCAGCAGTCCGACGTTTGGCGCTACGGCGCGACTCCGCGGTTTTCTTTGCAAATCAACGGGTTGCCGATGGAGGTGGTCCGGGGGATGGTTGTGGCCGGGGATGCCGCCGGAATGCCGTTCAAGGATATTGCGTTTTCCTTGGTTTGCTAGGTTGACTAAAAGGGGTTAAATACTTAGATTGTAGTCCGAAACCTACGATATGGAGGCATTACATGAAGGTGTTGGCTAAGTTTTTTGTTTTTGTAACCATCGCGACCGTGATTGCTGGGTGTGCCAGCGACACGGCCTATATCCCGCGCATCCCCCCGGAAGCGCAGGCTAAATTGCTCGATTATTTTGAAAAACCCGATAACAAGGTGTTCATCATTGCCATCGATCCGGGCGGCGACTTTGCCTATGCCTACGACTATGGCAAGTCGACCCTCAAGGAAGCCGCCCGCGTTGCGGTTAAGAAATGCGACGAAAGCCGCAATGACAATGGAATCATTGCCCGTCCCTACATCTACGCGATGAACAACGAGGTCGTTTATGAAAAAATGATCCGTTCCGCGCAGAAGAGCGGTAATGTTGAACAAGAGCGTGAAGCCCAGAAGCAAGAGCTTGAGCAGGTGGATGAGGCCGAGAATCCCGAAGCCGTCAAAGAGCTCGAAGCCGAAGACGCTTCGGCTGCAGAGCCAGTTGAAGAGATGTAATGTTCGAAGCTCAGGCAGTCGTTCAAAACGAGGCCGGCATCCATTGCCGGCCTTCTGCTATTCTGGTCCGGGAAGGCTCGGCCTATTCCGGCGAGATCCTCGTGAAGGCCGCCAGCGGCGCATGCACCCTGACCTCCGCCCTTGAATGCATCATGCTGGGGCTGGAAAAGGGAGCCGAAGTAACCATCCAGGTGACCGGCCCCGATGAAGACGGGTTTGGCAAAAAGCTTGTTGAGCTCTTTGAAACCCACTTCGACTTTCCCCCGCAGTAGCCGGTTCCTCCGGAGCCGGCCTAGAGTGGGGGAAGCGGTGAGGGGGCGAGTGGGGGATGATTCTCCCTGTCTCCGATTCCCCCCGTCTCCCACTCATGTTTTATCCCCCTCATATAATCCCCCACCGGGGTTGACCCCCGTTCGTTTACTGGTATAGTTCCCGCGAATTTTTGCCAAATACATTGGCTTTAAAGAATAATCCAACCCCATAACCAGGAAGGAAATATCATGTCTACTAAGGTTCTTGACGCTGTAAAACCCGGTGTTCTGTTTGGTGACGACGTTGCCAAGGTGTTCCAGATTGCCAAGGAAAACAAATTCGCCCTGCCGGCCGTCAACGTTGTTGGCTCCGACTCCATCAACGGGGTTCTCGAAGCGGCTGCTTCGGTCAACTCCCCCGTAATCATCCAGTTCTCCAACGGTGGTGCCGCCTTCACCGCTGGTAAAGGTTGCCCGGCCAACGGCGCGGCTCTCGGTGCAATCTCCGGTGCCCAGCACGTTCACATGATGGCCGAAGCCTATGGCGTTCCGGTAATCCTTCACACCGACCATGCGGCCAAGAAACTCCTCCCGTGGATCGATGCCCTGCTCGAAGCCGGCGAAAAAATGTTTGAGGAAACCGGCCGCCCGCTATTCTCTTCCCACATGCTCGACCTCTCCGAAGAGTCGCTCGAAGAAAACATCGAGATCTCCGCCAAATACCTGGAGCGCATGTCCAAGATCGGCATGACCCTCGAAATCGAACTCGGCTGCACCGGCGGCGAGGAAGACGGCGTCGATAACTCCGACATGGACGAGTCCAAGCTCTACACCCAGCCCGAAGACGTGGCATACGCTTATGAAAAGCTCTCTGCCATTAGCCCCAACTTCACCATTGCGGCTTCCTTCGGCAACGTGCACGGTGTTTACAAGCCGGGCAATGTTAAGCTGACCCCAACCATCCTGCGCGACTCCCAGGCCTATGTGTCCGAAAAATTCGGCACCGATGCCCAGCCGCTGAACTTCGTGTTCCACGGTGGTTCCGGTTCTTCCCCGGCCGAAATCGAAGAGTCCATCGGATACGGCGTCATCAAGATGAACATCGACACCGACACGCAGTGGGCCACTTGGGAAGGCATCCTGAACTTCTACAAGGCCAACGAAGCCTACCTCCAGGGACAGCTCGGAAACCCGGAAGGCGAAGACAAGCCGAACAAGAAATTCTACGACCCGCGCGTATGGTTGCGCAAGGGCCAGGAAGGTCTCGTCGAGCGCATCAAGCAGGCCTATTCCGACCTCAACGCCGTTGGCGTCAACTAATCTGTTTTCAGATGGGTTGCAAAAAAAGCCGTCCTTCGGGGCGGCTTTTTTTTGTATCGCAAATGAACATATTGCCCGATAGGCTGTCGTTAATGATGTATCTTATGAACTGGCAGTCGGTTGTTTGGTGAAAAATACTAATCCCCCCAGGAGGGCAGCATGAAGAAATGGTTGATGGTAATAGCGGCGGTGGCAATCAGCGCCGGGGCGTTTGCGGCGGACGGTTGGATGACCGACTTTGAAAAAGCCAAGGAGCTGGCAAAGGAACAAAAACGGCACATCCTGATTGATTTCAGCGGGTCCGACTGGTGCGGATGGTGCATCAAGCTCGATAAGGAGGTCTTCTCGAAGCAGGCTTTCAAGGATTATGCAAAAGACAACCTGGTGCTGGTCTTGGCCGATTTCCCGCGCGACAAGTCCAAGCAAAGCAGCGCCCTCCAGAAGCAGAACGAGGAGCTGTCCAAGAAATTCGGCGTTCGCGGATTCCCGACCGTCTTCATTCTCGGACCCGATGGGGAAACCGTGGCTAAGACCGGATACCAGGCCGGCGGTCCCGAAGCCTACGTCACGCACGTCAAGAAACTCATTGCCGACGTCAAACCGGAAAAGTAGACGGATCTTTTCGGAAGACAACATGGGCCATCCTTGAACAGGGTGGCTTTTTTTTTGATCCGTCCATGGAGGCAAAAGTTTCGTGGTGATTCCTTTCCCGCATTTAGGTTCATGAATCTCAAGACTCTGTGTGGAGGGCGAGGTTCCATCCGAGCCGCCCGCCGCCACGCGGGCAGGCTTTCCTGTCTGCCCATCCCGGCCATGAGCAGGCAAGAAAACCCGCTCCACATTTGGAGGGACCGGTTCCGATCCTTGAAAAGAAGGTTCTTCGTGGAATTGTGTGGGGAAAAATGTGCCGTTGGCACATGAGCTATGGATTGCTCCCATAAAAATCTAAGTAAACCCAAAAAAATAGTGAATATCATACTTATGCAAGTATGATGATTTGCTCCCGGCTTCGAGTCGATGATGCTTCTCTTGAAGGGCAGGATTGAAGCGGTTGGTTGGGGAATGCGTGTGCTCGCCCATCCGTGGCGGGGCACTCCTTCCACCTTTCGCACCGCTCGCCGTGTTGGCCCAGGTTCTAGTGCTCGAAGCCCATGTTTGCGGAAATTTCGGCCGCCGCATCCTTGATCTTGGTGGCCATGGTGGAAATCTTTGCCTTGGTGAAGGTGCTGGTGGAGGCGGTGATGCCGACGGCGGCGATGGTTTTGCCAAAGGCGTTCGTGACGGGCGCGGCAATACAGCGTACGCCGAGGACATATTCCTCTTCGTCCATGGCATAACCCTGTTTGCGGGTTTGTTCGATGCTGGCTAGCACGGCTTCCACCGTGGTGTCCGTGTTTGGGGTGTGCGGGGTAAACTCGAGCGTCTGGCAAAACGTTCCCGGCTCGGGAATGCTGAAGGCCAGGAAAACCTTGCCGGTGGAGGAACAGTGCAACTCCACCAGGGTGCCGGGGCGCGAGGCGATGCGAACGGGGTGGGGACTGTCGGCCACTTCGACGAGCATCGATTTGTCGCCATTGAGCATGGCGAGGTGCGACGATTCGCCTGTGTCGGCCGAGAGCGCCTGGAGCGCGGGGCGGGCGAATCCGCGGATATCGAGGTTGTCGAGCGCCTTCACGCCAATCTGCACCAGCGTGGTTCCGAGCGTCAGCTTTCCATCTTCGCTTGCTGCAAGAAAGCCGGCTCCCAGCAGGGTTTGGGTAATGCGGAGCGCGGTCGTTCGGGGGATATCCAGTTTGGCCGAAATGTCCTTCAACAAGCATCCGCCGGGCGTATTGGAGATGAGCTCCTGCACCTCGCACGCCTTCCCAAGGTTGGGGATGTGGTATTTGTTCATGGGTGCAGTCTGTCCATATTTGAATCAAAGTAAAATTTTTTGAACGCAAAAGTTGAGGTGGGAATTGAATCGGAGCAAATTGCACCATCATGGAAAAGAATACCTTTGCTGCATGTGCTTTGCTTCTGTCCTGCCTTACGGCCCCTGCGAACGATGCAGAAATCGTCCGTAAACAATGCATCGAACAGTTCACGTGCGATACCGTGGTCGGGCGCCATCTGGATACGATGCGAACCGATGGAACGTGGGCGGACGTGGACTCTGCAGGCCAACGCCCCAAAATGGTTGTGCTTAAGGGGGGTATGAGGAAGCTGCTCATCGCTGCTAACTCCGCCGTGAAAAATGCTGAAATTTAGGTTGCTCTCAATCACTCTTGCTCCAAGGGTTGCCAAAAAGGAATAAGTATGAAAATCGAACATTTTGCATTTCAGGTTGAGGAACCGGCGGACGTTGCCGCATGGTACGTGGAGCACTTCGGTTTTACGGTTAAGCGTTCAGCGGACGCGCCTGTCCCGGTTCGTTTCCTGGCGGACGAAACGGGCGATGTGATGATCGAAATCTACAACAACCCCGCGGTCGAAACCCCCGACTATGCCTCCATGGATCCGCTGATCCTGCATCTGGCGTTCATCTGCAACGACATCGAGGGGGCCATCGAGCGCCTGATGGATGCAGGCGCAAACCTGCTGACGATGGATGCCACGCCCCATGGCGACACCCTTGCCATGCTGCGCGATCCATGGGGACTGGCCATCCAGCTCTGCCACCGCGCCGCGCCGATGGTGTAGTTCATATTTGAACAATTTTGGCAAAAGTTGAATCGGCCCGTTGCGTTCCGGAAAAAGCGGAGTAAATTACGGGACTATGAAAACTAAAATCCTTATTCCGTTGGTGGCGCTGCTGGGGGTTGTGTTTGCCGCATGCGCCGAGACCCCGAAACCTGCAACCTTCTGCCGCTTTGTTCCGGAGCGCGCGGACGACTTCGCGTGGGAGAACGACAAGATCGCCTTCCGCGCCTATGGCCCGGCGCTGAAAGAAAAGGGCGAGGACAGTGGGTTCGACTGCTGGCTCAAGCGCGTTGATTATCCGATCGTCAACAAGTGGTATAAGGAAAACACCGAGGGCAAGTCCTACCACAAGGATCATGGCGAAGGATACGATCCCTACAAGGTGGGCTCCTCCCGCGGCTGTGGCGGGCTCGCGCTTTGGATCGACGGAAAAATGGAAATCTCCAATGTTTTCACCGATTCAAAGGTCATCAAGTGCACCCCGGAAGAATCCGTCTTTGTGCTGAGCTATGAATACAAGGTCGGCGGCGACACCTACACCGAAGAGAAGGAAATCTCCATCAAGCTGGGCGATCGCCTGTTTAAATCCACCTCCACCTTTAAGAAGAACGGCAAGATTGCGGCAGACCTTCCGATTGCCATCGGGCTGGTGCGGCATCATAAAACGGATCTGGTTTCCAAGGATCTGGAAAAAGGGTGGATGGCCATCTGGGAACCGATGGATGATTCGGAGCTGGGAACGGGCGTGGTGATTGATCCGAAGCGGATCGCAGACTTCCAGCTTTTGGAAACCGGCAAGACGCTCGAAGACCATGCGCTCATCATCACCAAAACCGACGCCGCCGGGCAGCTGGAGTATTATGCTGGCTACGGCTGGAAAAAGGCCGGCGAAATCAAAACGTCCAAGGAGTGGAACACGTACCTGACTGACTTTTCAAAGGGGCTGTAGTGACGGTCGGAAGTTTCCTTTGTGCTTTTTTGTGCTTTTTTGTGGCTAAAACCTCTGTAGAGGCGCAGCCATATTCGAAGCTGGACGAATATGCGTTCCGGTCGGAGACGATTGAATCGACGATCCGCTCAGCGGCGGAGTATCAGCTGGGGTTGTACGGGAAAAACATCCCGACGAAAAACTGGCTGGTTGGAACGTTTTTCTCGTCGTTTGTGGCAGCCTCTGAACAGACCGGAGATGCATGGTATCTGCAGCAAGCGCTGAAGTGGAGCGACGCTTCGGAGTGGGATATCAATAATGAGTTTCATGCCGACGATGTCTGCCCGGGGCAGACCTATCTCGATATCTGGTTCCTGAAGGGCGGCGATGAAAAGATGGCCAACCTGAAGGCGAAGCTCGAGCCGCTGCTGGATCGTGACGTGATCAAGCCGGGCGAGCTTCATGATTGGGAGAAGAAGGACAAGCCGTTCATCGGTCGCAACATCTGGAGCTGGTGCGATGCGCTCTACATGGCGCCGCCGGTCTATGCCCGCATGGGCAAGGCAACGGGCGATGCCCGTTACTACGCTCAGCTGCATAAACTCTACTGGGACTCGGTCGACTTCCTCTACGATCGGGATGAGCAGCTCTTTTATCGCAACAGCAAGGCGCAGACCGAAAAACTCAAAACGCCCAACGGAAAACAGGTGTTCTGGGGCCGTGGCAACGGCTGGGTGATCGGCGGACTGGCGAGGTTGATTCCCTATTTGGCCGAAGACGATCCGATGCGGCCAAAGTATATCGAACTGTTTAACGACCTCGCATACAGCCTCGCGAAGTACCAAGGCGGGGACGGCCTCTGGCGCCCGTGCGTCAACGATCCGGAGTGGCACCAGATGAAGGAGACGACCGGCTCCGCGTTCTTTGTCTATGCCCTGGCCAAGGGCGTGAACGAAGGCTGGCTGCCGCGCAAATATTTTGAGCCGGTAGTGATGCGTGGCTGGTGCGGTCTGGTGGACTGCGTGTCGCCGGAAGGCCGGTTGGGCTGGTGCCAGTTGGTGGCCGGGTCGCCCCACGAGGCGCGAGCCGAGGATACGAAGGATTATGGCGTCGGTGCCTTCATCCTGGCCGGAGTGGAAATGCTGAAGTTCCAACCCTTGGAAAAGATGCAGGCGGAGATCCTCAGGCCGTTTAAGCCGCGCTCCGTGGCCGACGACGGCGCATGGACGTGGTATAACGACGAGCGCGTGGTGTTCCACAACGGGGTCTTCTATGCGAGCTATGTGAAGAGCGATGGAAAGACCGCGCTGACCGCATTCGGCCTGGAAAAGATGCCCAGCGCCCATGCCCGTAAGGAGATGGTGCTCAGCTCGAGGGAACAAAAGGACGACCACAACAATGCCGCATTCCTCCCGCTGAAGGATGGGCGTCTGCTGGCCTGCTACGGCACGCACAACATGACCAAGTCGTTCTATCAACGCAAACTGACGCTCTCGCAGTGGAAGGAAGCCAAGGCCAGCGATGAGCAAAGCTTCGAGGTGGTGGAAACCAAACGGGGCTTGAGCTATCAGAATCTGCATCGGGTGGAGGATGAGAACGGCCGGATCTACAACTTTTTCCGGGGCAACAATTTTAATCCGCACTTTGTTTTTTCCGACGACGAAGCGGAATCGTGGAGCAAGCCCATCCAGTTGATTCGCATCGGGCAGGGGAACGACCGGCCTTACATCAAGTATGCTTCGAACGGCCGCAACCGCATCGATCTTCTTTACACCGACGGCCATCCACGCATTTGCACGCAGAACAATGTGTATCACATGTTCTATTCCGATGGCGCCTTCCGCCGGTCGGACGGTTCGGTTATCCGGACATTGGAAGAGCTGAAGGCCGATCCCATGACGCCGGAGGAGGGGACGCTGGTGTTCGACGGCTCGACCCCGAACGGCCGCGGCTGGGTGTGGGATCTGGAATATGATTCCAAAGGACAACCGTTCGGTGCGTTTATCTCATCGCCCAGCGGGCAGATGGGCACGGACATGCGCTACTGGACGGCCCGTTTTTCGGATGGCCGGTGGACGTGCGAACAGATCGCATTTGCCGGAAGCAATCTTTATCCGAAGGAGCAGCACTATGCCGGCGGCATTGCGCTGCATCCGGAAAATGATCAGGAGATCATCATTGCGGCCGATGTTTTTCCAGACTCTGGAAAACCGTTGCCGAAGCGGGTCTATCAGTTGTTCAAAGGCTCGAAAACTTCCAGGGGTTGGACGTGGGAACAGCTGACGCACGACCCGGTGAACAACCACCTGCGCCCCGTGATTGTGCGCGGCAAGGAAAACGCCCTCTTCTGGTTTGCGGGTGAATACAGGCGCTACCAGGAATATGATTGTGAAATCATGATGAGCATGGAGTTTTAATATATATATATACTGCATATTGCGTACTGCGTATTAGGAAATACGTAATACGCAGTACGCAATAATCAATACGGAGTAGAATTATGGACGTACGATACACTGTTGGAAAAAACGAATATAAGCGGATGACCACCGATGAGCTGCGCGAAGCGTTTCTGGTTAACCTCTTTGAAACCGGAACGATCAACCTGCTCTATTGCGAAGTGGAGCGTTCCATTGTTGGCGCCGCGGTTCCAACCGTTGGAAGCCTGAAGCTGGAGGCCGGCAAGGAACTCGCTTCCGACTATTTCTGCCAGCGCCGGGAAGTGGGCGTGCTGAACATTGGCGGCAACGGAACGGTGACGGTCGATGGAACCGAATATACCATGGAAAACCTCGATGGCCTCTACATCGGCCGGGGATCGAAGGAAATTGTGTTCGATAGCGTCAGCGGCGAAGAGCCGGCGCGCTTCTACCTGATCTCCTATCCGGCGCATGCCGAGTATCCGACCACGCAGGCGAAGAAGGCCGATGCCAATGCGCTCGAGCTCGGTTCGGTGGAAGATGCCAACAAGCGCACCATCTACCAGTACATCCACGAGAACGGCATCAAGAGCTGCCAGTTGGTGATGGGCTTCACGGCGCTGGAGCCGGGGTCGGTCTGGAACACCATGCCATGCCACACGCACGAACGCCGCACCGAGGTCTATATGTATTTCGGACTCGACGAAGCATCGAAGGTGTTCCATATGATGGGGCCGGGTGAAGAGACGCGCCATATTGTGGTCGGCAACGAACAGGCGGTGATTTCGCCGATGTGGTCGATCCACTCCGGTTGCGGCACGAAGGCTTATACCTTCTGCTGGGGCATGGGCGGCGAAAACCAGCGCTTTGATGATATGGATCATATTGCCATTGGGGATTTGAAGTAGGGGATAGGCTCCAGGGAATGTAGCCGCGATCCATGATCGCGGAGTATGTAGCCGCGATCCATGATCGCGGAGCGAGTTCGCGGAACTCGCCTACGCTTTGAGGGATTGATGATGAAGTGTTATGTGATGATGATTCTTTCAGCTGCCGTGGCGGGCAGCTGCTTTGCAGTGGAAAAACCAACGCCGGGCGACGTGAAGGCGGTCACGAAAAAGGTCGCCGATTGGCAGATGGAAACCTTCGAGGATCAGGTGAAGTATCGCGCCGTGGCTTCCGATAAACGGGAGAAGCTCGAGCGGGCCAGGAAGGATCCGGAATTCAAACCGGATTGGTATACGCTAACCTTTGCGAAAAAATGGCACGACCTGGAATGGCACAACGCCGCGCTTTATGCGGGCATGAACGAATGGCGGAAGGTCGCGGACGATGGCCAGGCCTACACGGATTGGCTGAGCATGATCGGCGAGCGCAACGACTGGCAGCCGCATAATCGTAAATACAATGCGGATGACCACGCGGTCGGGCACTTCTATCTTGCGCTTTACCAGGATTCGCCCGATCCGAAAAAGATTGCGCCGATGCGGGCGCGTTTCGATGAGATTTTGGCAAGCCCGAAAACCGGGTCGTTGGAAATGAAGAAGGGAACGGATGCCCATACCCGTTGGGGCTGGTGCGATGCGCTCTTCATGGCGCCGCCGGTTTGGGCGCGCATGGCCAGGATCACAGGCGAAAGGAAATACCTCGATTTCATGGATCAGGAATACCATGCCACCTACGACCTGCTGTGGAGCAAGGAGCATCATCTCTTTTTCCGCGACTCCCGGTATTTCGTGAAAAACGAAGCCAATGGAGAAAAGGTTTTCTGGTCGCGCGGCAACGGCTGGGTCTTTTCCGGCCTGGCGTTGATGATCCCCGACCTGCCCGCTGATTGGGAGGGCCGGCGGTTCTACATCGAAACGTTCAAGCAGATGGCGGAAACGCTGAGGAACACCCAGCGCGATGGCGGCACTTGGTCGATGGGGCTGCTGGGCGATCCTAAGGATTATCCGATTCCCGAAACCAGCGGCACGTCGTTCTTCACGCACGGGCTGGCGTGGGGCATCAACAACGGTTTGCTGGATCGGGCAACCTACGAGCCGGTGGTGCTCAAGGCCTGGGCGGCGCTTACGGCGTGTGTTCAAGACGATGGTTTGCTGGGTCACGTCCAGCCGGTCGGCGCGGCACCGGGCGAGTCCTATCCCGACAAGTCGGAGGTCTATGGCGTGGGGGCCTTCCTTGCGGCCGGGACCGAGGTTTATAAAATGGTGAGCGGCGGACGGCCGACGCCGAAGCAGGTGGCGCAGCTGACGAAGAAGGTGGCCGATTGGCAGATTGAAACGTTTGAAGACCAGCTCCAGTATCGCGCGCAGAGCGCCGGTACGAAAAAGTCGATTGCCAGGTACCATGCCAATCCAGACGATCCCAAATATGATTCCGAGTGGGGCGTTAGGCGGACGGCCAACAAATGGCACGACCTCGAATGGCACAACGGCGCGCTCTTTGCCGGAATGAACCAATGGCGCAAGGTTTCGGGCGATCCCGACGCGGAGGCCTTCCTGATGAAGATCGGGAAACGCAACGACTGGAAGCTGTTCAAGCGCCCGTACAATGCCGACGACCACACGGTCGGGCAATTTTATCTTTCCCTCTATGAAGAGACGAAAGATCCAGTGATGCTGAAACCGACCCAGGAGCAATTTGACTGGATCCTCGCCAATCCGAAAACCGGGACGTTGGAATGGAAGGCGAAGCCGACGGATGCGCATAACCGCTGGGGCTGGTGCGATGCGCTCTTCATGGCGCCGCCGGTCTGGGCGCGCTTGGCCAAGGTGACGGGCGAGAAAAAATACCTCGATTTCATGGATCAGGAATACCATGCCACCTACGACCTGCTGTGGGACAAGGACGACCATTTCTTCTGGCGCGACTCCTCCTATTTCAAGAAACGCGAGGCGAACGGGCGCAAGCTTTACTGGGCGCGCGGAAACGGTTGGGTGTTTGGAGGCCTGGCCTTGATGATTCCCGACCTGCCGGAGGAGTGGGAAGGGCGGCCGTTCTACATCGACCTCTACAAGCAAATGGCAAAGAGCCTGAAGAACTGCCAGCGCGAGGACGGAACCTGGAGCATGGGACTGCTCGGCGGTGCCGAAGCCTATCCGAACAAGGAGACCAGCGGTACGTCGTTCTATACCTTTGGCATGGCGTGGGGCATCAACAACGGGTTGCTCGATCGCGCCACCTATGAGCCGGTGGTGCTCAAGGCGTGGAATGCCTTGACCGCGTGCGTGACACCCGAGGGCATGCTGGCCTGGGTGCAACCGGTCGGGGCGGCGCCGGGCGAGTCGTTCGGCGACAAGACCGAGGTGTATGGCATCGGCGCATTCCTTGCCGCCGGTTCCGAGGTCTTCAAGTTGGTGGGAGGCGAGGTTCCCGCCTTCGCCAAGGCTACGGCGGGCAAGCAGGCCTCTGGAAAAAAGTCAGGTAATCAGCTGACCACCTTCATGAAGGATACCGGCTGGTGCTGGTACGAGGATCCGCGGGCGATCATCCATAACGGCAAGCTGGTGGTCGGCGGCATCAGTGGGAAGAACGGGGATGCCAAGGTTGGCGTTTATGATCTGAAGGCCGACCAGCTTCTTGGTTCAACCGTGCTCTATCCCAAGTTCGAGCGCGACGACCACGATTCCCCGGTGTTCCATGTCCGTCCCGACGGCAGCCTGCTGACGGTCTATGCCAAGCACGGGAAGGAAAAGATCCACCACTACCACATTTCCGATCCGAAGGATTATCTGAAGTGGGGCGCGCGCAAGGAATTTCATCATACCTACGAAGATAAGCGCGGTGCGACCTATATGAACCTCTACACCATGAAGGACGAAGGGCTGCTCTACTGCTTCTTCCGCGATGGCCAGAACTTCAATCCGGCCTTCATCACGTCGTCGGACAACGGGGAGACGTGGGGGAACTACACGCACTTCATCACGCACGACATCGGAAGCCGCCAGCGTCCGTATGCCCGTTACCACCAGGTGGATGAAAACACGGTCGGCATTTCGTTCACCGACGCCCATCCGCGCCAGTACGGCAACAGCCTGTACTATGCGGAGTTCCGGAACGGGACCTTTTATAACGTCGATGGCACAACGATCAAGGAGCTGTCGGATGGCCCGCTCGTAACCGTTCAGGCGGAGAAGGTTTATAAAGGCAGCGAGATCAAGGAATGGAAGGGCAACAACCACAGTGTTTCCAATGCGGCCTGGACGGTTGCAATTGAAAAGGATGCGCAAGGGAACCCGCACATCGGCTACACCGTCTACCACACGCACGACGACCACCACTACCGCATCGCCTCCTGGGATGGCACAAAGTGGAACGACCGCCAAATCGCCTTTGGCGGCACCTGCCTCTATCCCCGGGAGAGCAGCTACACGGGCCTCCTGGCTTTTGATCCGACCGACCCGACCAGGGTCTACATCTCCACGGACGTCGATCCAAAGACCGGCAAGAGCCTCGGAGGTGTCCACGAAATCTATGCCGCGAAAATCGGAGCCAACGACGATGTGGGCTCCATTGAGTGGAAGCAGCTGACCTTCGATTCCACGCATAGGAACATCCGCCCGATCGTCGTGGCCGGCGGAGGCCATAAGGTGCTGATGTGGCTCGGCGGTGCGCCGTGGAGAAACTTCTGCGACTATGAAACCGATGCCATAGGCATGATCCTCGAGCGCCCCTGAGCGGAGCGCGGGTCATGCGTTCGGAGGATGAGAAGATCTTGACCTCAAACGTTTGAATAAGTATCAATGTATGTTTTGAAAGGGGTTTTATGAATAAAGCGACATCCATGTTTGTGGGGGGAATCCTGGTAGGGGCCATGTTGGCGACCGCCGGATTTTCAGTGTATTTGCGTGGCCAGCAGGCGAGGGGCGGCCGCCAGGGCCAGATGGTCTTGAAGCTGGGGCATGGGCTGGATACCGGACATCCGGTGCATAAGGCCATGGAGTTTATGAAACAACGGATTGAAGAGCTTTCCGGTGGATCGGTCACGGTCGATATCTATCCGAGCTCGGTGCTCGGCTCCGAAACGCAGTGCATCGAGCAACTGCAAAACGGCGCACTGGCCATGACGAAAACCTCGGCCGCCGCCATGGAAAATTTCATCCCCGCAATGTCCGTCTACGGGCTTCCCTATGTGTTCCGGGATTCGGAGCACTATTGGAGCGTGCTCAACGGCGAAATTGGCCGGGGTATGTTGCAGCAGGGCGAATCCAAATTCCTTCGCGGACTTTGCTATTACGATGGCGGAAGCCGGAACTTCTACACCAAGGAAAAGCCGATCCGCACGCCGGAGGATCTCAAGGGGCTTAAGATCCGCGTCATGAATTCCAAGACCGCCATGGATATGGTCAAGGCCATGGGCGGGGCGCCGACGCCGATCGCGTGGGGCGAGCTCTATTCCGCCCTTGCGCAGGGCACCGTGGATGGCGCGGAAAACAATCCGCCCAGCTTTACCTCCAACAAGCACTACGAGGTGTGCAAGCACTTCACGCTCGACGGGCACACCCGCATTCCCGACATGCTGTTGATCAGTTCCAAGGTATGGGAAAAACTCGACCCGCAGGTGCAGGCCTGGGTGCAGCAGGCCGCCGACGAGTCCTCGGAGTTCCAGCGCGAGCTGTGGAAAAAGGAAACGGTGGTTGCTCTGGAAAAGGCAAAGGAAGAGGGCGTCGAGGTTTACGAAGTGGACACCGCCGCCTTTGCCGCCCGGGTTGCGCCGATGCTTGCGGAAATCCCAAATCCTGAAGTCCGCGCACTGCTGAAACAGATTTCCGAGGTCAAGTAATGCTGGAGGGCTTGCTGAAATTTAAAAAGTGGATGACCTCCGCGCTCAACTTCGTATTGATTATTGTCGTTGCGTTGTTGGTCGTTGATGTGGTCTGGGGCGTGTTCTCCCGCCACGTGCTGGGGGAACAGACCAAGTGGACGGAAGAGCTTGCGCGCTTTCTGCTCGTCTGGGTTTCGCTGCTCGGCGGTGCCGTCGCCTTCGGAACCAAGGGGCATCTCGGGGTCGATTATTTTGTCGGAAAATTCCATCCGGAAACCCAGCGGCTCATGGCCATCGTTTCGCACTTGGTGGTGCTCTTCTTCGCCGCGGCCATCTTTGTGTATGGAGGAGGCCGTGTCGTGGCCGACGCGCTAACCATGGAGCAGACCACGCCCGCGCTGGGTTGGAAAATGGGGTATGTCTATCTGGCGCTGCCCATTGCCGGGGTTTTCATGATCATCTACACCATTGAAAACCTCGTTGAGACGCTGGTGACACCGGTTGGGGAGGGTGAATAATGGGAACCGTTGCTCTTGTTCTAGTGGTTGTCTTTGTCCTGCTGCTCGTCATGAACGTGCCGATTGCGGTATCGATCGCGCTGGCCACCTTTTTCGCGATCTTGGCGGACGGATCCGATCCGACGGTCATGGTGGCGGCCAAAATGGCCAACGGGGTAAACAGCTTTGCCCTGCTCGCCATCCCCTTCTTTATTCTCTCCGGCCACTTGATGGGCAAGGGCGGGCTTGCCCGGCGCCTGATTGATTTTGCCGCCACGCTCGTGGGCCGGCTGCCCGGGGGCTTGGGCTACGTGAACACGCTCACCTGCATGCTGTTCGGTTCCATCTCCGGTTCGGCCGCCGCCGCGGTTTCATCGGTCGGCGGGTTCATGATTCCCGAAATGAACCGCAAGGGGTATGGCCGCGAGTTCAACGTGGCGGTCACCACCACGGCCGCCACAACCGGCCTGCTGATTCCGCCCAGTAACATTATGATCGTCTATTCGGTCGCCGCCGGTTCGGTTTCCATCGCCGCCATGTTCATGGCGGGCTTCCTGCCCGGCCTGATCACCGGGCTCTTCATCATGCTCGTAGGCGGCGTCATTTCCATCATGAAGGGCTACAAGGGCGAAGCGCTGGAAATGCCCCGCTGGAAGCCCATTGCTGCAACGTCCGTCATCGCGCTCATGATCATCCAGATCATTTTGTCGCAGAAAGGTCTGATGGATCTTGGATTCTGGATGTTGCCCAACGGGATCATCTGGTTCCTGATCTGGTCTGTCGTGTGCTGTGCCTGCTTCAAGACATTCCGGCGGGCCTATTTCACATTGCTGCTGATCGTGATCGTCATCGGCGGTATCCTGGGCGGTGTCTTCACCGCCACCGAAGCGGCCGCGATTGCCGTGGTATATTCCTATCTGCTTTCCGTCGTCATCTACCGCGAAATCAAGCTGAAGGAACTGCCGCAAATCCTGCTCGATACGGGCATCACCACCGCTGTCGTCATGCTACTCATCGGCGCCAGCTCCGGTATGAGCTGGATCATGACCATGGCCAACATTCCCCAGACGGTCAGCGCCGCATTGCTTGGGCTTTCCGAAAACCCGATTATCATTCTGCTGACGATCAACCTGCTGCTGATCGTGGTCGGCACCTTCATGGATATGACTCCGGCCGTGCTGATCTTCACGCCGATCTTTCTGCCCGTGGTTTCACAGTTGGGCATGCACCCGGTCCATTTCGGCATCATGATGATCGCCAACCTTTGCATCGGCCTCTGCACGCCGCCCGTGGGTACCTGCCTGTTCATTGGCTGCGGGGTGGGCAAGACCACGATTGCGAAGGTTACGGGGACGTTGCTTCCCTTCTTCGGCGCCATGATCGCCGCGTTGATGGTCGTCACCTACATTCCCGCCACGTCACTGTGGCTGCCGGTGAAAACCAAGCAGCTCAAGGCCGAGGATGTCCAGAAGTGCGATTTCATGAACCGCAACGCGGACGACCCCGTCGGCGAGGCCGCCGCTCCTTGATTAAGGGGCATCCGCCTCGATGACGGGGGCGCGCTTACGAGCGGTCGGCCATGGCCTGTGCCTGGAGCGAAAGCTCGGCGGCCTTGAAGGCATGCTCCTGGGTCATGGCGTTTTCGGTGCGGTGGATGCAGTCGAGAATCAGCTCGCCGAAGAAGGGGAAGCCAACATTTTCGAAGCACTCGATTTCCTGCACCTCGTCCCCGGTCGTCAGGAAAATGCGGCTGTCCGGCGCCTTGCGGCCGACATCCATGTATTTACGCGCTTCCAGCGTGCCTTCGGTTCCCACCACAAAAACGCGCCCGTCGCCCCAGACGGGGGAACCGTCGGGCGTGAACCAATCCAGGCGGCAGTAGAACGATGCGCCATTGTCGGCCGTCAACGAGGCTTCGCCGAAATCATCCAGCCCGGGCGTGTCGGCATTGTTGAAGTTCTCGACGCGCGCAAAATTGATGGTTGCATCCTTTGCGCCCGTGTAGTGCAGGAATTGCTCGAACTGGTGCGAGCCGATATCGGTCAGGATGCCGCCATACTTTTCCTTATCAAAAAACCAGTCGGGACGGATCGACTTGCTCAACCGATGCGGCGCGAGATTGATCACCTGCAATACACGGCCGATCGCGCCGTTGGCAATCAGCTCACCCGCTTTCATGCTCGCTTCGTTATGTAGGCGCTCGCTGTAGTAAACCATGTATTTCTGCCCGGTTTCCGCCACCAGTCGACGGGCCGTATCGAGCTGCCCGAGCGTCGTGAAGGGCGCCTTGTCGGTGAAATAATCCTTGCCCGCTTTCATGGCCTTGAAGCCGATTTCCGCGCGCTCGCTCGGAACCGCAGCCGAGGCCACCAACTTGACTTCCGGGTCCTCCAGGATTTGTTCGTAGGATTCGGCCACCTGCGCTTCGGGGTTCTTTGCAACAAAGTCCGCCACCTTTTTAGGGTCGGGATCGTAGACCCATTTCAGCGTTGCGCCCGAATCCTTCAATCCGTTGGTTTGGCCATAGATGTGGCCGTGGTCCAGAAAGGCCGAGGCAAAGACAAACTCGCCCGGCTCAACGACTTTTTCGGCTTCTGCGGTCGGCGCATAGTCGGCGCCGCTGGAAATCTGTGTTTTGCTCATGGTTGTGTCCTGGTTGGGGTCGGTGGGCTCAAGCACACTTGCGCAAGTGTGCTTGGGGGTCACCGGTATGATTTCGACATGTCTACTTTGGCTGCGGTCTGAAGCACTTCGCGGGGTTTCGACTGCGCAATTTTTTCCAGAATCGCCTTTTCATAGGCCATGCTGTCGAGGGGCAATGAAACCTCATCCTGGATCCAGGTGGAAAAAATCATGGCCCCCGCCAGCTGCAGCGACTCGAGGCCGGCATCGGCCGGGGCAATCAATTCCGCCTCGCCGTTGGCGGCTTGCACAAAGTTGTTGAGGATGGCGGCGTGTTGGTTGACCGCTTCCGTTGGGCGGTAGACCTCTTCAGTGGTTTCCGGTGCGCCGAACATTTCATCCGTTCGGCGGCTGAACCCCGAAACCGATTCGCTGTTTCGGAGTAGCCGCGCTTCGTTGCCGTCGGTGATGATGGTGCCGAGATCGCCGACAATTTCGAGCCGGTTGCTTCCGGGGGCCTCGCCGGTGCTGGCGGAAAATTGCCCGGTGGCACCGTTCGGGAATTCGAAGTAGGCATTCACTTCATCCTCTACTTCAATATCATGGTATTTACCGAAAGAGCATTGGGCCCTGACATTGGACGGCATGCCAACCAGCCATTGCAATACGTCGATATTGTGCGGGCACTGGTTCATTAAAACACCGCCGCCTTCGCCTTTCCAAGTGGCGCGCCATGGACTGGACTGGTAGTAGATTTCCGGGCGGAACCAGTTGGTCATCGTCCATGAAACGCGTTGCAGTTCGCCGGTTTCGCCGGCATCAATCCACTGCTTGATCTTCACATAGCAAGGGTGGGTGCGCTGGTTCATCATCAGGCCGATGGTTTGGCTTTCGCTTTGACGCGCCGCAAGAATACGCTCGCCCTCGGCCTTATGGCAGGCGAGCGGTTTTTCCATGATCAGATGCAAGCCGGCTTCCAGCGCCTGGATGCCGATCGGCGCGTGCAGGTGGGTGGGTAGCGCCACAATCACGGCATCGCATAGTCCTGATTCAATAAGCTCGGACGCATCCCCGAAACAGGCAATGCCTTGTGCCTTGAAATCATCCATTGATTCAATGGGTTGGTTCGCAACCGCCACGAGTTCGGCGTTGCCGACCAATCCATCCTGTATGTTTTTTGCGTGGACACGGCCAATGTTGCCGAGTCCGATAATGCCAAATTTCATAGTGAACCCCTAATTTGTCATTTAAAGTAACAATGTGGACGTGGTCATGTCAACCGTCGGGTCGATACGAAATCACGGAAACGGACCATCCCGGAAGTATATCATCCAACCACCACGATCGTGGTGGTTGGATGATATACTTCTTGGACGTGAAGAGCTTGGGAGGGGTGCGGGTTTAGTGGGTAAGCGCGTCCAGCAGGTTTTTCATGGCGGTGTTTATCGATGGGATATGGCGGAGGCCATCCCGTATTTGGTTGGCGGACTGGATGTAGGGGGCTTCGACCAACTCGTGGCCGCAGTTGTTGATCAGGGCCTCCATGCTTGCCGGTGTGGTTTCCATGTGGAACTGGAGTCCTATGGCCTTGTTGCCGTGGATAAAGCCTTGGTTGATGCCCGGTTCGCTGGTGGCCAGCGGAATGGCGCCCTGCGGAATGTCGAAGGTGTCGCCGTGCCAGTGGAAGACGGTTGGCTTTTGGGGAATCAATTCCGGTGCATCCGGCGAGCGCTCGATGGGAAACCAGCCAATCTCCTTGAGCGGGCCGGGGTAGACCCTTGCGCCGAGAACATCGGCCATCAGCTGTGCGCCCAGGCAGATGCCCAGTACCCTTTTCCCGGCATCGATGGATTGCCGGATGAATTCCTTTTCGGCGATGAGCCACGGGTGTTCGGCATGGTCGTAAATGCCCATCGGGCCGCCCATGACAACCAGCAGGTCGAAGGAGTCGATTCCCGGGGGTGTTTCTCCGGCAAACAACCGGGTGCAGGAAAGCTGCGCCCCGTTGGCGTTTGCCCATTCTTCGATATATCCGAGTCCCTCGAACGGGACATGTTGTAGCCAGTGGAGTTTCATATTAGTCCCTCTCTATTCAAATCCTATCATGTTTGCGACGGATTTTTTTACCACTGAGGACACGGAGGCACAGAGGGATGGGGTTCTCTGTGTCTCGGTGCTCTCTAGCGGAGCGGGTGGTAAAATTTGGTTCCGGCTCCGCCGGGTTGGGCAACAATCGTCATGCCTAGTGCAGTGCACAGTTTGACAAAGTCCAGATAGCCTTCCCGCGCGATGTAGTGGAGGATGTCCGTATCCAGTTCCTGATACTCATGGATCGCAACGTTCCTAAATCCAGTCATCGCCCGGAGGGATTTAGCTAGTGAGGTCGGGATTAAGTCACCTTTGCGCAGGAGGTCGAAGGCTTCGGCACTGTTTTGGGGAAGGCCAAGATGTCCGGTCGAAACAAGATGCATAGACATGTCGATCGCCGCTTGGCAGGCACGTTCAATATTCAGTGTCAGGGCATCCACATGGGTTTGGTTCCTAAGGTCGGGGGATGCGGCATACTCTTCCTTAATGCGGCGAATGCAGCGCTCAATGATTGCGGCCTTGTTCAGCAGGACATCGTTAGGCGGTGTAGGCATCCAGAACCTCCTTGCGTTGCTGTTGCAGTTCGGCATACATGGCTAGGCTGGTAGCCATGAACAGATCGGATTTGAAACGGTTGCGCGTGAATATTTCGCGGCCATGGGCAACGACTTCCTTGGCATAAACCACATTGCCCGAACTCAGTTCACCAACATCTACCGCGGCACCGAGTTGGGCTTCCAATTCCGCTGCATATTCCAGCCGCTGCCTTAGCGGCAACCGATGTCCCGGTTCCGGAAGCAAGGCGATGTCGATGTCGCTGTCCTGCCGGGCGGTTCCCTTGGCTGTTGATCCATGGAGATAGGCGGCTAGGATCATGGGGTGTTTTTCCAGAATCTGCCTTGCCTTCATCAACTTGTCCGTCGTCATTACCATGGCGCATTATTAATTGAATCGGGACGGGGAACCAAGGGGATTGTTGCTCCTATGTTTCCAGTCGGACCTATTAGTCCCTCTCTATTCAAATCCTATCATGTTGAATCGATCGCGTTGCTCCCTATTTTCTTTCAGAAAATGATGCTTCGCGGCGACGGATTTTTTTACCACTGAGGACACGGAGGCACAGAGGGATGGAGTTCTCTGTGTCTCGGTGCTCTCTAGCGACACGAAGTGAGGCTGGCGCGAAGCGACGGCAGCGAAGCGGCAACCGGGTGGTAAAATTTGGTTCCGGCTCTGCTGGGGTAGGCATTTGGAATCCATTTGACGGAAGGAAAATAGATTAAGTTTCCATAAATAATAATTGCGATTTGGTTTTCTTTATTCGAAATGCCGTAAACCAACAGGGGGTTTCCATGAAGAAGATGCGGATAGGTTTGTTTCTGTTTTGGTGTGCGGTTTCCGGGGTTTTCGGACAAACCAATGACGCGGCGTTTTTCCGGATATCGAGTCCATCGAATGCGGTGATCACGCAATTCGATCTGATGGCGGGGACCATCACGTGGTCGAACGGTGTGGCCGGGGTGACGAACCAGCTCCAGCGGGCGTATGACTTGATTGGAACCAGCAACTGGGTGGATTTTGTCCAGCTGGTTTCAACCGGAGCGGTCTCTTCGGAAAAAATCATCGATCTTAGCCCGCCCGAAGGCATGGCCTACATCCCCGGCGGCAGCTTCAGCATGGGCGACAATCTTGATGGCTTGTCGTCTGCCCAACCGGTCCACTCGGTTTATGTCAATGGGTTTTACATGGGCAAGACCGAGGTGACGAAGGCGCAGTGGGACGAGGTGTACAAATGGGCCATTGCGAACGGCTACAGCTTCGACCATGCCGGGTCGGGCAAGGCGTCGAACCATCCGGTGCATACGGTGAGCTGGTACGATGTGGTGAAATGGTGCAACGCGCGGAGCGAAAAGGAGAACAAGACGCCGTGCTACAACCTGTCGACCTGGAGCTGCAACTACAACGCCAACGGCTACCGCCTGCCGACCGAGGCCGAGTGGGAAAAGGCCGCACGAGGCAACCTTTCCGGCAAGCGCTTCCCGTGGGGCGACACCATTCAGCACACGCGGGCGAACTATATCAGTTCCACTTCATACAGCTACGACGCCAGCTCCACGCGCGGCGACCACCCCACCTACCACGACGGGGTTTCCCCATACACCAGTCCGGTGGGTTCTTTCGCGCCGAACGGCTACGGGCTGTACGAGATGGCGGGCAATGAGTGGGAATGGTGCGGGGACTGGTACGACGGCGCGTATTATGGCACCTCGCCCTCGTCGAATCCGCGCGGGGCGTCTTCGGGCTCCCGCCGCGTGCTTCGCGGCGGCTGTTATGGCAACTCCGCCAACCTCTGCCGCGCGGCCAATCGCTTCTTCAACCGCCCGGGCTTCGCCCCCAGAACCGTGGGCTTCCGGGTGGTCTTGCCCCCAGGTCAATAGCGCGCTCAAGCAAGAACAAGCAAGTATGTCCGGTCGGGCTTCCTCGTTATCGATTCGAGGACGAGCGTTCGATGTAGGAGGACGAGGACGATTTTCTTTTTAGCAGAATCGTGCGCATGTCGGGGTGGGCGAGCTGCTTGGAGGCGGCGACGATTTCCGGGAAGGCTTCGGCGGGAATGAGCGCTGGTTTGAGGTCGGCGATGTGCACCATGCGGATGGCGTTGGCCCGTTCGGAATATTCCACCGCCACCTCGACCATGCCGGCCCCCTTGGGCGCCTGCCACGAAAACTTTTTGGGCATGATGACGGGTTCATAACCATCGGGAAGGACGATGTTGTATTCGATGACACTATCGACATGGCTGTTCCAGGCCAGCGGCAGGGTGCGTTCGTTGGAACGGTATTTCAGCAGGCCGCCGAGTCCGCCGGGCACGGTGAAATAGAGGTAGTCGCCATCGGCCACGGCGTAGCGGTCGGCAACGACGGAGTATTCCATTTTTCCGGGATAGCTTTCAAAGTCGGTGATCAGATCGGATGCGGCCTTGGCCGACTGCGATATGCCGGAAACCAGCTCGAGATAGTGGCGCCGACGGTTTTCGGGGGTGATTTCGGCATAGCCCTGATGGAACCCTGCGAAGGCGGTTCCTTGCTCAATGGTGCTTTGCGTCAGGCCGACCTGTCCGTTTTCCGAGATGCTCATTTCGTAGACGGTGCGTGAGCGGTCGTCCTTGCCGGGAGCGACCTGGACCTTGCCAATATCCCCGTTGTCGAGATCGAGCATGTTGCGGCGGTGGTAGCTGGAGGTGCCGAGTTCGGCATATTGGGACGAACCATTCATGTAGAGGGTTTCTCCGTCCACATCCACCTTGACGAGCACCGCGTTGAATGCGTTGCGCGAAGGCACTTCCAGCGTGGGTGCCGATTCTTCGGGGATGAAGGAGGTGGCTCCGGATAGCACGAATTCCGGTTTGAACTTTCCCGCCTTGAGCAAGGTGTAGAGCACGACCATTCGGTCGGCATTGTTTCCGTAGCGGTCGATGAGCGTTTGGTCGGCCGGGGTAATGGCCGAGAGCGGCAGACTCGTGAGTGCCGGGCCGGCGGCCCGCAGGTTCTTTGCCACCCAGTCGCGAATGACGATGGCCTTGTTTTTTTCGCTGCGGATGCCGAAGGTGAGTTGCTTGGCGAGCGCCTCTGTTGCTGGTTGATCCTTGGATGCCGCAAGGAGGTGGTCGCGGATTTCGTTGCCGTACGTTTTCCATTTGCCGGTTGAAATGAAGACCGAGGGATTGAAGGTGTGCCATTGCGGCAATGCCTCCTCGACCTTGACGGCGGGTTCGTCTGCCGCGCTCCAGGTGTAGGTGATGGTTCCTTCGCTTTCGGTTTTATTCTCCGCCACGCCGTTGTTGCGGATAGCTAGATCGATGGAGCCGGGGGCCGACACGGTGAATGTCTTGCGATCGACCGGTTCATGGCCGTTGAAGGTCTTGCCGGTTGAGAAGAAGGGCTTGCCGTCGACGGTCGAGATGAACTCGTATTCCAGGATGCTGCCGATCTCGACGCCCGGCAGGTTGGCCACGAGGATTTTCGATGCCGGATAGCGCGGGGCGGAGGCGACCCAGCTTGAATCCATGATGTTGATTTCCTCCTCGCTGATTTCCTTGACCGTGCCATCGGGTTGCGTGACCTTTGCCATGGTCAGCTTGATGTCCTGCCATGCCGGGTTGTAGGTGAGCTTGATCTCCGAATTGCTTTTCTTTCCCGCGTAGGTGAGGATCTCGATCTTGGAGCGGGAGGTTTCTTTCCACTGGGTCGGGCTTTCGAGTTCGATGACGGTTTCGCTCGAGAGGATGCGGACATCGGAGTCAATTTGATTGCCGGCTGCGGGGAGATCGAGGATGAGTTTCTTGCGCAGGTTGTATTCGATTTCCTTCAGGCTCTTTTTGAGCGCCAGGTATTCCTCCGGGCTAAACTCCACCGTGTTGAGCAGGAAGGTGTTGGTGGCAACAACCTTGCCGTCCGCTTGCCCGACTTCGACGTTCCAGGTCAGGTCTTCGGAGGCGATTTTTTCGTATTCGGGAATCTTAATGGTTCCGATGCCGTTGGGAACTGCGAGTTCAAGGGTCTCGCGAATGCCGGCGGTCATGCGGTTGAAGAGGGGATACTTGCGTTTTTCGAGTCCGGTCTGGCCGAGGAGGAAGTTGGCGTAGCCCAGGGAGCCGCCGAGGCGCGGCAGGTTGAGCATCTTGTTTGCCTCGCCTTCGATCAGCAGGTTGTCGGCGGTGTAGGAGAGTTCGATGGTCATCGGCTGCGAGGTGTCGCGCAATTCCTTCGGGAGGATTTCGAACGATTGCAGCTCGGCGGTGGGCATTGATTTCTTGATGTGGCCTTCGAAAAAGCGGCGGCGTTCCTCGGGCTTGATGCGCGAGAAGTAGCCGCGGTAGACGGTGTCGTTGATGCCTTCGAAGACCAGTTTGCTTTGGGCTTCCAGATTGCCCAGTTTATCGAGCGATCCGGTGGAGGTGATTTCCAGCAGGTTGTCGATGGCCGGAATGGTGGGGGCGGTGAGGAGCGTTTCGCCTTCGGGGCGGGCGACGATGTAGCTGGTGTTCTGGAGGTAGGAGGGGAAGATGTCCTTGGTGTTTTCATCGGTTGGGTCCATCAGGACATATTCACCATGGTCGTCGAGCGCGGCGGTTACGGCGTGGTTGAAGAAGGCTTGCGGAACCTCTTCATCCTTTTTGGGGCCGGCCATGATGATGACCGGGAAGGCTTCGACATCCACGATGCGCAGCATGGCGGCAAGCAACGCCGCCTTGTCGCGGCAAACGCCGTAGCGGTTTTCGAAGGTGATGGAGACATCGTGCGGTTCATAGCCGGGGGCTTCGTCTTCGGTGGTGATGCCCATATAGCGGATGTCCTGCGAGACAAAGTTGAAGACGCTCTTAATCTTGTCCATCGTTGAGGTGCAGTCCTTCACGAGATCCCTGGCCTTGGCCTCCATTTCGGGAGTGGTGGCTTCCAGGCGAGGCTTGCACAAGTCCCAATACCATTTCGACAGGTTTTCCCATTCCTTCATGGTGCTCACGAGCAGGCGCTGGACAACGGTATAGCGCGTGGGCATGTTGGGTTCGTCGAACATGCGCGGAACATCGCGCACTTCCCATGTGTAGACGATCTGCCCGCTCTGCTCGCTCTTCATTTCGTGATAGGTCACCGTGCCCGGCACCTCGGCCTTGAGGGCGGTCTTCACGAGCGGGCGCTCCTTCGGGGCGATCACCTGGTAGGTGGTGCGCTCGATCGGGCTGGAGTGTTCGAAGACCTGGTAGTCGCTCCACACATTCGGGACCACCGTCTTCGTTCGTATGCGGTGGGCGATGTAGCGTAGCGTGTCGCCGATTTCCAGTCCGGGAACGGAAAGCCGAAGCACCTTTGAGTTGGGGTTGTAGATGTTCGATCCCATCTGGCTCGGGTCAACCATGACCTTGCTGTTGATCTCGGTATCGATTTCGTTCACGGAGCCGTCGGGTTTGATGACCTGTACCTTGGTGAAATAGTTCGTGCCGTATGCGACGTCGAACCCGAGCGAGAGGGTGCGGTTGTCGCGCTTGCCTTTTTCGGTGAGGATCTTGATGGCGGTGTCGCTCCACGAATCCGACGTACCGTCGGGTTGGTATTGGATCTGGGTGAAATCATCGAGCAGGACATCGTCCGAGTCGGGATACTTTTCCGTCGAGGCGCCTGCTGCATACTCGATGATCCTGTCGATGGAGAGCAGTTCCTTGGCGGAAAGGGGGGCGGTGAACAGAATTAGGGTAAGAACAGACAAGCCGACGCGAACAATATTCTTCATACAGATCTCCATGGTAAACTCGGGAAAAACTACCGGTGTGGCAAACATCCCGCAAACTCTTTCTATACGACAACGTCGATCGGGATACGTTGAGGGAAAGCTTTGGGAATGGGATTTACTCGGCGGCAGGCTTCAACTCATCGGCCGTCAACGCATGATTGTATACCCGCAGATTGTCCACGAAACCGTGGAAGGCGCTGCCGTTCGAATAGTTGGTGAAGGTGATGTTTTTATCGAGCTGTTCCCTTTTGGATCCGACCACTTCCAACTTGAAGTCTTCGGGAAGCGAGACGGGCGGGAGCAGGTTTCCGTCGTAGGAAATGTTGATGGTCTTGGTTGCGGGATTCACCGAACAGATGATGTGGTGCCACTTTTGCGGTTCGATCCTGATGCCCAGCCCATGCCTGAACCGTCCATTGTTCATGGAGATGGTCGCCTCGTTCTCCTTGCCGGCAACGATCCCGAACCATCGGTACGAGGTTCCGCCCATGACGACCACATCCCCTTGCCGAATATCGATCGGCCAGAAATGATGGGCGAAGGTAAACCCTTTGAAATCCAGCCCGGGAAGGTAGGCAACCGCCTTGTAGCCTGGAGCCGAGCTGTGTTCATAGCATCCGTTCAGGTAGAGCGTTCCCTCGATCAACTGCGTGCGCTTTTGCATCAGCTCATCGAAGGGATCGACTTCATCGAAGAATCCTTCGGTGAAAGAAAAGCGGCGGATCAGGCCGTTCTCCGGAAGACGGGGTTCCGCTGGAAGCGGAAGCAATTGTTTCGCCAGTACCTCGAGCGCATCGTCCTGGTTCCGGTAGCGTGGTTTTTCCTTCTTTCCTTCCTGTTCGATCTCGTCCAGGTGCGGTTCAAGGGCATCGTAGATCCGGGACAGTTTTGTGTCATGCTGTTCGAGCAGCTTTCTGATTTCCCGAAGTTCCTCCATCACCTTCCGGTAATCCGGGGGGTGGTTTGTTTCCGCCCAGCCGGTGGGGCAAGCGGTAATCAGAAGCCAGAGGGGAAGGATTGCCGATTTGGAGCGCTTGGGTTTTTTCATGACCGACTTTCCCTTCCTTGTTTTGCTTGTTGCCGTGCAGTTTGCTCCCGATGGTGGTGTTAGGACACAAAAAAAAAGCGGCCGAATGGGCCGCTTTTCATTGTGCCGAATTTCCGATTTAGCCTGCGGAGATCGCGTCTACCGGGCAGGAATCGGAGCAAGCGCCGCAATCGGTGCAGGTGTTTGCATCGATAACGAACTGGTCATCGCCCTGGCTGATGGCTTCCACCGGACAGGTGGACTCGCATGCGCCGCAGGAAATGCACTCGCTAGAAATTACATAGGCCATGGTCTTACTCCTTTATTGGTTAATTACATATCTTTTTGCTGAAAGCGTTGCAATATACCAGCAAAAACCTTGATTACATCATCAATTGTGCGCCATAAACATGTTTATATATAGATTCAATTCAAAGAAGGAACGAGCGCCGCGATGAGTGTTGATGAACAGAATTTGCCCGAAGAGGTTAAGCAGTCGGTGGAAGAGGCTTGGCCGTTGTTTGTCGATTTCCTAAAGAAAAAAGAGGCGCGCATAACCCAGGCGAGGAAGATTGTGCTGACGCAGGTCTTTTCGCGCCACGACCACTTTTGTGCCGATGACCTGGCGGCGGAGCTTTCGAGCGGAACAAACCATGTGAGCCGGGGGACGGTATACCGCACGCTGGCCTTGATGGAGGAGGCCAACCTGGTTCGGGTTATTCGCGATACCGATGTTCATGCGCACTATGAGCACACGTTCAACCACCCGCATCACGAGCACATGATTTGCGACAAATGCGGAACGTTCATCGAGTTTTCCGACGACAAAATCATGGAATTGATCACCAAATCCTGCAAAGCGCACCAGTTCGGGGAGCGTACCCACCGGATTGTGGTATTCGGAACCTGCCACAATTGCGCTGAAAAGGCCTAGCCGCCGTCTTATGCGCTCTGTTTCTGCACGTCTAGCTGGGCCTTGAATTCCCGCAGTTCGCAGGATGGGCACTGGACTTTTTCCCCCTTGTAGACGACGCAGTCGTGGTTCCCTGAACAGCCGGGTTGTTTTTTTCGCATGGCGTTGATGGTTGCAAGAAGCGCAAGGGGAATCCCAACGAAAATCAACGCGGCGATGAATAATGTGAGAAAAGAAGTCATTTTTTACCTGATAATTAAATAATGCCTGATCGGAGCAACACTTGACACTTACCCTTAGCTGAATGATACTGCAACCCCTTTTGTATACGGAAAGGTTTTTTGCTTCATCTCCATGGGTTTGCAATTGATAGGTTTATGAGAAAAAAACACCAAAAACACAGCCACAATCAAGGGTCGGGCGGCTTTGAGCATCTAGCCGCCAACGCCGATTTCTATTCCGGTGGCGCCCCCGAGGAACAACCCCTTTATCAGGATCGGCCGGTCTCAAGCTCCCGCGAAGTTCGCAAGACGGGCCGTCACCAGGCCGTCAGCGGGCGCCGCAAGGAAGCCATCGACCCCCGCGAAAAAATGGCCCTCTTGGCCATTCTCAAATCCGCCATCATGATCCTGCTCTTGATCATTGCCTTTTTCATGCTCAGGAAGGGCATTAGCCTTTACGAGGAAAAGGTTTGGATGGATACGCACGGTTCGGAAGAGGTGTCGCCGGTTCTCCGTGAAGTTGTTTTGGTTCAGGAATTCGATATCGAGAACCAGGATGCCCGGGAAATGTTCGCCGAGCGGGTCGAGGTTTGGAAGGAGTCCGAGCGTCTGGTTCGGTCGGCCGATGGGTTGCTGCTGCGCGGCAATGTGGACCAGGCCATTGCCCGTTGTCAGGATGCATTGCGGCTGGACGCTGCCCACATCGGCGCCCTTGAGCGCTTGGGCGACCTTTACTACAAAAAGGGGCTGTATGTCGAGGCCATCAATTCCTACATCCGGTTGTTGAGTGTCGATCCTTCGCGCAAGGAGCTGCAGGAGCGCTTGATCAAGGCGCTGGATGCCCACGACGATGCGAAGGCCGTCGTCTTCATGGCGAAATGGTACCTTGAGCAAAACACCTACAATGAAAATGTGCAGCGCTACATGGCGAATGCGCTCTTCAAGCAGGAGGATTTCTCGGGGGCCGCCGAAGCCTATGTGCGCGCCCTGAAAGATGCCCCGCACGATATTGCCGCCCGGGAGAAGCTGGCCGAGTGCTATATGTTGCTTGAACAGTATGACAAGGCTCTTGTTTCGCTGGAGGCGCTGCGAGAAACGAATTACCGCGACCCGAACTACTACCACGATATCGCCATCTGCAATGCGCAGTTGGGGAACAGCACCGAAACGGTTCAAACGCTTGGGAAAGCCGCCCATTTGTTTGGCCAGCAAGTGGTCATTGGCTGGGTTCAGGACCCGAAGCTGGATCCCGTGCGGGAAGACCGCACGTTCCAGGCCTTTGCCGATCGGGTGGGCGGCGAGGAGTTCCGGAAATGGCTTGAGCAAGTGGCCAAGACCATGGAAGGCAAGGACCGCGAGGACGTGGCTCCTCAGCTAAAGTTGCCGGAAACCGACATGCTTGAGCAGGATCTGCTGAAGCCGTCTAATTAAATAGACGATCCATCACAATAGGGGGGCTATGAATATTCTATTCGTATGCTTTGGGGAACTGTCAATCAAGGGCGGGGCAATGCGCGCCGTCTCGATGGTGCGCGCACTTGCCGAAGCGGGGCATCGGATTGATATCGTTGCCGCAGATGCCGAGCTGCAGGAGCATCCCAACATAGGGATTATCGAGGGCGGGGGAACGGCATCCGCATCCCGGCACCGGTTGCGCATGGCGGTTCTCCGGGCAACGGGGCGGAAAAGCTACGACTGTCTGCATGGCGTCGATGAGGCGGTTGTCTTTCTTTCCCGGATTGCCCGGTTCCGGAAAACCAAGTTGGTCTACGCCGCCTCGCGCTGCTTTACGGGAACGATGGGCATTGCTCCATCGAGGCTATGGAATCTTTTGCCCGGATATTTTTCCCGATTGGAAAAACGCATCCTTTTGCAGGCTTCGATGGTGCTGTCTTCGTGTCCCGCCTTAAGCTCCGATTTGCGTGGGCTTGCACAGGAAACAAGAATCAACCAAATCGAGGATATCCCTGCCCAGTCGATGTTCTGCGGCAGAATCCTTGGCCGTTCCGCTTTGTTGGACCGGTTCAAAGGCAAAAGTTCCTCGGTGGTTGTCTGCAGTATTCTCCCCGGAAACCGCAAGGAATTGCGCAAGCTGTTGATGGCCACCCGTAAAGTCATAGAATCCATTCCCCATGCTTCGTTCTTTTTCAAGGGGAGCCTGGTTGAGGAGGCCGAAAAAATGGCGGCCAATCTGGACATCCTTGGCCGCTGTTCGTTCCTGTTGCCAGAGGAAACCGAAGCCTTCCTTTCCGCGCTCGACATTGCCGATGCCGTGCTGCTGGTCCCTCAGCCGGGGGGACGCTACCTGCACCAGGAGGTTTTCACACTCCTCCAGGCTCCGGCGCCGCTGGTGGCCGTTCAGAGTCCGGCGTACGGCAAGTTGCTGACCGATCTCAATAGCATCCAGGTTTTGCCCAGTTCCGAAGCCATGGCCGAAGGCTTGCTGCGCGCAATCCAGGAACCGCTTTTTTCCCTAGGAATCGCGACCGAAGGGCAGCAGTTGATCGCCGATAACTATTCCTTTTCCAGCTTTAAGCACAAAGTACGCATGGTCTATCATGGCTTGCTGAAGAAGGATTAGGAGGATGGCATCAACGAATCGTGTCCAGCGATGGTGCTCCGGCGTCCAATGGTTGGGGGGGCCTGCGCAGTTGCAGGGGGTATGCTTTTTGCGTCCCTGGGGTTGGTTCCCATTGGCTTGTTTTTCTTCGGCACATTGTTTTTGATCGGTCTCGCTTTTCTCTTTCGACAGAATCGATTCTCCTCCCTGTTGACCTTTCTGGTGGTTGCGATGGTTGCCGCCAGCCATTTCCTGGTTTCCGGTTCGCGGCTCGAGGGCGGGGCATCCGTGGATCGACTCCGGGATCGTCTGCCATTGGGCGGCGTCGGCGTGGTTGGCCATGTTTCGGGGTTCCCCGAATACCATCCCTACCGCTCGGGCGCGCGCGGAACCTGGACGTTCCCGCTTCGATTGGAGGGCATATCGATATCCTCGGGCTGGGTGAAAAGCCGGGGGGTGATCGATGTCCGCATAACGGGGGCCCGCCCGGAATCGCTGGTCGGCCATGGGCAGCGGGTTCTGCTCGAGGGCCGGCTTTGCCGTAGCTTGTATCCCGGCGGGAGCACTATCCAATTAGAGTTGGATCATGATGGGCGCCAGGTGGTTCTTTCCGAAAGGAACCGGTTTTCGCCTGTCGTTTGGGGGCGGGCGTGGCGGGAGTCCGCCGCTCGGCGCCTTGAAGCGGGAGTCGGGGGCTATCCCTTGCAGCAGGCGGTAATGAAGGCCTTGGTGCTGGGGTATCGAAAGGAGATTCCTCAGGAGACGCTTTCCCGTTTCCGTCGCACCGGATCAGTCCATGTTTTCGCCATCTCCGGCCTGCACGTGTGCATTGTCGGGTTGCTTCTTTCCATTGTGCTGAAGTCGCTCGGCGTTCCGCGCGACTGGATCGGGGTCTGGCTCTTGCCATTGCTTCTCTTCTACGTCGTTTCGACGGGGATGAAGCCCAGTGCCATGCGGGCCTTGGCGATGGCCGGCGTCTTTGTGCTGGCCCCGCTGTTCCGCCGCAAGCCCGATGTTCCCTCGTCGGTGGCTCTTGCTGCCGTACTCCTTTTGATCATGCGGCCGGCCGAGCTCCTTTCGGCAGGTTTCATTTTTTCCTTCACGGTGGTTGTCTTTATCGTGATGGTGTTTTCGAAGGTTCCGGACAGGCTTTTGAAGGGCGGATGGATAAAGGGCTATACCGGATCGCTGGTGGTTACATCGTTTGCGGCAAGCCTGGCCTCCATCCCGTTGGCTGCGCTTTATTTCGGCATGTTTTCGCCCATAGCCTTGGTTGGCAATCTCATTGTGGTTCCTCTGACGTTCTGCATTGTGTTGTCCGGATGGTTGTCGATCCTATTGCCGGTCGCCTCTTCCGTATTCAACTTTTCGGGCATGGTTTTCATCGATCTGTTGCTGGGGTGCGTGCGTTGGCTGGACCGGCTTCCTGGATCATCCTGGCAGGTGTCGCCTCCGCCGTTGCTTGCGGTGCTTGCCTGGTATGGAAGCCTGATCTATCTTTTCACCCATGCAAGCAGCCGGCGGCAGTGTTGGTTCGCCGCGGCCGGGGTTTGCGGTGCCGTTGTGCTAACCGCGCTGTCCTGATGCCGCTTCCTTCCTCGCGCGCTTTTGTTTTCGCCGGTGCTCTGCCGTTGCGCAGACGGTTCCGCCAATGTGCTCCTCGCCACGCTTGCGCGCGAGTTCAACCTGGCGTTCGCGCTCGTGGTAGCGTTGCTTGCGCTCTTCCGAGAATTTCCCGTGGCAATGGGGGCAGCCGACCCCTTCCTGATCGTGCTCGCTTTGCCGGTCCGCCTCCGTAATCGGCATGCGGCAGGCATGGCACTGGCCATAGCTTCCTTTTTCAAGGGAATGGCGAACGGACGTTCGGTTGTCGAACACGAAGCATTCGCCTTCCCACAGCGACTCCTCTTCGGGCACTTCCTCCAGATAGTTCAGGATGCCGCCTTTCAGGTGGTAGACTTCCTCGAAGCCAAGCTTCTTTAGATAGGCGGTGGACTTCTCGCAACGGATGCCGCCCGTGCAGAACATGGCCACTTTCCGGTGCTTGGCCGGATCAAGGTTCTTGGCAACATATTCCGGAAACTCCCGAAACGTTTCCGTATTGGGATTCACGGCGTTCCTGAATGTCCCGATGCCCACCTCATAGTCGTTGCGGGTGTCGATCAAGACCGTTTCCGGATCGCTGATGAGCTGGTTCCAGTCACCGGGGGCAACGTAGGTTCCCGCAGCATGGCGGGGGTTGATGCCTTCCACCCCGAGCGTGACGATCTCTTTCTTGAGTCGAACCTTCGTGCGGTAGAACGGATGGGTTGCGTGGAATGATTCCTTGTGTTCCAGCCCCGCAAGCCGGGGATCCGATTTTAGGCGGTGCAGGAGGGCGTCGATGGCCGACCGGCTCCCGGCCACCGTTCCATTCATTCCTTCGTTCGCAAGCAGAATCGTTCCCCGGATTCCTTGTTCATTCAAAAAATCCAATAGGGGCTGGCGCATGGTTTCATAATCATCCAACGCCACGAATTTATAGAGTGCGCATACAACAATCGGGTTCATGGCGGGGGTGTTTAGCGCCGGGCCTCCGGCAAAGCAATGAACAATAGGTGAAAATAAGTCCTATCCATGGAAGAAGACTTCGCGGTGGATCCTGGATAGGTCAATCCCTTTTGCCTGCAACCAGGCGGAAACATCGTTGACCATGCTCTCCAGCCCGCAGCAGTAATAGTGAACCTGCTCGTTAAGCGGAAGCGTGTCGAGCAAGTCCGTGACCCGCCCGAAATGATGCCCGCTTTGCTCCCTGGAGACCGCGAGCCGGGTGGGGCAGAAAGCTTTGAGATCCCCGAAGCCCACGGAGTCGGTCTCGTGTCGCACCCCATAGAGGCATTGCGTGGGTGCGCGTGCACCGCTCTTCATGTAGGAGAGGAAGGGGGCAATGCCCGTCCCCGTGGCAATAAAGGCAAAGTCGGCCGTTCCGATATCCTGGCCCGGCCGAAACCAGCCGAAGGGCGGGGTGATGCGGACGGAACCGCCTGGCCGTTGCCGCATTAGCCACGGGGAAACCTCCCCCCCATCCATCGAGCGAACCACGAAGCGCAGTTCCTCTTCATCCGGCCCGGAGGCAATGCTGTAGGGGCGCGACTTTTCTTGATCGGTGTAGATGGCAACGCAATCCCCCGGCGAGAATTCAAGGCCATCGCGCTTGAGAACCAGTTCAAAAAGATCGTCGTTGGCCATTCGCACATCGAGAACAGCGTGCTCGGTATAGTCCAGATTAAGCATGGAAACCTCGTGTTGTTGCCGGAGGTTATCCACGATTGATCGGCTAAATGCAACTCCGTCTAAATAGCGAGGTGGCTTGCCAGTAGCTGGCGGTAGAGTTTTTCGGTCTCCGGCATAGCCACATCGGCGGCACGGGCCGCCCGGATCGGGTTGCCATAGATGCTTTCGATCTCCATCGGGTTGCCTCGGTCGAAATCCAGTTTCATGCTGGGCGCATACGGTTCCATTCTTTCGGTGTCCGCGATCATCTTTTCCATGAAAGCGGGGTCGATCGGACGGGCGCAGGCCTTGGCTCCGGCGGCAACCTCGTTCATCAGCGTTTCGCAGAGCGCCCTTGTTTCCGGATTCGCAATGAGTTCGTTCGTCAGTTCGTTCCGGACAACGGAAAGCCCGTTGAAGGGAATGTTCCAGACCAGTTTTTTCCAGCGGGCGAGGGCAAGATCGTCGACCAGGCGAATGGGGATTCCGGCGGCCTGCAGGTTTCCACCTAGTTTTTCAAGCCTGGGCGTGATCCCCCCCGCCGAACCGTCCTTCCTGTATTCACCAAGGGTGATCAGCCCATAGTCAAGATGCCGGATATGCCCGGGGGCAACCTTGTTCGAACAAAGGAAACAGAGGCCGCCGATGACCTTGTCCGGCCCGACGATCTCCGCAATTTCCTCCTCGCTTCCAAGTCCATTTTGCAAGGTCAGCACAATCCCGTCATCCTTTGCCAAATGGGGCAAAATCGAGGGGAGGACTGCATTGGCCGTCGTTTTGAGGGCAACCACCACCACATCGCACCGGGGCATGTTACGGGGATCGTCATAGGCATTAACGGGTGCCAGCTCAAAGTTGCCATTGGGGGAATCGATCGCAAGTCCATGCTTTCGAACATGGTCGTAATCCGAGTTCAGAAGAAAATGGACATCGAATCCGGCTTTTTGCAGCAAGCCGCCATAATAGCCGCCAACCGCCCCGGTCCCTACTATGGAAAAATGATTTTCATCACGCATGCAATCATCATGTCATATGCAGACGGCTGAAAAAATAAAAACCGATGCCCTTGCTGAAGGCCATCGGTTTTATCTAGCGGTATGCGAATGGTGCCCTACATTTCCTGGAGCTTAAGCTTCCTTCCGGACTTAATCCATTCTCCCAGGATGATTTTGCAATAGGCACCGGTTGAGAGCTGCATCGACGCTGCGCGGCGTTCCAGCTCCTTGGCCATCTCCAACTTCATGTTGATGCCAATGGTCTTTGTTCCTTTTCCTGCTGGATTGGTAGCCATAACCAACCTCCTTCCGTCCGTTTTCCTGAAGCGTACAGCCGATCCTTCCTAATGCAATGTTTTTCGTTGAATAATAAACTCTTGATTCGGTCTGGAGTGCCAAAAAATCTTTTCGCCAATTGCGGGCAAGTGAAGTAAGAAACGTTGAGTATTTTGTCAATATTTACAAATTTCAGGAAATGTGGCGCGCTATCTCACCTTTCGGCGCTGGCGAACGGCCTCGTACAGCAGGATGGCGGCGGCGGTGGAGACGTTCAGCGAGTCGTTTTTCCCCAACATCGGTATGCCAACCCGGATGTCGGCCGCATTTTTCCATTGCTCCGTAAGCCCTTCGTCCTCTGCTCCCACGACAATGGCGGTGCCTCTAGTCATATCAACTTCCGTGTATTCCTGCTCCGTTCCCGGAACCGCGGCAAGCGACTGGATTCCACGCTCCGCCAACCATTGCAGGGTTTCCTCTGTTGAGGCTTCAGCCACCGGCATAAAAAACAAGGTGCCAATACTCGCGCGGATTACATTGGGGTTGTTGATGTCGGTTTTGTGGTCGCAAGCGATTACTGCATCCACCCCGGTGGCATCGGCCGTCCGAAGGATTGTGCCCAGGTTGCCGGGTTTTTCCAAATCCTCTGCAACCAGGATCAGCGGATTTTCAGGTAGATCGAGCTCAGCGAGTTTCTTGCCAACCAGCGGGGAGAGTGCCATTAAACCGTCCGGTGTGGTCCGGTACGACATTTTGCGGAAGGCCTCCTCCGAGCACCGGAAGGCCGGCACGCCGCTCAAACGGATTTTCGAAACCAGTTGGTCTTCATCGATGGCAAGATAGAGTTCCGGGCAGTAGTATAGCTCGATGAATCGCCAACCACTCTCGAATGCGCGGCTCATTTCCCGGCACCCCTCAACGAGGGTGTGCCCGGTTTCTGTCCGGACCTTGCCCTTGCGCAATTTCACCGCCGCCTTCACTCGCGGGTTTTTCGGACTCTCGATTGTCAGCTGTTCTTCCATCCATAAACCAGTCGTTTCGCGAACTGTGGCAGTTCGGGGTCTCGGGCGCCCATTCCCAGGATGGCATCGCCCGCGGCCGCGCATGTTTCCAGTTCGCATTGCAGTGCGTCATAATCTTGCACAAGCTTCGCCGCAACGCCAGTCGATTCAAGCCGGTCGACCAGATCCTCCGAACTCGCATTCCGCTGCACCGTTCCTCCCGCATAAAAGACCGGCAGTATGAAAATCGATCCGCCATGCTGGTTCCAGTGCTCGGAAAAAACCTGGATCAACTCCTCCATATTCTGGAAGAGAGGGGTAAATCCATGTGGACGCCAAAACGCGTGAACGGTTCCATATTTCTCCGCAACCGCCAACAGCGCTGCCTTGATTTTGGCGGGGTTGTGGGCATAGTCGTCGATCACGGTAATGCCGTTGGTCTTCCCGGCGATTTCCAGTCGGCGTTCGATGCCGCGGAAGGTGCCTACGGCCTCCCTCACCCGATCCATGTCCAAGCCAAGCGTCTCGCAAAGCCGCATGGCGCACAGGGCGTTCTCTGCATTGTGTTTCCCGAGCATTTGAATGCGGGAGGGGTCGGTCCTCGGGTTTAAGGGGTCGCTTAAATCCGAGGACCGACCCCTGATGCGACCCCTGATGGTGATGCCGCTGGTTTGGGATTCAAACTGGTCGAAGAGGTCGTGGAGCTCGTCGAGTTCGTAGTGGTCTTTTGAGATGTTGGTGATGATGGAGTGGGCGGGGTGGAAGTTGAGGAACGACTTGTCGGATTCGTCGGCCTCGATGATCCATAGCTTGGAGTTGCCTTTGCGGACGTTTCCAAGCACACCGTTTGTTTTCCAATTGAGCACCGCCGCGCCGTTGTAGACGGAAGGATCTTTGCCAAGATGTTCGAAAATCCAACCGAGCAACCCGGTGGTCGTGGTTTTTCCGGCGGTTCCGGCAACGGCGATCAGTTCGTCGTCTCCAATGAGTTCCTTGAGGAATTCCGCGCGGTGGAGCAGGGGAGCGCCTTGGGTTTGGGCGGCTTGAATGTCGGGATTGTCGGACTCGATGGCGGTGCTGAACACCACTTGATCCGTGGTATTGGAGATACCGGAACCGTTCTGTGGAAAAATCTTAATGCCGAGCTTTTCCAGACATTGGAAAAGCCCGGCCTCGGGGGCGTAGGAGCGGTCGGAGCCGCTGACGGAATATCCGGATTGGGCGGCGAGCTGGGCGAGGCCGTTCATTCCGACCCCGCCAATTCCGATAAAATGGACGCGCCGCATCGGGGCTTTCTTACTCCGCGTCCTCAAGCTCTTCCATCATTCTCAGAATTTCATCCGCGCTCATGTCCATCGGTGCTTGGGCTGTGGCGGGGTTGGGCTCCGGGGTGATAACCGGTTGGGTCGGTTGGTAGTCGGGCTCCATCGCTTCCTCGCCTTCGATGGGGTCGGGGATATCGCGAAGCTGGCTCTCGGACCAGGAGCCTTTCCAATTTTCCTGCCTTAGGTTCGTTCCCTTGTATAGGCGCTTGGTTTGGCTACCCATTTCGCTCATGTTCGACATGACATAGGGCGTCATCAGGACGACGAGTTCCCGTTGCGTTTCTGATTTGCTGACCGAGCTGAACAGGTAGCGGCCGAGAAAAGGGATGTCGCCTAGAATGGGAATTTTTGTGACATTGTCGCTCTTTTCGGTGGTGATCAGACCCCCCAGGGCAACGGTGCCACCGTCGGGGACGGCGATGGATGCACCGAACTCGCGGTTTAGGATGATCGGAACCTCGTTGCCGTCGATGCTGACGTTTCCGCCAAGCTGGTCGGCCTTCTGTTCCAGTTCCATCACGACAAACCTTTGGGGGTTGATGCGCGGTGTCACGGTCAGCTGGATGCCGATATCCTTGTATTCATAGTTCGAGCGTTGCGATCCTGAGCCGCTGACGTAGGAATCGGTGGAGGTCACGACGGGGCGTTGTTCGCCAATGCTCAGCGTTGCTTCCGTGTTGTCGGTGGTCATGATAACCGGCGTGGCGAGCAGGGTTGCATCGTTGTCGGTTGCAGCGAGGTTGATCGCAATCTCGGTGTTGATGCCGGTGATGTTCTGGTAATAGGTGAGGGCTCCGGATGCAACGGATTCGATGCCTCCGTTGGTGATGAGGTTGTTGCCATCCCATGCGCCGACCTTATCCAGGTCGGAGGATTTGTAGAGCCAGTCGATTCCGTGGCGAAGGGAGTCGGAAAGGCCGATCTCGAAGATGGCGGCCTCGATCACCACCTGTTCAAGCATCACGTCCAGGCTTTTGATCAGTTGCTTGATGGCTGCAATGTCGCTCTTGCTGCCCATCAGCAGAATGGCGTTGGTTCTTTCGTCGGCCAGCACCTTGGTGTCTTCCGAAAGGCGGTTGAGGTTTTCAATGGATGCTGCTCCGGCGGCGGGAAGGGCGTTGGGTGTGATGCGGGAGGAGGAGGACGAGCTGCCGGGTGCCGTCGACCGCGAGCTGCCGGAACCCGTGGTGCGGGAACTGCTCGAACCTGTGCGGGAACTGCTCGAACCCGTGCGGGAACTGGAGCTCGATCCCGAAGAGCGCGAACTGCTGGCCGCGCCAATGAGGTCGTTAATGGTTCCCGAAAGCTCAACGGCATCAGCATATTCGAGGTTGATGACCTCGAACGTGGTGGCCGGTTCAACCTCAACGTCAAGCACCTTGATGATTTTGTCAAAGAAGGCGAAGTTATCTTCCAGCGAAAAGATGATGATAATGTTGGTGCGGTCGTCGGCCATCACCTTGACGGTTCCTTGGATGATGACATTGCTGCCGCTCTCCGTGCCCGTGACCGTGGCTGCGGTCGGGGCCGCTTCGGCTGAAGAACGGCTTCCCGCGCGGATGACGCCGGGGGGGGTGCGGGCATAGGGGTTGCCGACGGGAATCTGGGTGGCTGTTTTTTGATCGCCCTGCGCCGCCGCAACAATCTCATTGATCTTCGACGCAATCTCGGTCGCATCGGCATAGAGGATCTGGTAGATCTTCGGCTCAACCTGGGCGGTGGCCTGGTCGATGAACTCGATCAGTTCGCGGGCGCGTTTGATGTTCGCCTCCGTATCCGTGATCATAATGCTGTTGCTACGCTCCAGCGTCAGGATTTTGCCATAGGTGTGCAGGACATGCTGGACGGCGGCCTGGACTTCCGGAATCGTAACGTTCTTCAGCTGGATGATGGTCGTGATAAACTTGTCCGAGGCATTGAATGCCAAACTCGGATCCATGTTGATGTCGAGCCCCTGGGCGGTCAGATCGGCAGCCGTCGCCAAGACCACCTTAAGATATTTTTCACCCATGGGGACCAAGGCGATGTTGTTCATGGCGAGGATGGCCTCCACCACTTCAATGGCCTCTGAAACGGGGATCTTCTTATCCGAGCGGAGCGTGATGCTGGCTTTAACGGCATCGGTCTTCAGGTAGATCTTGTCCGTCCAGTCGCAATACTGCTCCATCACCAGGTCAAGGTCCATTTGCTCCATGGCAAACGTAACGAGTTCCCCCTCCTTTTTGGAGGAAGGCCTGGTCTTGGGGGCCGGCGCCGCCGCGATGGCGGGCGTTGGGCGAACGGTCTGGGCGGTGGCCGGGGTGGGTTTCGCCGTGGGCGCCGGAGCGGACGGCCTCCCCGCAGGCGCGGCGGGCGGCCCCCCCTGGGCACCGGAGCGCATGGTGGTCAACACGGTAATCGAAAGAGCCAATAATAAGAGATTTCTATGATTCATAGGTGCAATATAACCCTGTGGTTGTCGATTTATTGCAGTCTAGTTGCCTTAATTAATAAAGCAAGACGGGGGCACAAAAAAACCGCCCCCCGGAAGGAGCGGTTTTTGGGTGAAAACACCGGGTTAGCGCTGGTAGATCGGGCGCTTTTTGTAGGTGGTGTGCAGTAGCTCGTGCGCCTTGTGGCCCAGGGGTTCGCCGAGGAACTCTTCGTACACTCGGGTGATTTCCGGGTTGTGGTGCGAGCAGCGCAGCACGGATTTTTCGTCGTCCGTGTAGATTCCCTTGGTGCGCTGGGCGCGGATTTCGTCCGTCGCGCCATGGGGCTGTCCGCCACCACCGATGCAACCGCCGCGGCAAGCCATCACTTCGATGAAGTGGTAGGGAGGCTCTTCGCCCTTGTCGCGCGCTTCACGAACCTGGTCGATGACCGCCTGGCAGTTACCCATCTGGTGGGCGACCGCAATGCGCACTTTCGTTCCCTTGATGTCGATCTCGGCTGCCTTCACACCTTCCATACCGCGGACGGCTTCGAACTCAACCTTTTCAAGGTCTTCCTTGGTGATGAGGTAGTAGGCCGAACGCAACGCCGCTTCCATCACGCCGCCGGTCACGCCGAAGATGGTGCCCGCACCGGTGTACTGGCCGAGAATGCTGTCCACTTCCGAGTCCGGCAGGTTCACGAAGTCGATGCCAGCCTGCTTGATCATGCGGGCGAGCTCGCGGGTGGTGATCGAATAGTCGATGTCCTGGTAGCCCGAAGCGAACATTTCGTCGGAACGGGTGATCTCGTACTTCTTCGAGGTGCAGGGCATCACCGATACCATCGTGATGTCTTTGGCATCGATGCCGGCCTTTTCCGAATAGTAGGTCTTCGACATGACCCCGAGCATTTCCTGCGGCGACTTGGCCGTTGAAAAGTTTTCGGTGAAGTCCGGCGCAAACTTTTCCATGTAGTCCGTCCAGGACGGGCAGCAGGAGGTGATCAGCGGCAACGGGCCATTCTGGGTGAAGCGCTTCACGAACTCGGAGCCTTCCTCGAGGATCGTGAGGTCGGCCGCCCAGTTGGTGTCGAACACGGCGTCGAAACCGAGGCGGCGTAGCGCGGTATAGATCTTGCCGGTCACGAGGGCACCCGGCTCCATACCGAACGCTTCGCCGAGGGCAACGCGGACCGCCGGGGCGATCTGCACCACCACGTGCTTCTTGTCTTCCTTGATTTCGTTCCATACATGCTTGGTATCGTCGCTCTCGTAGATCGCGCCGACGGGGCAGTGCGCGGAGCACTGGCCGCATTTGATGCAGGGGCTTTCTTCGAGGTTCACATCCGCTGCCGGGGCAAGGCGGGTGCCGTCGCCGCGGCCGATGAATTCGAGGGCGTGTACGCCCTGCATGTCCTGGCAGACCAGCACGCAGCGGCCGCACTTGACGCACTTTTCAGGATTCAGCACGATCGACGGGGTCGAGGTGTCGGGTTCGATGCGCTCGACGCGCTCTTCGAACGGGATCTCGCGGATACCGAAGTCGGCGGAGAGGTCCTGCAGCTCGCAGTTGCCGGAGCGGCCGCACTTGAGGCAGTCGTTCGGGTGCGTGGAGAGGATCAGCTCCAGAACCGTGCGGCGGACTTCCACCACTTCCGGGTCGTGGGTGATGACCTTCATGCCGGGGCCGACGGGTGTGGCGCAGGCGCGCAGCATTTTCGGGGATCCTTCCACCTTCACGACGCAGATGCCGCAGGCGGCCCAGGCGTCGAGGTCGGAGTGGTAGCACAATTTCGGAATCTCAACGCCCACTTCCTTGGCAGCATCCAGGATGGTGGTTCCTGCCGGGACGGTTACTGGAATTCCATTGATTTCACATTCAATCATAGACATTTGTTTATCTCCTTATCCCTTGAGGATTGCGTCAAATTTACATTTTTCGAAGCACTGTCCGCACTTGATGCACGTGTCCTGGTCGATCACGTGCGCGGCTTTCACTTCACCGCTGATGCAGTGGACCGGGCAAACCCGGGCGCAGGCGGTGCAGCCGATGCACTTGTCTTCGACGATGGTGTAGGCGAGCAGGTCTTTGCACTTGCCGGCCGGGCACTGTTTGTCGTTGATGTGCGCCAGGTATTCGTCTTCGAAGTAGTTCATGGTCGACATGATCGGGTTCGGCGCCGTCTGGCCCAGTCCGCAGAGCGATGCCTTGCGCATGGCCTGGGCGAGGGTCTTGAGCGTTTCGAGGTCTTCCATGGAGCCTTGGCCCTTGGAGATCTTGTTGAGAATGTTGTAGTTGGTGCGTCCGCCGATACGGCAGGGGGCGCACTTGCCACACGATTCGTCAACCGTGAACTCGAGGTAGAACTTGGTAACGTCGATCATGCAGTCGTCTTCGTCCATCACGATCATGCCGCCGGAACCCATCATAGAGCCGATGGATTGCAGGCTTTCGTAGTCGATCGGGGTGTCGAGGTATTCCTCGGTGATCACGCCGCCGGACGGGCCGCCGGTCTGGGCGGCCTTGAACTTCTTGCCGCCGCGGATGCCGCCGCCGATGTCGTAGATGATTTCGCGCAGCGTGGTGCCCATCGGCACCTCGATGAGGCCGGAGTTGTTGATCTTGCCGGTCAGGGCGAAAACCTTCGTGCCCTTGGTGGTTTCGGTGCCGATATTGCTGAACCAGGCGGAACCCTTCAGGATGATCATCGGAATGTTCGCCCAGGTTTCAACGTTGTTGATCACGGTCGGCTTGCCCCACAGGCCTTTGACGGCGGGGAAGGGAGGACGCGGGATCGGCATGCCGCGCTTGCCTTCGATCGAGGCGAGCAGGGCGGTCTCTTCGCCGCAGACGAACGCGCCGGCGCCGAGGCGCAGCTCGATGTCGAAGCTGAAGTCGGAACCGAGGATGTTGTCGCCGAGCAGGCCGTATTCGCGGGCCTGGTCGATGGCGTTGTTGAGGCGCTCGATCGCGAGCGGATATTCCGCACGGATGTAGATGAAGCCCTGGTTGGCGCCAACGGTGCGGCCGGCAATGGCCATGGCTTCGAGAACCGAGTGGGGGTCGCCTTCGCAGGTGGAGCGGTCCATGTAGGCGCCGGGGTCGCCTTCGTCGGCGTTGCAGACGATGTATTTCTGGTCGCTCACGGCGTTCTTGGTGAAGCCCCATTTGACGCCGGTCGGGAAGCCGGCGCCGCCGCGGCCGCGGAGTCCGGCGGCCTTGAGCTCTTCGATCACTTCGTCGGCCGACATCTCGAACACCACTTTTTCCAGGGCGGCGTAGCCGTCGCGGGCAATGTATTCGTCGATGTACTCGGGGTTGATGACGCCGCAGTTGCGCAGCACGATGCGCTGCTGCTTCTGGTAGAAGTCGATGTTGTCGGAAGAACCTTTCTGGTCTTTGTCGTAGAGGAGTTCTTCGACCTGGCGGCCCTTGACGATGTGCTCGGAGACGATTTTCTTGGCGTCGTCCGGTCCCACTTTAACGTAGAACGATTCGTCGGGGAGGATCTTGACGATCGGGCCCTGTTCGCAGAAGCCGAAACAGCCGGTCTTTACGAGCTGGGCTTCGGTTTCGACGCCCTGCGCCTTGAGTTCTTTTTCGAGCTCGTCGTAGAGCGCGATGCCTTTGCTGGATTCACAAGCGGTTCCAGCACAAACGAGGATATAGTTTTTGTATGCCATGGTTGTGCCTGCCTATTTGATGATGTCTACTGCGGGTTTGTCGAAGATGTGGTCGGAAACCAGCGACTTCTCGATGATGTGCTCGCGAACGATGCGGCGAGCCACCTTGCCATCGACGTTGCCGTAGATGACGCGCGGCATGCCCGGCACATCCACTTCAACCGTCGGCTCGGAGAAGCAAAGCCCCATGCAGCCGGTCTGCGTGATCTTGGTATCCTTGATCTCGTGGCTGTTCAGCTCGTCGAGGAAGGCATCGAATGCTTCCTTCGCGCCGGCCGCGATCCCGCAGGTGCCCATTCCGATGATGATCTGCGCCGACTTGTCGTTGCTGTCGCGCTGGGTCATCTCTTTCTTTTTTGATTCGCGCAGGTTGCGCAGTTCTTCAAGTGTCATTTTAGCCATGTTGCCCACCTTTCCTTTATAAAGTTCCCAATTCCTCTTCTTGTGAGCAGATGAACTGCTTCAGCAGGGTCAGGCTTTCCAGATCGTTCAGATCGCCCAGTGCCTCTATCAGTTCATGTTTGCTCACTTCGTATTCTTTTCCGCCTAAACTTCGTCTGATCGTCAGGTTCCCGTCGAATCCATAGGTCATCAGCGTGACCGCCGCCGTGGTGAAGTTGCCGAACATCGGCAAGTCCACATTCGCCGGATCGAGGTTGAAGGTCACCGTTGTTCCAACGCCTTCCTCCGATTCGATCCCCGCGGTGCCCCCGGTCATTTCCGAGGTTTGGAAGAGGAAGGGGAGGCCCAGGCCTACCTTGCGGTGCTTATGCTTGAGTCCGTCCGACCAAAAGGGATCTTTGGCCTTCTCCAGCGTTTCGGCGCTCATTCCTTTTCCGTTGTCCGCAATCACGACTTTAAGATTGGTTCCGGTCTCCTCGACGTTAAGGGTGATTTCACTCGCGCTTGCCTCGATTGAGTTTTGGACCAAGTCCGTAATTAAATCGCAAATCGTGGCATGCATGGTTTCCTGATGCGTGAAACGTGATTCGTGATATGTAGTGGATCACGCCTCACGGCTCACTCGTCATTCCCTACTTCCCTTCAAACTGGTCGATGATCTTGCCCATCTGCTTGGTTTCAACGCAGCCGAACACTTCGCCGTTGACGGTCAGAACCGGGGCGAGGCCGCAGCAACCGATGCAGCGAACCGCTTCAACGGAGAATTCGCCGTCTTCGGTAACCGTATTGAGGCCAACGCCAAGCTTGCGCTCGCACTCGTCGATCAAATCCTGCCCACCCTTAAGGTAGCAGGCGGTGCCCATGCAGACCGCAATCTGGTTCCTGCCCGGCTTCGTTAGCTTAAAGAAGTGGTAGAAGGTAATTACGCCATAGATCTTCGCGACCGGAATATCCAGGGCGGCGGCCACTTCGAACGCGGCTTGGCGCGGGATGAAGCCAAATTCTTCCTGAACACGGTGAAGGACCATGATTAGGTTGCCCGGCTTGTCGATCCACTTTCCAATGAAAGCGTCGATTTCCGGTGTCAGCAGTCTTTCTTTCTCAGCAGTTGCAGTCATTTCTTTATTTATCCTCCGTGCGCGACCCGAGGCCGCCGGCTATTGTTTTCGGTTGGTGTTATCCCCGAACAGCTTAAGCGGGAAACTCTAGTCCTTTGCCTTGCCTTGGCAACACCTTCCGGCAACTTCTTTCGTTCAACAAATTCGCGGGAACATATAGGAACGCAAGGGACGGTAAACAAAAAAAGAGCGTTTTGCGTTGTTTATACGCAATGTCGGTAATATTAATGACAACAATACGTTACGGGGCTCGATAATATGTTACGGAATAACATTAAAACGGTAGGGGAGTGTATGGCATGAACTCGAACCAGGAAGTGATTAGGCGCCTTTCCAGATACCGCAACGTCATGCGCAAGATGAAAGCGCTCGGGCTCGTCAAGGTCTTCTCCGACAACTTGGCCGATGCCATCGGCGTTTCACCTTCGCTGGTGCGCAAGGACTTTTCCATGTTCAACCTCACCGGCAACAAGCGTGGCGGCTACCGCATCGACGAGCTCGTAACCAAGCTCAACGTGCTGCTCGGAAAAGACCGGAAGCAGAAAATCATCATCGTCGGATGCGGCAAGCTCGGGCAGGCGCTCATGAACCACAACGGCTTTCCGCGCGTCGGCATCCGCGTCGTCGCCGCGTTCGACTCCGATCCCGAGGTGCTCGATCCCGAAGCCCCCATCCCGATCCTGCATGTGAAAACGATCCGCGATTTCATCGAGGAAAACCAAATCCGCGTTGCCGCGCTCACCGTCCCCGAGCCCGCCGCGCAAGGCATGATCGACACCCTCAAGAAAACCTGCGTCAAAGGCGTCATCAATTTCGCCCCCGTCTCCCTCAAGAGTTCCGACGATTTCCTCGTCCACAACATGAACATTGAGCAGGAAATCGAAAATCTCTTCTACAACATCCACTTTGCCGAGACCAGTTTGGCGAAAACAGGCGAAAAATAGCGATATATACGATGTGTGCTGGCTTTTCCGTCAGGGGTGTTGTTCGCGAGTGATACAACCTGTGCGCTTAAGATCGATCTGTTTAAGGTGCATTTATACCCCCGAAATACCCCCGGAAATACCTGCCGAAATCTGTGTTGCTCTCCGTGCAGGACAACACTCCGTTGTGGAGTGGCGTTGAGTCTTGAGATCTGATTGTTGGTGCAAGTCCTGTAGTTCGCAGCCTTGAAAGCGAAACCTTTATATATTTCGGCATCTTCTCAGGTATTATTTCGGCATAGTACAGATGACTCAGTAGCAAACTCGTTTGATCAGTTTCGAGCAGGGAGTTTTGTGTAAAGAATAAAAAAACCCCGTAAAAACGCTGTTTTACGGGGGGGTCAAGATGGTGGTGGGGGATGGATTCGAACCATCGAACTCAGAGAGGGCAGATTTACAGTCTGCCGTAATATTGCTCAGTTCAGATAGAGATCTTTCAGGTAGTATTCATATTTACTATAATAATAAGGCAGTATAACTACATATTTCCTCAATCATTTTATTAAAGAATGATCGGACTTCTTGTGTCTCGGGTGTGACATGGGTGTGATTAACTTGCATCTTACCTCCAAATCCGTATTCTGTTTGCATCTCAATGCATCAGTAGCGAACAAAGGAGACAGGAATGACCACCGGGAAGCAAGGCAGTGCAGGCCGCGCCAAGCGCGGGATGGGGCGGTTATATATTCGCTCAAGAGATAAACGTGATTTTCCCGCAGGAACTCCGGGGGTCAATGGTGGAGTTTACTGGATCGAGTATCAGAAACCAACCGGCAAGACAGACCCGGTTACAGAGAAACCCATTAAAAATAAAAAGCGGGAGAAGCTTCTGGATGAGGATGGAAATCCGATCACGACGCTTAAAAAAGCCCGTATTGCTCAGGAGAAACTCATGGCGCAGTATGTCACGGGTGACAGGGTCGGGCTCCTTAAGGCTGAACTGCAAAGGGTCGAGGCCAGGCATCTATCCGTAATAGAAGATGCAGACCCACCTTTGACTGTCGAGGACGCGTGGAGCTGCTTTAAGGATCATCCCGCATTGGATTGCGGATCGACGATGCTCTACAACTACCACGGTCATTGGAATCAGTTTGTGGGGTGGTTGACGTCGTATGACTCAGAAGTTGTCTACATGCGAGATATCGATAGAAAGGCCGCATTTGAATATGCCAGATTGTTGGGTCGAAAAGCTGCCTCTGGCACCTACAACAAACACATCAATTTCCTTAAACTTATCTACTACGTGATGAAGGAAGAGATACGGGGTGATGTTTCGCCATTTGCCGACCTTACGACTAAGAGCTTATCGAAGGCCAAGGCGAAAGCCCGTGCCAAGGAGCATACACGCAGGGATTTGACCGAGGAGGAATTGGTGATGGTTCTTGATAGGGCAGAAGGGGATTTCCAGACATTGTTCATGCTTGGAGCTTATACGGGATTGCGCTTGGGAGATTGCTGCACATTGAAATGGGATGAGTGCCTGCTCGATATGCCAATGATCAAACGAGTTCCAAGTAAGACGCAGTCTGAAGCGGTGAAAATCGGCATACCTCCAAGATTGGTTCGTCGGTTGTTGGAAACCCCAAAGTCAAAACGGAGAGGTTATGTGCTGCCAGAGTGCGCTGCGGATTACAACTACGTTTCTGAAAAGGGGAAGAATACGCATCGCACCCGCATAACGAACCGGATTCAAAATCATTTCGTATCATGCGGTATACAGATCCATGCCGACGGTACTGGATACAAGGTCGAACCAGATCCCGAAAATAAAGGGAAGTACATCAAGGTGTATACAGGGGAAAAGGCCGTTGTTGCCGTCGGGTTTCACTCCCTTCGGCACACCTTCATATCCATGCAGGCGAACAAGGGGACGTCGCAGATTATCGTGCAGAAAATAGCAGGTCATGGAAGCTCGGCGATGACCGGTTTGTATGCCCATGTTTCGGACGATGCTGCAAAAAGAGCAACGCTGTATATTGGAGACGATGTGAAGGATGCCGAGGCTGAAGTCATCACAGATCCATTGCCTCGGTGGGTGCGGGATAAGCTCGAGGCTATGACCGAAAAAAACTGGAAGCAGCTTAAGGAGGAATTACTGCAAAGATAATTATGAGCCCCAGTTTGTTCGTATGGGTGCGAAACCCTTGGATGATGAGTATAATATCTTTAGCGCTCGAGACTAGTAAGTATTCGACCCATGACCAGCGTCAGTTAGCTAATAGTTGGTTTCTATCTCACAAACTTTACCGGAGTTGAGTGTTTGTTGGAGCTAATGCCTCTCTCTGATGCTGTGATCGGCTAAATATCTTTAAATAAAGGGGGAATTATTGGTGCACGGGATTCAAAATCCCGCGGAGAAATCTGTGTGGGTTCGAGTCCCACCTCCGGCACCATTACCTTTTATGCCTGTTTCAAGGGCTAAGTCCGCAAAGCGTTGTTCTCAAAAACCCTCAACTGTTTCTACCAGATCAAACTGTCTGATCGTTCGAAGTACCACTGAAATACCACAGCACTCTGTAGATGTATGTGAACTACTACGTCGCGTGGTGGCGTTTATTATTCATGCGTTTGCAAAAATTTCTGTTTAAATCTGCATTGCTGTACCATCTCCGGTAGATTCGCTGCTCATGATCCAGTTCGAACCGCCAAGGGAAGAGAAAGAGAAGTGCCTTTCGCGTGGTTTCAGCTTCTATGACATCGTCCCTCGAAAACGAAACCTTTATATATTTCGGCATCTTCGCAGGTGTTAGAGGTGCCTATGATGTCTGTATTTTATGAAAATTGGATCGACCTGCACGAGAACCACGTATTGAATGACCTCATTGTGGGAGATCCAGTTCCAGATGATTCATGGACCTCGTCCCCAAACGGGGATATTCATTCTCAAGTCGATCCCGAAGCCTATGCATGGCAGAAAGCTTTCGCTGGGCGACATTCTGAAATCGTGAGGCGGGAGTTCGGCATTGACCGAAAGCCCTATCCGCTTTGATTAACAACCTTCTCCATCTAGGGCTGCATTTCCAATGGTTCCAAGACTGAAAAATCCTGAGGGCATCGTATGGCGATTTGCTCGCGATCACCATGGAGCGAGCAGTTGCTTTGCATGAAGTCCGGCATCGCCACGTGGGCATCCCCTGTAATGCGGATAGGCAGCTCCGGCGTATCCCCGCATTGGATGACCAAGCGGAAGATCTTTGGCGCAGAAACGTTGGTCGCAATGTCTCCGATCGCGCTATTTTCTCCACAGCCTGTCAGCAGGACCAGCATAATCACAAATAAACCTGATATAATTTTCATATCTCTCACCTCATCCTTTTTCTTTTTTGATTTTCAGGCGTGTCAGCTGCAGCAACTTTTTTTCCGCGCACTTGAGTTGATCCAGGTCGCTTTTTTGCTGTTCTTCGAGCTGAATTGCCTTTGAAATACTATGTGCCGCACCATCGCGGTCTTCAATTGAACATGCCCGGGATGCCTGGTCCAGGCCTTGGCGGATCTGCTGATGACGATGTTCGCATCGCTCCGCGAGCTCCACGATTGCATGCTCCTGGACGATCTTTCGGCGCTCCAGCAGAATCTGTTCTTTCAATCGTTCCTTGTCGTTCTCGTTCAAATCACGGTAGTAGCTGCTGAGCTGTTGCAGCTCATGCCAATCAAAATTTCTCAAGCGGCGGTCCAGGGTGCGAATACGGTCGATGGCCTTCAGCACGTCGTCGGAACCGTGGCCGATATCGGATAGCGCGCGTTCGATGGCTTGCCATCGTGGTGGGTCGCGCTTCAGTTCCCGCAAAAGACCCTTCAGGTTCCTCTCGATCCGTTTCGTTTCGCGTCTAACTTCAGGAACCAGCTTCCGCTTAATACGCTTCTCAACCTTTACCTCCCGATCCTCATGTTTGCGGTCCAAGGTCGCGATGAAGGCCGAGTCCGAGTCCTTGGCTGCATGGTGACCACTACTCTTGGGCCAGATCGCCACGCCCAGTTGCCAGACACAGATGAGAAAGATGATAGCGGACAGCAGACCGATGAATGGAACACGGTCGGTAATCGCCCGCCACAAGGCCGGGCTCATTGCTCGGACAAAAAGATACATGAGTATATAGGTCAACGGAACCGCCAGCTTCCAGCTGACATGCACCCGGATCAGGACATGCAGTATCAGGAATCCGACAAGAAGCATCGCAATGAAGACGGCGATAGGACCCGCCTGGCGCAGGTTCATGCCGAACTGTTGCTCTGCCAGGGTCAATGAAATACCCAAAGCCAGACCAATAGCGGTGGCCATGGCTTTTCCGGCGCGTCCGCTAAACCGCTTCGTGAATATAACGTGAGCCAGGGCAATGAAGATCGTGCAATAGATGACCAGATCGAAAAAGCCGGAATATTTTTCATAGGTGGCCGATATGTCCCACCATGCGAAGGGATCGAGTACGCCATCAAATGGATCACGGCTCATGCGTAGCTCACCCCGGAATCCAGATCGAAATTGCTCCTGATAACATGAAGAAGCCGTTTGTGAATGTTGGGAGCCAAGGTCACGTGGATGTCCTTGCTTCGGCCATAGCGACCTCGGGATACGGTCCGTGCCCTCAAGTATCCATACATATCCAGTTCGCATAGCAGATCGCTGAACGCCCGCTGGGTTACCGGTCGAAGCCCGGACTCTGCACAGAATCGCTCGTAGACCAAATATGCATCACCGGTGTGAAGGACGCGCCCGCCCTTTGGTTTGCCCGTCAGCGCTGCATAGAGCGCGGCCTGAAGCTGCTTTGGGCTGCCCCGGATCATATCCACGTACTTGTCACGTTCGATTTCTTCATATGCGCGACCAATGGTCTCAAGAGAGATCGGAGTCCGATCCTCCTCCGCCAACTCCGCGGAACGCCGTAGCAGATTGACCGCTTTCCGGGCATCGCCATGCTGCTGGGAGGCCAACGCCGCGATCTTGGGAATCACCCCTTCTTCAATTCGATCAGAACGCATCGCCTTCTTGACCCGGATTTCCAGTATCCTGTGCAGACTGTCTGCGTCGTAGGGCTGGAAGATCATCTCACGCAGCTTTAGGCAGCTTTTTACTCGGGGATCGAGGTTCTCCATCCAATTCAGCCGGTTGGAGGCAAAGACCAAGATCAGCTTGGCCGATATTCGCTGTGGAAGCCGCTTGATGAGGAACTGATAGAAGGTGTTGAAATCGGTTCGGACATTGTCCGCCTCATCGATGAAGATCACCAGAAATCCCCGTAGCGAAGCCAGCTTCCGCTCAATTCGAACCATCAGTTCTTCGAGGCTGATGCCTTTGCGGTAGGCCTTGCTGGCATCCAGCAGACAGGCCAATGTGTTGAGCGCACGAAAACACGGAACCGGGCAGCAAAAATCCAGATGCACCTGCCGGAATGGAATGTCCCGCTCTTTGCAGAGCTGGGCCACCTGGGCAAGGAACCAGAGAATCGTGATGGTCTTCCCCGTGCCGGTCTTGCCGCCAAGTCCAAGGTGGTTGGGATGCCCGCCCCGAAAAACAGGAGAGAAGTGGTTGCTGATCGTCCGGATCTCCTGGCTCCGGATGTTCATATTAAATATTTCGCTCAGGACTTCGAATTGGCGCTGGCGCGTAAGCTGCTCGTCGTCCAAGTAGTCCTGATTGACGACAACCGAATTCTCTGTTGCCTGCTCTATTTCAGCCCATATGCGTTGTTGTATATTGCTTTCCACTGGAAAATCACACTCCAGTGGAAGTGTAGATGGGGGAACTATTTAAATCTTTTGCGTCACTGGGGTGTAGTGGCAGAAAACATGGATACCGCCTGCGGGCGAAATAGGTCTTCGAAACAAGTTCAGGGCTGGACAACTCCAAAAAACGAAGCCCAAGCTTAGACAATGTAGATGGAGCTTCCAGCTCCGCCATGCATGCGACATCCGCTTGCCACCCCTGGACAATGGAGCTGGACGCGAAGCGGGGCTTTCCGAAGGAAAGCAGCGAATGAAATGAGTGGCAACCTCCATCTACATTCTCGGCGGCAACATTTCACAATCCGCTCAAGGCTTCATGCTTGATGGATCGTAGATGGCATAAGGCGGCATGCCCGCCAGTGGGAGTAGATTTCCAGTGGAGCCTACTACTACTTACTACTATCTATAACTACTACTATACTACTACTACAGGACTACAGTTATAAATCTATTGGAGGAATGAAAAGACGCGCGGCCGATTCAATGGGATGAACCGACCGCGCTTGCGTAGTGTTCCAGTGGAAGTTTACTCTCGCTGGGAATCAGCAGTCCCCGGCAAGAATCTCCCGGGCACGTTCCGCGGGATTGGGGCGCTGCATCAGGTCAATGGATTCATATCCATATCGGCTATGCAGATCCTCCCGAATCCGTTCCCGGTGCTCCAGTGTATCGAGCAGGTCGGCGCACTGTCTCGCCCGGTTGAATTGATCCGGATAGGAGGAGGTGCCGGCCAGTTGCGACGCGAGTTCGCGGGCGTCATTATGTTCATGGTCAATCGCCACGATCTTGAGGCGGTTGTCAAGCTCCCTGAGGTCGGCGCTAACCTGGGTCTCGGCCAGTTCAAGCGAGGAAGCCGTGTCAGCCAGTCGATTCCTGAGATGATGTAGCCGATCGATCTCGGCAAGGAGATGGTCGTACCGCTCAACCGTCCGGGCTAGGGAATCCGGGGCGGTGCTTTCTCCCATATCGACCAGGTCACGGATTGCAGTCCTGCATTCCGATTGCCGCCGTTTCAGAGTTTCGATCCGGCCATCCAGAATCCGCAGGCGGACTGAGGCGTCCGACACGGCATACCTCACCTGGTCGCGTTCGCGATTCAGATCCGCCATGCAGGATTCAGCGTAGGCGACCTTCGCCCCAAAGGGCAGGTGCTTCGAGAGGGATCCGTTGACAATGGATCCTACAGCCCGAGGTATCGGGATGAGCTTGTGGGCGTCGAAGACCGTTACCAGTGCCAGGACGACCAATGCGGTTGCTATGATGTATTTCATTTTCGACTCCTTTCATTTAGTATAGTTGAAACAATACTATATAGCTGTTGTGCGTCAAGAAGGGAATTCAGATTTTACCTGACTTGTCTGCGGGCGGCCGGTAGGATGTCGGCTCAATAAATGAGTGGTTCAGGATCCAACAAAATAGGCAAGGCGATCAAGGCACAGCGGACAACGCTCGGGCTGTCTCAGAAAAATCTGGCAGTCCAGGCAGAGACCACGGAGTCCGCGGTCTCCCACATCGAACGGGGCATACGGAAGCCTTCGGCCGAGATGCTTGCCCGGCTGGCCGGTGCCCTGGGGTGTTCCGTGGATCATCTTCTCGCGGGTGTGGTTCCAACCTCAAAACAGAGCCTCTACATGCAACGAGTCCTCCATGCCATGGAATCCATGCCTCCCAGGATGCAGGAGCAGGTGGCGGATTTCTGTGACTTCCTGCGCCAGAAAAAACAGTCCAAGCGTTCGTAATAGCGGTAGTAACGCAAGTACCAATAATCGGTCTTCAGAGTAACAAAAAGCCTCTTTGGAACCCGGAAACCGTATCTTTTCGTTACCCCTCGAAATCCCGTAAGTGCCTGGTTGGCAATTGATATTGGAGAGTATCAAAAAGCGACTAGGTAATATTTTCTATTTGTGAAGGGGAACCAGGGATCTATCTAGGATCAGATCAGCGTGAGCGGCGTAACCAGCATGAGCAGCTAGATCGGTAGAGCGGCCTGATCGGTAGAGCGGCGTAACCAGCATGAGCAGCTAGATCGGTAGAGCGGCCTGATCGGTAGAGCGGCGTAACCAGCATGAGCAGCTAGATCGGTAGAGCGGCCTGATCGGTAGAGCGGCTTGATCGGTATGAGCAGCTTGAACAGCATCGCCAGCATGATCGCGTAACCAACACAATCAGCGTGACCAGCATAACCATCACGATCATCATGGCCGGATTGATCAGCTCGATCAGCATGATCCGCAAGGGCAACGTAAGCCGCGCGAAGGCTGTCCGTCGATCGGGGGAAACCGCCGGCTGCTCTGGATGCCAACCATGTTGTGCAATCCATTTCGATCCCCTTTCGTCCACCCGCACGGGGCATCTGTTCCAGATGTCAGATGCCCCGCAAAGACGGGGTGTCCGAGGTGACCAAAATGGATAGATACAATACGCACAACATGGTTGAGTACATCAAAACGCAGCCGGAGTTTCCCTTTGACGCGATCGACGTCGAGGAGTCGCTGGACAACGTCCTCTGCTACTTCGGCCTTCATCCGAAACTCGATGAGCAGGAGCGTCACGAAATCACTCGTGATCTACTCAAGCTTGCCCTCAGCGGAGAACTCGCCGAGATGCAGCGGATCGTTGATCTGGGCCTCATGTCTGGGATCGATCATGTTCGAAACACACGCCTTCCCCGGCAGAGACCATCAATCTCTCCCGCTCAGTTCATGGAGGAGCTGCACCTGGCCTAGGTGCGCTTTTCTCGATCCGAAACCCTTAAAAGGCACTCCGACTCACTTTGTCGGAGCTAGCCATTTAAGGCTGTCGGATCTTCGGCATCTCCGTCGCATGCCCTGGATCGACACGGCTTGCCTTGCGGGGTGGAAGACAAGCCGCACATGAGATGCGGTTGTCGAGGTGATATCCATGAGGACACAGACAGCTATCATAGGATCTGAACACGTGGGCACACGAAGCCAGCGTGTCTGGCACTGCCCATTCTGCGATCATTCGTTGATCTATTCGGAAGAGCACCGTGAGGTGGCAAGGCTGGCGGCAAAAAGCCATGTCGGTCGGCGACATTCTGGCCGCTACTGGGCAAACTTCACCCCAAGGAATCTTCTGCTCAACAGCATCAGCTCGTAGTCCGTGGTACATCCCACGCACAGCTTGTCTTCCTGCTTCGCAGACAAGCCGCACATGAGATGTGGCTGATGAGGTGGGAAAATGTCTACAAGAGGTTGTATTGCACGATTGACCAGCAGGTCGCCGATTTGTTTCGAGGGGGTCTACCATCACTGGGACAGCTACCCGTCCGGCCTGGGACGCATGCTCTACCAGCTCTGGAACCAGGACTTCCAACGCGATACGCAGGCTATGCTTCGGACATTGATCGATGCACATGGAGCGGGTTGGAGCACAATCGTCGGATGTCGGTTCAAAGACGGGCAGAGCGACGCTGATGAGTCTAGGTCGCCAAGTTGCTACTGCCACGGCGGCCGGAGCGAAAGCGCTTGGCGGGTTACCGAGAAGAACGCCTCCGGCAGCGGCATTGAGTACGTGTATGCCTTCGACGGCGACACGATGGTGGTGCTCGGATCTTTCATCGAGGAGGGTCAGAAAATGATCGGCATGTTCGGAAGCGGCGACCCCAACGCCTCCTGGCGGATCTTGGCTGAGATCAACCTCCTTGGCAGGGAGCCGGACTGGGAGGCGCTGGATGGGGGCATATTGATCTACCCGGTGCAGATGAAACCGCAGCGGCGAAAAAGCCGCTAATTGGTTGGAGTGCACAGCCTGTCTCACGAGGTGAAGACAGGTTGTGCAGAAGACACAACCAACCGGAGGAAATAAAATGGCAAACGAAAGACCAATCAAAAAGTTCAAGGCAGGCGGTATCCAGGTTGCTGTCTGGGAGAACCGGGTCGTCGGTCGGGACGGCAATGAAGAGACGCTGCACAACGTGACGGTTGAGCGGCGATACAAGGACAAGCGTGGCGACTGGAAGGGTACGTCGTCCCTCAGGATGGCGGACGTTCCGAAGGCGGTTCTTGCGCTGAACAAGGCGTACGAGACCATGTCCCTTGAAGTGGTGGACGAAGGTGATGCTTTATGAGGATGGAGTCACAGCGCCTCTTTGCATCGATTGCCGGCCGGAATCCCGATTCCGGCATGGTTTTGCAGGGAGGCCTGGCCAGCCCCTATGGGGATCAATGGGAATGGGAGTGCCCCTGGTGCAACCACTCCATTCTGTTTTCATCCGGAGACCGGCGTGTGGCCGAGGCTGTGGCGCGGACCCATGTGCTGGGAACGCATGGCACTCGACTGTGGGATGATGCGATCGAGGCGCTTCAAACCCTGCGCGGTTCCTTGGGTGGCGGTCATCGCTTCGGATAGGGGGCAGGCAAGCAGACAAAGCCCGGCCAGCTGGTTATCGACGTGAATGGTCACCTCGAACCCGGCTGTCCGGGCGTCTTTTTTGCCTACATCTGCGTCGGAACCGAAACCTTTATAAATGCCAACCCATTTATTCCTACCGGAGAGTGGTAATATGGCATTTGAAGACAAATACGGAATACCGTTGTATGACGCCGAGGCGGAGCGCCAACAGGACGCATACAACTATCATGTTGAAACCGGGCAGCCCGCCTTCGAGATCATCCGGGAGATCAAGCCGGACAAAAGTCCCTTCAAGAATCCCGACGAGCTGACCGAGAAGATTTTCAACAGCAGGAACGCCTACGAGGTCGAGCCGCTGGATTTTGCGACCGACCGGCTGCACCTGCATGGCGATCACATCGATATACTGGTCAAGCAGCTCAAAGCACGGCATGCGATTTCATACGGCATTGTAAAGAGCACCGAATACGAACAGCTGCGGGTTCACGGCATCCTGTCCGAGCTGCGGAACTGGCCAAACTATAACGGCATTCACAGCCGGTTCGAGTCAGAGCTTGAAAAGCAGATTCATTCCCTGGCCAAGGAAAGGCATGCCGAAGAGGTGGCCTGCTGGCGAGATACCAACCGGTTGCTGGGCGACATATTCGAATCATGGTCAGACTATGCCGGTGAGCGGAGGATTAAGAGGGTGCTGAACGATGATCTTTGAGGAATCGCTCAAGAAACTGGCCGACTATATCGGCAAATCCAAGGCGCTTAAAATCTGGCGCCAGCACCAGTTGAGCGACAGCGCCGGCAAGCGCGATATCGAAGCCTTGGTGGAGCTTCAGCTCGAACGAAAATTCGGCGTCAACCCGCTCGTTGAAAACGGACTCCATATTCCGCCGGAAGGGAATGCCGCCGGGCAGTATGAGCTGGGAAAGGTTCTGGCGCACGACCAGGTCTTGTATCCCTTTGGAATCTGCGAAGACGAGTTCATCCAGCACATGGCGATTTTTGGCCGGAGCGGCGCGGGGAAAACCAACACCGTAGCCCTGCTCATAAAAGAGCTGGTACGGCACAAAAAGCCTTTCCTGATTTTCGACTGGAAACGGAACTACCGCGATCTGCTGGCGCACGATGTTCCACTGGAAATCTACACCGTTGGCCGACCCGTTCATCCGCTGCATTTCAATCCGCTGATCCCGCCGCCGGGCACCGACTTGAAGGTCTGGCTCAAGAAACTGATCGAGATTATCAGTCATGCGTATTTTCTGGGGGAGGGGGTCATGTTCATTCTTCTGGAGGCCATCGATGCCGTCTACACAAAATACGGATGCTACACCGCCGACCCTGAACGGTTCCCGACCTTGAAGGATGTTCTGGAGTTTCTCGAAAAGATGCCTGTTAAAGGCCGGAAGGCCATGTGGCTCGATTCCACCATGCGTGCCGTTCAGAGCCTCTGCTTTGGACAGGTGTCCGACGTCATCAACACCGAGTCCCAATCCGGCATACAGGAACTGCTCGATAAAAACGTCTGCCTCGAACTCAATTCACTGGCGCACAACGAAAAGATCTTCCTTATAGAAACGCTGATGGTCTGGATCCACCACTGCCGGATGCTTGAACCCGACCGGGAAACCTTCAAGCACTGCGTCATTGTTGAGGAGGCGCACAACATCCTCACCAACACCGGCAAGGAAACCGTCATCGATCTCCTCCTGCGTGAAATCAGGGAGATGGGCGAATCCATCGTGCTGGTCGACCAGCATCCCAGCCAGATTTCCGTCCCGGCGCTCGGTAATACCTACTGCACCATCGCGCTCAACATGAAGCACAGCAAGGACATCAATTCCCTTGCCGAAATGATGCGTATCCCGCGGGAGCACCGCGAGGTGCTCGGACTCCTGCCCATCGGCCACGCCGTCGTAAAACTCCAGTCGCGCTTCATCTTCCCGTTCGAGATTCAGATCCCCAAGGTCGATCTCGAAAAGGGCTCCGTCACCGACGCGCATCTCATTCAGCGATACGGAACCTATTCCAAGGATTCCTCAAGGGAATCTCCGGATAAAGCGGATTCCAACCCAACCAAGGATGTTCCCCATATTCATAGAATAGGAAAGAACGAACCTGGAACCTCTCTTACTGAAGTGGAGAAAAAGCTCATGAAGGATATATACCGAAACCCGTTTGACGGAGTCGTAAAACGCTATTCACGGTTGACCATCAGCCGGAGACGCGGCAACCATGCCAAGCAGGGACTTATTCTAAAGGGCCTTATCCATCCCGTTGATATTCCAACTCGAACCGGAAAAGTGGTGCTGCTCGATTTTACCCCGGACATGCGTGACGCCATGAAACGAAACAACGTAGAGGTGGCCAAGCGGAAAGAGGGCGGCCTCATCCATAACTATTGGAAAAACGAGATCCGCCGAAAGCTAGACCGCGAGGGCTGGACGGTTGAGCTGGAAAAGCCCATCGGCAACAACCAATGCATAGACCTGCATGCCGAAAAGGAAGGGAAACGCATGGCCGTTGAAATCGAGACCGGATCACGGGGTGCCGACAATATCCAGAAACTGCTGGAACTCGGTTTTGATCAAATCATCAGTTTCAGCACCGCCGAATCCGTAAAGCACAAAACCCTGCGCGATCTCAAGTCGCGGAATATATCCGTCGACAACCTCCGGTTCATTTCCGATCCCAACAACCTCTAGCTCTTGAAACAGTGCGGCGATCCGACGCCTCTATCAAACTGCTGTTCCATCACCCCGCCCGCCGCCCCTCCCGCGAGGCGGCGTTCTTGCTTCTTGAGTAAACTCAATCCTGGATTTCAGGGTTTTCCGCATTCTTTTCCAGCAGGTACAAAGCCGTCAGAATTGAAAGTGTTAATTTATCCGTTTCAACCGAGAGCTTGGGAGCCTTGCTCTCGACGTCGTGCATGTAAACCTTCATGAAATATTCAATCAGCGGGACTTCGGCCACCGCTTCAGTCTGCAGGTACAGGAACCTTTCAGGCTCATTATTCATCATCGCGAAAGCACTGGCGAACTCTTCCGGCTTTATATCTTTGAGGTTCATCTGATGTCTCCCTCGGCATTTGACTGGCCTCGGATGGTAGCGGCTTTCTCATTCTATTTCAACAGCCAAGGTCAGACCTGGGGCAAGTTCCACTGGAAAACCACTACTGAATGGGGGACTGTTTCACGAAGACAAATATTCAGCACGGAGGCGTTGAGTGCGAACTCTGTCCTGATTTGTCCGGCTAGTAAAAAATATTAGAAAGAGGGTCTGCGGTCAGTCCGACTCTTGGCAGTGCTGAAAGCCAGAACTATGTCTGTTCACACCCCAATGCCATTTAATGCTGCTGCCGTGGACAGAAAAGTGTGCTCCGCAATCATGGATTAACCATACTGATGGATATATCGACATCAATCCAGTTTCCTGTTCGGAATAACGCCAGCATGGCCAACAATCCTGGAGAATATTCAGCTCCACACGGTCGCCACACCCACAGGGACATTTGAACATCAAAGACCATGGATATGGTTTTCCTACAACGTATATGGTGTCTAGCAAAAGGGAGAATGGTTGATCTTCTACATGCTCGATTCTATGAAACCTTCGTCGCCTTCGAATAAACAGAAACGCTTTTTTGATAAATCGGGGCATGTCATTCCAATCCGATGATGTCCAGTAGCGGGGTGGTGTCCCCTCGGCCGACTCGCTTCGCCAGGGCAGCGCAAGGTAAGCCGTCTTCTGCCCGATAAACATTATCAACGTCTTCAAGGTTGTACTGCTGTATTGCCAATTCGGCATCGTCTGTAATTCGGTATTTGTGGATTCTAGCAAGGAACTCCAGCACCAGCAGGCTGGCATAGTGCATGTTGATTGGCAGAACGGCTGGGCTGTCTTCTTTAACGCCAGCAATATAGTTTTGCTTCAGATGATTAGCGTAGAGCTCAGGATCTGATCTTCTTAATGCTTCGGCTTCGACCTCTTCCTGGGAGTAGATACCTCTGCTCAACAGGCTTGAGCCTCCCGGCTGAATGTAGTGCACGGCTCCTGTAACCTGGGAGATGCCTCCATGCTCGCTAGCCTGGAGATCAATTCCTACATCAAAATACGGAATCACATAGTATGAAGAAATCCGATTAAGGATATGGCGACCCTCTGCGCCATCCACGCATCCAAAAACCACGTCGCATGACGCAATTTCTTGGATGGGTTTTGGTGCGACCAGGTTGGTCGCAATGCGAGTAACCTGCGTTTCAAATCCCATTTTCTGAATCGCATCGCTTAATACATCCACCTTTGATCGTTCGTTAACAGCGTCCTCTTCGGTCGTGTTAAGGACTCGGTTTAGGTTCTTTTTCTCGACAATGTCGGGATCCACAAGAACCAAATGTCCGACTCCCAGGCGCGCCAATTGTTCGACAACTATACTGCCAGTGCCGGAGCATCCGATCACGCCAACCTTAAGTCGCTTCAGAATTGCGGTGGTTCCTGCACCGAAGGTCTGGAGGTTTCGGGACTCAGCATCGCTAAAGACGCACTCCTGATCCGTTGGCTGCCAATAATGTAATTGATTGCCGGCAACAGCTATTGATTCTATCGGGATAAACTGATGACCGGCATATCCCATTCGCCCAAAAAGTTCGCCATCTGGCAGCATTATGACACTTCCGTGTGGCGTGGCGCGGTCATACAAAATAGACCATTCGTTCAAAATGCCGATATCTGTCAGATCATCCCGTTCTGAAAAGAAAGACCCGCCACCTGGATGGCTATGGAATTTAATCAAGGAAAGATCCTCTGATTCAGCGTGGTTGAGAACGTCGATCATCCATTGTGTATCCCACTCAAGATAGTCGGGTTCACGGGACTGATACGCACCAAATGGAACTGCATGGATTTTCTGCACGAGCAAGGTGGTGCATCCTTCTGAACCACGCCGGCCACAAACTGCGATAGCCCCTGCTTCTTTCCAGTCGCCGGGATATAGCGCATCTCTTAATTCAGCATAATGAATGCCTGCTATTCTTAATTTGTACTGCATTTTATGCTCCTTCGACTTCGGCTGAGATGACGCCTTCAATATAGGCCACATGGGTTCCTAGAAAATCGACACCGTCTTTCCAATCCACCGGGGCAGGGCGATGCCGTGACCAGCGTTGCCATTGCTTTCCATCGAGATTGTGGTTGGCAAGGGCGGCAGGATTTTTTCCATCGCCCCGCTTTAAGGGTGGGTGGAAATAAACCATGTCGATTTGTGTGGAAGGATAGGCCGGGGGCAGCATGAATGCTGCCGAAACTGCTTCAGGTATATACCCCGTAGGAGGCTGGTATTCATGAAGAATATACCAGAGGCGGCTTCCTTCGCGCACAGCTTCCCAGGGTGTCCCAAGGCTCTCTAGGTACGCAAGATCCTCGTCATAGGGGGTGAAGTCGCGACGCATTGATCAACCCTCCTGAGCGGTACGTTTTTGGGTCATAAAGCGTTCGATTCCGGGGTCGAGGAAGCTGAAGTGCGTATCCAATGGGACTTCAACTGTCTTACCGTTGCATTTTTTAAACAGTATCCGGTATTGATCCGGTTTCTTGTCGGCGAGCTTTAGCAACTCCGCACCAGTAAGCGCTGCTTGCTGAACGAGATATTTTTCCCGGTCAATTCTGATACGGAATAGTTTGCAATCCTTTGGTACAGGCTTGCGGGCTTTGGCATACACCTCGAGTTCTACAACTTCTGCTTCATTATGTTTTTCTGTCATTCTAATTTCACCTGTAATTTCTTAGCTACACACCATGTGCAGCTTTCAAATCGGTATGACGGGTAGTGCGAAAAAAACGGACATCAAATTTGAAAAATGCGTGCCTAAAAGAAAATTGAACTTTTTTGTCCGTCAATTTGGCTGAACTTGTCATACACATGTGAACGGGAGCTCCAAACCAGATGACAAAGGGTGACGAACAATGGACTCGAATGAATATTATACTCAGGAAGAAATAAGCGGATTTTTAGAGAATATATCAGATGAAGATTCTGCGCATCTGATGAAAATGGCTAAAAGAAGGTGGAAGGTTGCTAATCTGCGAGAATCCCGAGATGGATCGGCAAATGACATCTTGCATGAAGCCGTTATGTTGACTTTAAATTGCGATCATAAATGGAAACGGGGCATTGAACTAAGGTTGCATTTTTGGTGGGTAATCAGAAATATTGGCGGAAGGTGGGCTGGTAAAGGATTGAAATCGACCCAAGGAGCGACGGTACTTGAAGAAAAAGAAGCTAGTGAAGAACGCATTGCAACATATACGAGTCCAGTATTCGAGTGCGCTAGGGAGCAGGACGCCTTTGATCATGCACATAAACTATTTTTTTCAGACGATGAACTCGCCTGGAATGTCTTCGAATCAATGATTCGTGGCAAAGGCAAAAAAGCCATAATGAACAGCTTCAGTTTGGATGATAGAAATTATAACCGAATCTTGAAGCGAATTAGGAGAAAGTTAGACAACAACGAAAATGGAGAAAACCATGAATTCAGGTGAGAACAAAACAGGTAGCAAGGATGCGTTCACTCCTTCTCTGCTTAGTTCGTATCTTGTAGACGCTAGCGGTATCAACGAAAAGGATGATGAACTAGAAGCAATAGAGGGTCTGGCAGCACAGGGGAAAGGAATAATTAAGCACGCTTTGACGGAGTTCCGTCAGCAAGGCAACGTGAAAACCATATTCCAGGATTTTGGAATGTTCGTAGAAATGCTTCGAAGACGGGATAAGTTGACGAGAGAGGAGCTTGCAGTTAAATCTGATATTGAATTTGCTGAGATCGTTCAGATTGAAACAAATCCGGATTATGACGTTTCCCCAAGAACGCTCTTTCATCTTGAAAGAAGTTTTCAGCTACAAGAAAACACTCTAAGCAAACTTTCCGGCGCGGTCACCTCACTGGAGGGAGATGTCCAAACAAATATTGTGCGTTATGCTGCGAAGGCAAAGCATGCAAATCACCTTAATGATGAGGAACAGCAAATCCTCAACGAGGTGATCGCCCTCTTGAGTGAGAAGGGATAAGGATAATGCTGAATGTAATTCCTGATAGAAAAACAGCTATAGAGATAGAGGGTCAAATGAAAAGGATTCTCCGTGATCTGGGGAATCCTGAGCCTCCATTCAAAATAGAGGATGCACTGTATTTATTGGAATTGGACAGGAAATATTATTCATGTGCGGACGAAGGTTTCCGGCAAGAGGTTATTCATAGAATAAAGGTTGCGGGGAAGCAGTTGATTTCTCGACCCAGTCTGCTCGGAGAAGTAATCAGTAAAGCTGATTTAAAGGCGTTGTGGTTGCCGGATTCAAAACAAATACTCATTGATCAGAATATGCCACCATTGAAACATAGATGGGCAGAAGTGCATGAAATAGCCCATTCTGTCATCCCGTGGCATAAGCAGTTTTGTCTTGGTGACCCCGCTCAAACTCTAAGTTCCTCCTGTAGAATTCAGATAGAAAATGAAGCAAATTATGGAGGGGGAAACTTGGTTTTTTTGGGTGAGCGATTCAAGTTAGAGGCAGCAGATTATTCCTGCAATCTTGAATCAGTTAAAACTCTTGCAAATATTTATGGAAATACAATTACCTCAACTTTGTATAGATTTGTGGAGCAGGCGCACGACCATCTTCCGATGTTTGGCGTGGTGTGTGATCATTGGTTTGATTCAAACATAGTTTTTAATGCCCAAAATCCATGCGAGCATTTGATTTTCTCAGAATCTTTCCGAAATCGATTTTCAAATTTTGATCAACATCAGGCGTTTGACTTGATCCGTGGGTATTGCTCACAAAGAAAGGGCGGTTTGTTGGGTGAAGTGGAGGCTACGGTGTTGGACGATAATGGAGAGGCTCATTATTTTCGGATGGAGAGTTTTTCAAATAGCTACAAGATACTGACTCTGGCGGTTTATATGAATCCTATAGCACCCCAAATTTGTTTGTAGGAATGCCGTTTGCTTCCAAGTGAGTAACTTATTGTTGCTAAAGCAGATTCTTGCTCAACGAAATATTTATAAACTGCGACTACTTTTGAGTAGTTATGAAAGCAGATCAGCAGAGTGTTGATGCACTCGAAGCAAAGCTTGCGGATATCGACCGCCACCTGCTGGACATCCGATCGGATGTCTCGAAAATTCTGAACATACTCCAGAATGAGCTGGAGCACTTCAGGGAGCGGGAGTTTTGGCAGGAATACCGCGAGACCTACAACCAGGAGTAAGGGCGATTATGCCTTTACTCCTTTTTTAATATCCAACCACGAAATACACTAAACACACGAAACAAACTGGAAAGTATTGCCCGCAGATGAACGCGGAACAACGCAGATATTCAAATACGAGATCCCCTTCAATTAGTGTCTATCAGTGTCCATTAGTGGTTTCATAATTAACTCCCACCGGAGCCTGCTCGTGATTCCAAAATAATTGGCCGCGAGAGCACGCATAGAAAACAAAGAAATCGTACGGACTGTCTTTGCGTTTCTCTGCGCTTTTTGGTGGCTACATTAAATCCCTCAGGAACCTGCCCGTGGTTCCATATGTAAACTATTCGATTAACAAAAAACCGTTTGATGCCATATGCTTGAACGAGTTTTTCGCGAAAGAGCTGATGCCGATATCCGGCTGAACACAGTGGATTCGCCTTGAGGTTTACGGCTTCGCCGAACCTTGATCTGTAAACACGTTCCCCGTCGAGAGGAACCATTTATGTAGCGACCGCTATGCATTTCTAAAACCCTGTTTAACCACTGAATATACCGACTACACGGAAATATTTTGACCGCAGATCACGCGGATAACGCAGATGAATTTGAACCACGAAATACACCAAATACACGAAAACTAAACCAACAGGAAAGGAGGGTGCTATGCACCTGATTACATTGGAAACAGTACGGCAGATGATGAAGCGCGAGTTGGGCGCGGATTCGTTTGTTGCGGGGATCGTGGCTTCGGTGAAGGCCGATCCCAAAATCCCGACGGCATGTATCAATGCCACGGGAACCATGAAATACAATCCGGACTTTGTTTCGGAGCATGTGAAGACGGAGCAGGATTTGTTCTGCCTTGTCTTTCATGAAATTCTGCATCCGGCATTTGGGCACTTTGTCCATAAGCGGGATGAAATCAGCAATATTGCCTGCGACGCGATCATCAACGCGTTGATCAGTCAGTTCTACGGCCAGTCGTCGGGTGGCGGTTCGTTGTTTGAGCGTTTCTATAATGTCCAGGGATTGGAATCAATCCTTCGACCAAACAGCAAGCATCGGAACAGCCGGTACAGCTATCTATATCAGCATCTTTATCCGAAATGGACGCACCACGATGTGCTCAGCGCGGGGGAGGTGATCCAGACCCTGAAGATGTTGGTGCCGCAATCCGCCGGCCGACCGAAACTAATCGGTTCGCATGGCGCGGCCAATCATTGGAACTCAGAACAGTTGCAAGACATTGCCCAAGAGATCGGGACACGAGTGCAGGAGCATAGCGGTTGCAGTGGAGGCATGTTCGACAGTCTTCGGAAAATGATTGTTGAGATCATGAAGACGAAGCGAAGCATTCGCCAGGAGTTGCTATTGAACTACAGCACCCGCAAACGGCTAGATGCTTTTTTTTGCACGGAACGCGAAATGCGACGAACAACGTCGCCGTTTCCTATCAATCCGTGCCGACGCGACATGGTGTTGCTAAGCGCGGATATCTGGCCGGGGTTCTTTCGGAACCGTCAGCCGGAGATTAAGAACAGTCGGGAAGGCATTGCCATTTTTCTCGATGTATCGGGATCGGTAAACCAGTCGTTGCCGGGGATCGTCGGGCTGCTGGCAAGGTATCGGAGAAATATTCGCTCGGTCTACCAGTTCAGCAATGCGGTTTCGGAAATCACAATGGACGCGCTATTGCGCGGCTATGTGGAGACCACCTACGGCACCGACTTTAACTGCATCGCAAAAACGATCCTCACCGAGGAATTCACGCGGGCGGTAATCATTACCGACGGCTATGCCACAATGAGTGAAACGAACCAGTCGGCCTTGCATGAAGCCGGCATCCAACTACTGACCATCCTGTTTGGCAATCACAACAACGGAGACGTGTTGCGGCCGTTTGGGGAGGTCATGAACCTGAATGAAATAACAGAAGGAGCAATAAAATGAAGAGCCATGTTGGAATGGAACAAAAGGTGTGTCCGGTTTGCGGTCAAGCCTTCGATACGGGAGCAATCTTGCTGGACAAGCGCCTGCGGAACACGCTGGAGCGGAAGACGGTCACGGGATGGGACTTGTGTCCGGAGCATGCGAAGCAGTGGGAGAAGGGATATATCGCGCTCGTTGAATGCGATCCTGAAAAATCCACATTCACTGACGGAACGATAAAACCGCAGGATGCCTATCGCACCGGGCGCATCGTCCATATCCGAAAGGCGGCCGCCGACCGTATCTTCGATGTGGAGATAAAATCACCGGTGGCGTTTGTCGAACCGGGCGTCGTGGACGCGCTGGAGAAAATGCAGGAAGGAGAGACAAGCGGAGACTGAACATGAAACATCAAAATCGTAAAGAGCCGATTGGGCAGAAATGCCGGGTCGGCTCTTTTTTTGTGCCTACACATAAACAAGGAGCAATAGAATGAATACAAAACTACTGGAACAACTGGGCATCTATGGATGGAGCCTGGAAGATGAAAACCTGGCAATGGCCTCGCTGTTGACAGGCGATCCGCTGCTGATGGTCGGCGCGCATGGCGCGGCCAAGACCCATGCAGCGGGAAAAATTGCGCAGGCGATGGACTGGAGGTTCATGGCCTACGATGCCAGCAAGGCATTGTTTGAAGACGTCCTGGGTTTCCCGAATGTGGAGAGCCTGAAACAGGGGCGAGTGGAATATGTGCCGAGTGCAGTCACGGTATGGGACAAGCAGTTTGTGCTGATCGATGAGATCAACCGCGCGGTTCCCGAACTGCAGGCCAAATGGCTGGAGATTATCCGTTCCCGCAAGATCATGGGATTTGAGACCGAGGTTAAATGGGTCTGGAGCGCCATGAATCCGATGGGACGGCAGTACAATGGCACCCAGCAGATGGATGCCGCATTGATCGGTCGCTACGCCATCTTCCTTTATCCACCGGAAGCGTTGGATATGGATGAAGAAGACCGCATCAAGGTGCTGCGCCATATCAATGGCGACGATGCACCAAGCATTGGAGAATGGTGCCCGCAGTCGGAAACCAAAACCGTTGGCAAGGAGCAGACGGTTGCAACTGGAAAGCAGATCCGCGAAGTCCTCTTAATGGCGGGATCGCTTTTCCAATCATTGGAAAAGGATTTCCAATCATTGGGTGAATTCCTCTCCAGACTGGCGGTGCTGGTAATGAAGGAGACGGACGGCAACGTTAAGCTGGATGGACGTCGGTTGGGTTTCATCTACCGCAACCTGCTAGCCAACCGGGCAATCGAGCTGGCACGGCAGGCATTGTATGGAAACTATCTGCCTGCATTTGCGCAGAGCGCGAAGAAGGTGATCCTGTCGAGCATCCCCATGGGATTGAACGACGAAGGGATCAACCGCGAGGAAATGCTGCACAAGGTGGAGGTCTGCCTGGATTTGTTGGCGGACTATTTCAGCGAAGGCGGAAACTTCCAACGGGTGGAGACGGTCTATCGGCTGTTCACGACAACCGACCTGTTCGAGAAGGCAGAAATCCTGCTCGGTGAAAACCTGTCGGAAATGGTGAAGCTCAAGGCGTGGAACGACCTGTGCGACACGTCGGAGTCGATCACGCCTTTGGCTTATATCGCATTGCGTGTCGAAGCTAACCATCCCGGGAAAATTCCGTCGGAACTGCTGGAAAAGGTGGGCGGCCAAATCGACCTGCAAAACCTGGAAACAGATAGTATTCCAGGATTAAGAGGCCAACACATCGAGCTGCTTGAAAGCGTTGAAGCCCTCTTGGATCAACCCGACGACCTGCGGCGTATGATCGCCTATCAAGAAGTGCGTGGTCTCGTGATGTGGCCACGGCTTGACGCAGTTGACATTAGCAAGACCGCAGAACGAATCAAATCAACTGCGGCTCGGATCGAGTCGTTGCTGGGGAAAGGATAATCAAATGAAGATATATGGATTGAAAGTATGGTTGGAGCCGGATCATAGGATACCGGCTTTTTTGCGTATGGGCTACGAACTCATCGAGGTGCCGATCGAGGATGTGCTGCTCAAGGGCATCCATCCGGAGTCGGTCATGGGCGTGTCGGGCGACTACTGCCAGGCGGCGGAACTCTTCAGCCGCAAGTTGAACGAAGCGGAGCACCGCTTCGAGCCCCTGTCTGTGCAGCACCTTAATGCAGAAATCGTCATGGCGCAGCATGGCAACTACCACGACCGGCGCACTGCATTAGAGCGGACATTGGAGATGGTAGGGCATGGCGTCTATTTTGCGGAAGACGTCTCGTACGACCGGATTGTGAAGCTGGCTCGTAAATATGTCAGCTCGCACTGGTCGCACGAGCGAGCCTGGAACCTGCTGCGTAGTAGCCGGTCGGGCTTTTCGGAGCTACGGGCGTTTCTGAAACAGAAGCATCCAAAGCTGAAGGTCGGCAGCTATGACGACATGAACGACCTTGACCTGGCGAATCTGTTGTCGGTCGGGGATTTCATGGATGAGGAGCAGAGTCTGGTGCTTGAAGCCCTTTGCTGCCGGAACTTTCGCAAGGTGTCGGCGTTGCGCGGCCTGACCGATGACAGGCACCGGCTACGGTTCCGCGACCGGATCGATTGGTTTGAGCTGGTGATTAACAATGGTCGTTTGCATGACCACGGGCAGGTGAAATATTCCTGCGGGGTGCATGGCAACATGGTTCATTTTGAGCCGGAGCTGACGCATGCCGTTGCGCAACGCAAGTTTGCCAAGGAGTTTGCCCGGAGCTACCGCACGAGCGGTGGCGATTATTGTTTCGTCGCATCAATGGCGCGGCTTCAGGAAATTCTGGATCGTGAGGAAGTAGCGGTACGGTTTAGCAATGTCCGCTATCTGCAACGGATCTATCCGTTGAATTCGTCGGCGCGGCTTCGCAAGGAGCAGATTCCAAGGTTTGGAATCACATGGCGCAAGATGGAGACTCTCGATCAGTTCCGCGATGCGCTGCGGGCGCACGGCTGGAAGATATCCGGTCGAAAGTCCGACCTCGTCAAGCGCACGGCCAAGCTAGCTGCTGATCGGTATGCGGAGATAGCACCCATGCTGAGTGAATGGTTTTCGGATCAGCGCTTCGTGCGCGTTCCAAAAGACCAGACGTTTGCCGAACCGTTCCCCCTGCTTGAAGACGAGTCGCTGAAGAACCTGCTCCTGAGCATGTTTCTACTGCGGCATCTGCGGGGCAATACGGTGGTGGACACCAACCACGAAAACCAGTCGGTGCAGCCGGAGGATATGGCGGAGGCGTTACTCAACGGCAAGGCCAGCCTCACCGGTTGCTTCTTAAAGGTATGAATCCAGTGAAAGGAGATAACTAATGAAAATATGGTTGGCGGCGATATCGCACAAGCACGGGTCAACCGTCTATGCGGCGGTGTCGCGGGAGCGGTTGATCCATGAACTTCACGGGTATGTGAAGTCGTGGTGGAGCCGAGAACTGCCGGAAGAGGTTTTTCCGGACGGCATGCCGGAGGAAGAGGCGGTTGACCGCTATTTCGGAAAAGTCGGCCACGAATACCTTGAGTTCATTGATGAAACCGAGCTGGCAGGAAGCGACTGACAGAGTAGCAAATGCAAATAGGAAACCTGAAGAGCGCGATTGGCCATGGCCACCGCGCTTCTTTCATAAATAGAAAGGAAGACAAGCATGAAAAAGGAATATGAAGCAACCTTCCATGAAACCCGATCCACCTATGGAGTGGAACTGGACATCGACGTTCCAGGCAATCCCCATCCCGTGCTGGTTGCGCAGGATGTGTTTGGCGAGATAGAGGAGCAAATGCAGCTGCTGGTCTATCCGGCAGGGGTTGATCAAGAGACCGAGTCGGCGGTCAGCATCCGGTTCAACGATGACGGCAGTATTGCCGAAGTGGTGGTGCCCGATGGTGCCATTGTACTGAAGTGGGAAGATACAACGGTGTCGGACTGGCTGAAACGGAGGGACGGACAATGAAGATCACGATTGGAAAGACGCTCTACGTGAACGTTGAAAACGTTTCCATCGTGGATGCGTTCGAGGCCAAGGCTCCCTATTGCCAACTGACGGGTGAACGTCAGGTGGTGATCGATGCCGAGTGTTTCGAGGTTGGTCTGAAGGAAGGCCAGTTCAACGAGCCGCCGGAGCTTTGCCGTATCGCCGGGGCGGTAGCCCTGAAGATAGCGGAGGAACAACCGGATGATATCAACATCTACTGTTGACTGGAGAAGTAGGGAATAACCAAGGCGGGCAGGGGAATTCTCCGGCCTGTTTTTCAAATGTGTAAAACAGCCGCGTGAGCGGTTGAGCTGAATATAGGCGTCCCATGGTGGGGCGCCTTTTTAATGTATGGAGGTAAGCAATGATCATGACACAAAAACCAAGATTCAATACGGGGCAAATCTGCTCCACTCCAGGAGCGCTCGAAGCGATGATGGATGCACTGCAAAGCCCGGTGGAATTCATCAGTCGCCATATTAGTGGAGACTGGGGCGAAGTGTGCGCCGAAGACCAACAAGCCAATGAGGAGGCGGTTGATGCCAACCTTCGGCTGTTGAGTGCATATCGGACGAAGAAGGAGGTTAGGCTTTGGGTTATCACCGAATCAGATAGAAGTCTGACGACCATTCTTCTGCCGGAGGAATACTGATGGATGCGGAATATACTGAATGGTGCCCCGATTGTGGGGAAGAAACCAGCTACAGCATTCAGCAACCGTTCAAATGTTCGGGGTGCGACCGAATCCTGTTCCCGTGCGATGCCTGCCTTCAGGAGCGTGGCGTTGACGGCGTGACTTGCCAAGCATGTCCATGGGAGACGGATGAAACTGAAACAGTAACCGGAGGTGAAGCATGAGCCGGTATTACGAAGCGAGTGTCGAAATCGAGCAACCTGATAAATCACGGCGGGAGCAGATCATTGAAGCCTGTTGCGAAGAATGGGCATTCGACAAGGAGTCCTTCCAGGACTTTGAGCGCGGTAATGGCGCAAAAGGGATCGAGGCCGTTGCACAGGATCGGCTGTGCGGTGGTGAAACCGAGGACGAGTTTGCTGCAAGGATTGCTGCGGCGATTTGGACAGCAAACGGCGGTTATTGCCGCGTGGTGGTCAATGCCCTCTATTTGGAGGAGTTGCCATACGAGGCTTATCCGATGGAGGAAGCAGAATACGAAGAAATAATGAACGGGGCGGAGTCGTGAGGCTTTGCTCTTTTAATGATGAACCAAGCCGTCCACTCCGGGCGGCTTTTTTATTGGAGGTATACAATGAAGAAGAACGCACGAAATAAGATCAATGAAATGATTACGCAGAAAATGGTTGAGCGGATCAGCGCAACCGGAACACTGCCGTGGCGCAAGCCATGGGTCTCGCAGGATGCGCGGCCGCAAAATCTGGTTAGCCGGAAACCATACCGGGGAGTCAATGCCTTTCTGTTGCATATGATGGGCTACGCACAACCGTATTTCCTGACAATGAAGCAGGCGAACCAGCTCGGAGGAAAAGTCCTAAAGGGTGAGCATTCAATGCCGGTGGTTTTCTGGAAATTCGTGGAGCCGGATGAAACCAGCACGGATCCCGATAAACAAAGGGGCTATGCAATGCTTCGTTACTACCACGTGTTCAACGTGGCGCAGTGCGAGGGCATTCCCGAACGGAAGATTCCGAAGCTTGAAAAGCCGGATCGGGAGATATGTCCGATCATGGAAGCTGAACAGCTGATCGAGGATATGGCGAATAAGCCAGCGATTGAATACGGGCGCACCTATGCAGCGTACAATCCGTTGACGGACACCGTGCATATGCCGCCGCAGGAAATGTTTCTGAGCGACGAGGCATTTTTCGCTACGTGTTTTCATGAAATTATTCATAGCGTTGGCCACAGTTCGCGCCTTGCGCGGAAAGGTGTGACGGATGCGGTGCGCTTTGGATCGCATGAATATTCCAAAGAGGAACTCGTTGCCGAAATGGGTGCGGCTTTCCTTTGTGGCCATTGCGGAATCCTTCCAGCGGTGGAAGACAATTCTGCGGCCTATCTCAACGGCTGGTTGGAGCGGCTTAAGGCCGATCCGTCCATGCTGGTATCCGCCGGGCAACAGGCGCAGAAGGCATACGATTATATCGTGGCCGAAAAGCTGGAGCCGGTAATGGCATAATGAATATAGGGGCAGCCCTCATCCCAGGGGGATGCCCCTCAACTAATTGGAGGTAATAACCATGAAACGTTTTTATGAAAAAGTAGATATGAGAAGCCGGGAAGCGATGATCCAGTATTTGGAAAACCATTTTCGGTACAGCTCCATGAACAGCTGGAACCGGAGTACATCCTATGCCAATTGCGTGAAGATCCATAGGCTGGATCTCACAGCGGTGCAGATGGAACAGGCATGGGGAATGCTCGAATGCGAGGACGTGTCCGATGCCATTCAGAACCTGATCCGTAAGTGGTCGATGGAGCGCGAATGGTGCTGGCAGGTGGGTTTCAACGGTCGGTCTAGCGGCTATCTTGTGCTTTACCAGGGAGGTCTGGACTACAAGAATGCCCATACCGCCCGCTGCGATATGTGCGGGAAGCAAACCTGGCACAAGCAGGATGTCCCCTGTACGACGGACTGGTGCGACGGCACACTTCGTGTCCTGCCCAAGCCTATACCTCAAATAGTGACCTATCCAGGTCGCGGACTCGATGAAAACGAAGAGTTCGTGGAATGGGATATGGAGAAGCTGCGCGACCGCGTAAAGCTGGTGCAGGAATTCGACAGGCTGTGTGGCGACATCGTCACCATGTTTGCGGGATTCTGTGACCACTACAAGGTCGTGGATGAGCAGATCATGGTGCCTAAGACCGCGAAGGTGTTGCAGCCGGCCTGATGGCCGGCAGCAACTGAATCACCAGAGACCTGAATTGTATTAGAGCGGGAGAGATCACGTGATTTCGGTTGCCGGAATCATATCTCTTACTGAGCGAAGAAGATCTCTTCTGCTTCTTCTTTTCTTTCTTCGCCTGGGTCGTTTTGATCCGGGCTTCCTTCGCCACTTAGCGACAGCTCCGTTCTACATTCCGTTTCATGGCCGGTTTCATCTTCATTTTCATCGGTCTCTTCCCGTTGCTCCGCCTGATCAGGAGCATCAGCGAAAGGTTTGCCCGAATACTCGTCGGGTACTGGCACCGGATCCTCGACAGCGGGTATCGCTGATGACTGGCCTTGCACCGGCCCTGTCGTCCAGCGCCTTCCGCAAACCTTGCAACGCCGAAGCCTGACTTTTCCTCCCTTGTTGTATCTGAATCCCTTCGCCACGTTTGTCGTGGCCTCGCAGTATGGACATTTGTATGGTCGTCCTCTTGCCATTTTATCACCTCAGAGCTATACGGGACGCGGGGCTTTATATGTGTTTCGGTGTATGAGCATTCTGGCTCTTCACAAGGACGATAGCTCCATGGTGGCAATATATTAGTTGTGCAAAATTTACTAATCAGCCAACCATCTGAACCCTGCGGCCTGAGCATTATTGTGTTGCGGTTGGTTCGTCTGTTTGTTGTGCATAAATCAAATAAATCCTCTTGTTGACGCTTGTTATCACTACTGGGGAGGGAGGACTTTACATTTATATGCGTGATGCCGTTTCTGTGTGGAATGGAGGTTCAACACCCGTTAGCAGCGTTTTGTGTGTGATGATCGATATTCGGTATTTGGATCGACCGACCAGTTACAAACCTTTAAGCAAACATCGGATTCGCGTTCAGCTGTATAAACTGTTTTGCGTGTGTGGGATCTGTGGCAAACAGCACGCCGCAATGGCTGAGAGTGATTGCTTCCGGGCGGTTTAGCTGAAGGGTGTGGCCTTGTACATCGGAGGCCCAGAGGTCGAGCTCATTGTATATGCAGGTGATGGCTGCAAAATCCCAGAATGAGCCGCCGAGGTTTCCGGTGGTTGGAAACTTAAAATAACAGGCCGGCGGATTTTCCAGGCACCAGAGCGCATTCATCACGGCTCCGCCGTAGGTGCCGGATTCAGCATCCATCGCCTTGACCATGGGCTTGAACTTCGGTCCTTCTGACTCGTGGCGGTCCGTGAATATGCGCAGCCGGTTTCCAACGTTTGGAAGTTTCCAGGGATTGGAATTCCGGAAGGCACCGCCTCCTCGAACCGCGTGATACAGCGTGTGCGTCCAGGGATCGTACACCACGCCGATCTGCGGAATGCCTTCCTTGGAAATCAAGGCAATGGAAACGGCATAGCCCGGAGTCCCCTCAATAAACTGAAGGGTTCCGTCAATCGGGTCGATGCACCAGAAATAGTCTTTCTCCAACCGGCTACCGTCGTCCGGGCTCTCTTCCGTCAGCAGGGCCAGATCGTATTCCTCAAGGCTGGGGTTCAGAATCTTAAGGATGAGTTCCTGACTTTGGCGGTCCACCTCGGTCACGACGTCTGTAGCCAGCGATTCACCGGTGCCTTTATGTTCAACCTTGCCCGGTTGTGATTCAGATATAAACTTTCCCGTCCGCACGGCGGCATCGATGGCGAGGTTGGCCAGTTTCTGTAGGTCTTCTTCCGTCAGTTTCATGGTTGCCCTTTGGTATGAAGCGAAAACTACTGCTAACCTTTCCTATCTACAAGTTTGATTGTGACGTTCAGTCGTGTGCCAAGAAACCATGACTTTGGAAAGGGTAGGGATGCCTGTCCTTCGCGTGACCGCGTTGGCGCGGAACGCGACTCACGCGACAGGCGTCCGTGCGCATGTTGAGCCAATCCGCCGAGCGGCGGGGTGGGGACACCCAGCCCTACCTTAAATTTAAGAACCGGCCGCCATCCCAGTTTGCCCCCGACTGACTTTCGCCGTCATAAAAATGACGAGGTTTCTCAACTGTCTGGCTCTTTAAATTCAAACTATCTTTATTTAATTTCCTGGTATTCAAACCAGTCAAAAAGGGCCTTGTTGTTACTCTGTTCTCCATTTGAAGAAGCGTAGATGCCGACAAAAGAACCGGTCCACCTTCCCCCTTTATGAAAATCATTGCTTCTGCAATCCACTTTAGCGTCCATTTCGATCCACTTTTTGCCATCGAGTGAATAGTTGAAACTATAAAGAAAACCTACCGATGAAACTCGTAACTGAATTTTATCTGAATTGATGTTGGTTAGAGCAATCAACGAATCATCAGTATCAGGTCCATTTCTCAGGATGAGCTTAAGAACCGTTTTGTTTTGGACTTTAGTCACTACAAATTTCACATGGTAATCACGGTCGCGTTCGATGACCAAACCAGCTTCCTCATGACGCGATTGGGGGGTGAAGTCAAGCTCTGTTGCCGCCTCAAAATTAAAGTGAGCGAGTCTTTTTCCTAAGTAGGAAGGGTTAACCATCTCGGATAGTTTTTCTGGACTGGAGTTGCATGAATCCTTTTTTAGCATCTAAAGACCACCATTGAGTACGCGGTGTTCGTTTGAACGTCCAATGGGGATTTAGTTTGGACTCTGAAAAATCATCTCTAAAGTCGTTTACCCCATTTTTGCTTTCTTTGAGGCCAGCTTGCTTCATTTGGACCAGTTCACTGCGTCCAACTTTTCGGTCTGGATTTACAATGGGCCATTCTCCCTTCCAATCAACGGGCGAAATAAACGTTTCGCGACCCAGCATAAATCTCACACCATCGTTGGGGCGCTTGCCAAGATATACCATCCACCAATCGCCATCTTGCGTTTCTACCAAATCGGCATGACCGGTTGTGGTAATTGGATGCGTTCGTGATAAATCGCGGTGCGTAAGAAATGGGCTGGTTGGATCCATTTCGTAGGGGCCTGTAACCGTTGCACTTTTCATCATCGCAACGGCATGGTTGTGCCCAGTGCCGCCCAATGAAAATAAATGATAGTAAAAGCCATCTTTTTTGTAGACGTGCGACCCTTCCGCGGCATTCAAATAATGCTCACTTCCTTTATCGAGCGATGTGCCTTTACCGCGATAATCACCTGCATCGAATATGATGGTCTTTTCGCCAACGAGCTTCCAGGTCTTTACGTCCAGCTCCTGAAGCCAAATGGCGTTGTGACTGCTCCAGAGTTTTTCTTTGGGTTTCGTGTTTCCAGAAATATAAACTTTCCCATCGTCATCAAAAAAGAGCGACGGATCAATGCCCGGTGCGTTCTTAATAAAATGCGGCTCGGACCATGGTCCGGCAGGGTCTGTTGCCGTTACAATAAAATTACCTACATTGCGTCCAACCAACGTTGTAATCATATAAAATACACCATCATGATATCGAATGGTGGGTGCAAAAATTCCTTTTGAACATCCATACTTATCCAAATCCAATTGAGAGGGGCGGTGTAACGCATGGCCTATTAATTTCCAATTGGCCAAATCGGTACTGTGGTAAACCGGAACCCCTGGGAAATATTCAAAGGTTGAATTAACTAAATAATAATCCTCACCCACTCTGCAGATACTTGGGTCAGGGTTAAATCCTGGAATAATAGGATTTTCGAAAGTGTTTTCGTTTAATTCTAAATCAGGAATATGATCATTTTTAAAGGCTCCCGTTTCGCCGGCAAAACCATGGCTTGTTATTCCTAAAGAAAGCAGCATTAAAAATCTGAAGCTTCGCTTGGTCCTATTGAATCTATTTTCCATACCTATTTAACTCCTACATTGATCAGAAATCGCTTTTTACGAGATTGGGGCCGTCCGCAATTTACATGCGTTTTAGCAGGTACACCCAATCTTCCTCTGGCTCGGCAGGCGCGTTGCCCAATTTCACGTTCTTACCCGCCGACACGGTTTCGTTGTTTCCCTGAAATTTTCCCGTGCGCGGATTAAACCAACGGCCCTGAAACGTGCCCGTATCCTGGGTCAGGTTGAGCGTTCCGGTCTCGGTGGTCGCGGGAAAATAGATGGCATAGACTTCGCCCGGCTTATGAAAGAGCTGAGCGCCCAGTTGAAAGGATCTGTTTTTCCCGGTCCCGACCGTAATGGTGGACGCTCCATCAACCAACGAATCCGCCGGTTCCATTTCCCAAAACGGGAGATGTTCTTCCATGAAGGTGCGGGCAATGCCTAGTGACCTCCAGAGTTCGACCAGGTTCTCTGTTTTGAACGATTCGACCCACAACAGCTTTTCCAGAATAAATTCGATTTGGCCGCCTGAAAAATACGTAGGCCAAATCCGCTGCTTCCGGTGCAATACGGGACGATCAAAGGGTTTCCACCCTTGTTCCTGCCCGACATCGAGCACAAATTCATCCATTGAGATGGGCACTGGGCGTCCCGCTTCAGCGGTCGCTTTTCTAAAATCCTCGACCAAGGTATCAATACGTCGCCGATTCAGCTGAATAGACGTCATGCTGAAGCGGGGATCGCCAAACGTAAAGGCTAGCTCCTTTAACGGATCATGCGCCGTGTGCACCGAAATAGGGTGCTGGTACGGATCAACCGCCTGGATATAATCTGCAAACGCTCTGATCCGATCCGGACCAAAATCAAAGCCAATATTGTACTCTTCGCATAGATTCCATCCCATCGCCAGATGGTGCCCAAAGCGGGCAATGAGCTCGCGATAGTAGAGCTTCCGTTCAATGCCCAGTTCGCCGTTGTCGAGCTCTTGTTTGTTCGGCGCTTCGGCTTCATTCAAAACAACGTGAAGAAAGATTCCTTTTCGTTGCGCATGCGAAAATACCATTTCCCACTGTCGAAGTTTACTGAGATCGAAATGCAGATTATCGTTTTCAGGAGCGCCTTTCGGGTTTGGCGTTCCCGCCCAAGGCCAAACATCTTTACCATCGCCCCCGATATTCATGGTGAGGAAATAGAGGCTGTTGACCTTCCGTTCAGCGAGATCGTTCAGAGCGCCGATAATGGCCTTGCCCTTGCCATCGTTCCAGTCGGGATCGCCTTCGCGCCAAGCTGCAGTGTGAACCGCATAGGCATGCTTGGGCGGGGTGTCATCAAAACCCGCGTAGGCCAAAAAGTTTTCCGGGCTATCCACTCCGCCGCGAATCCAATAGGAACCGTCTCTAAACTTTAAATAATGGCCGCCGGCATATTCCAAAAGACCCCACTTGTAAAACCCATCCGCTTCGGGGTTACGCGGTTTAACGGTGAAGGTTCCTTTTTCTCCATCAAAGGCCAACGCTTTACCCTCATTTGCGACGAGAGAAATCGATACATTGGGTCCCTGTCGAAAGGAGATGGTGTACCTCCATTTCCCCGCTTCATCCGGCGAAAACTTAACGCGCCAGACGCTACCGGTTGCTCCTCCTTTTCCATCCCCATCAAAATAGCCGGGAACCTGAACAGTTTTACCGGAAGGGGCGGTGAGCTGGACCTGCATCCGATAATCAAGAAACGGATTGGGGCTCTGATCCATCTCACTGGCAACAGGCCCCGAAAAGCTGATCGTCAAAGGGTGCCAAAGAACTCGATTCCCCTCCAACAACGGACGTGCCAGGGTCCCATTCACACAGAGCAGAACCAGCACCGTAACCAAACCAACACGTAAACCATTTATCTTCATGTCTATACTTTCCTTTTATCTGTTCTTCTGTGGGAAAGCCGATCCGGATATTCACAGACTAGGCACCCTTCACTTCACCCGACCATAGGGATGACATAATCACCCAAAAGGGTTCTTAAAATACTGCTGCTAAACGTCGCGTTGCGCATGGGATCCCCCGTAAAGATGCGAACACCAGTTCTTCAACGTTAGATGTCAAAATAAGGATTATGTTTGCATTTTTCCGATCGGTAAACCTTAAGTATAGTTTATGAAAACTGGAGTATATTTTAGTCCAAAGGTGTTTTTTTATTCCAGTTTATGATGACACTATAGAACATCATAAAATGAGCGATGCAGGCGCTTCAGACGAAGCGTTCACTGAGCGGTTGAAGTCTAAGGAGAATGAAGAGATGAAGGGATCGAAACTGAACTATGCCTTGCTGGCGGCGGGCCTGATTTTATCAGGCGTTGCAATCTCGGGGGCGGCACCGCTCAATAATTCCCGGCCCAATATGGTGCTGATCATTGGCGACGATATCTGTTGGCGCGACTTTGGGTTTATGGGTAGCAACAATGCAAAAACTCCGAACATCGATAAACTGGCGGGCGAGGGCATGGCGTTTGACCGCCTGTATACCGCCGCGTCCATGTGCGCACCGTGCCGAACACATATCTATACCGGATTGTATCCCGTCCGAAGTGGCGGCTATCCAAACCACTGTCTCGCAAAAGAGGGGACAAAAAGCATCGTTCACTATCTGCAGGAGCAAGGCTATCGCGTCGGGCTGACGGGTAAAACGCATATTGGTCCGAACTCCGTCTTCCCGTTTGAGCATATCAAGGGGTTTGAGCACAATTGTAATGCGGCTGAGTCCACCGATAATCTGGCTCCGAGTATTGAATTCATGACCCGGGATCGAGAGCAGCCGTTTTGTGAAGTGATTTGTTCCATTCATGCGCATAGCCCTTATACGGCCGGGGATCCGAGTCAGTATGATGCCTCAACCTTAGAACTGCCGGAAAATATCTGTGACACTCCCGCCATGCGAGGGATGTTGCGTAAATACTATGCCGAGATTGGGGCGCTTGATGATCAGGTCGGCGCGATTATGGAAACCCTTAAAGAGAATAACCTCGCCGAAAATACGATCATCGTTTTCCTGAGTGAGCAGGGCTATTCCATGCCGGGTGGAAAATGGAGCTGCTTTGAGGATGGATTGCGTGCGGCGGGATTCGTGTGGTGGCCGGGAAAGGTTAAGCCGGTTCGTTCCGATGCGATCGTGGAGTATGTCGATATCCTACCGACCCTGATTGAAATCGCGGGCGGTAAAGTGAACGTCGCTGATTTCGATGGGAAAAGTTTTGCCGGGTTGCTGGCGGGAAAAACAACGACCCATAAAACGGAAGCATACGGCCTGCAGACCAACGTCGGAGTCCATGGCGCGCTGCCGTATCCGTCGAGAACCGTGCGCGATGAACGCTACCGCTTAATCGTGAACTATATGTCGGAAGACGAATATGTGGTCGGGATCACCAAGGGGGGCATGCTTACAGATTGGAAAAACGCGGCCTTAAAGAATCCTGACTATGAAAAGTTGGTGCAGCGCATCATTCAGCGTCCACATGTGGAGCTGTATGACCACAAGACCGATCCGTTTGAAGTGAATAACCTTGCGGCAAATCCAGAATATAAAGCGATTGTGGAAGGACTGCAGACCAAATTGGAAGCCTGGCAGGTACAGCAGGGGGATTCCGATCCGGTTGAAACCGAGATGGCGGCGATCGACCACCTCGCCGGCTTTGCCGTTGAGAAAACACAGAAAATGCTCGATGGGCTTAAATAGGCTACCGAAAGGAAAATCCTTCAACAGGACTGCTTTATTAACAGAACTGTTTGATAACAGGACCATTGGCCTAACCGCCTTCTATTCAATAGGAAATAGTCCTGTGATCAATGGTCCTGTAAAACTCCTGATCTGATCGAGAAACCAGAGAACACTGTTTGGGGACTTTATCAACAGCCTGGGCGTTGTAGAACGCGGTTCTTTGCGCAGTAAAGGCCGTGTTTCTTATGGCATTTTGGCGCCAACACGACAGATCATGTTCCGATGAGGCACGTTGTTCTACACCCCGAGCCATTCAGCTGAGCGGCGGAGTAGGGACACTCTGCCCTACCTCGATGTCTTCTAGTTGCCGATTTCCAATGTCTGGAAAATGGTAGGGTTGGTTCGATGAGCCCGCCGCATCCCGCATGGTGATCACGACGAGAGTTAGTCGCATCATTCTTTATTCCCATTGTAGGTTGGATCTCCGGCGTCTTTTGGCAAACCCATGTTCCACTGCACAATGGCTTTTGCTAACCGTTCGACGATTTCGGGATGTTGATTGGCCAAATTGTTCGCTTCAGAAGGATCCGCTTCGAGATCAAATAACATCGGACGCCCGCCTCCATAGTCACAGAGCAGTTTCCATTTCCCGTAGCGGATTGCCAAATCGGGCAAATTCTTTAGATTTCGGAAACTCTTTCGATCTGGAGGACGGCGAAAATAGAGGGCGCCTTTATGCGAATCGACCGATTTTCCCAACAGGGTATCCAGCAGCGGTTGCCCGTCAAATTGAACGGGTTCAGGCACAGACACCTTTGCGAAATTCAACAACGACGGAGTCAGATCAATCGCGGAGAAAACGGATTTTGTATTTACGCTTCCGGGTTTTTCTGGATGGGTAAATCCAGGGCCCCAGACGATCAGCGGCGAGCGTACCCCCCCTTCAAACAGGGTAGATTTTAATCCTTTGAAGGGACCGGCAGAGCCGCAGTGAAATTCAGGGCCGTTATCAGAACAGATCACAATCAGGGTATTATTCCTTAGTTTTGGATCGTTCTTTATCCGGTCAAACAAGCAACGGTGTTAAACAGCAATACAAAACTCAGGATTCTTCACCGAGGAATTAGCGGCAATAGCCAACTTTCTCATCACGGCGGTCAAGGCGACCTTTTTCGGTCGATGGTTCTCTTCAACGAGCCGACGATAGAACTCTTTCATATGCGGATTGCATCGGACAGCTGTCAAAGCAGCCATGTAGAGGCAAGCCCTCAACCGTTGACGGCCTCCGTGGATATGGCGACGTTTACTACTCGTTCCGCTGTCCCGGTTATAGGGGGCCAGTCCTACCAGGGCCGCAACTTGCTGTCGGGAAAGTGTTCCGATTTCAGGAAGATGAGCAAGCAACGTCGTAGTACAAACCTCTCCAAGTCCTTTAATGCGCCGGATACACATGGCTTTTGCCTCCATTGACACATCTGCATGAACTGTTTCGATAATCTTTTCTTCAAGAGACTCCAACTCCCTCTTCAGCCACCGAAGATGCTTCTTCACCATTTTTCTAAACCCGGGATCTGCTGCAGTTTCCAATCGGTTGGTTTCCATTGTTCGAATGTCAATGAGCTGCTGACGCCGGTCAACCAGAGACACAAGCATCCGTTGTTGCTTCGAAGGCTTTTCCGATGGCTCGGGCTTCGCCGTCCGAGCAAATTCGGTGATCATGCCCGCATCGATGGGGTCGGTCTTGGCGAGCTGCCCCATGCTCAGCGCATAGTGCCGAACCCGAGAAGGATTGACGATACTCACCTCCAGCCCTGCATCCATCATCAGCCAGGCGGCCATGCGTTCATAGCCTCCTGTGGATTCGAGCACGTAATGTGCTTTGCCGATACGGTCAACCATTGCTCTGGCACCCTTGACGGAGTTCTCGAAACGGTCTGGGCGACCCTTGAACAACACATCCAGATGATCCTTGGAAACATCCACACCGCAATATACTCTTTCTTTATGGTTCATGTTTGCTCCTTCTTGTTAATGCGAGCTCGCTTCAACAGCGGCTCATGCAACGGTTCGAGTACAACATGGCAACCACCTGGCGGATCATGTCTTATGGACGTTCTGCTAAAAAAGCGAACTTGGTCTGACCCGATCACGTCCAGGCGGGAACCTCTCTCAGTCGGCCAACCGGGAGAGGAACTCCTCTTTGAGGATTGCACACCCCTGTTCACGGGAAAAAGCATTTCTCCGACGGTATGGAAGTTCCATTCTCGAAATGCTTTTTCCCTACCCAATGTGAATTGATTGGAATACATACAAGGTCATACTCCTTGATTTTCTGGCATGGATAATAACCCATCCTGTCTGTTTCCTGCCCATATCTGTTGTCTGGATCGGGCTTGGTCTGCTGTCCCTTCCAGATTTCGTATTTCGCTGAATCAAGGTTGGCCACATACGCCCATTCGCAAAAGCCGCTGTTGTGAATAAAATCCGATGCATCCGGCATGAACATGAGTTTGCCATCCATGTATGGCTTCAGTGTTCCCTGTAACGGCTGATAGAGATCATAAATATTCTGAAGACTCCCGTCATATTTCAAGTTGGGGAATGCCCTTCGCACCTCCGACTCTGCCATGCTCGTATATTCATTCAACCTTCTGGTTTCAGGGATTGGAACCAGTTCATCGATACGATCGTGCACTGTATTCCAGTCCTCAACGTCGCGCAGCTCCCGCAAGACATTCAGCCCGAGCGTGTCCGGATGGGAATCCGCATGGTTGTATGCCAGCCTGTCTTTTTCCTTATACCGAAATCCAGTTAGTCCTTGTGTTGTCATGCTAAAATGTCGACACGACGCTTTATAAACTTGGTGGCGATTCAGTAGGGAGACGCAGTTCAACTCCCGTCAGCGGAGTCTCAATTGGGGTTGAGGACGTCTCAATTCTACATGTAATCAGGTCGACTGGTGCATTACCTGGATCGACCTGAATGATTCTTTGCGATTATGCGTTTGCGTGGCGTTCAGCCAGCTGCTCTTTCACGCGTTCGGCATCCTTTTCGGTGAAGGGGTAGCGGAAGACGAAGAAGCCGCCGATGAGGGTGAAGATGGAGGGCAGCAGGGTGAACAGCATCCGCATGTTGAACACCGCTTCCGGGGTCTGCACATTGGCGCTGTCGACAATCCCTGCAACGTTGATGAGCCATCCGCTGGCGGCCATGGCGATGGTGACGCCGACTTTGAGCAACCAGGCGGAGGTGGCGCTGTACATACCTTCACGACGCGTACCCGTTTCGAGATCATCCCGGTCGCAAATGTCGGCGTACATGGAAGGAAGAATGGTCCAGACCAGGATCAGGCCGGGGTAGATGAGGATGGAGAGCCAGACTTGCAGGAAGGGGTTTTGCGGAACAAAGAAAAACCATTTTATGAGCTGCCCGATGACGATCAGGGCGATTCCGCCGATGAGCGTTTGTTTTTTTCCAAAGCGGCTGGCACACCAGGAGATGATCGGTACGGCCACCAAGCTTGCGATCGCACCGACAGTCCCCCCCCAGCCCATGATGTGGGATGCGGCTTCCTTTGCTTCATCAATGGGGAGGTCGCCGTACACAAAGAACACATTGATATAGTAGCCCATGCCGCCGACCATCACGACGCCGCCACAGAACAGCGCCGTAAAGACGCACAGTCCGACAAAGTGCTTGTTTTTAAAGGTATATTTGGCTGATTTCAGGAAGGAGACCTTCGGAGCCGCTTTCTTGACGGTGTGCGATTCGTTACAGAAAAACGCGGACATAATTGCGGTGAGGATCATGATGGCGCCCACGATGATCCCAACGGTGCGGACGCCGATGACCTCGTTCGGAATGCTTTCGCTATAGGTTTGCCCGGAGAAAAATGTTGCTATTTCGGGCAAGTTCAATACCTCGGTCACCTTTAACGCCCAAGCAGACATATTGGAAAAATCGCCTTTAGCGATTTTTCCGAAGAAGATGGCCAGCGGCATGATCCATGGAATAATAAAGGCCGCGCCAGTGGCGAACATGCTACGCGTGGCTTGTACGCTGTTGCGCTCCTGCACGTCCGGGGTCAGGTCGAGTCCGAGCGCCATCCATGGAATGTTCCACATGGTGAAAAAGGTGAAGAAAAGCAGGCTCATCGCAATAAACCACGCCAGCAATCCGGCTTCGCTCCACGATGTGTTGGGCATCCAGAGCATGGCAAAGGTGAGGCCCACCCCGATACCGCCGAGCAGGATGTAGGGGCGCCGGCGGCCCCAGCGCGAGCGGGTGTTGTCGCTGATATGCCCCATCAGTGGGTCGGCGATAGCGTCCCAGATGCGGGGCAGGGCCAATGCGATCCCGATCCAGGTGGCTTTCACGCCCAGGCCGAGCGAAAAAATCGGCATAGCAAGCAACATTAGGGCGTTGACCATGTCGTTGGTGAGGCCACCCAGTCCCCAGGCAATCTTTTTGGGAAGCGATACGCAGTGAGCAGGCTTGGTAGGTTTTTCGTCTGAATTCATGGCAATCTCTTTAAATGAAAATCTGTAATATTGTTATACGTCAATTCCCTAACGTCAGTAGTGGGAAGGTTTTCTCTTATCTGGATGGCGCGCTCAGCGTCTCTCCTTCAACAAAGAAGGGGGCGGCGAGCATCGTGCTGAGCTTCCATCTGCGGTCGATCATCTGCCGGCGCAGGAACTGGATACAGAGGCCGATTTCATGCTCCGGTGAAAACCCGATGCCGGAGAGCATTTTTCCATTCGGCATGGGGTAATCGGACGTCGGGTTGGCGGATACAACACTGATCTTTTCAGGTACATCGCGTTTGAGGAGCTGCAAAGCGCTGATCAGCTGTTCGGAGCGGCCGAGCGACATGCTCAGGAAACAGGTCGTTCCGTTAGTTTTATCAAGCGCCTTGGTGAGTCCGGCGGTGTCGCGCAGGCTGGTCTCAGAAAGAGTATCCAGCAGGTTTTCATGCGGCTCCAGGCCCGCCTCACGAATGGCGGCCCGGTAGCCGCGGATATAGCATTCCTTAACATACGGGGTCAGGATCGGACAGGGAACAAGGCTGATGTGTTTATGTCCTTCTGCTATGGTTTCATTGGTCAGGTGATAAAAGGCTGCTTCATAGTCGCTGGCGATGCAAGGGGCGCAGCGGTGGTCGGGTTCGCACCAGAACACCAGTGGAATCCGGTCGGGATCCAGGGTCGATTGCAGTGGCCGGTGAAACGGGAAGAGGGAGATGATTCCCTTTACCTTTTCATCGAACAGATAACCGGCTTTGTTGAGGTCTTCGTGGTTGTCCTTAGCGCTGACATAGACCACTTTGGTCTGGTAGTTGACGGCTTCGGCCTGTTTCATGAAGGCGTGAACCAGTTTTTGTTCAAAGGCGAGGAAATCGAGTTCCCGCTCGTTTTCCGAGTCGGCCAGCAGCAGGATGCCGATGGTTCCGATCGGTGTGCGGCCTTCGGGAGCCATGGAGGCCAAATAGACGCCGGAGCGGTTTTCCTGCCGCAAATAGCCTTCCGCACCGAGGCGCTCGATGGCCTGCTGCACCGGCATGCGGCTGACTTCGCATTCGCTGGCAAGGGTCATCATGCTGGGCATCTTTTCATCGATTCTCCATCGTCCCGCATGGATTTCCTCGCGGAGGATGTCGTAAATCTGGTCGGCGAGCAGCAGGTGCCCCGACTCGCGCGTAACGGGATGTCCAAACAGTCTGGTAATTTTCATGTTCCGGAATCTGTCATATGAAATCGCCGTATTCAATGACAAAATTCCGGATGCGTCTCAGGTATTTAGTTGAGGGGTTGTGGTGAATAGATCTGTCTCACCGGGGTCGAGGGTGATGGAGCCGCCTGTTTTCCCGGAGAAGCAGCCTTTCCATGTGCCGTTCAGGGTTGCTGTTGCGGTTTCTTTCTCGATGTTCTGCAGGGCAATGAAGGCGGGAGCGTCATTTCGGTAAAGGACGTCGAACTGCACGCCGGGATCGGCCTTGATTGTTGGCGGTGATGCAATGCCGGTTTTTTCCAAAACCCGGGCGAGGAGGGCATTCGCGCCTTGCGGACTTTGTTCCAGCGCGCCGCCGAGGTTGGTGCCGCAGTAGATGACCGTGCCGCTGCCGATGGAGCGGGTGGCGATGACGGTTTTTCCGTCGTGCGTGGCCAGTGGCGTCCAGTCACCGTTGGTCAGCTCGGCAAAGGTGTCGGAGCCGAGCAACGTTTCACCGCTGTTAAACTGAATCGGGAAATAGAGTCCGCCGCTTTCTTCGCCAAGCGCCTTGGCAACATCGGGATTGATTCCACCGGCCATATGCTCGCCGACGGCGTCGCTCAGATGGAGCGATGCGCAGCTGTCGGTTTCGTGCAGGTTCCATTTTGCGGCGAGTCCGCATCCGGGCACGGACCGTTCGTGGCGGCCGGCGGTTTCGTTCCAGGCGCCGAGGTGGGCTTCGCACAGCAGGGTGCCGCCGGCGCGTACCCACTGGTCGAGCGCGTTGGCTTCCGCTTCGCTCAGGCAGTAGCACGCTGGCATCACAAGCAGGCGAATGCCGTCGAGCGCACCCTGTTTGAGCAGGATGTCGTTGATGTTGATCGTGGCGATGTTGTGTTTGCGGAACCAGACGCGGTAGCCCTCGACGTGGTCGGCAAGACGGCTGAGGTCGCCGCGCGCGCAAAATTCAAAGAGCTCGTTGCGGGTGCTTTTCCAGATGGCAACCTGTGCAGGTTCCGGTTTGCATTCGGTCAGTTGCTGCATGATGGGCGCGAGCGCTTCGCCGAACTGATGCACGGCGCGGGTGACCGGGCGGTCGGAGCCGTCGGGCCGAACGAGCCCCCAGGCAGGCGCTTCGGTGCCGAGCACTTCCGGGCGATATTGCCAGAAGAGGAAGCCTTTCACGCCGGTGCCGATTTGCGGCAGCAGGTCGCTGAGCACATCGCCGAGTTCGAGCGGTTTCTGATGGAGTGAAATCTGACCGGCGTTGAGATGGCTTTCGACGTTGTAGCAGGTTTTGCCGCGCCCGGCGGAGATCAGCTGGTTGGGCCAGATGGGTCCGCCGTTGGAGGTGGAGGCAAACAGGTCGCACGGTTCCGCCATGGCAAAGTCGTCCACACCGGTAACGGAATTGAAGATGCGCATGGTGTTGGGTACCACGTGCAGGTAGGCGGGGTGGTTGGGATCGTTGGCCCTGACGCAATCTAGGCGCGCCTGGGCTTCGCGCTCCATGACACCGAGCTGGTAGCGGCGGAAGTCGATAAAATCCTTGATGGTTTGCGCGTTGCGCGGTGCTTCGACCTCGTCCCAGCTTTCGTAGCAGCGGCCCCAGACGGTGTTGAGCGCCTGGATGGTGCCGTATTTGGTTTTCAGCTCTTTGATAAATCCGGCCAGGCAGTGCGGGCAGAAACAGGTGAGTTTGTCGGGGGTCGGTGCGCGGTTTACAAAATTCTGCTCCGGCTCGTTCCAGGCATCCCACATGCCCATGGCCGGGTGCTCGGCATAGCGCTTGACGGTGGTTTCGAGAAAGTGCATGCGCGCCTGTTTGGCTTCCGGATGGTTCAGGTAGGGGTGGAGCACAGTAGTGTAATTGCAATTGCCAAAATATGTCGCATATCTGCTCCTTTGAAGGTTTGGGGGCGCTGTGTTCGTTTATTTATGGAAGACAGTAATATGGGCGTCTGTCAATGGTGTTCCGGCAATTTAATGGGTTAATGGGGGGGGTAATAGTGTGGTGCCGGGTGTTGAAAAATTAAATTAGCCATTGCGCACGCCTGTTAGAAATGATAGATAGTAATTAACATGCGAGAAAGGCTATGTGTTGAATGGTAGGGAAGGTCGGCGGATCTCGCTCCAAATAGATGAAGGTTAACGTAAGGAGAGGATAGATGAGGAAAGCATTGAAATGGATGATGATGGCTGTGTTGTTCGCGGTTGGCGCGCAGGCGGAAGTCGTGGTGAGTAATACAACATGGACGGGTGCGCTCGCGGGGTGGAATGCCTATGCGGTTAATATCACTCCGGCTCCGACGAATGATCTGGGTGGAGGTACCTATGACGGGGTGTTTTTTGATGTGGGGGCGCCAACGTCAGCGCATCGCTCGAATATCTATAAGGAACCCGGCTACGGGCGGAATACGGCGATGGGGCCGAATGACCTGAACTATTTTGATACGCCATTGAACATTCAATGGGAGTTTTCAGACCTGAGTGGAGATCCCGGATCGAAAAACACTTCGGCCTATTTGGGGATCTTTGATAACGACAACCGCAACAAATACTATTACGGAAAGGGGAATGACGGGTTGCTGTTTTCTATTACCCGTAAATATTGGGCAGCGGGGACGAATGACTATTATTATCTCCAAATTATGCATACGACTGCGGAAGCAGGTCCCGTCGAGTTGTTAAAACAGAATTTTACGCTTCCTTCCGGAACCAACGAGGTTGATCTCGTTGCTCCGACCGGGCTGGAAATTGAGTTGGACGGAACTGGTGCGGATATCAGCTACAGCATTACCGTTTCCGGAACCACCTTTGCCGGCGGCGACACGACCATCACCGGCAACCTTGCGGCCATTGCGGAAACGAATTACAACGTGTTTGCGCTGGCAATCGGGGCCTGCAATGTGGGTGCGGTAGACGGCGGCCCCTCCTTTGTTACGGATTCGATTATTGTTGAAAGCGTTCCGGCCCCGGTGGAGGATGCGGTGGTCAACGACGATACCTGGACGGGGGCGCTCGCGGGGTGGAATTCGGCAGGCACAACGCTGGATCCGGTGGCAACGAACCTCGTTGCGGCGGATACCTATGACGGCGTGTTTATTGATGTGGGTTCAGCCGTGACATCCCAGCGTTCCTACATTTATAAGGAACCCGGCTATGGACAGAATACCGGCATGGGAACGAATGAACTGAACTATTTTCAGGGGCCTTTGAGCATCCAGTGGGAATTCTCTGACCTAGCGGGGGATCCGGGTGCAAAGGTGACGTCGGCGTATCTGGCGCTGTTTGATGATGCGAGTCGCACTAAATATTTCCCGGGCAACAATAACGATGGCTTTTCATTTTCGGTCAGCCGTAAGCATTTAGCTTCGCGGACGAATGATTATTATTATCTGCAGATTCATCGCATCTATGGGGACGGGTCAACTCAGCCCCAGTTGATCTCCAAGCATAATTTCACCCTTCCGAACGGCACCAATGAAGTCGATCTCATTGCTCCGACCGGGCTGGATATTGAGCTGGATGGAACAAGCGGAACGAATGTGAGCTATAGCGTGACTGTTTCCGGGACAACCTTCGGCGGCGCATCAACAATCAGCGGAAGCACCACGAATATTTTGGAATCCGACTACAGCAATTTTGTGCTGGCGATCGGGGCTTACAACACGGGTGCCGTCAATGACGGGCTATCCTATATCCTGGATTCCATTGTAGTCCAAAAGCAGCTGGAAGAAGTGGCTCCGTTCGATGTCATTTCCGGCCCGAACTTTATGCCCAACGGCGATCTGACTCAGCTTTCGGGGATGACCCCGCCCGGTGAAAACAAATACAATGTGCAGGGATCCTTCGGCGATTATTCAGGACTCTGGGGGAAAACAGCAACCGTGGATGGCTGGTCTCCCTATTACGACGACCCGGACGGACTCACGACGAACATTGGAGCTCCGCACACGGACGATGGCGGACTGCTGGGCGGAACCTTCTATCTCGATACGCACATTACCACGGACGGTGAATTGACCCTGAACTCATCCATGAATTACCTCAATGGCATGAAACAGGAGAATTTCCTCAGTCAGGTGAATTCGAATGCGACCTACGAGCTGCGTATTGATGTGGTGCAGAAGGATGGCGGTACTGACCAGTCTTCGGCCACGTTTACTGCTGCTCTCACGGCTGGTGCAGACGCGACCAACACGGCCAATGCGGTTTCCGGATCGTTGATGTCGATTGCGGCAAGCACGCTGCCGACCGCTGAAGGAACGTTCCAGACGGCCTCGATAAGCGGTGCCGACCTGCTGGCGGCGCAGGCGCTCGGGCAGGTGAACGTGATCTTCGATCATGTCAACACCGAGGCCATTGTCGATTATCCGGGCGGAACGCCCGATCCGACGGATGCGAATCAGGTTTCGCAGTTGAAGGTCTATGAGGTCGCTCTGGTGATCACGGTTCCCGAAGCCGGGGATGTCAACAAAGACGGCGTCATCGATGCCGCCGACCTCGCGCTGGCGGAAACCTATCTGGCGGGCGACGGCGGCGATTCGGCCACCAACCGTCAGGATATCCTGATCGGACAAGGCAGTACACCCGCCGAAGCGCTGGCTACACTCAACCTGACGGACTTCGATGTGGATGGCGACGGCTATTTTGATGCCGACGATGTGACCGCTCTCGAAGCGTTGTTGGTGCCTGATCCGGTGATGGTTCAAGTTGATCTCATTGCGGGCACGCTGGATTTCGCGTGGAACAGCAACGACGGAAAAACCTATGACCTGCATTCGTGCAGTTCCTTGACGCTCAATGATTGGGATGCTCATGGAAGTTTCACGAACATTGCGGCGACTTTGCCGACGAACAGCCTCAACGGAGTGGCGACCGACGGTCTGGCTCGTTTCTTCCGGATCATTGAAAAATAGCTTCCGTCTGTTTCCATCCTCAATGTGGCGGGGAAAACCGCCGCATTGAGTTTTTTTATATATAGGAGGCATATCATGAAACGTGCGATTTTGACCGCGCGGTTGAGCCTGGTTGTGTTGATCAGTGTGGTATTTATGGCGGTCAGCTATGGCCAGACCGCCGTGCCGGATCATGCCCATGTTTCCTACGGATCAGGGTCGGAGGAATGGCTGAATATCTATCAGGCGACGAACTCAGGCCCAAACCCAGTCCTTAAAGTAGGACAGCGCTTCCAGCCTGTCCACCGCGGCTCGGCGATGCAAATGCAGACAGGCTGGAAGCACTGTCCTACGTTACTTAACTGCCATGGAAACTGCTTAACTTAAAAATGAATCATCCACTTCAACATACGTTTTCCCGGTTCTCTGTTCTTCTGGCCTGCCTTTTGGGCATTGCTTCTGTTGCATTTGGCGAAGGACACATGCAGGTGACGGTCTGTCCGCGCCTGACACCAGCCGCCTTGGGTGAAACGAATTTTGTCGAGCAGGTGGAAGACCTGTTTATCAATCAGACGAATGAATGGGATGATGTCTTGTCTCAAATTTCGCATTTCAAGTTCTACTCCACGCCGGTTACCTGGCTGAAGAACAATGAACCCGCTCTTGCCGCGATGGGTAAGGCGTTTGCGGTTGAGGTGGGGATTCGTAAAGGACACGAAAATACCGAGGATAACATATTTGATCCGATCACTGCGGCTGGCGGGACGGTCGATTTTGTCATCATGAAAGATAGTTCCAGCTGGCGATAGTAGAAAAACAAGACATCCATTGACAAAAATACGCTGCCGTATTATAGATAGTAATAAGCAGGGCATGGGCTTTCGGTTGAGGCATGTGCGTCATATCGGCGCAGGAGAGAGGAATGGAAATGCTGAGTGAAATTAAATTGAAAAGCCGCCTTGCAGTCATCTCCACGATAGCGGTGCTCCTTTCGGGAACCAGTTTGGCTGATGTTTTTGACATAACCATGTACGGGGCTACACCGGATGATGGCACGAATGATACGGTCGGCATCCAGGCGGCGCTCGATGCGGCGGATGCCCTGGCCGGCGTGGATGAGGTGTATCTTCCGCCCGGTGATTACTGGGTGGATACACTGAAAATCGGGAATGATACCATCTTTCGTGGCGATGGCAGTTCGGTTACCCGTCTACAGGCGAATGATTATCGACCGAATGGATCCAATATTCTCAAGAACAAAAGCAAGCAGTCCGGCAACGAGAATATCACCATCCGGCAGGTATGTTTTGACGGGCGGAGATCGAGCCAGACCAATGACTATCTCCACTCGGTAAACATGCAAAATGTGGTCGGGCTGCTGGTGGAGGATTGTGCGTTCGAAAATTCAAAGAACATCGGCTGCGTGGTGCAGGGGACACAGGTGGAGGATTGCCAGACCGAAATCCTGAACTGCACCTCAACCGGCAATGAACTTGGCTTTTATGCGCAGTCGCGCGATGGGTTGATCGACAGCTTAAACGGCATCGTCTACAGCAACTGTGTATCCAGTGCTGATCGCTGGGGGTTCGATGTCTATCTGGCCAGTAACGTGCTTTTCATGGCCTGCGAAGCCAACAGCGCTTCAAACGGGCATGGTTCGGGTTTTACATCGGATTCCTGCACTGATCTCAACTATTTCGATTGTCTGGCGGAAGGCAATGAAAAGCGCGGCTTTGCCGTGTTCATTAATAATAACAATCTGCGTCAGCCTTGCGACATTACCTTTTCCAACTGCGTTTCACGCGGGAATGGGCAGAACGGTTTTGAAATCGCCAACGCCTACGATGTGACCCTGACCGATATTCAGAGTTATGAAAACGGGGAGTACGGCATCGTTGCTCTGAGCAGTTTCCGTTACGACCGGCTGAGTACCGGCCATCTGATCGAAAATTCCACGATTGTTTCCAATGGACTGGACGGGATATTTCTGCGGGGGATTCAGGATTCTGAAATCCGCTCCAATACCATTACTGATAACGGTCTGGATCCGGCAGACGATGCGTCCGGTATTCTGATAGCCAACGGTACCTATCTCGTGCCGGATATGCCGTCCACCAATATTATAATTCGCAACAACATCATTGGCGGTGCAGAGCAGGACTATGGCGTTGAATCGATCGGTTTGACCGATGGGATCACGCTTCAGAATAACGACCTGGACGGAAACCTGATCGCGCCCTACAGCCTGGTAGGTTCAAATAATACGATTATCAGTTCTCCGAATATCGTGGTGATCATGGCCGACGATATGGGTTGGCGTGATCTCGGTTGTTTCGGCAGCACCTTCTACGAAACACCGCATATTGATCAGCTCTGCTCCGAGGGCATCGCCTTTACCGATGCCTATGCTTCCGCGCCGCTCTGCTCCGCCAGTCGTGCGGCCATGCTCACCGGCTGGGCGCCCGCGCGCCAGCACATCACCGGCGTACCGCCGGCCACACGTTCGGACCCCGAGTTTAATTATACGAACTGGACCGATCCGGCGGTGATGAAAAATTCCAAACCTTATCCGGTCACCATTCCGCAGCAACAGGAGCAGTTGCCGCTCTCAAGCATCACCATTGCCGAGCGCCTCAAAGAGGCAGGCTACGCCACCGGGTTTTTCGGCAAGTGGCACCTCGGGCCGGACGCCGACAAGATGGCCAGCCAGCAGGGTTTCGATGTTGCCAAGGCCGACCATCATCTGGGTTTCCCGAAAAGCTATTTTTCACCCTACCAGAATCCGCATCTGACCGACGGGCCGACCGGCGAGCAGCTCACCGACCGCCTGGCCGCCGAGGCCTGTACGTTTATCAGCAATAATGTCGCCGCCTCCACTCCGTTCTTCTGCTATGTGCCCACCTTCGCGGTGCATGGCCCCTATGAGGCGAAGCAGGCCTACATCGACTACTTCACCGGCACACGCGATGAGACCAATGCCCAGAACTTTGCGATCTATGCCGGCATGGTCAAGAGCCTCGACGATGCGGTGGGAACCATCGTCGCCGAGCTCAAGGCGCAGGGCGTCTACGAAAACACCATCATCATCTTCACCTCCGACAACGGCGGCATCCGGATGGATGCGCCCGACAAAACGGACGGAAATAAGATCGTCACCTCCATGCGTCCGCTGCGCGGTGCAAAGACCTCCACCTACGAGGGCGGGCTGCGCATTCCGACCATCGTCCGCTGGCCGGGGGTTGCTCCGCGCGAGTCCGATGAAGTCATTGTGACCCACGATATTTATCCGACGCTGCTGGATGCCGCCGGTCTGGAACAACTGCCGGGCAACCCGCTCGACGGCATTAACCTCAAGCCCTACATCACCGATCAAACCCCGACGGGGCGCGATTTTGTTACTTGGTTCTTCCCGCACTACACCCTGATCGGTCAGCCGGAGTGGAACCGCAGCGGCGCCGTTATCCGGAAAGGAAAATGGAAGCTTCGCCACTTCTGGGATGGAACGGATAATCCGGTGCAGCCCTGGGCTAACGAACTCTACGACCTCGATGCCGACATCGGCGAAACCACCAACCTGGCCGATCAATATCCCGAAAAAGTCTCCGAACTTGAAGCCCTGCTGCTGGCTGAGCTGACCGCACAGAACGCGCATGTTCCGGTACCTAACACAACGAACTACGATGAAGCGCGCTGGTTCTCCTATTGGGACGAGCAAAAGGCGGCGAAGGAATATCTGTGGAGCACCCAGCAGGGCACGCCCCTGATGTGGCTTTCCGACTATGAACTGATGGACGGCTTTAACTGGCATGCCGCCGACTGGAAGGATATCAACGGCGTTCCCGCTTGGCAGGTCTATACCAATGGAGGCATGCCCGTTCCGTTCCGCATGGACGCTGCGGGTGGGACGATGGATTACCGTCACCCGGTTCGGGATGGTTATCGTTATGCCGTCATGGCAACCGAATCATTGACCGATCCCCATTGGCAGGAAGTGTCCGCCGACGTTTCTTCGAGTAACGGTTTTAAAAATATCACGCTGCCGGTCGGCGGCGATATGAACCGGTTTTATTCGATCTGGGAAACCCTCGGCGGGCAGACCAATGTGATTTGGAGCGAAAGCTTCGGCGAGGCATCCCTCAATACCAACTGGACGGCATATACACAGGGGAGCGGTGCCAGTGTGATCCAGACCGGCGGGCAACTCGTATTGGATGCCAGCATCACCAATAAGAGCGCTCAGGCCGCTCTTAACACGACCACCGATCAGACGGGAACCATGACAACATTCGTCGGAGAGAAGCTCTACAACTTCTACGACCACCCGGTTATTGCGCGTTTCGATATTGCCTCGATCAGCGGCACCAACGGCACCGGGAAGAGCGAGTTCTTTTTCTCGATCGGCGATGATGCCGTCGGAAAATATCAGCCGCAGGGTAACGCACTCGATGATGGCATCGGGTTCCGATTGGAACAGGCGGGAAGTCCCGGTGCATGGCGCATTGTCTATCAGGCGCTGGAGGGAGCAAGTGCCAGCGGGGGAACCGTCGCCAACCTCAGTGGCATTCCCAGTGCAATCACATATGTGATGGATGGAGCGCAGGCCACTATTCTGTTGGAGGACTCAACAGACACATCGAACGGCAGCTCGGAAGTAACCGTAACGCTGGAGGATTATTCTGCCAATATTACGGGCTATACGCTGGCCTTCGGTGTGTTTAATCTTGGAAACGTAGATACCAAAACCGTCGCCACACTCGATGCGGTTTCCATCGAGGTCACGGAGTAGGGGAGAGCACGTACCGCAGGCGTCTCGCCTGCATCCATGTTTTGAGAGATGATGAAAAGTATATTCAAGTGGATGGTTATCGGGTTGGCTCTTGCGGGCAATGCATTGTTCGCAGCGGAGCCTATGCAGATTACCGTCTGTCCTCGCCTGACACCTAACGCCCTGGGAGAAACGAATTTTGTCCGGCAGGTGGAAGAGCTGTTTATCCATCAGTTGGATGAGTGGAGTGCTGTGCTGGAGAATATCTCCCATTTCAAGTTCTATTCCACGCCCGTCGTTTGGCTGAACAAGCGTGAACCCGCGCTGCTGAGCCAGTCGGTGGCGAATCTGGCCGCGATGGGCAAGGACTTTGCGGTCGAGGTGGGGATTCGGAAAGGACACGAAAGTACCGAAGAGGGCATACTTGATCCGATCACTGCGGCTGGCGGGACGGTTGACTTTATCATCACGGACAATGTCTTCGTTAAATCGCAGTTTAAAGCGAGCACGACCAATATTTATAACTGGACCTATGAGGACGCCGTAACCAACTACGCCACGTATGTGGCCGGGATTAAAGAAAATTATCCGGATCTGAAAGTGGGGATCCTTGAAGCCGCGTTTCGCTTCCATTGGGAGGATCAGGCGATCTTCCCCGCAGAAGATCCGTCGAAGGACTATGGCGACTTGAAAACGATTCTCGTCGACGTCATCGCGGCCTGTGATGCGCTGGGGACAAAGATCGATATCTTCCAACCCGAATATTCCTATGAACGGATTGTGAACACAGAGAACGGGTGGGCAAAGCTCCAGGCCATGGAAGCGTTCTGCGAACAGCAGGGGCTGGAGTTCTACTTCCTGTTTAATGATCACACCGGCGGAAACACCTCCGATCAACTCTTCCATGAAAACGTGATGAACTGCCTGCGGGAGGTCAAAGCGAACGGGCTGACGCCGGCGTTGGGAACAGTTCAGTCCTGGTACGACCATCCCGTTGCAATCCTGCCCGAGGATCAGCCCTATACCTTCATGTATCTGGCAAACGCGTTTATTCGGGAAAGTGTGTCGACCTGGACGTGGTCGGGCACCGAGTTTGCTGAGTGGGATTTCAATTCAACCACACTGGATCCGGTGGGAACCAATCTTGTTGCATCCTCCAATATCTATGACAGCGTGCTGATTGATGTGGGCACCGGAACCGGATCGCACCGCTCGTTCATCTTTAAAGAGCCGGGTTATGGAAAAAACGGCGCAATGGATGTTAATGAGCTGAACTATTTTGATAACGGCTTAAGCATCCAGTGGGATCTGCACGACCTGACCGGCAACACGGCCGATGGTGGCTCTACGATGGCGTACCTGATGCTTTCGGATAACAACAACCGCGCCCGCTACTATCCGGGCAAGGATAACAACGGTCTATCTTTCTCGATTACCCGCAAGTTTGCGTCATCGCTGACGAATGATTATTATTTCCTGGAGATCCATCGCCTTTCGGATGATGGCGCTACCGCGCCGCAGCAGATCCTGAAGCAGAATCTGGCGTTACCATCGGGAGGCAGCGCGCCCGTCGCGCCGACCGGGCTGAATATCACGCTGGATGGAACCGGTACCGATGTGAGCTACAGCATTTCTGTTTCCGGGACGACGTTTGTGGGCGGCTTAACGCAGGTCAGCGGAAGTATCACAAATATTGTGGAGGCGGATTACAGCAACTTTGTGCTGGCGGTCGGCGCGTACAACAGCGGCGCGGTCAACGAAGGGGCGTCCTATGTGCTGGATGCTGTTGTGACCGACCCGCTTCCGGCAGACACGGCGGAGGTGGTTGTCCACGCTGAGAACTGGAACGGGGCGCTCGCGGGATGGAACGTGTATGCGTCTACCGCCGGGCAGCAACCGGTTGCAACCAACAGCATCGGGGCCGATACTTATGACGGGGTCTTTTTCGATGTAGGCAATATTACGAACGCCCAGCGCTCGTATATGTACAAGGAACCCGGTTATGGGCAGAACAGCGGCATGGGAGCCGATGAGCTGAACTATTTTGAAAAGCCGCTCGATATTCAGTGGGACCTTTCAGAGCTGGCGGGTGACCCCGGTTCTAAAGCGACTTCGACCTATCTGGGGCTGTTTGATACTAACAACCGGAATAAATATTATTACGGCAAGGGGAACAACGGACTCGTGTTTTCCATCAACCGGAAGTATTGGGCGGGGGGAACGAACGATTACTACTACCTGGAGATTATGCACACGACGTCGGCGGCAGGCCCGGTTCGGTTGCTGAAGCACAACTTTACGCTGCCTTCCGGAACGAATGAGACCGACCTCGTTGCTCCGACCGGACTGGATATTATGCTGGACGGTACCGGTGGGAATGTGAGCTACAGTGTAACGGTTTCCGGCACCACTTTCGCCGGCGGCGACAGGGAGATCAGCGGAAGTTTTACTAATATTGTGGAAACGGATTACAGTGCGTTCGCGTTGGCGATCGGAGCATGCAACGTGGGAGTGGGGGTTGTAGATGCTCCTTCCTTTATCACCGATTCCATCGTGATCGAGGCACTTCCGATTTCTGCACTGCCGTTTGATGTCATTGTCGGCCCGAACCTGATTCCCAACGGCAGCTTCGGCCAGCTTTCGAATATGACCCCGCCCGGTGAAGACAAATACAATGTGGCAGGTTCCTTCGGCGACTATTCGGGGCTCTGGGGAAAAACGGCGGACGTGGTTGGCTGGTCGCCTTACCATGCCGACCCGGACGGGCTTACCGGGCATATCGGAGCTCCATATACGGATGACGGCGGCCTGCTGGGCGGAACGTTCTATCTCGATACGCATATTGCCTCGGACGGTGAATTGACCCTGAATTCTTCCATGAATTATCGCAATGGCATGAAGCAGGAAAACATTCTCGGCCAGGTCAGCCCTGGTGCGACCTACGAACTGCGTGTTGATGTGGCGCAGCCCAATTCCAATACCGATCAGTCTTCGGCCACCTTTACGGCTGCGCTCACTGCCGGTGCTGATGCAAGCAATACCGCCCAGGCGGTTGCCGGTTCGTTGATGTCCATTGCGGCGGATACGCTGCCGGACGCTGCGGGAACCTACCAGACCGCCACCATCAGCGGGGCCGACCTGCTGGCCGCTCAGGCGCCGATCCATGTGATCATCGATCATGTCAACACCGAAGCCATCGTCGATTATCCCGGCGGAACACCGAATCCGACGAATGTGACTCAGGTGTCGCAGCTGAAAGTCTATGAAGTGGCGCTGGTCATCACGGTTCCGGAAGCCGGAGACGTCAACAAAGACGGCGTCATCGATGCGGCCGACCTGGCATTGGCTAATACCTATCTTGCAGGAGACGGCGGTGAAACAGCCACCAACCGGCAGGCGGTTCTGATCGCTCAGGGCAGTACGCCGGTCGAGGCGCTGACTGCCCTCAACCTGACCGACTTCGATGTCAACGGCGATGGCTATTTTGATGCCGGTGATGTGACTGCTCTCGAAGCGCTGCTCGTGCCCGATCCGGTGGCGGTTCAGGTTGAGTTCAGTGCGGGCATGCTGAACTTTGTATGGAACAGCAACGATGGAAAAACCTATGACCTCGAGTCCTGCGATAATCTGTCATTTACCAATTGGACCCCGCATGGAAGCCATACGAATATGTCGGCGGCTGAGCTGACCAACACCATCATAGGCGTATCGGCCGACGATCCGGTACGGTTCTTCCGTATCATCGAAAAATAAAAAGGTTAGAGCATGAAGAATGTGTTGAAAGGGCTGGTTGCCTTATGTTGTGCAGTTCTTGGAGTGGAGGCTGTAGCGGATGGAGCATCGCGCAACCCGAACGTGATTATCATTTATACGGATGACCATGGCGTCACCGATTTGGGTCTGCACGGGATTGATCCTCATGTGGATACGCCAACGCTCGATACGCTGGCTTCCGGCGGTGCGCTGATGACTTCCGGCTACGCCAGTGCACCCAAGTGCGTGCCTTCGCGCGCCGGGCTGATGATGGGTCGCATCCAGAACGAGGTGGGCCTGATCATCAACACCGACGGCCCGCTTCCGTTGACCGACCCGGAGGGCGATCCTATCGTTCTGATTCCGGAACGCATGCGGGATCTTGGCTACACAACGGGACAGGTCGGCAAGTGGCACCTCGGCGACGAGGGCGATCATTTTACCGGCGCGCGCGGTTTCGATGAATACTACACCGGCGTCTACACCGATTATGAGGTGAACTTTGACCTGGACGGCAACTCCGTTCCGCGGCAGGACGTGAGCCATATGCGCAACCGGGTGACGGTGCAGGGGGAAGCCGCGGAAGCCTTCATTGACCGAAACCATACCAATGAATTTTTTCTGTATCTCGCATTCTATGGCCCGCATACGCCGCGCATCTCGACGAACGATTCCTATTATGTGAATTTTCCGGAACTCGACTATCCCAACTACAGTGACGAAATGGATGTAATCCGCCGCCAGGGGCTGGCGCTGATTAAAGCCATTGATGACTCCGTCGACGGCGTGATGCAGAAACTGCGCGAGCACGGCATTGAGGAAGACACGCTCATTTTCTTTGCCGGCGATAATGGCGCGTGCCCCAAATTCGGGACTGATATCGGCGGCGTGAAATCGCTGGAGACGGCGGACGGATCGGAAAACGTTCCGCTGCGCGGCGAGAAGGGGACGCTCTGGGAGGGTGGCATCCGTGTGCCGATGTTTGCCTACTGGAAAGATACGATCCCGCCCGGCCTGGTGATCGATGAACCGGTCTCCACGCTCGATTTTACCGCCACAACCTTGATCGCTGGCGGGGGAACGCCCACGGCGGAAATGGATGGCGTTAACCTGCTGCCGCGACTGACCAATGGAGCGCCTACCGTGATCCGCGACACGCCGCTTTTTTGGGATCATGATCAGGCCATCGCGATTCGAAAGGGCGATTGGAAGCTCCAGCGCGACGCCACGGCGGATTATCTGTTTAATCTGGCGGACGATCCGTGGGAGCTGACCAACCTGCGCTATCAGAATCCGGCGAAGCACGCCGAGCTGGTTGCCGACTTGCTGGCCTGGCGCGACTCGCTCCCGCCGGAGGGGCAGTCCACGCTGGGGAATCCGCGTGGCCCGGTCTATGTGAACGGCGCTCCCGTGGGCACCGCGATTGAACCGCGCTATGTGATTCCCTATACCAACGCGGCACCGGCGGCCTATCCGGTTGCCATTGAGACGCCCGGGGAACCAGCGCTGGATATCGATGGCGACGGCATGCTGAATGACGATGAATTTGCGGCCGGCCGCGATATGAACGATGCTTCCGACCTTGCTTTCGAATTCAATGCCGATGGCGATTATCAGGGATGGGACAGTGTGATGGCATCCATCTCTAATGCGACCGTGACCAGCGGCATTCTCTCCGGACAATCCGAGAGCAAGTCGGGGCGAATTGAAAGTGACGATTTCTCTTTTGACAGCGGTGCGCTCTCGAACCTGCTCGTACGGGTGAAGTCCGATGCCTCGTCCACACTGACCTTACGCTGGGCAACCAGCTCGAACGATGTGATGGACAACACACGTAAAATCGCTATCCCGTATTCAAGCGGACAGTTTGAAACCGTCATCCTTCCGCTTGGAGGAAACCCGGACTGGGATGGACAGACGATCAGCCGAATGCGCATCAATCCCTGCAACGGCCTCGGAAATTTCGAGATCGACTGGGTGCGCGCCTCCGATGGCGATTATGACAACGATTCGCTTTCTGACATCTATGAACAGGCGAACGGGCTCGATCCGCTGGATCCTTCCGACGGAATGCCCGATACGGGCGGGGTATCGTTTACGAATGTTTTGATTATCTTCGCTGACGACCTGGGCTATGGCGATGTGGGGTGTTATGGCGCGACGAATATTGCGACGCCGCACATTGACAGCCTCGCCGCAAACGGCATGCGCTTTACCCAGGCCTATACGCCGTCGTCAACGTGTTCGCAGTCGCGCGTCAGTCTGTTTAGCGGCCGCTACTGGTGGCGCAGTCCGCTGCATCCGCCGACCGGCGTGATCCATCCCGCCGGGCCGAATGCATTGTTGGAACGCGGGGTGGTGGCGTTGCCGACGCTGTTCCAGCAAAAGGGGTACAATACGGCGGCGTTCGGAAAGTGGCATCTCGGCGTCGGCTACGGCGATTCGTATGGCGAGCGCTACGACTGGAGCCAGCCGACCATTGAGGGCGGGCCGTTGGATGTCGGCTTCAACCACTTTTTCGGGCTGGCCGCCAACGTGTTGAACGAACCGGATTTTTATATCGAGAACGATAAATTTTACGGGCGCGGGTCAAATGATGTGGTGACGGTGAACAGCGCCAACAGCGTAGATCCTTGGAGCGAAGATGTGCGTTTCGCGCAGGATGAAGTGGCCGGCGACACCCTGGCCAAGGCGGTTGAATATATTGAGTCGGCGCCGACCAACGAGCCCCTGTTCCTCTTTTTTTCATCGACGGTGCCGCATAAACCCATCACGCCCGCCGCGGAGTTTATCGGCAGCAGCGGCATCGGGCTTTACGGCGATTTTCTGCATGAACTCGACGGACAGGTCGGTGCACTGCTCGATGCATTCCGCACCACGGGTCGGCTGGATGATACGCTGGTTATTTTTACCAGCGATAACGGGGCGGTTATTTCAACAAGTGAAGCCTCTGCGATACAATGGGGAAACGAGCCGATGTGGGAAGCCTATTCTGCAGGGCATCTGAGCAATGGAGAACTGCGCGGCGGAAAACATGCCGTTTTTGAAGGCGGCAGCCGCATACCGTTCATCGTTAGCTGGAGCAACCACATTCCGGCAAACATCACCGATGATCGTCTGTTCTGTTTAACGGATGTGATGGCAACTTGTGCGGATCTGCTTGATGTGTCTGCGCCTGAAAGCGCGGTTGACAGTTTGAGTTTCCTGCCGGTCTGGACAGGGGAGAGTGCGGCATCGCCGCGCGATACGGTTCTGACGCGCAGCCCGAGTGCCATCTATTCGATCCGGCAGGAAAAATGGAAATATATCGAGCACGATCCGGACAACCCGACGGGACGTGTAACAGAAAATGCCGACCAGCTCTACGACCTCGACCTTGATCCCGGCGAATCGGACAACCTTTTTGACCAACACCCCGAAATCGTTGCTCCGCTCAAGGATGCGCTGATCCCTCTGAAGGCGGCTTTAAACGAGGGGATTCCATTTGTGGTGGCCCCGTCGGTGTCCGGTTCCCAGATTACGTTGCGCCACCCGGTTCGCCAAACCTACCGCTACGACATCCTGACATCCGAGTCGCTGACCGATCCCGACTGGCAGGAAGTTTCGGTTGAATTGGCGGCATCCAACGGGCTCATGGAAATCGTGGTTGAAATGGACGATGCCACCAACCGGTTTTATGTTGTGAAGGAGTCAAGCGGCGGAATTGGCGTCGAGGTTTGGAATGATTCCTTCGGTGGGTCACTCAATACCAACTGGACGGAATACCTTCAGGGGGCGGGAGCAGCAACAACCCCGACCGGCGGGCAGCTGGTGATGGATGTCGGCATTCCGAACGGCTCAGCCCAGGCCGCGCTCAACACGACCGTGAACCAGGACGGGGATGTGTCGATGTTCAATGGCGCGAAACTCTACAATTTTTACGATCATCCGGTATCGGCCCGTTTCGATATTGCTTCGATTACCGGGGTCAACGGGGGCGGCCGGAACGTGTTCTATTTTTCGATCGGCGACGATGCCGCCGGAAAGTTCAACCCTCAGGCCAACGCGCTGGATGACGGCATCGGGTTCCGGCTGGAGCAGCAGGGCGACCCCGCTTCGTGGCGCATCATTTATCAGGCGCTTCAGGGGGCGAGTGCAAGCAGCGCAACGGTGGCTAACCTCAACGGCCTGCCGAGCACCATCACCTTTACGCTGGATGGCACGCAGGCCGTCATCGAGCTGGAGGGCACCACCAGCACGGGCGGGGATTCGGTGCTGACGCAAACCCTCGCTGATTATTCCGCCAATATTTCCGGCTACACCCTGGCTTTCGGTGCACTGAATTATGGAACCGTCACCGAAAAAACCGTCGTCACCCTCGACGCGGTTTCTGTTGAGGTTGCGGAATAGGAACGGGAATTTTTTTTGACGGGATAACATGGTTTTGCTTTACGTGGAGCAGGCGGGACGCCTGCGGTACGATGGATTGTATCGCAGGCGTCCCGCCTGCTTCCAGGGTTTGGAAAGGTTGTTAGATGAAGAACGTATTGAAATGGATGTTGGTGCTGGGTTTGGCCGCGAATGGGTTTGCCGGCGAGTCGTTGGTTGAGAAATTTGAACAGCCGCCTGCCGAATGTGCGCCGGGTGTTTTCTGGTATTGGTTGAACGGGCGCGTAACGGCTGAAGGCATTGATGCCGACTTGGAGGCGATGAAAGAGGCGGGGATTCAGGAGGTGAGGCTATTCAATGTTGCTCACTTTTTCACACAGCCCAGTACCGCGTTGCAGCCCGTAAGGGTGCTGAGTCCCGAATGGCGCAAGCTGATGAAGCAGGCGCTCAAAAAAGCGGACGAGCTGGGGATGAGCGTCAACCTTTATAACTCGATGGAGGGGTGGTCATCGACGGGCGGTCCCGCCATCACGCCGGAACTGGCGATGCAGCGCGTGACGTGGAGTGAGCTCAAACTCAAAGGAGGAACACGTTTCCAAGGCAAGTTGCCGATGCCGCGCCACGGTTTCGACTTTTACCGCGAAATCGCCGTCGTCGCTTTCCCGACTCCGAAAAGCGAAATCGATGAGCCCGTTCCGGTCATTACTTCGGACGTGTCCGGTTTTGATCCGACCAAACTTTCGAACGATCCGGTTCCGTCCATCGGGTTCAGCAGCTACTGCTATGACTTTAAGCAAACCCGAGCCGACCTTGCGATGCTGCCGGCGGCGTTGGAAAAAAAGCGCCACATTACACTGACCTATGAGAAACCCTTTGCCGCACGTTCATTCCGTCTCTACCCTGCGTTCAGTACGCCGTGGATTTCGGATATGCTGGCGACCGGCGAGCTGCAACGCTCGGACGACGGCACAGCGTGGGAAACGGTTCATCCGTTTGCACTTCAAGGCTACACGCCGCTTGATTTTAACTTTACGGCCAAGCCCGCCAAATACTGGCGCGTCGTATTGTCGGGCGAACGCGATTTGCCGCTCGATGAGCTGAGGCTCAGTGCGGCATATCGTATCGGAAACTGGACCTCCAAATCCTTTTTCTCATTCCGGCACCTAATGGAGTTTTCTGAGATTGAGCATTATGAAAACCCGGCACCTGCATCGGACATCATCAAAAAAGAGAGCATCATTAACCTGTCCTCCAAGATGAATGCCGACGGCGAACTCGATTGGAAGGTTCCGCCCGGCAACTGGACGGTACTGCGTTTCGGCTACACACCGACGGGCTCGGAGGTTCGTCCGGCAGGGTGTGGGGCGGAAGGGCTGGAAAATGATAAGCTCAGTGCAGCATCGCTCGACGCCCATTGGGCGCAGGCAATTCAGCCGTGGCTCGACGATCCCGAAACACGCGGCCGGTTCGATACGGTTCATATCGACAGTTATGAAGCGGGCTCGCAGAACTGGACGCCGAAAATGCCCGAAGAGTTCGAGAAGCGGAACGGGTACGACATTACGCCGTATCTGCCCGTGATGATTGGCCGGGGGGTGGATTCCGACCTGGATTCTGAACGGTTCCTGTGGGACTTACGCACGACGGTTTGCGACATGGTGACGGAAAACTATTTCGGGCATTTCCGTGATTTATGTCATGCCGCAGGCAAGAAAAGTTCATTGGAGGCGTATGGTGATAACGGAACGTTGAATGTGATTTCAGCCGCCAAAACCGCCGATTTGACGATGGTCGAAAACGGCGGATATTATTACACAAAAATGGCGAGCAGCCCTGCGCACCTGTATGGGAAAAAAGTGATTACCACCGAGGCGTTTACCGTGACCTCGACAACCAAGGGAACTGATTTCAGTACCGCGTTTTGGGATCTGAAACCGTGGGGCGACAGTTTCTTTTCTGCCGGAATTAATCATGTTGGATATCACGTCTACACCGCGCAGCCGTATGGGGATGACATAAAGCCGGGGCTTACGCTCGGGCAGGCGGGAACCCATTTTAACCGCGGTCATACATGGTGGCCGGAAATGCCCGCCTTCAGCACGTATCTAGCGCGGACGAGTTATCTGCTCCAGCAGGGGCGCTTTGTTGGCGATGTGCTCTTCTTCTATGGGGAAGGTTCGCCTAAAAACTACAGCTTCACAAAACTGCATTCGGATTCGATCTATTCATTGCCGCGTGGATACGATTGTGATTTTGGCGATCTGGACGTGCTGCTTACCCGCATCACCGTCAAAGATGGAATGCTCACAACGCCGGACGGTATTGCGTATAAGATGCTGGTGGTTCCGAACGAGTCGGATGCGATGACGCCGCAGCTCGTCAAACGCATTGGCGAACTCGTTAAGGCGGGGGCAATCGTGATGGCGCCAAAACCGAAGCTTTCGCCGAGTTTGCGCAAACAGCCCCAGGCCGATGCCACTATCCGGAAAATGGCGGATGAGATCTGGGGCGACTGTGACGGCGTTAAGGCGACAGCACATACCTATGGGAAAGGCAAAATCCTGTGGGGCGAACCGCTCGCAGAGGTGCTGGTTAAAGAGAAGATGGAGCCTGCGGTCATCAGTCCGGTTTTGACCGGTGTCCATCTGGATGACCATGGAACAAGTCGGGGCCATTGGAAATGGATTCAACGTCGATTGCCCGAAGGTGATCTGTTCTTTGTGGTGAACGGAACCGATGAAAACGTAACGACCGAATTCTCGTTCCGCACCGACGGAACTTCGCCGCAGTGGTTTGATGCAGTTACCGGAAAGGCCCGAATGCTGCCTGAGTTTAAGAAGTCGGATGGCCGCGTCAGTTTGAACCTCGAATTTGCGCCGCGCCAGTCGGGCTTTATCTTTTTCGCGAACCAGGAAAAACCGGCAACGGGCACGAATATTCAGACGCTCGAAACGATGAAAACGCTCGAAGGTGCGTGGGAAGTCAGCTTTGATCCTGCGTGGGGCGGGCCGGCGAAAACCACCTTCCCGATGCTGACCGACTGGTCGAAGAATGCCGACGACGGCATCAAATATTATTCGGGCCGGGCGACCTATACGAAAAGTTTTACGATGCCGTCGGCCGAGAAAGGTCGGAAATATTTCCTGGATCTGGGCACGGTTAAGAATCTGGCGAATGTGACGCTCAACGGCAAAAAGCTCGGCACGGTCTGGTGTGCGCCGTGGCAGATCGAAATTGAGCCGAAGCCAGGCAAAAACGTAGTCGAAATCGAAGTGGTCAACCTCTGGGTGAACCGGCTGATTGGTGATATGAAATTTGATCCCGATGGCGTGGAACGACACGCAAAGGGAACCGCAAAACGCCTGCCCGCATGGCTGGACGGAAGCGTTCCGCGCTCCGATAAGCGCTATACTTTCTCGCTTTACAATCCCTGGAAAGCCGACTCCCCGCTACAGCCCTCCGGCCTGCTCGGCCCGGTGACCATCAAGGTCGTGGAGTAGCGAGTTTTTAACAGGATTTACATGATTTGAAGAAGGGCTGCAGAGCATGGGTTGCTCTGCGTGGAGCAGGCGGGACGCCTGCGGTACAGTTATTTGTATCGCAGGCGTCCCGCCTGCCCCGCGTATGTCTGTTTGGGGGATAGCGGGAAACGCTATTCGATGAGGTCTCCGGTTCCCGAGTGGGTTCCGGTCAGGCTGACGGCTGGAGATTGGGTATTGTTGCGGACATCGCAGCCCAGAACGTGCACATGGTCAGTTTCTTCGATTGTTCTCACCGCATAGTTTTGATTTGCGCCTGAAATGGTGCATTCCGCAACGATCACTCGTTTCGTTGTCCGATCGTAGTCCGTCACTTTTCCTTTCATGCGGATTCCATCAAATCCTCCCGGCTGCGAGCTGGAGTTGTTGAGAATGTCGCAGTTATGAATCGTGCCGTATTTGACTCCGTGCAGAAGAATGCCTTCTTCACCGTTATCGGCAATCAGGCTGTTGCTGATGGTAAAGTTTTCCAGCTTCATTCCGGCCTCGTTATCGTCGTGCGTTTTCAAGAACTCGATGCCGAAGGTCCCGTTGTTGGTGACCATGCAGTTTTCAATCGTGGTTCGGTCGGCAACTCTCATGGAGATGCCGGAACCGGCGTTGTTGCGGGCAATGCAGTTGTAAAACGCGATGTCTACGGGCGGAAGGCCGTTGGATGTGTGTGTATCTACGGTGGAAAGCGCCCACCAACCGCCGGCATAACTGTCTTCGGCAAGGCAGTTGATCACTTTAACCTGCTTGGAACCATCAAAGGTGTAGGATCCGGACGTTTTGCCGTGGAACTCTTCCCTCCATCGGCATCGACGGGCTTCGCAGTTGAGCAGGGTAAGGCTGTTCAGATTCCAAAAACCGTAACCCTGCGCGCCACAGTAGTCCGCGATGGTATTTTCCATAACCACCTGATCGCAGGAGTAAAAACTGTAGGCCAGGCTGTGGTTATCAATACCAAGGCAGTCGCGCACCGTCACATACGAACAGCTCATGATCAGCAGGGCCGTCCGAAAATCTTCAACCGTGCAGCGCTCAACCAGCAGGTTGTCGATACTATGAAGCCGGGTTGCCCTCATGACCGGATCCACATCGTTAACGGCGGCATAGTGATCCTGATTGCCATACATCGTGAGGTCGGAGAGGGTGATGTTTTTCTGGCGGCTCCCATCAGGTGTCTGGAGGATCCAGCTCGGTGATATCGTAATGTTGGTTGGCAGCGACAGGATGGAGGTCGCGCGGTCATCGCCGCGAACCGTAATATTATCGGTCAAAGTGACACGATGCGCATAGAAGGTTCCGGCAGGAATGCGTATCACACCGCCGCCGGCCGCTCCGGCCGCATTCACTGCCATCTGAATAGCGGCCGTATCGTCAAGCTGGTCCGTGCCGTCGGCGCCGTAGTCTTCAATGTTGTATACCGTCGATGGCTCCGGGATGGGAATAATATCCATTCCGATCTGCTCCAGGCGCGTATCCGTCCCGGAATGAACCACGGCAAAGAGGTCTCCATCCGTGATCGTTTGATGCACTCCCGGCGTGAACGTTTCCCCTGCACCAGTCGTTCCGACAGCAACATCGGTTCGCTTCCAGTAGGCAACGCCTGTATCGGCCTTTACCTGCGTCAGTACCAGCGCTGTATTTTCAGCAAGATTAAGTGAACCCAGGTCGAACTTAATCATAATCGCCTGCCCTGCGTTTATTAAAAGGTTCGAGTCGCCCACACCATTAACGCCTAAACCCGAGTCCTTGTAGTGGAATTTTGCAGTTCCATCCGTCGAAAATTCACCCGTCAGGTTGCCTCCATTCCACTGGTCTGGGCTGAACGTCGCGTCAACCGCCAGATATTCAATCCGGATGCTGCCCGACGCGGAATTGGTGCTGAAGGCGTTTTCGGTTCCATCGACCGCACCGAGAACCGGGCTGCCATCCAACGTAACCGTGCCGCCCAGATTAGTGAGCGTATGGGTCTGGGATGGTGTGTTTGCCGAAGCGGAGCCTGTTTTCAGGTTGATTACGACACTCGCCTGGGTCAGCATAGCAAAAGCCGCCATCGCACTGGTCAGAACTGTTTTTTTTATCTTCATACGCTTGCTTCTTTACGTTTCAGGCCATTCATTCAGAGGGTAATGTTCAAGGTCGCGGTGTTGTTGGTGCCTTCCAGCTGGATGGCCGGGGTGCTGCTGTTGCCGGCAACGTCGTTGTAGAGAATGGTCATTTCATCGCTGCCGCCGGTCGTTGTGATGCCCCGCCTTTGGGTCGGGACAGGCTGGGAATCGATCAGGGAGCATCCGGCAATCCGGATGCTGCTGCAGGTTTGTCCCCCGCCGTCGGCCATGTGGATTCCGTCGTAGGCGTTGGTCTGTGATTGGGAATTGTTATTGATGAGGCATCCTTCGATTTTGCCGGCGGTCGCGCCCAGCAGGGTAATGCCTTCTTTCTGGTTGCCGACCATATGGCACCCAGTGAGTGAAAAGTCGCTGCATAGTTGCAGGTTATCCACCAGGGCCATCCCGGTTCCGTTTTCATTGGCCATGCAACCGGCCAGATCAAAATGCCGGGCGTCGGTGATGGAGAACCCGGTGTCGTTAAGCCGGGCAACGCATCCGTTAAACGTAATGTTTTGGTTCAGCAGGGCGGTGGAATAAACCCGGAACCCGCTGTTCGTATTGCTTTGAGCCAGACAGCCTTCCAGCACGACGTCGTCACAACTGTCTATAAAGAAACCGGACCCGTTGTTTTCCGTGGCATGTGCGGCGGAAAATTTAACATTCCCGCAGTTTTTGAATTGATAGCCGTGTTCGCCACTGGTGCGGGAAAAACATCCGGCAACCTGTATGTTATCGCAGGCGACCATGTAGACGGAGGCCGCGGTGCCATCATAAAACTCACAATTCCTGATGGTGCCGTTGGTTGTTCCGTTGCAATAGAGCGTGTGGCCGGTGGAATCGTGCAGCACGCAATCGGCCACCAGAAAATCTTCCGTATCGATAAAACGCAGGCACTGGGGGGTACCCGATGTCTGGGCTTTATTGGCGTTGAAGGCGATGGCGCGGACGGTAATGTTGCTGACCGCGCCGGCCACCAACAACGGCTGGTCGGTTCCCGGTTCCCGTTTCAGGACCGTGGCGCCGGCCCGGTCTCCGATCATTTCCGTGTTGCTGCCGATATTCAGGCTATCGACCTCATAGGTTCCTGCCGGAAGATACACCGTTCCGCCTCCCGCGGACGTCGCTGCGCTTAACGCCGCCTGAACCGCTGCCGTGTCGCTCAGTCCGTCGTTGGCCACTGCCCCGTATGCCGTCACATCATATACCGGGCTCTCCGGTGCCTGGGCGGGACCGATAAAAAACAAAAAAGCAAAAAAGAATCCAGTCATTCTATTGCTCCGGAAGTTAAATATTGCGAATTCCATGGAACGGATTTATGGCCACAAAGAGGCACAAGAAACACGAAAACACAATAGCCCAGGTCTTTGTGCTTCTTGTGCCTTTTCGTGGCTATACTCACAATATTTAATCGCCTCATCTATAATCTCCCCGGTTTAAATCTGATTTAATGAACGTTTCCGTGTCCAGATTGATGGCCCCCATCTGAAGAGAGGGGGGCGACATCTGTTACAAAAAAAACATTCATTATCAGTTGTGTCAAGGTGCATGCTGTTTTATATTACAAAAAATAATATGATGCTGTTGTTTGTGGGCGTAGTCTGCAATTCTTGATCCGTGGAATTAGCGAAATGGAAGCTTTAATGATGAAAAAGACGGTTTGTGGTTTCTTATATCTGTCTGTCATGTGCACCTGTGCATCGGTGTTGCTGGAGGAATCGTTTGAGAATGTGACCGTCGGTTCCATTGCTGGACAGAACAGCTGGACAGTGGAACACGGATTGGGCTCTGTGCAGACCAACGAGGTGTTCAATGGTTCGCAGGCACTTCAGGTTCAGAATGGGGCGGTTTCGCATTCCCTGACAAACCATGAGTCCGCCCTTTGGACCCGCTTTCAGGTATTCGTTACCGGCGCACCGGAAGTCAACCCGGTGGTCGCTGCCGAAAACGCCGGCGTTGCCTTTTTTGTGAGCACCAACCTGATGCTGGCCGTCTACAGCAACACGGTTCCGGTTGAGTTGGAGGTGCCGGTGGCCACCCAGGTTTGGACGCGCTTCGACGTCTATTGTGATTATGATTCCATGAGCTGGAATCTCAGCATGGACGGAACGACCGTTGCCGCCGGCCTGCCGTTGTCTGCCGGTTCCGCGGACATTGAGCAGGTGCAGTTCTCCAACGATAACCCGGATTCGGTGTTCGTCGACGATATCGACATCCGGAACCATGAGCTGGCATTCGATGCGCCCGACATTGACGGCAATGGAATGCCCGACTGGTGGGAACAACAATATTTCGGTTTGATCACCGGTAATGATGCCCATGCCATGTCGGGCAATCCCGGCTGGACCTATCTGGAAACCTATATTGCCGGAATCAGCCCCGTTTCGGCCGAACCGTTTGAGATTATCCGCACCGGATCCCGCAGCCTGAGCTGGGATGCCAAACCCGCCCGGGTTTATGATGTCCTCTGGACGACGAATCTGCTGAGCGGATTTATGCCGGTGGCCTCCAATCTGGTTGCCGAATCCGAATTTTCCGACACCTCCTCCAATACCAATCTCCCGTCCGGGTTTTATCAAGTTCAGGTGCGCCTTGAACCCTGAAGGCTCGGTTCGGTTCGCCTCGGAGGAGTGGTTCGAAATGATGGTGTTCGCCTGCGAAGAGGCAGGGCGTCTCGATATGGATATTGGCTTGAACAGTACCGCGGGCTTTAAAGGCACGTTGTTCCGCCTTTAGGCGGTTTGGTTGAGAGGCACTGCTGAATAGCCGCCTAAAGGCGGAACAACATGCCTTTTCAAAGGCGAAACGCCACGCATATTTATGCGGGTTACCGGAAATCGGTAAGTCGTGCCGTATCGAATTCTTCCAGGCATTGGAGCTTTTTTTAAGAACCATCGTTGTTTTGCAGCAACTATTCGAAGATTTCCCCGGCCCATAGTTTTTTCAGGAAATCCATAACCGGGTGCACATGAACCGAGCCGAGTTTTGCCGGACGGCTTCCGCAATAGACCCCGTGCAGCACTGCATTGGCGGGAGACAGTTCGTTTTGAATCCGTACAAGCCCTCTGGAGTAGCGCCGTTCCCACGATTCGGATGCTTTGATTTCAATCGCTGTAAATCCGTTCCTGGTTTCGCAAAGAAGGTCGACCTCTGTGCCGTCGTAGTTTCTCCAGAAATGGAGCGGATAGCGGATGTTGTTGTATGCAAAGAATGCCCTGACTTCGTTGAGAATAAAGGTTTCGAGCAGTGCGCCTTTTTCTTCCTGTGTCGGGGGGTATGGAAGGCGTCCCGAAAGCGCCCGCGCAATGCCGCAGTCGAACAGATAGAATTTTGAATGGGCCACCTGCTTGGTTGCCCGTTTAAGTTTCCACGGGGTAAGCCAATGGCCCAGCAGGGTGTCGTTCAGGATTTCAAAGTAGTTGGCAACTGTTTGACGCGGAACCGCGGCGTCTCGTGAAATTCCCGACAGGTTGGTCAGTTGGGCATTTTGCCGAGCCGCTATTTCAAGGAAGCGGCTGAACCCGCCAATGTTTCGGGTCAATGCTTCGGCTTGTATTTCCTCCCGAAGGTAGGCATCTGCATAGGCGCTTAAATATTCCTCGGGGTCGTCTCCCGTAACCGAAAGAGGCAGCGAGCCGTATTGAAAGATGGACTCGGGATCGAAGTCAAAATTCATTTCCGCGCTGGTGAGCGGAAAAAACTGTTTGATCGCCGCTCTCCCGGCAAGAAGGTTGCTTCCACCGTGGCGGAGTTTTCGTGCACTTGATCCCGAAAGGACAAAGCGCAGTTTTCGTTTTTCAATGAGTCGGTGGACCTCATCAAGCAGGGCGGGGACTTTCTGGATTTCATCGATGACCACCCATGAGGTTTCCGGGAGAAATTCCGTTTCCTGGAAAAGTACCGAAGGATCACGCGTGAACCGCAGAAAATCTTTTGAGTTCAGCAGGTCATAGGTGGTTGCATCCGGAAAATTTTGCTCAATCCAGGTCGATTTCCCTGTGGCGCGAGGCCCCAGAAGGAAGAACGATCCCTTAGGCATTTTTAGTAATCTTGTAAACATAGTTGGCATATTTGCGGTAAAAGCGCCAATTAGCAAGACGGAATTACCGGGTTATTTGGAGGGTCTGAAGAGATGCAATAGCCGAAACACCACGCATATTTATGCGGGTTGGCGGAAATTTTGAGACCGAGTCTAATGGTCGTCATATTTAGGGGAAAAGTTTCCGGTCGCGGGAATCAGCCCGGTCTCCGCCGAGCCGTTTGAGATTATCCGCACCGGATCCCGCAGCCTGAGCTGGGAGGCTAAACCCGCCCGGGTTTATGATGTCCTCTGGACGACGAATCTGCTGAGCGGATTTATGCCGGTGGCCTCCAATCTGGTTGCCCAATCCGAATTTTTCGACACCTCCTCCAATACCAATCTCCCGGTCGGGTTTTATCAAGTTCAGGTGCGCCTTGAACCCTGATCACATCGCCAGACGTGACCATCTAAACATATTGCAGATTGGGATTTGACAATGGCAAAAGATAGTGGTAGAAGTAATTTTTAATCATAGGGCGCGACGCTGAGTCGTTGTGGTTATCCTGATCAAGGCAGAAAGCGAGGCATCATGAAAAAAAGAGTCGCAGTTATGGCCGCCGTATTGATCGGCTTAACCCTCGGCGCGTCCGCTGAGCAGGTGCGCTATTATGATGCAGATCCCGGGACGGATATCCTTTGGACCAATACCCTGAACTGGCAATACAAGCCCGACAGCAGCTGGACCAATTACGCACAGCTTCCTGAATCGGATGATCAGGTAATTATTTCCTTTGGTGATTCGGTTGAGATTGATGCCGCCGGTTTGGCGGTGGCAAACGAAATCGATCTCGGAAAATATGGAGTGCACGGAAGCTTGACGACGACGTCCGACGGAACGCTTACAACGACGGCGGATATAATGATGAACGGATCCATCAAAAAGACGGGTAATTCTGAGATTGGCGATCCAACGAAGTTGATCAATTACGGAACCAATACGATCAGAACCATACTGAATCTGGCTTCGGGTTCGAATCGTGTGTACAACGCCGGTCAGTTTTCAGCCAATGCCATCTCGCTGGCGACTGCGGCCGAGACCGATGTTGGCGGTGGCACTATGATGGCATCCACAGCTCTGTTTACGAATGACGTCACCGGGGTGGTCGATGTGACGGCTAATTTTACGATGGCCAGTGGAGATAATTCAGTTGCTGTGTTGCAGAACCAGGGCGACATGAACGTCGGTGGCGACGTTGAGACGAGTATCGGCACCAGCCGCATCACCAACGAAGGCACGCTCGATGCGGCAAATATGTACTTGGGCGCAGGCGCAAACGGAACCACTTTCTTTGCCAACACGGCGGACGGAACCGTAACCACGACGGGCGCGATGAAGCTCAGCGAAGGGGCAGGCGCAGCGGTTACCATGCTCAACCAGGGCGATATGAATGTCGGCGCGGGTTTTGAAACCCACATCGGCACAAGCCGCATCACCAACGAAGGCACGCTCGATGCCGCAAATATGTACTTGGGCGCAGGCGCAAACGGAACCACCTTCTTTACCAACACGGCGACCGGCGTCATCAATGTGGCGGGCGCGCAGCAGTTCGGCAACGGCGCGGGCTCTTCGGTCACGTTCGTGAACGCCGGAACCAACCTGGTTACCGGCAATATCGAAACGATGGGCAACGGGTCGGTCACCATCAACAACTCCGGCTTGATGGAGAGTACCGCTAACAATATCAATATCGGTGCCGACACGGTGGTGAACAACAGCGGAACCATGACGGCGCAGATTGATTTTAACCTCAGCGGCGGAAGGGTTGTGAATGATGGAACCATTTCGACTGTTGAAGGCTCAGCGACCAAGCCCGCATCTGTGTTTGACAACGGGTTTGCCTTCGAAAACACAACGAACGGGGTGCTCGATCTGGGGTGGCAGCTGAACCTCGATGCCGGTACGTTTACGAACCGCGGAATGGTCACTATGGGTAAATCGATTTATATTGGGGCTACCGCTTCGGGCGGCGAGCTTACGGTCTACAACGCGAAAGACGCGACGATTGACCCCGGTGGTTCCCTGATAATGGGAAATAAAGCCGGTTCCGCAACGGCAACCTTGATCAATGAGGGTGATATTCTCGCCGGCGCGACATCCGGGATGCAGTTGAATCATGGAACGCAAACCATCCAGAACAAAGCGGACGGGTATATTCAGGCCGGTATTTTGAAGACGGCGATGCAGGCGGATTCGGTGAGCATCATCTCCAACGAAGGGGAAATCCTTGTAACCCGCGGCGATCCTTTCGGCTATTTCACCTCCGTAGCCGGAACGACGCTGGTTCATAATGCCGCTAGCGGAACATTTACGGTTAGGCATGATATGACCCTGTCCGAGCAGTCCACCGCATTCACCTCCATCACCAACTCGGGCACGATGTCGGTGGGCGGCGATCTTTCTCTCGCGCTGCTGGGCAAAACCGAGCTGGTCATGGACGCCGGAACCTTGACGCTTGGCGGGGCGCTGGTCATGACCAATGGCGGAAGCGGGCTCATCGATCTGAACAGCGGGCTCCTCGACCTCGGGGCCCTGGCCATGAATCTCGAAGACGAAAACGTCTACGCCAACTATTCCGTGCTGATGAGCGGCGGCGAAATCTGGGTGGATGGCGATGTCTACGATGACTGGACCGATGCCATTGCGCTGGGCGTGTTTGAGTATGACGGCACCGATCTGGACGGTGAGCTGGCGGTGACCTTCGATGGTGATCACACCAAGCTCTATGTCATTCCGGAACCGGCGACGCTCGGTCTTATTCTTTTAAGTGGAGCAGTGCTGCTCATTGGGCGCCGCATACGCAAGTAGTCCGGGAATCGTTTTTTGGTTGAAACAGAAGACCTAACAAGAAAAGGAGAATAGAAATGAAGAAACAAATTACATGGTTCGGATTCGCAGTACTCTTCTGTGCTGCAACCGCATCGGCTGAGCTGGTGCGCTATTATGATGTAGATCCCGGGACGGATAACCTTTGGACCAATACCCTGAACTGGCAATACAAGCCCGACGGTAGCTGGACCAATTACGGAAAACTTCCTGAATCGGATGATCAGGTAATTATTACCTATGGTGATTCGGTTGAGATTGATGCCGCCGGTTTGGCGGTGGCAAACGATATTGATCTCGGAAAATATTCAGTGCCCGGAAACTTGACGACGACGTCCGACGGAACGCTTACAACGACGGCGGATATAGTGATGAACGGATCCATTAAACAAACGGGTTATTCTGAGATTGGCGATCCAACGAAGTTGATCAATTACGGAACCAATACGATCGGAACTACGCTGAACCTGGCTTTGGCTTCGAATCTTGTGTACAACGCCGGTCAGTTTACAGCCAATGCCATCAATCTGGCGTCGGCGGCCGAGGTCGAGGCTGTGGACGGCGGCGTGACCAATATCCTGGCCTCTACGGCCCTGTTTACGAATGACGTCACCGGGGTGGTCGATGTGACGACTGATCTGACGCTGGCGGACGGAGTCAACTCGGTTGCCTTGTTGGAGAATCTCGGCGATGTAAACGTCGTTGGCGATATCGAAACAATGGGCAACGGACAGGCCACCATCAACAACTCGGGCTTGATGCAGAGTGTTTCGAACAATATCAATATCGGTGCCAATACCGTGGTGAACAACAGCGGAACCATGACCGCGAAAGTTGATTTTGATATCAGCGGCGGAACGGTTGTGAACGATGGAACGATTTCGACTCTCGCAAGTTCGAGCGCCAAGTCCACCTCAGGATTTGGCGACGGATTTTCCTTCGAAAACACCATGAACGGGTTGCTCGATCTAGGGTGGAATCTGAAGTTTGATGCCGGTACATTTACGAACCGGGGTACGCTCACTACCACCAAAGCATTTTTTATGGGGTATGATGCTAACGGCGGCGAGCTCACGGTCTACAATGCGGCTGGCGCGACGAATATTTTTTCTGGATCTGTCGAAATGGGAAGAATCGACGGTAGTGCAGAGGCAACCCTGATCAACGAGGGCTACTTCCGGGCCGGCTCAACCGGCGGGTTGCAGATGAAGAATGAAACGCAAACCATCCAGAACAAAGCGGACGGGTATATTCAGGCCGGTATTTTGAAGACGGCGATGCAGGCGGATTCACTGAGTGTCATCTCCAACGAAGGGTGGTTAAACGTATCCCGCTCCGATCCTTATGGCTATTTCGCCTCCGTAGCCGGAACGACGATGGTTCATAATGCCGCGAGTGGAACATTCTCGGTTGCACATGACATGACCCTGTCCGAGCAGGCCACCGCATTCACCTCCATCACCAACTTTGGCACGATGACGGTGGGCAGTGATCTTTATCTTGCGGTGGAAGGCGATACCGAGTTTGCCATGCTGGGCGGAACCCTGGACGTCGACGGCACACTGGTGTTGACCAACGGTGGAACCGGGCATGTTGACCTGATGGCCGGAACCGTTACGGCCGCGGATATCGACCTGCTGTCGGATGGAAGCTGCACCATCGATATCTCCGAGGGCGCGGAACTGATCGTCAACGCCGACCGGACGACCGAGCTGAACGGCATGATCAGCGACGGGTATATTACCGGCTCCGGCGGAGCCACCGCGATGGCGTCCTATGACGGAACCAACACCACGCTGTCGGCCGAAGGCAGTTCAGGCGATCCTTTGGTCATCGAAAGCGGTACCATGAACGGTTCCGGGGAGTTCGAAGTCGTAGTCAGCGGATTGTCTTCCGGCACGACCTACTATCTGTGGCGTGAAACCGACCTGACGGCTGCCCCGTCGTTCACCAACGAAGTGGCCAGCATTGCCGCTACTTCGGACACCGAAACGTTGACCGATACGGCTCCGCCCGCCGCCAACGCGTTCTACAAGGTCACGGACTAGCCTGCAGATCGCTTATGTCATGAAGGCCTCCCCGTGCAGGCGGGGAGGTTTTTTTATAATGCTGTTAAGAAATGATATTTTGCGATCCGTACCACTTCGGAGAGGGTTTATGAGGAAACGAAGTATGATCTGTTTGCCGAAATCAACATGGGGTGTGCTGGCATCGCTTTTTTTAGCGGCAGCTTCTTCGGCGGGAGCGTCACGCTCCTCTGTGGATGCAACGTCACGTTGCCCCAATGTTTTATTTATCCTGACGGATCAGTGGCGGGCGCAGGCGACGGGGTATGCGGGCGACCCGAATGTCCGCACGCCGAATCTCGATACGCTCGCGAAGGAGGGACTTAATTTTGAAACGGCGGTTTCGGTCTGCGCGGTCTGTACGCCGTACCGCGCCGCGTTGCAAACCGGCCGTTTCCCGCTTTCGACCGGGATGTATAAAAACGATCTGTACCTCGATCCGAATGAATACTGCATGGCCGAAATTTTCAAGGATGCGGGCTACAACACGGCGTACGTCGGCAAGTGGCATCTCGACGGGCACGGCCGCTCGGCCTACATTCCGCCGGAACGGCGCCAGGGTTACGAGTATTGGAAGGTGCTCGAATGCACCCATAATTACGCCAACTCGAAGTATTACGATAATAATGACCCGGAAGTGAAGGTTTGGGAGGGTAAGTATGACGGGTACGCGCAGACGAAAGATGCGCAGGCCTTCATCCGCAGGCATGCGAAGGATGATAAACCATTCCTTTTTTTCCTCTCCTTCGGCGGTCCGCACTATACGCATAAACTTTCGCCGAAAGATTTGCAGAAAACGTATCCGCCGGAATCGTTGAAGCTGCGCCCGAACATCCAGTTCACGGAGGACTTTACCGAAGCGCAGCTTCGCAAAGAGCTGCAGGGCTACTATGCGCACTGCACCGCCATCGATCAATGTGTCGGCGATCTGCGCGCGACGCTGGATGAGCTGGGGATTGCGGATAACACCATTCTGGTCTTCACCTCGGACCACGGCGAAATGATGGGCTCGCAGGGCATCAAATATTTTGCTAAACGGCATCCCTATGATGAGGCGATCCGGGTTCCGTTCCTGCTCAGCTATCCAAAGGTGACCGAAGGGAACGCGCGGAAAATTTCAACCCCGATCAATACGCCGGATATTCTGCCGACGCTGCTTTCTCTTGCCGGGATTGATATTCCGGACACGATTGAGGGCGACGATCTGTCGGTACTCGTTAAAGAACCGGGCAGGGAGATCGATCGCGCCGCGCTGACCATGCAGGTGGATGGAACCTATGGCCCCGATTATCGCGGCATCCGGACGGCGCGCTACTGGTATTCCGAAGAACCGAATGCGGGTAGGAAGCTGCTCTTCGATTGCGAAAACGATCCGTATCAAATGAACAATCTGGTGGATAATCCCGAGTATGCCGAACTGCAGGAAAAAATGGCGGCGAGCTTGAAAGCGGAGCTGATTAAAGTGGACGACTATCCTTTTGCGGACAAAACGGGGTATCGCCAGCACCTGAAGCGGGTATCAGGAGTGGATAGGAAAGGCGACCGCAAAAAGGGTAAACGGAAAAAGTAATGAAAAAAAGAAAACTGATGGTTGGGGTAATGGCGAGTCTGGCGGCTGCGGTTGCGTTGGGTGCAACGCTCGAAAAAGGGTTTGAAAATCCGCCGGACAAATATCGATCTATCGTGCTCTGGGAATGGTGCAACGGATGGATCTCGAAAGAGGCGATGACCAAGGAGATGGAATCCTTGAAGCGCGTCGGGCTCGGCGGCGCCAAGGTTTTCAACGTCGGCGGTCCCGAAGGGCCGGTCCGGTTTGCCTCGCCGGAATGGTTCGATATTTTCGGGCACACCTTGCGCGAGGCGAGCCGGCTCGATCTTCGGATTTCGATGAATATGACCGAAGGGTTCTGTGCGATTGGCGGCCCGTGGATTCCGCCCGAAAAGAGTATGCAGCACATGGTCTGGAGCGAGACGGAAGTTTCCGGGCCGGGCAACATTTCAATGGAACTGGAGCGACCGGATGATGGTCCGATTATCGCCAAAACCTTAAAGCTGAAAGATGTCGGGTACTACGCCGACGTCCGCGTGCTGGCGGTTCCGCAGGTCGCGAAGGATCAAATCGAGCATTTAGGCGTCAAAAAAGGGTTGCGGGATCATCACGAAAAAAATGAAACCGCAGGGAAGAAAACAAAGGCGAGCTCCGTGAAGGCGGCGGACATTATTCCGCAGGGCAAGGTCATCGACCTGACGGACAAGATGGATGAAAACGGAACGCTCAACTGGAACGCGCCGTCCGGAAAATGGACGGTTCTGCGGATGGGTTCTGCCAGCACGGGCGCCTGCACCCGACCGGGCAGCGAAAAGACGCGCGGGCTGGAGGCGGATAAATTCAGCCGCGAAGCGGTCAAATTGCATTTCGACAGCTTAATCAAACCGATTTTGGAACAGGACGGCGTGAAGCCGGGCGAAAACCTCACCTACTTGGCGGTTGATAGTTGGGAGGCGGACGGACAGAACTGGTCGCCGGTGCTGGCGGCGGAATTTGAAAAGCGGCGCGGATACAGCCTCTATCCTTTCCTGCCGGTTTTGACGGGACGCATAGTTGAAAGCGTCGAAGTTTCGGAGCGTTTCCTGTACGACTTCCGTCGCACGATGGGCGACTGCGTGCACGACAACTTCTTCGGGTACCTGGCTGAGCTGTGCGCAGAATACAATATGGGGTTCGGCTCGGAGCCGTTTTCGCGCGCGTCGTTTGACGGGATGGAAATCATCGAGGCGTTGAGTCATCCATGCGCCACCTTCTGGAACCGGGGCAGCCATTTCCGGGCGTATAATGAATCCAAGTGGGCCGCTTCGCCCGCCCATGTGCTGGGCGGAAGAAAAGTGACATCGGAGGCGTTTCCGGCGGGTCGGTTTGATGCGGCGTGGGTGCATTATCCGTGGACCTATAAGTGGGTGGCGGATTATGCCTATACCGCCGGTTTAACTCAGCTGGGTTTCCACTGTTCGCCGATTCAGCCGTGGGACGACAAGCCGATTCACAAACCCGGCATGGTCTTCAAATATTGGGGTTCGCAGTACAGCCGCCACAATACGTGGTGGGAACAGGGCGTTGAGTGGCAGAACTATCAGACGCGTTGTCAGTACATGCTGGAACAGGGCCTGTTCCAGGGCGAAGCACTCTTTATGACGCCGGAAGTGGTTCCGGGGCTGGAGGGCAGTACGCGGCCCAACCTGCCGCAGGGCTATGACTTTGATTTGGTCAGTGCCAAGCTGGTGCGGAATCAGTTGAGTGTTGAGGATGGAATGATCCTTGCGCCGTCGGGGATGAAATATCACCTGCTGAACCTGCCGCGAATGAACGAGATCTCGGTTGAGCTGCTCAGGAAAATCCAAAAGCTCCTGGCGGATGGCGCGCAGATTGTGGTTTCGAGCAAACCGACCACTTCGCGCGGGCTGGTCAACTATCCGGCGAGTGAAAACGAGGTGCAGAAACTGGTCGCGGAGATCTGGCAGGACCTGAATGGGAAAGGGGTGACGGAAGTTTCGTATGGCAAAGGAAAACTCTACTGGCTTGAGCCGTTCGACGTGCTTAAAAAGCTGGGGGTTGAACCCGACGTGATCGTGGATATGGAAGACGGAACAGAGGAAAAATCTTCGTATCGCGCCAAACTTCCGCTCACGTACATTCACCGCAAAACGTCGGATGCGGATATCTATTTTGTGGCAAGCTCGCTGGAAAAACCAAGCTCGGCCCTGCTTAGTTTCCGCATTACGGGCAAACAGCCGGAGTTCTGGTATCCCGGCAGTGGCCGTATCGAAAAATGCCCCGTGTACGAGGAAAAAGACGGACGCACGATTATCCCGATGGTGCTCGATCCGGCGGGTTCGGTCTTTGTGGTTTTCCGCGGAAAATCGGAATCGGCACCGGTTACGCAGGTTTCTCTGAACGGAACCGAAGTGATTTCCACCGCGAAACGGATTAACCCGCTCGTCGACAGCCGGAAATTCTTCAAAGAGGGCGGGGCGCTGGAAATCAAAACGGCGGACGGAAAAACCCTGAAAACCAACATCGCGCCGGAAAAAAGCGTATCGCTCGATAAGAACTGGATAGTTTCGTTCGACGGGGTGGCCGCGCCGAAAGCGCGTCAATTTGAAACGCTCTATCCGTGGAACGAGAGCGACGACGAGCTGCTGCGCTACTTCTCCGGTACGGGCATCTACAAAAAGACGATTGATGTGAACAAAGATAAGGGCGAAGAGCTCTGGCTCGATCTGGGGCTGGTCGAAGTGATCGCGACGGTGCTTGTAAACGGCAAAGAACTCGCGACGGAATGGAAGCCGCCGTTCCTGCTCGACATGACCGATGCGCTGGAATCGGGTGAAAACGAACTCGAAATCCGGGTTACCAACCTGTGGGGCAACCGCTTTATCGGTGACGAGCAGTATCCGGACGATATCGGGTTCCCTTCCAACGGGGTTTTGGGCACGCTTCCTGACTGGTTTGTGCAGGATAAACCCCGTCCGCAACCGGGACGCAAAACCTTCACCACCTGTCGCTATTATGCCAAAGACGATCCGCTCAAGCCGTCCGGCCTGCTGGGGCCTGTTTCGCTGATTACGCGTTCGAAAAACGCGGATCCGCGTGTGGAACAAATTGCGCGCGACCTGTTTGAGTTCAGCCGCAATCCTGAATTCTTTACCTATGGATGGCACCGCGTCGCTCCCTACTGGAAAGATGTCGCGCGGAAAGGGGATAAGAATAAAGCGAAGTTCGCGAAGAAACCGGCAGACGCTCACGCGCAGCCGGAGGAAAAACCGACCGCTAAGTTGAAGCCGGCTCCGGTGTCCGAGGCGGCACACGCTGGAACGTATGAAGTTCGCCGTTGGGCGGAGGGAAAACCGCAGGCGGCGGATGGCTCTTTTGTTCGGCTGTTCAAGAACCCCAAGGGGAAAAATCTGGTGGAACTGAAGACCCCCGACGGGAAGGTGTTTGCGATCGGGATGAAGTTGATGAGTTTGGAAGATAAAGCGTATCTCAAATCGATTCGGGCTGAATTCAAAAAATAGAAAAGGGAGGAGAATTCATGAGACGCTCGCTTTTTATAACACTCTTGCTGGCCGGTGCGGCCGCTGTTTTGTCCGTTCATGCGGCAGCGAAGAAGGCGGATGTTGTATTTATTGTAGTCGATGACCTGAACGACTGGGTTGGGGTGCTGGGCGGGCATCCACAAAGTAAAACACCGAACATTGATGCGTTGGCAAAACGGGGCGTTTTGTTTTCAAACGCGCATTGTAATGCACCCACCTGTAATCCGTCGCGAAAGAGTTTTCTGAGCGGGTTGTACCCCAAAAGTAACGGGAAGTATTTCAATGGCGGCAACAAGTTAGAGAAGGATCGCCCCCCGTTTTTTTGTGACATGCCCATGAGTGGACCCACCTCCAAATCGGCACCTGCAGAGTACCCGTACATGCATCAGCATTTCAAAAAATCGGGCTACCGGGTGGTCAGCGGCGGAAAAATGGCGCATGGGCCAATCGGACATTTAGTCGGTGAGGAGTCGCTGGATGCGGTTGCGAACCGCAAGTCTGCCGCGTTCAATAACGAGGGCGCGGGGTATGCGAGCGCTCGACGAAATGTCTGGGGACAGTATGGCGCCACCAACCAGAAAGATTCGCAAACCAGTGATTACAAGATTGCCCACTGGGCGATTGATCAGTGGAATACGGTTACGGACAAGCCCTTACTGATGACCATCGGGATTTTCAGGCCTCATACCCCGCTTACGGTTCCGAAGGCCTATTTTGAAAAGTTTCCTATTGAATCCATACAGTTGCCGGAAATGCCGGGTTTTGATGACACGAAGGACTTGCCCGAATACGCCAAATGGATCGCGCGCTATACCAACTTCGATCTAACGTTTGATCCTCGAAGTGTCCATGAGGAGATTCTGCATCGAGGCGGAGAAGAGGAGTGGAAATACATGGTTCAGTCCTACCTCGCCTGTATCAATTATGCGGATACGCAGGTCGGACATTTGCTGGAGGCGCTTAAAAAAAATCCGCGCGGACGCGAAACCATGATTATCCTGACCGGTGATCACGGTTGGCATTTGGGAGAAAAAGGGCATTGGTGCAAGTCTGCATTGTGGTGCGATTCTACGCATGTTCCGTATATTGTCGTTGCGCCCGGGGTCGCCGAGCCGGGGACGGTGAATAACCAGCCGGTATCGTTGGTCGATACGTATCCGACGCTTTGTGACTTTGCTGGAATTCCCAAGCCGGACCATTTGGATGGTGAATCACTCATTCCTCTGCTGAAAGACCCGACCGCAAAACGCGATGCGGCCTTTATCAGTTATGGACCCGAGAACACCGCTCTCCAGACGGAGCGCTACCGCTATATCCGCTACGAAGACGGTTCCGACGAGCTGTACGATCATCGGACCGACCCGCACGAATGGACGAACCAGAGCAATAACCCAGAGTTTTCCGAGCTCAAAGAACAGCTCAAAGCATCGATCCTGGAGTTCCAGGAAACGACGCCGGAATCCAATGCTGACAAACCCAGCGCTAATAAAAAAGCCAGGCCGGAAACGAAGGCGAAGCCTGCGGTGAAATCCGCGCCGACGGGAAAGTACGAGATGCGTCAATGGGCGGTCGGTAAAGCGAAGGCGGCGGAGGGCTCCTTCATCCGCATATCCGTCAGTTCAAAAGGAAAAGATCAGGTGGAATTGAAAGCCCCCGACGGAACACGGTTCGCAATAAGAATGCAGGCGATGACCGCGGAAGATAAGGCTTATCTTGAATCCATTCAGGCTGATGGGATGAAGGCCCTTAAGTGAAAGAACAGATACCGGAATCGGGTTGCATTTTTACTCAGATTAAATCCGTATAACATTTAGATAAATTACCACTGAAAAGCCGAAGGCTTTGCAAGAGGCCCCGTGTAAGCATGAGAATTCCTCCTGAATTTAAATATTACAATTAGGAATTTGACATGACTGCCAGTGGGGGGTATATGTCATTTGTTTAGACTGAAGCATTGTGCTGAGTTGTTATGGTTTCCAGATTAAGACGGAAAGCGATACAGCATGAAAAAGAGAGAATGGATATGATGAAACAACTTACATGGTTTGGATTCGCGGCGCTCATCTTTGCCGCAAGTGCGACGGCGGAAACGGTGCGCTTTTATGATGATGAGGCAGGGTCGGATAACCTTTGGACCAATGTCCAGAACTGGGAATACAAGCCAGCCGGCAGCTGGACCAATTACGCACAGCTTCCTGAATCGGATGATAGCGTAATTATTACCTATGGTGATTCGGTTGTGATTGATGCCGCCGGTTTGGCGGTGGCAAACGAAATCGATCTCGGAAAATATGGAGTGCACGGAAGCTTGACGACGACGTCCGACGGAACGCTTACAACGACGGCGGATATAATGATGAACGGATCCATCAAAAAGACGGGTAATTCTGAGATTGGCGATCCAACGAAGTTGATCAATTACGGAACCAATACGATCGGAACCATACTGAATCTGGCTTCGGGTTCGAATCGTGTGTACAACGCCGGTCAGTTTTCAGCCAATGCCATCTCGCTGGCGACTGCGGCCGAGACCGATGTTGGCGGTGGCACTATGATGGCATCCACAGCTCTGTTTACGAATGACGTCACCGGGGTGGTCGATGTGACGGCTAATTTTACGATGGCCAGTGGAGATAATTCAGTTGCTGTGTTGCAGAACCAGGGCGACATGAACGTCGGTGGCGACGTTGAGACGAGTATCGGCACCAGCCGCATCACCAACGAAGGCACGCTCGATGCGGCAAATATGTACTTGGGCGCAGGCGCAAACGGAACCACTTTCTTTGCCAACACGGCGGACGGAACCGTAACCACGACGGGCGCGATGAAGCTCAGCGAAGGGGCAGGCGCAGCGGTTACCATGCTCAACCAGGGCGATATGAATGTCGGCGCGGGTTTTGAAACCCACATCGGCACAAGCCGCATCACCAACGAAGGCACGCTCGATGCCGCAAATATGTACTTGGGCGCAGGCGCAAACGGAACCACTTTCTTCACCAACACGCTGGATGGCGTCATCAATGTGTCGGGCGTGCAGCAGTTCGGCAACGGCGCGGGCTCTTCGGTCACGTTCGTGAACGCCGGAACCAACCTGGTTACCGGCAATATCGAAACGATGGGCAACGGGTCGGTCACCATCAACAACTCCGGCTTGATGGAGAGTACCGCTAACAATATCAATATCGGTGCCGACACGGTGGTGAACAACAGCGGAACCATGACGGCTAAAGTTGATTTTAATCTCAGCGGCGGAACGGTTGTGAATGATGGAACCATTTCCACGGTTGAAGGCTCAGCGACCAAGCCCGCATCTGTATTTAACAACGGGTTTGCCTTCGAAAACACAGCGAACGGGGTGCTCGATCTGGGGTGGCAGCTGAACCTCGATGCGGGTACGTTTACGAACCGCGGAACGGTCACTACGGGAAAATCGATTTACATGGGGGCTACTGCTTCGGGCGGCGAGCTTACGGTCTACAACGCCAAAGACGCGACGATTGATCCCGGTGGTTCCCTGATAATGGGAAATAAAGCCGGTTCCGCAACGGCAACCTTGATCAATGAGGGTGATATTCTCGCCGGCGCGACATCCGGGATGCAGTTGAATCATGGAACGCAAACCATCCAGAACAAAGCGGACGGGTATATTCAGGCCGGTATTTTGAAGACGGCGATGCAGGCGGATTCGGTGAGCATCATCTCCAACGAAGGGGAAATCCTTGTAACCCGCGGCGATCCTTTCGGCTATTTCACCTCCGTAGCCGGAACGACGCTGGTTCATAATGCCGCTAGCGGAACATTTACGGTTAGGTATGATATGACCCTGTCCGAGCAGTCCACCGCATTCACCTCCATCACCAACTCGGGCACGATGTCGGTGGGCGGCGATCTTTCTCTCGCGCTGCTGGGCAAAACCGAGCTGGTCATGGACGCCGGAACCTTGACGCTTGGCGGGGCGCTGGTCATGACCAATGGCGGAAGCGGGCTTATCGATCTGAACAGCGGACTCCTCGACCTCGGTTCTCTGGACATGAATCTCGAAGACGAAAACGTCTACGCCAACTATTCCGTGCTGATGAGCGGCGGCGAAATCTGGGTGGATGGCGATGTCTACGATGACTGGACCGATGCCATTGCGCTGGGCGTGTTTGAATATGACGGCGACGATCTGGATGGTGAGCTGGCGGTGACATTTGAAGATGGTCACACCAAGCTCTATGTTATTCCGGAACCGGCGACGCTCGGTCTTATTCTTTTAAGTGGAGCAGTGCTGCTCATTGGGCGCCGCATACGCAGGTAGTTCGGGAATGGTTTATTGGGTTGAGAAGGAAGCGCTAAAAGGAGAACGGAAATGAGGAAACAAATTACATGGTTTGGTTTCGCGACGCTCTTCTGTGCCGCAACTGCATCGGCTTCAGTTTTGTTTTAATGCTCTAGCCTGCAAACGGCTTATGCCATGAAGCCTCCCCGTGCAGGCGGGGAGGTTTTCTATGAGGCTGTTGACGTGGCAGAACCCCGGAAAATATGAGACGGGTACGATGAAGAGAACAGTGATGGGATTAATTATGGGTTTGGCTGGCGTGGTGTACGCTGCAACAACAAACCCGTATGTCACTGAGCCGGCCTCAATCGGGCTGTGTGTGTGGAATGAGGGGTTCGACTATGCATTGCGCAACCCGCATCTTAATGTCCGGACCGCCGGCGGCGAAGTGATACAGACCAACGGGACACTCCGAATGAACACCGAAGCAGGCAGTGAATTTTCCCGCGCCATGGTGGTTGCCACGGAGGGACAGACCGGGAGGACCATGCTGGACGGCCATTCGGTGTACGATTACAGCGCGCATACGGTATCGACCCGCTTCGACTTTCATTCCGGAAACATGACCAACGAAATCGGATCGTTTCAGGTGCATATGGGCGAGTTGGCCATCTCCGCGGATGATGCCGGGCGATACACCGGATTTGCGGTGGAATTGGATAAAGTGGTGTCAAACGACGCCTGGCGCATCCGGTTGGGCGAATACCATGAGGGGAGTTTGGTCGGTGCTTACACGGGTTTGGATCTCGCCGGCAAGGCGGATGCATTCGGGTTCGATGTGCTGGGCACGAATCTGACGCTTTGGGTGGAGGGAACCACGTTTGTCGCAGGAGGAACCGATGCTTCATGGAATCTGTCGGGAACCCATACCCCCGCTTCGTACGGCCTGGCGTTCGGTGCGCGCGCCGAGACGGCTGCAGACGTGACGGAGGTTGTGCTGGACTCGTTTGAAGTGACCGCACCTTTTATCCCGGGCGTTCCGGACAGTTATGTGTTTCGGGTGGGACCTTCGCGGTCCGCGCGCCTTGAGGGGGATATTGATGAGTTGTTTGTGTCGCCCAAAGTCGATCAGTGGACCACGGTGGCCAGTCAGATCAATTTCTTCAATCGGAGTTCTCCGACGATGGTTTCCAGCAACTCGGCTGCCGCTACAGCCAACTGGGCGAACCAGGCGAATGTACTGATCGGTTTTGGCGGGGGGATATTCCGACCCACGATGAACAGCGCCGCCCTCTCTCCTTCGATGGATCTCGCGCGGGAGAATTTGAAGCCGATTGATGCGGTGGTTGAAAGTGGGGGCGTGGTGACCAGCTTTGTGTTTGATGGCCCGATCCGGAAGCTGCTCATGGATCTGGAAACCGGCCTGACGTTGAAAGATGCCTACGGGGGATTGACGCTCGAGGAATCGATTTCAAGAATGGTTGAGTGTTGGCAGGGTATTCATGCCCGGTATCCGGAGCTTGAAATCGGGATCGGTCCAAATTTTCTCGCCTGGGACTGGGATGATAACGGTTCCGTCCTGTATAGCCCGGCAAACAACCGGTATACGGATCGTAGCGGATATACGTATGATGTAATCCTCGATCGTCTGTATGCGGCCCTGGCCGCAGTGGGAGAGACCATTGCGTTTGTTCAGCCTGAAACGGGTTGGCATTTTTATGTGCGGACCGAAAGTCCTGACGGCTATCCGGTGGATAATGATTTGAGATTTCTGAAGTTGAAGGAGTGGTGCGACGCACGTGACATAAAATTCTCGGTGCTGCTGGGGGCATGGGATTCGAGCGCCGCCCCGGCTGAAGCGGCGCAGTATTTCTATGATGGTACGATGGCGTATATCACGAGGATGCATGATATCGGGATATACCCGGATGGCTTTTCGCTCAGCTCCTGGTGGGAAGACCCTGAACTGCATGTGCCTGAAACGACATCGAATACCTTTATGAATACGGCGCGGGATGCGATGGCCCTGACTCACTCCCTCTATGATGGAGAGTATGGAATCGGCGGCACCGGGCAGGCGGTAAACCCGGTGATTCCTGTCGCCGCCCAAGCGGCTTCTCCAGCCCCGGCCCATGCCGCCACCGGGCAGTCCTTGACCACGACGCTTTCCTGGATCTGCGACGGCAATACGGTGCGGTCGGATGTATACTTCGGAACAAATTCAGCAGCACTGGAGTATCAGGGATGGTTCACCACGCCTACTGTATTTGATCCGGGCATTCTTCAGCCCGACACCACATACTATTGGCGGGTGGATGTTCATAATTCATCCGGAACAACAACCGGCCTGGCCTGGTCGTTCAGCACCTCTTCCGAGAATAACCTGATGGTGCAGGAACTCGATATAGAGGCAGATACCTATGTTCGGAGTGCGGTTAATAAGCAGGACACCTCTTTTCACACGAGAGAGACGTTGGCGGTATGCACCCTGGGTACCCCCGCAACGCCCAATAGCTTCGAAGCCTATGTGAAGGTGCTGGTTCCTTCAGATATTCGCTTTCCTGTTCGGTCGGCGCGCCTGAGGCTGTACGCCTACAATCCGGTCGCAGACGATATGGTTTCCATTTATCCAGTTGCGGATACCAACTGGACCGGCCCCGATGTGACCTGGAATACAAAACCGGCAAAAGGGGCGCTTATTGCTTCGGAAATATCGGATACCGGAACCGGATGGTTTGAGTTTGATCTCTCCGACCAGATAACCGGGCCGGGGTATTACGCTTTTGCATTGGATTCCGAGGTGGCCGAGGTCACATCGATGTTTTCGATGAACCATGCGGACAGCTCGTTATGGCCGGCGCTGTTCCTTGAGGGGTTTACGGATCAGATTGGCAATATCACCCTGAGCGGGAATGCCGGTGGCGACCTGCTGTTCTCATGGGATACGGCCCCGGGGCAGAGCTATACCATGCTGACCAACGCCGACCTGACCTCAACCGGCTGGGGGATACTGGAGACGATGATCGGAGAGGGCGGAACCGTTACCGTGACGAATCATCCGGATCAGATCCGGTTGTTCTATAAAGTGGAAACACCCTAGCCTGCATTTTTCCCGTAGGCGCCCCGATTTCACTTCGTCAGCTTCGTTGCAAGTGGTTCGCGGTAGACAACTACAGCATCACCACTTATCGCCTTGCTGCCAAAGCAAACTCGACGCGTGAATAGTTCAGGCTAGCTTCGCAGGAATAGAATTATGAAAATCAAAGCAAAGAAACTTCGTAAATCATCATTATTCAAACTGATATTTTTCAGCCAGATCGTTCCTCTGGTTATCTTCATGCTTATCTGCGGCATCTTAGCGTTTTCGGGAGCGGACACAGTAAAAGTAAATGACACCCCTGTAACTGGTGTTGGAGGATTCATCGCTGCCCTGATTATGTACCCTGTTTTTCTACTCTTGTTCTCTTCCTTCATCTGGATGGGGTCAGCATTTGGGCTATGGGCATTTTCATGGTTCAGAAAAATTCAGCTGGAATTTGTTGAAGGAGAAATTATTGAAGAAAATATGCAGAATCAGGAGCTTGAGCCGACCTCATTAGACGCCGATTGATAAGAGTGATCAATGGTTCGGTCGGCTCATCTCAAACGTTCGCGGTTTGGGGACGGGGCCCGGCCCCGGTATCCGTCTTTGGAGGGCTCGGCTGAGCGGCATTCCGGCTAAAGTCGGTACAACGTGCAAATATCCCAATCCCCCGAAGTAAAAAATGATCATGAAAACGCATATCCGCTCCGGTTTTTATAAACTTCAGGTGCGCCTTGAGCCCTAGGCACTATCGTCAGGCCTGAACATCCCGTGTGAATATTTATAATACAGATTGCAATTTGACATTTCTTACGGAAGGGGTTATATGTAATTTATTAGGCATAGGGTATCGTGCTGGGTCGTTGTGATTGCAAGCATTAAGACAGGACTAAGCATCATGAAAAAAAGAATCGCAGTTATGGCCGCCGTATTGATCGGCTTAATCCTCAGCACTTCCGCTGAGATGGTCACGGCCGTGCAGTGGGGGGTAGCAACTAACATTGTTAGCGCCAATCAAAACTTTGGCAGACCTGATAAAACCTTCAGTACCGGTAGCTACTGGACCGATCCTGCGGGACCTGCCTACTATCCGAACGCTACAGGCCGTTCCCCGAGTTTCTACGCTGCCACCGGCATGGATTTAGCGACTGGAGACAATGTCAGAATTGATGGCGGCCATGTGACCGATGGGGGCGATGGTAATGACTACATACGCTACTTCGTGAACGACACGGATATCACCGAGATGCGCTCAATGACGATGTGGAAGTCTGCCGATTTTATGGCGACGGGCGAGCTGGCGAAGATGACGCATACAGGGAGCGTAACCTTTGGTGCCAAGGGCGCCGATAAAGACAACGACTTGCACTTCCTCATCCAAACCGCTGATTCAAGATATTACGTCAGTCAGGATGTGGATTTTGGCGGATCGCTTGATATCTCCAACGCCACTTGGTCCGTCTTCAATCCGATCGTGAACTATGCGGCATCAATTGGTGGCTCCGCCGGAACGATTGACGTGAGCGCGGACAACATTATCGGTGTCGGTTTCTATGGCGTTAGCTACGCAGGCCCTAACGGGGATGACGCGGGAACGAATCTCATGAGTCACGAGACCGAGGGTTTCCTGGTCGAGGTCATCCCGGAGCCGTCCACGATCGGGCTGCTGAGTTGCGCTGCCCTGATCACGCTCTTTATCCGTCGCATCCGCATGTAGTCCGGGATGCTTTAGTAGGTAAAAGCAACAACAAAAGGAGAATAAAAATGAATATGAAGAAATTAGTTCTGACAAGTGCGATGGCGGCTTTCGCCATGCTGGCCCAGGCGGCCATCACGACAAGGGCGCCGACGGAGAACGCGTCGATACTGACGGCTACCGTCACGGATATTGAAACGGCGACACCTACGATTAGCGGCCAGTTCAGCGAAATCAGTGGTTATCTGGATGGCTATGCCCAGATGGCTGCCGGCGCGGAATATACCCTGACCTATACCGCGGCTACAAACTGGAGCTCCGAGATTGCACAGACCCATATTACCGACGGTACGTTCACGAACTACATATCCGGCCTGACTTCAGTAGGTCTGGGCCGTTTAGCGACCACCGGTACAATGGGTGTGATAGATAATCAGATTAGTGCTGGTGAAGTCATTTTCATTGAATTGGGTACCACCAACATTTCCCAGTCGTTGTTTTTTGAAGGGCTTACATGGGGCAACTCAGGCAAAAATGATCGCGCCGACATCCTGATCTATGATGCCTCATCCAATACGGTGACCGAGATTCGATGGGATGGCGTACCGCATACTCCGCTCCCCGGCAGCTATGCCATGGACGCGGGCGATATGATTGTTATTGCCGCGGGGGCGACCATTGGGGACAATTGGTTCCGCAAAGACGCCATTACGTTCAACGTGCCTTTTGTGGAAACGGGCGTTTCCGTGCCATTAGGTCTTGTGGCAACGCTGGGGACGGGAGAAATTCAGCTCGATTGGGCGGATGAACCGTCGGGTGCGTTCGATTCCTACAATGTATACCGTTCGCTGGAATCCGGCACCAATTTCACGTTGTATGCCGACGGCCTGACCAACAGCGCGTATGCCGATACCCATGTCGTGAACGACTTCACTTTCTATTACAAAGTTACGACCGTGGACACCAACGCCTTCGAAACCGACTTTAGCGACGAGGTTTCCGCAACGCCGACGGCGAACCTGATTGTTGAAAACCTGAACACTGCTCTGCAGGGCACGCTAAGGGCGGCAACCAACGGAACCGGCTATGCGTCAACCGGATCAAACCGGTTTTTGAATTCCATCCGGGTCGGTCAGTACTCGACAAACACTCCCTATCTTGGCCGCAGCGTGCTTAAATTTGAACTGGAAGAGCAGGACATCGTCGATGCCGGGAAGACCACGAACGATATTGAGCGTGCGTGGCTTCGTGTATTTGTAGGGTCAACCGTTGCATTGACCAATGCGCCGCTCCCCGGCAGTGCGGTTGAAGTCTACGCCTCCCATACGGAAGCGATCGACAGCTCTATAGTGAACGCCGACTTCGAAGATGCTGGTTTTGATAATTATCAGGGCGCCATCCCGGGTATCGTCAGCGGCGCGGCCACTGAACAATATTATGAAATCGATGTCACCGACGCGGTATTGGCGGATTTGGCTAACGATCGTGCCGGCTCCGCCTTCCGGCTGCAGCTCAACGATGATCTTTCGCTGACCAACCCGGCCTATTATGCGTCGATTGGGATAACGAACTACGCGATCCGCACCGTGTATTTCGATGACAATGCACATGCGAATCCGCCGCGGTTGAAGGTCGAGTTTACCGACGGCCGTCCGCTATATGTGCAGTGGTCGGATCAGTGGTTCCCCGAAGATGTCAGTGATCAGGGTGCGGATGCTGACGATGATGGGTTGAACAACCTCCAGGAATATGGCTTGGATGGCGACCCGACGGATGGCACGCAGGACTCGGCCACCCTGCCGGTCTTCAGCAATGTGGGCGGTTCGTTTACGTATGTCCACCCCATGCGTTCCGATGATGATAGCCTGACCTATACGGTTGAAACCAAAACAGACCTTACGGAAGGTTCCTGGACCAATATCGGCTACACCATTGAGGGTACGAATGTGGTCTACGGAACGCTGGACTTTGTGACCAACAGCATCGATGCCGTGGCCGAAGACCAGCGCTTCATTCGTTTGAAGATCGAAGACTAATACGAGGCAAACCTTGTGAGGCCGGCATGCTCCTCCTCGCCGGTCGCCAAGGTGGACTGCGCGGTGAAGACCGCGCCGGCCACGGTCGGACTGCTGAGTTGCAGTGCCCTGATCGACCCGAATCCGTCCGGCACCAACGCCTTCTACAAGGTTACGGACTAGCGGAAAATCGCTTATGCCATGAATGCCTCCCCTCTGCGCAAGCGGGGAGTTTTTTTTTGACGATATTAAAAAATGAAATTTTTCCATTCGTATCAATAGGGATCTTCAGCTCTGAAATTAATCGACCAGTGGAATTGATATTTTCGATTTAGTATGACAAATTGTATTTTGAAAGTTGCGAGCTGGTTTCAGCACGGCTGCATTACGGATATTGACGGATAATGAGAGCAGAAGGATTGTTGATGAAAAACGTATTTCATGGGTTGGTTGGGTTGTTGGCGTTTGCCGGTTTGCTGCATGCGGAAGAGGGGGGCGGCCTGGAAAAGGGATTTGCGAATCCACCCGATGAATACCGCTCCGGGGTGAAGTGGGAGTGGTGCAACGGCATGCTTAACAAGGACGGCGCGACGGCCGATCTTGAATCGATGAAGCGCGTCGGGCTCGGCGGCGGCAAGATTTTCAACGTCGGCGGTCCGGAAGGCCCGGTTCGTTTCGCGTCGGAAGAGTGGTATGAGATCGTCGCGCATTCCTTACGTGAAGCCGATCGGCTTGGGCTTACGCTTGGGTTGAATATGACCGAAGGCTTTTGCGGAATCGGCGGCCCATGGATCAAGCCAGAGCAGAGTATGCAGCGTGTGGTCTGGAGCGAAATGGAGGTAAGCGGGCCGGGTTCGTTTTCCGTTGCGTTGGAAAGACCGGATGTTGCTCCGATCGACACGACAGTATTTAAACTGAAAGATGTGGATTTCTATCGCGATATCAAGGTGTTTGCCGTGCCGCGGGTCGGGGACGGTCGAATCCGTTCCATCCGGGTTAAGAAAGGGATGATGCCGCATCATTCCGACCCCAAAGACGCGTCGGTCAAAACACCGGAGGATTCCGTGCCCGCCGGCGATATTATTCCGGCCGGCAAGGTAATTGATTTGACCGATCGAATGGATAAAGACGGGAACCTGAAGTGGAAGGCACCAGCAGGGAAGTGGACAATCCTCCGCATGGGAACTGCCAGCACGGGCGCCTGCACACGGCCGGGCAGCGAGAAGACCCGCGGGCTGGAAGCGGACAAGCTGAACCGCGAAACCGTTAAATTTCATTTTGATACGTTCAGTAAGCCGCTCTTCAAAATGGATGGGGTGAAGCCGGGCGAAAACCTGGTCTTTTTTGCGGTCGACAGCTGGGAGGCGGATGGACAGAACTGGTCGCCGGTGCTTGCGGCTGAGTTTAAAAAACGGCGCGGTTACAGCCTTTATCCCTTCCTGCCGGTGCTGACCGGACGGGTGGTGGAAAGCATCGATGTGTCGGAACGCTTTCTCTGGGATTTCCGACGGACAATCGCGGATTGCATTCATGATAATTTTTATGCGTACATGGCCGAGCTGTGTCAGCAGCACGGTATGAAATTCAGCTCGGAACCGTTCACTCGCGCGGCGTATGACGGCATGGAGACGACCGAGGCAGTGGGCATTCCCACGGCTACATTCTGGCAGAGCCCGAACAGTTGGGGGCGTGCGGGAAATGAAGGCAAGTGGGCCTCTTCCGCCGCCCATGTGACCGGCAAGAAAAAGGTGTCGTCCGAGGCATTTCCCGCCGCGAGAATGGAAGCGGCCTGGGTGCATTATCCGTGGACCTACAAATGGCTCGGCGACTATGCCTACGCCAGCGGTATCAACCATTTTTCCTTCCACTGTTTTCCGTTTCAACCGTGGGACGACAAGGCGGTGCATAAGCCCGGCATGATCTTCAAGAACTGGGGCTCACAGTACAGTCGGCACAATACCTGGTGGGAGCAGGGCGTTGATTGGCAGAAATACCAAACCCGCTGCCAGTTTATGCTACAGCAGGGTGCGGGCACGGCGCAGGCGCTCTTTATGACCCCTGAGGCCATTCCGGGGGTGGAGTTGAAAGCCGGGTTTGCGCTGCCGCTCGGATATGATTGGGACATGATCAGTGCCCAGATGGTTCGGGATGAATTGTCCGTTGAAGAGGGGATGGTCTGTGCGCCTTCAGGCCTGAAATACCATATGCTGGTCTTGCCCAAAATTTCCGAGATATCCGTGCCGCTGCTGAAAAAACTGCAGGCTCTTGTTGCGGATGGTGCCCATGTTGTGGTTTCGAGCCGCCCGGAAACATCGCGCGGTTTGGTGAACTATCCCGCCAGCAAAAAAGAGGTCGCAGACATCGTCGGCGAGATGTGGGGCAAGTTGGACGGAAGCCGGTTGAAAGAAAAGGCGTACGGAAAGGGAGCGCTCTATTGGGAAAAGCCTGAAGTGGTGCTCAATAAGCTGGGCGTGAAGCCGGATGTGATTGTGGAGGCGGAAGGTGCTAACACTGGAAAACTCCCGATCAATTATATTCATCGCACGACCCCTGATGCGGAGATCTATTTTGTATCCAGCTCGTCGGAAAAGCCGACCTCGGGGCTGCTCAGTTTTCAGGTGATCGATAAACAGCCGGAGTTCTGGCATCCGGACAGCGGACGCATTGAGCCGTGCCCGGTCTATGAACAGAAAGATGGGCGCACTATCGTTCCGATGGTGTTTGATCCGGCTGGGTCGGTGTTTGTGGTTTTCCGCGAAAAGGCAGCGGCCTCGTCTGCCACCAAGGTTCTGTTGAACGGCGAACCGGCACTTTCCACCTCGGAGCGCATCAATCCATTGTCCGCCACCCGGTCGTTCTTTAAAGCCGGCGGCGTATTATCGATTGAAATATCGGATCAGCAGCAGGTTGAAACAAAGATCCCTGCGCAGGACGTACGCTCACTCAATAGCGATTGGACGGTTACCTTTGACGGCGCAGGTGCTCCGGCGAAAACGACCTTTAAAACGCTGGCTCCGTGGAATGAACATACCGACGAAGCCATCAGCTATTTCTCAGGAACGGGTACCTACCGCAAGACGATTGACATTGCGAAAAAAGCAGAACATCGCATCTGGCTCGATCTTGGTAGCGTCGAAGTGATTGCCACGGTGGCCGTTAATGGCAATGATGTAGGCATCGCGTGGAAGCCGCCGTTCCTGGTGGAACTCACGGATGCGGTGCGTCCGGGTAAAAACACGCTTGAGGTGAAAGTCAGCAACCTGTGGGTCAACCGTCTGATCGGCGACGAGCAGTTCCCGGACGATACAGGCTTTTCATATGAGGGGTTGGCTGCGCTGCCGGAATGGTTCGCGAAAAACAAACCGCGACCGGAGCCGGGGCGCAAGACGTTTACGACCGCCAAATACTACGACAAAAAAGATTCGCTCATGCCGTCCGGGTTGGTGGGGCCGGTTTCGTTAATTACGACGACAGACAACAAAGACCCGCTGGTTCAGCAGATTGTCCGCGACTTGTTTGTTTACAGCCGCAATCCCGACTCGCTTTCGTTCGGGCGGCACCGCGAAAGCCCCTATGCGAAGGATTTAAAGAAAAAGAAGAAGCCGGCGAAGAAACAGGTTATGAAGGAACAGCCGAAACCGAAGGTGTCTGCCGACAAGGCTCCGCAGTCTGCCCTGTCCCTGAAGGCGGGCGGTGCCCGGATCGTTGCAAGCGCGGACGATTCCGTTCAGCTGTTCTTTAACGGGAAATCCCTGGGGAAGACCGGCAATTGGCAAAAGGCAAAGCATTTTCCAATCACCGTAAACTCCGGTGTAAATCAAATCGCGCTGCAGTTTGAAAACGCGAAGGGGCTGGGGGGTGTTCTGATTTATGTCGAACAAAACGGAGCGGTGTATCCGGTGGCCGCACATGCCCGGGGTTCAGATGTTCTTGAAACCGGCTGGCAGGAAACGGGTTTCAATGATTCGCACTGGAAAAAACCGGTCGTGTTTGGAGCGTACGGTATTCCGCCGTGGAAAAAACGGGTGTCCGGGATTCCCGCGGATTGCATGGCGGAATGGATGGGGTACAAGGATAATAAATTTTCCGGAACGGGCTATTTCCGGATTCCGGTAACAGCCAAATGAGAAGGATAATGATGAAGAAGAATGTCGTATTATTACTGGGGCTGGCCTGTTGTCTGACGGGTTGGTCGAAATCCGCCCAGGCGAGTCCGAACATTATACTGTTGTTTATCGACGATCTCGGGGTGGGCGATATTGGCGCGTTTGGCTGCAAAGACATTCCGACACCGCACATGGATCGGCTGGCCAAAGAGGGCGTGACACTCACTCAGATGTACGTCACGAACCCGCCATGCTCGCCAAGTCGACACAGCCTCCTCATGGGAACCTATGCGCAACAAGATGGGAAATTTGGAATGATGCGCGGTTTGCCGCTTCCGGACGAGAAGCCGACGTTTGCCGAAGTCTTCCGTGATCACGGCTACGTGACCGGGCAGGTCGGAAAATGGGATGTAGGCTATCATCAGTCGCCGTCGAGCCGCGGCTTTATGGAAGTGGCGATCGAACCACCGAAAGCGCCAAACGGAAAACTGTTTATGCGCCTGGATGATAACGGCGAGGAAATCTGGCTGACGGAGCTGGACGGGGATCGGCTGGTGGAGTTTGTGGACCGTAACCGCAAAAAAGGAAAGCCGTTCATGATGTACTGGTCGCCGCTGGCGGTGCATTGTCCACACAGCAACACACCGGAAAAATATTGCGAACGCACCTCCGTACCGAAAGGGCAGCCGCTCAATAAGACCTTTGACTCTAACCGTCGTTTGCTCGGCGGTGGAATTGTGGCGCTCGACGATCAGGTGGGCAGACTGCTCGATTATCTCGATGAACACAACATGCGCGAAAACACGCTGATCATATTAGCGAGTGATAACGGGCCGAATGTCGGAGAAGGCGGCACGTCAACCCCGTACCGGGGCGGGAAAGGAAAGGGTCGTGAGCAGGTCGGCTGGACGCTGACCCCCGGGATCGTTTCCTGGCCGGGTGTGATTCCTCAAGGCACGCGTTATGACGGGATGATGTGTACCTTCGATTTTTATGCCACCATGCTCAGCGCCGCTGAATTGCCGTTGCCGGAGCACCTCGACGGGGTCGATGTGATGCCGTGGCTGACGGGAAAGAAGAAGGGCGATGTTCGCGACACCGTCTATTGGTATAACAAAAACTCGAAGACCCGTACGCGGGACATTCAGGCGGTTCGTTTTGGCGATTGGCGGTTATATCGAGCCCAGCAGCAGGAAACGTGGAAACTCTATGACCTGAAGAAAGATCCGCGCGAAGAAAAAGATGTAGCGGCAGCGTTTCCGGAGGTCGTGAAACAGTTGGAGCAAAAGCACAATGAATGGGCGCAAACGCTTCCGCCGATTTACGATCTGGAAAACCGTCCCCCCAGTGGAGGCGGGATTCCGGATCAGGACATATCGCCGAAAGGTAAATGGATTATCACCGATGGAAAACTGGGCTATACTAAGCCTACCGCCGAACAAGCGGAGCAAATGAAGGCTGCCAAAAAAGCGGCAAAAGAAGCCAAGCGAAAAAAGAAAGGGCAGGGGCATTAAGGCGTAATCGCCCCGTTCCGAATCGAGCGGACGCGCCGGCACATTTGGGCTGGTTATTTCATTCCGGGATTCAGGTATAGCGGGTCACGGTTTTTCATCGTTAACAGAGGAAATTAAATGAAGTTTGCATGTTGTTCCGCCTTTAGGGGTAGAGTGAGTTTTACTCTGGTTCTGGGTGCGTTTTGCGCGAATGCCGCGTTAGAGTCGGGGTTTGATAATCCGCCAATGGAGTATCGCCCCGGTGTATTCTGGGAATGGTGCAACGGGAACATAAACAAGGCGAGTATCACGTCCGATCTGGAAGCGATGCATCGGGTCGGGATGCAAGGCGGAAAGGTGTTCAACGTTTCCGGTCCGCAGGGTCCGGTCCGTTTCGCGTCCGATGAATGGTTCGAGATGATGGCGCACGTCTGCGAAGAGGCCGGACGTCTGGATATGGAAGTTGGGCTGAATCTGACCGAAGGCTTTAACTGCGCGGGCGGTCCGTGGGTTACGCCGGATCGCAGTATGCAGGCACTCGCGTGGAATGAAACGAACGTATCAGGCCCCGGCAACATCAAAATGCAACTCGAGAAACCGAAGCCGGTCTACCTTAAATTCAATCCGAAGCTAAAAATTTTTCCGCCGGAGTTCATCAAAAAGATGACCTATGGGTTTTATGAAGACGTCAAAGTGTTCGCGGTTCCGACCGTCGGGCAAGGGCGGATCCTGGAATGGAAAGAGAAATCTGGAATACCGGAAGGACACCATTTCAGTTTGGAAAAAGTGCTCGCACCGACACCGGTCGACTCGGTCGCAGCGAGCGACATTATTGAGACGGCAAAGGTCATCGATATTTCCGATAAAATGGATGCCGACGGAAACCTGAACTGGAAAGCGCCGGCGGGAAAATGGACCATCTTGCGAATGGGCCGGATGTCAACCGGATCGTGTACCCGCCCCGGCGGTCGTGAAACGACGGGGCTTGATGTGGATAAGCTTAGTCGCGAAAACGTGAAATTCCATTTCGACCATATGGCGAAACCGTTGCTGGACAAAAAGAATGTTGTGCCGGCGAAGAACATTAAGTTTCTGGGTATCGACAGCTGGGAGGCCGGATCGCAGAACTGGTCGGTCGTCTTGCCCGAAGAATTTGAAAAACGCCGTGGCTACAGTCTCTATCCGTGGATGCCGGTTCTCACGGGCCGGGTTGTGGGGAGTGTTGAGCTCTCGGAGCGATTTCTCTGGGATTTCCGGCAGACCACCTCCGACTGTATCCGTGATAACTTTTTTGGATATCTCACTGAACTCAGCTCAGAACTGGGGATGAAATTCGAATCGGAAGCCTTTACCCGCTCGACCTTTGACGGAATGGAAGCTGCCGAAGTGGTCACTCGAACCTGTTCGACCTTTTGGCAGGTCGGCCTGAAAGGATTCGGAAAGAGCCCGATGTCGAAATGGGCCTCTTCCGGCGCTCACGTTTCCGGTGCAAAGGTGATTACTGCTGAGGCGTTTCCGGCCGGTGCTAAAAAGAAAAACGGGGTCTGGTTAAAGAGAGACAGTGCCTGGGTTAATCATCCGTGGACGATGAAGCAGAACGCCGATAATCACATGTGTTCCGGTGTGAACCACTTTCTTTTCCACTGCTTCCCGCTTCAACCCTGGGCGGAAAAACAGAATGCGGTGTATAAGCCGGGCATGATTTTCAAAAACTGGGGAACGCAATACTCCCAACACAATACCTGGTGGGAGATGAGTGGTGCGTGGCATCGTTATTTGAGCCGTTGTTGGTATCTGCAGCAGCAGGGAACGTTTGCGGCGGATGTGTTGTATATGACGCCGGAGAGCGCACCGGGTAACGAAAAAGGAACGGCGCGCGGGGTTCGTTTGCCGAACGGATACGACTGGGATCTCTGCAGTAGCAAAGCGGTTAAAGAGAAACTCTATGTCAACGATGGCGAATTTTGCTTTCCTTCCGGAATGCGCTACAAGCTGCTGGTTTTGCCGGAAATGGAAAACGTCACTCCCGCGTTGCTCGAAAAGCTCAAAGAGTTAGTTGCGCAGGGGGGGCAGGTGATGGTTCGTTCACGACCTGAACGAGCGCACGGACTGAGCGGATACCCAAAAAGTGATAAGCAGGTGGCGTCGCTCGTAGACGAAATCTGGCAGGGGCTTGACGGCAAAAAGGTCAAAGAACAATCCTACAAAAAGGGGAAACTCTACTGGGGTTTAACCGAGTCGCAGGTTGTGGACAAATTGGCGCTTCAGCCCGACTTGATCGTTAAGACGGTTAACGGCGATAAGAAAGATTTTCAGCACATTCATCGCTATACAGAAGATGAAGAGATCTATTTTATTGCCGCTAACAGCGACGCAACACCGACCGCAACATTCAGTTTCCGAGTCTCTGGAAAGGTGCCGGAATTTTGGTATCCCGACACCGGGGTCATTGAAAAATGCACGGTCTATAAGGAGGAAAACGGAAGAACCGAGATTCCCATTCTGTTTGATACCTACGGCTCTGTTTTTGTTGTGTTCCGTGAGGGCAAAGCTGAGACCCCCGCTGCGCTCGCATCGATTGGCACTCGCCCTGTTCTTTCCGTGGAAGAGCCGCTTCCCGCACCGACCTATTCGGTTTTCGAAAAACCGGGAAAAGTCAGCCTGACTATGGCGGATGGTTCTAAAGTTGAAGAAGCGTTTGCTGAAAAACCTACGGTGACGCTGAACGAAAACTGGACGGTAACGTTCCCGAAAGAGAGCGATTTGACCGAACCCGTACGGTTCAAAAAGTTGACTCCGTGGAACGAGCATCCCGAAGAACGAATCCGCTACTTCTCCGGCACCGCCGTTTATTCGCGCGAGTTTGAGTGCGACCCGAATGGAAGTGAAGTTTGGTTCGAGCTGGGTCAAGTTGAGGTGATTTCCGAGCTCTACATCAATGGCAAAAAAGCAGAAACGTTGTGGAAGCCGCCGTATCGGGCCAACATCACCGATTTGGTTAAATCCGGTAAAAACCGCGTCGAAGTTCACGTCGCAAATCTATGGCCCAACCGTATGATTGGCGACGAACGTTTCCCACGCGATTTTGAAGTGAACGAGCACGGGCTTATCAATGGGTTGCCGGAATGGCTTGTCGAAGACAAGCCGCGGACAGAACCACGCCGTAAGAGTTTTGCAACCTGCTGGTATTACTCCAAGGATGACACGCTGTTTCCCTCCGGCCTGATCGGCCCGGTGAGTGTGCTTTACACGCCGAAGTTCAAAAATCCGAAATTGCAACAAGTCAGCGATTTTGTGGCGCGTCACGCGGTGCAGGGTGTAGCCGAAGAGATTGCTGCTGCACCGGACGTGAATGCTGGACCGATTCCGGTCAAGATCATCAGCGCCGTGTACGGTACGGATGAGAATTTTTTTGATGTGACCGATAAGCTCGCGAAACTCGCAGTAAAGAATGTCGGAGGCGTGTTGGAGATAGGAAATTATAATAAGGTCTTCGGCCAACCGCATCCACGAAAAGTTAAAAAACTTACGGTTACCTATAGTGTAGATGGCAAAGAAAACACCAGGGTGTCCGCTGAAAACAAACCCATTAAATTTAAGTGATGACGGGGCCAAAGTGCCCCGGCTGACTGAAAAATAGAGAATGATAGAATGAAGAAAAACGCGTTATTATTTGTGATGTTGCTTGCCGCTGTATGGGGTAGGGCGGAGCTGACTCCGCAGCGGGTTCTCGATGAGCTGTTTTGGACACATCACTCGCTGTTGAAACTCACACGGAAAGAGGAGTTTTCGAACGAAAAAAAAGCGGAGTTTATGCAGCAAGTCGAAGCTTTACGGAAACAGGTCGAACAAAATCCTGGATCGCTTCAAGCGGCGTACGATGAACTCCAGCAACTCAAAGCCGAGATCAAAGCGCTGAAGACTACCGATTTCTTTCCGACGATTTCCGCAACGCGTCCGGTCAGCAAAACCGATTCAGAAAAATTGCTGAAAGCCGATTGGCTTTTTCAGGCGAACAGCCAGGTTACACCGGAGCGGATCGAGCAGGAAATCGGCTGGGCCAGACAGCTCGCCACTCGAATCGAAAAAATGAATGGCGCCGGCAAAACGGCAAAAGCCCGAGCCGCCGCGCTTGCAGCCATCGCAAAGCTCGAACGCGAAATTCCGCAAACCAGCGGCAAAGATAAACTCGAAGAACTCTACTTCGACGTACGCCGTGCCAAGCGCAAAATTTTGTTCAGCAATCCGACGGTCGATTTTGACCGCATCCTTTTAATCGACAGCCCGCATCCGGAAACGGTGCACTCAAACCACGAGTCGGGACACCGGAACGGGTCGCAGCAATTCAACTCGGGCAGCAAACTCCAGGTTATCAGCGGACTCAATCCGAACGCGGCGGTACAAAACCTGTTGCCGGACGATTTGGACACCTATCTTTGGCGCCCCGATCTGTCGTACGACGCGGATAAAATCATCTTCTCGAAAAAGGACCACTTCGACCCGTCGTTCAAGCTCTTTGAGGTTAATGTGGATGGAACCGGACTTAAACAATTGACGAACAGCGACTACGACGACCTCGATCCGATTTATCTGCCGGACGGGAAAATACTATTTTCGACCACCCGCGCACATAGCTATGTCCGCTGTCTGCCCACTTCACCCGCTTTCGTTTTGGCCCGTGCCGATGCGGACGGAAAGAATATCCGCATTATTTCCCGCAACAACGAGCCGGACTATCTGCCCGCGATGATGCCTGACGGCTCGGTGATCTATACGCGCTGGGAATATACCGAGCGACCTCTTTGGCGCATTCAGGGGTTGTGGACGATGAACCCTGATGGAACCAATCCGCAAATCTATTGGGGCAACCGTTCGTTTACACCCGATATGCTGATCGAGGCGCGCGCCATCCCCGGAACGGGCAACGTGATGTTTGTCGGACAGGGGCATCATCGCGTGTTCAGCGGCTCGCTCGGCGTGATCAATTTGAGCGAAGGACGCGAGCACCCGGACGGTATCTACAAGATTACGGCCGATGTGGGATGGCCTGAAACGGGCGACCCGAAACCGCCGCATCCGACCTATTCGCCGAACTATCACGCGAGCGGGAACTACGGTGCCTATAAAACGCCGTACCCCATCGGCGAAAATGATTTTCTGGTTTCGATACGAAGCGGAAAAGTCGACAGTGGCGGGAACCGGGTTTCGGTTTTTAATCCGTTTTCGCTCTACCTGATGGATATGGACGGGAACCGTGAACTGATTTATCGCGGTAATCATAATATTCTGTACGCGATGCCGCTGAAGCCGCGCACGGTTCCGCCGATGCGCGCCGATACGGTGGATTGGCCGAATAAAGGCGAGCCTGCGAAAGACGGCGTTCTGTACAGCGCCGACGTGTATGAGGGTATCGACGAAGACCTGCCGCGCGGGACCGCAAAATACCTTCGGATAATCGAAATGGATTCGAAGACCTACACGTCGATGGTCAAATCGTTCCGCCATTCCGGCCCGGCGGTTTCGATTATCCAGGAAGACGGTGTAAAGCGGATTCTCGGCACGGTGCCGGTAGAAGAGGACGGCTCCGTTCACTTTAAAGTCCCGAGCGGAAAAGCGCTCCATTTCCAGCTGCTCGACGAGGACTACCGCTGTTTGCAGATTATGCGCTCGTTCACCGGCGTGATGCCCGGCGAAACGCGCGGCTGTCTCGGTTGTCACGAACAGAACAACCGCACTCCCGTCGCATTCAAAGCCAGCTCAAAAGCGTTGCGCCGCGCACCGTCCGAAATTACCCCGCCGCCGTGGGGCCCGGTCAGCATCAGTTACGAACGTTTCGCCCAGCCGGTGCTCGACAAATATTGCGGCAGCTGTCACCAAGGCGATAAAAACCCGAAAGCCCGCAAAGTGCTCGACCTGACCTTGCGCGGCGGCGTTCCGGAACTCGGTGTGCCGGAAGAACTCTGGCCGTTTAAGGAACCGTATCTCACACTGGTTGGGCCAACGTGGTACAGAGGCCAAAAAGAAGTAAAGGATGGGAAACATAGAGCGCAGCATCCGCCGGTTAAAACGGATGCGCCGGGTGCGGGCATTGCCGGTGCGCTGCAGGTGGAAGCCGATAATGGCATGTTTAATGTGCAGTTGCTTAAGCCGCGCACCATGCTTTCGTACACGAGTCCACTGATTAACATGGTGCGTGAAGGGACCCACAAAGACATAAAGATTGAAGGCGAAGATCTGCGTCGTCTCATGGCGTGGGTCGATGCGAACTGCGTCTATCGCGGCGACGAAGAAATCCGTATGATTCCCGATCCGGTCGGTTCCGAATTTGAACGCTTCGCGGTCAAGCCAACGATTAAAACCGCGCCGGTCATCGACCGCCTGCAGCCTGTGACTGACCCAATGGATTAAAGGAGAAAGGATGATGAAGCGTAGAAGATTTACAACAACAGCCGCAGCGGGCGGTGGGGTGCTGATGATGCCGTCGCTGCGTGCCGCAACGGGTTCGGAAAAGAAGCTCTCTGGTCAGCCGAATATCATTTTAATTTATACCGACCAGCAGCACGCGAATATGATGAGCTGTGCCGGTAACAAGACCCTTAAAACACCTGCGATGGATTATCTCGCGGACAACGGAATGCGCTTTACACGCGCCTACACAACCAACCCGGTTTGTGTTCCGGCCCGGATTTCAATGATGACCGGACGTTTCCCATCGGATTTCCGCGATCAAAAAGGGAACCTTGTCCGTGAAAATTCCGGTGGTGCTAAACGCTTTGGCGGCGCATCCGAGGAGGTCATCAATACCCTGTTGCCGATCACTATGAAAGAAGCAGGTTACGATCTGTTTTACGGCGGGAAAGTCCATTTACCCGAAGTTTTGAGCCCGGCGAAACACGGATTCAAGGTGTATGAAAAAAATCCGAAGATGCCGTTGGCCGAAGCGAGCTCAAAGATTATCCGGGAGCGAAAACCGGACGACAAACCGTTTCTGATGTGGGCGAATTTTATCAGCCCGCACGACATCTGTTATATGGCCCTGCGCGACTACCGATTTGAGGATCGAGCAAAACCCCCGAAGAAAAAAGGACTCGAAGAAACTGATTTAGTCGCACTCATGAACCGCAGTGCGAAAATCGATGCGGATGAGTTTCTTGAAAAGCACTGCCCGCCGCTGCCGCCCAACTTTGCGCCACAAGAGGGGGAACCCGCTGCGATTGATGCGTATCTGAGGATTCGGGCATTCAAAGAGGAAGCGCGCAAAAATTATACGGAGGCCGATTGGCGACTGCACCGCTGGCTCTATGCCCGCCTCACCGAACAGGTCGATGCTGAAATCCAGCTGATTATCGACGCGCTTAAAGAGAGCGGGCAGGAAGAGAACACGCTCGTCATTTTTACCAGCGATCACGGCGATATGGACGGCGCGCATCGGATCGAGCATAAAACCGCGCTCTACGAAGAATCGGCAAACGTTCCGTTTATCGCGATGTATAAAGGGACGATTCCCGCCGGCACGGTCAACGTCGACGCGCTGGTTTCGACCGGACTCGATTTTCTCCCGACCGCCGCCGACTACGCCGGAAACCCGGCAGCCAAAGCCGATCCGCGCGGGCGGAGTATGCGTCCGCTCTTTGAAGGCAGAAACGTCGAGTGGCGCGATACGCTCGGTGTGGAAAGTCAGATTGGTTGGATGGTTGTAAATTCCGATGGGAAAAAGCTGATCGAATATGACTATCCCTACAACGGAAAAACGGAAACACAGATGCTGGATTTAAAAGCCGACCCCTACGAAACGCGCCATTTCCTTCCAGAAGGCGATCGCAAAGCGGCGTGGGATTCACTCGAAAAAGCACTGAACGAATGGTTCCCCGAAGGGCACCGAAGAATGGTAGGAGAAGTAAAATGATAAGATTAATTACAGGTATGCTGATATTGACTGGATTTTGGGCTCAGGCCGCCCAAAAACCGAATGTGGTATTTTTGTTGAGCGACGACCAGGGCTGGATGGATTACGGATTCATGGGGCATCCGGATGTGCAGACGCCGAATCTGGATAAACTCGCTTCCGAAGGCCTGCTCTATGAGCGCGGCTATGTAACCGCGCCGCTCTGTCGGCCCTCGCTGGCCAGCCTCGCGACGGGAATTTATCCGCACGAAACGGGGGTCCGCGGCAACGACCCGGTGATGCCGAAAGGATTCTCCAAGAAAGGCATGAATCAGCCCGGCAACGAAGCAATGAAGGCGCAGTGGGTGCAAATGCGTAATCAGATGACCGCGCCAGTAGCGAAGTGCCCCTCGTTTATTAAAGAGCTCAACGCGAACGGATATGCCACCCTGCAAACCGGCAAGTGGTGGGAAGGCAATCCGCTGGATCACGGTTTTACGGATGCCATGACCCACGGTGATCCTACGCGTGGCGGCCGGCACGGAGACAAGGGGCTGGATATCGGACGCAAGACAATGCAGCCGATCTATGACTTTGTGGGGAAGGCGCAGCAGAACGATCAGCCGTTTTTCATCTGGTATGGTGTATTCCTGCCGCATTCTCCGCATAATGCGCCGGAACGGTTCTACAACAAATACAAGGAGATCGCGCCCGATAAACCGACCGCCAAATACTGGGCGAACGTCGATTGGTTCGACGAAACCTGCGGCCAGCTCGTTGACCACCTGAAAGAAAAGGGACTCTACGAAAATACTATTTTTGTTTATACCTGCGACAACGGCTGGCTGCCCAACCCGGAACGGGTCAACGGATATATGCGCTCTAAACGCGAGCCGACTGAGATGGGCATTCGCACCCCGATTTTTGTGACGCATGCGAAGACGGTTCCGCCACAGCGTGAAAAAGAGATTCTTGCCAGCAATATTGACGTTGCAACCACCATTCTGCGCGCCTGCGGCATCACGCCACCGGATGCGATGAGCGGACTGGATCTGCGTGATCCAAAGGCGCTCGCCAAACGCGGCCGCATTTTTGTGGATGTCTACAAACACGACAGCGACATTGATCAGCTCGATAATCTGGATGACGGTCTGGAGGCGCGTGTGGTGATCGACGGCTGGGACAAGCTGATCGCCCGTCCCGGCAAAAAGGAACTCTATGATCTGAAGAGCGATCCCGATGACCAAACCGACCTGGCCGCGGCAAATCCCGAAAAGGTGAAGCAACTGACGAAGTTGATCGACGAGTGGGTGCAGGCAACCCCGCCCGTTAATTTTAGATCCGGCGACTAAATGTTTTGGTTAACCACAAAATACGCAAGAGACACATAGCTATATTTATAGGCCTTTTGTGAGTTCTGTGCATCTTGTGGTTAATGGAATTCTCAATATTTAACCGCTGAAGAAATAGGAAACAAAAAAACATCAAGTTGTTGTTCAAGGAATAGCGGAATAAACATGAAAAAAAGTCACTGTCATCCCATAGCTTTTAAATAAAAAGGCTGGCTTGTGAGCTCTAAATCCTCCACTCGGAGGGTATGAAAAAACAGAGACAAAAACACAAACCAGCCGGACATAGGTATACAACCTTGAAGCAATTGTGCAATCTGATTCCCGGACACATGGTCACGAACCTTGCGAAGAAGCATGGCGTCGATGCCCGAAGCCGGACGTACACTCCGTGGAGCCATGTGGTTTCGCTCTTGTATGCCCATCTTGCTCATGCGCTCGGGCTTAACGACGTATGCGACGCGCTCCAGATGAATGCAGCAGCGCTCTCCACCATCCGCGGTGCGGTTCCGCCGTCTCGCAACAACCTGAGTCATGCGAATCAAGTGCGTGACGCGAACATGGCTGAAGAACTTTATTGGAGCATGATGAAGCATCTGATGGACACGGTGCCCGGCTTTGCGAAGGGTAAAGTACGCAGTGGATATCTCCGTCGCTTCAGCAAGACGATCCATGCGCTCGATTCGACCACGATACAGCTGGTGGCCAATAGCATGGACTGGGCAAAGCACCGCCGCCGCAAGGCTGCGGCGAAGTGTCACATGCGTCTGGACCTGCAAAGCTTTCTTCCGCGATGCGCCATTGTCGACACGGCAAAATACCATGACAGCCGCAAGACCTTGAGCTTGTGTGCTGACCTTGAGCCCGGAGAAATCGTTGTATTCGACAAGGCTTATATCAAGTTTAAGCATCTCTCGGAACTGACGGAGCGCGGTGTTAATTGGGCGGGTCGAGCGAAAGACAACATGCAGTACACGGTGATACGCTCCCTCGAAACGACTAAACACAAGCGCATCCTTCGTGACGAGGTGATTGAACTCGCGCTCGATAAATCTAAGGAGGCCTACCCGCGCGAATTGCGCAGGGTTGTGGCACTCGTCGAAATCAACGGTCAAGACATCGAGATGGTCTTTCTGACTAACCATCTTAAGTGGAGTGCGTGGACCGTGGCCGAGCTCTACCGTTGCCGCTGGGACATCGAGGTGTTCTTTAAAGAAATCAAACAGACGCTCCAGCTCTCCGATTTCCTCGGCTACAGTGCCAATGCCGTGCGCTGGCAGGTATGGACCGGATTGCTCGTCCATTTGCTGATGCGCTGTCTCAAGTTCATGCACGGATGGGATCACAGTTTCAAGCGGCTGTTCACCGTCGTAAGATCCTCGCTTTGGCGTCGTTGGAACCTGCCCGCCCTGCTGGAATCCTATGGGACAGCCAAACCACCCGGTCGCATCCGAGGAGCACCGGAACAGGCGTATCTGCCGGGGTTCGTCTAAATGCTGTGGGACAGCCAACTGTTTAAAACGGGGAATCATCATTACCCTTCAATAAAAAATCGGAATCGACTAAATGAATCGAACACCAAAAACCTTAACAAAAACGGGCGCTGACATTCCGTTAACGTCCTCTATGGGATGATAATGAAAAAAAGTCTATTTATCAGTATGGCTTGCCTGCTTGCTGCGGGTGCGCGCGGTGAGGTCGAAGGATCATTCAGGAGTCCGCCGGAATCGGCGAGGCCGTATACCTTTTACCATTTTATGAATGGAAATATTTCCGAGCCGGCCATCACCAAAGATCTGGAGGCGTTTGCTGCCAATGGAATCGGCGGACTTTCGCTTTTCGAAATCAATTGGCACACCCCGCACGGCGGCGTCTATTTTGACTCGAAGGAATTTCATTCCGCCGTTGAATATATGCTGGCGGAAGCGAGTCGGCTCGGACTCGATGTTTCCATCAAAAACCATTCCGGCTGGTCGAGCACCGGGGCGGCATGGGTTACGCCGGAGCAGTCGATGAAAAAACTGGTCTGGTCTGAAAAGAAAATCAAGGCCGGACAAAACGGAATCCGGCTCGAGCAACCGAAGGCCTTGCACGACTTTTACCGCGATATTGCGGTGCTCGCCTTTCCGACCCCGGACGATGCCGATTACCGGTTAGCGCACTGGTTTGAAAAAGCGCTCGACGGACATCTGGCAAAAGAGCGGACCGGCGAGAAAAAAATGAGCGACCGCAACTTTCCGCCTTCCTTTGATAAAGCTCCGGCTGATGGGGTTATCGCGCTCGAAGAGGTGCTGGACCTTTCGGGAAAGATGGATGCATCCGGCAAGCTGAACTGGAGCCCGAAGTCGGGAGAGTGGACCGTGATCCGCTTTGGAAGCACCACGACCGGTGAAATGAATCGTCCGGCATCCGACGGCGCGAATGGGCTGGAAATCGATAAGATGAGCCGCGCAGTCGCGGATGTATATTGGGAAAAGTTTCTCGATAAAATCGTCGCCTACGGAAAAGGACACAGGGCGTTCAGCACCTTTCTGATTGATAGCTACGAGGTAGGGCATCAGAACTGGACTGACGGGTTTGACCTGGAGTTTAAAAAGCGGGCGGGCTACGACCTCATTCCGCATCTGGTTTGCGTGACGGGCCGGATTCTGGAAAGCACCGAAACCAGCGAGCGCGTGTTGTGGGATTTGCGCCGGACGGCGGCGGATTTGGTGTACGAAAACTACTTCCTTTATTTCACCGAAAAATGCCACCAGAACGGACTCAAGATGGAGCTTGAATCCTACGGTTGGGGGCCGTTTGAAGCTTCGCGCGTCGCACAACTCGCCGATATTCCGGTAACGGAATTCTGGCAGAACAAGGCGCACGATCCGTGGGCGGATGCACTCGGGTTCCAATGGACGGCGCAGATGATGTCGTCCGCCGCGCATTTAACGGGCAGGAAGGTGGTCGGGGCCGAAGCCTATACGCGGATGAAAGGCGACTGGAAAATGCACCCGTATGTGATGAAGATCCGGGGCGACCGCGCCTTCGCGCGTGGGATTAACCGGCTTATTTTCCATTCGGCGGCGCATAACCCGTTCCCGGATGAGGTGAAGCCGGGGATGACGATGGGGCAGTTCGGCTTTCAGGGTGCCCGCAACAATACCTGGTTCTACGGTTCCAAAGTCTGGAAAGAGTACATTGCGCGCTGTCAGTCGATCTTCCAGCAAGGCGAATACGTGAGCGACTTTCTCTATCTGTATGGGGACGAACGCGGGTTCAACTGCTTCTATAAAGAAAAGGAACTGTCTGAGCCGTGGCTTCCAGGCCATAAATTCAACATGGCGGATATCGGAACGCTTGACCGACTCTTCGTCGATAAAAACGGCAACGTGCGCGTCACTTATAAAGGCAAAACATTACCGAACGTCTATGAAATGCTGGTGATGAAGCGGACGGTATTGATGACGCCCGATACCGCGAAAAAACTCGGTGCGCTCGTCGAAGAAGGCGCATCCGTCTATTGCGATCGACCGATCCGCACCCCGCGTTTGAAGGATGCCGAAAAGAATGATGCGGCGTTGAATGCGCTGCTGAAAAAATACTGGGATTCCGGAAAGATCCGTCCGCTCTCCGATCTCGACGCCGGCATTAAAGCGATTACGCCCGACTGTGAAATGGCGGATAAAATGCAGTATGCGCATCATAAAGTTGGCGATGCCGATTTCTATTTCGTATCCAACCAGACCTACGATTCACGCGACGAAAAAGTGACGTTCCGTATTGCGGGTAGATTGCCGGAACTGTGGAACCCCGAAACGGGCGAAACCATGCCGGCTCCGAACTGGCGTAGAACCAAGGATGGCCGCACGCAGGTCGATCTGGAGTTCGATCCCGCTGATTCAATTTTTGTGGTGTTCCGTAAACCGACTAATCAAACCGAAAAAGTATCTCCGAAAATCGAGTATAAGGAAGCCGGGAAAATTACAGGCGACTGGACCGTTACATTTGATCCGACTTTCGGGCCCAAAGAGCCGCAACCGTTTCGCGAGTTGATTGCGTGGAACGAACATTCGAACGAGAAAATTAAACATTTTTCCGGCACGGCGTCATATCGCAAAACGGTTGCGGTTTCCGATCCGGACGCGGAGCTGGTTCTCGATCTCGGCGACGTGCAGATTATGGCACGCGTTTTGGTGAACGGCAAAGATCTGGGTGTGCTCTGGAAGCCGCCGTTTCGCGTAAGTCTTTCCGGCGCGCTCAGGAAAGGTAAAAACGAACTGGAAATCCGGGTGACCAATCTGTGGGTCAACCGACTGATCGGTGACGCGGCTTTGCCGGAAACCGGCAAGCGCAGCAAATGGAAAAATGAAGCGTACGAACGGTTCCCCGACTGGGTTCTCAACGGCACGGCCATTCCTGAAGGTCACCGCCACACCTTTGCACCGTGGAACCATTACGATAAAGGCGGCGAATTGGTGCCCTCCGGGCTCCTGGGTCCGGTCCGCCTGATGAAGCGCGTTGAGTTGCCGTGACATGATGAAGTTTACTCCAATTTTGATGTTCGCGATGAGCATGGCCGCATTGGGCCATGTAGAATCCGATCAGGCGTACCGTGTTGTTCCTCACCGTATTGTCGTGAAACACCCGGGGATTGATGCGAATAAACCGCGGCCGCACAGCCTTTCCCAGGCCTTGGATGAGCGCGGGTACCCCGTGGGATATTCCATGGAAGTGGATTCTGTTGTCTGTTTAGACGGCCTCTGCAAGGTCGTCAGGGTTATGATGGACTGGGACGCACTGGGGGGCTTTCGGGGCTATTTTGTCGCCGATGGGTCGGTGTTGGAAAAGGCCCTGGTACCGGACAGAAATGCAGCGACGAAGAAAATGGCATGGACTGGATTGCCGGGTGGAATCCCATCAGAGCGGGATCAGGCATGGGCGGCCTTCACGGAGGAAGATCATGCGAAACTTCATCGGATCCTGCGTGATCGATCTTCCGTATTGCGCACACAGCGGATATCCGAGCTGACCGGCTACCGTGACAAAAGCAGGGTGGATGGCATGTCGGGGGCGACGCCGCTTACTTTGCGGGAAGCCGTGGTCGAGGGCGCCGCACTCAGCAGCTACCATCTCTGGCACTGGGCAAATGGCGGCGTTGGCGAGGCCGCCATGGAACTGACACACCAAAACTGCAGTGCGGAACTTCTTGAGAGCTTTCTTGCCCGCGACGATCCGCGTTTCATTCTCTTTGCCCTCGAGCACCTTCAACGGCATCAGTTGTTCGCTCCGTCATTCGTGTCGCAGGTGATTGACGTGATGAGCGGCGGGGATCAGGTCCACATCGATGCAGGGCTGGCATATCTGAGGTCAGCTCTGCCGGACTCGGATGCGTTTTATGAAAAACTTGCCAGGCTGTTCAAGCAAAGCGACGGGGAAACGCGGATCTATCTGCTGGGACTCCTGGGGGCGGAGCTGACGATTTCCGGTGCCCAGCTTGACAAGTTTAGCGAGGGCTTGACGGAAACAGACACCTACTATGAGCTTCATCTTTTCCTCAACCTGATTGAGAAACATCAACATGTTTCCGAGCCATTACTCATGGAAGTGTCACGATTTCTGGAAAACGAAAACTTCTTTATTGCTCGTAGGGCCTACTGGTACCTGGAAAAACAGAGCCTGAACGAGCAAATGGCCGAAACGCTCACGGCCTTTCAGGAAAAGTGCGCCAGGGAAAACAGGACCTTGCACTGATTTGAAACTGGCTCATGGAGCCGATCCGACTGATGAAGCGCGTTGAAAAACAAACCGCTGACAAGAACAGAAGGTTATGAATACTTCAGACCGAAGCCGTTTAAATAAAGGAGAGAAAGATGGGAAAGATTAAAAGACGTAATTGCTTAAGATATTCCGTTACGGGTCTCGCGCTGGCAGCCTCGACAAAGGCGATGCCGGACGGATTGAAGCCTGTTGAGCAGCATCAAGCCGACGGGGCCGTCGAAAACAACGTCGATGTGCTGGTGGTCGGGGGCGGAACCGCTGGAACCATCGCCGCAATCCAGGCGGCCCGGGCAGGCGCAAAGACGCTGGTTGTGGAACGCGGAGCCCAGCTGGGCGGAACCACGACTACCGGTGGAGTGGCCTGGCCGGGGATTTTTAATGCCTGGGGCAAACAGATTATCGCAGGCATCGGTTGGGAATTGGTGAAAGAGAGCGTTGAACTGGATGGCGGGCACCTGCCCGACTTTTCGGTGTATCTGAAACCGCACTGGAAAAATCAGGTTGAGGTTAATCAATTTGTCTACGCCCTTCTGGCGGAGGAAAAGTGTGAACAGGCGGGCGTGGAGATCGCCTACTACGAATTCCCCACTCAGGTGACGGAGACCGCAGGCGGCTGGAGGGTCAACTGTGCCGGATTCGGAACCGAGCGTACGGTAACTTGTAAGCAGATCATCGACTGTAGCGGCGGGGCGGAAACGGTCGGTCTGATTGGTGGAGAACGGCTGCGCGAAGCGGAAGTTCAACCTGGTTCTTTTTTGTTTATGATCGGGAAACATCTCAACCCAGGTCGGGCACAGTGTCAGCGCCTGTATGTCCATGGAGCCGATTCGAGCAACTCCCGCACGGTGACGGCGGCCAACCTCACCGGCAGAAAAGCAGTTCTCGAGCGGTTGCGCAAAACTCTAAAAACGCACAAGGATCGGCAACTTCAGCACATGCAGCCCGAAACCTCGTTCCGCGAGAATTATCGCATTATGGGCGAGGCCTTCATCACCGAGGCGGACTTCGTTTCCGGGAAAATGTATAAGGACTCCATCTGTAACTCCTTTTACCCCATCGACCTCCATACCCGTGGTGAATTGGTGGGTAAAAAATTGAAGCAGGGCATTGTGCCGACGATTCCGTTGGGCGCATTGATCCCGAAAGGCCGTAAGAATATCATGGTGGCGGGTCGATGCGTATCGAGTGATCGTTTGGCCAACTCCGCGTTACGTGTTCAGGCGTCCTGCATGGCCATGGGGCAGGCGGCAGGCGCCGCCGCGGCGCTGGCGGTTGAGAAGCAGACCACGCCGGGCGCGGTTCCGCTCGACGAACTGAAAGCCTTGCTCAAAAGATACGATGCGATTCTGGCGGGCGAATCCAGAGAAGTTTCCGGTTCCCATGGGGCATAGTTATGAACGTACAAGGAACTGGCAGGAACACTGAAATTATGAAGAAGTTGTGTTGTCCTTACTTCCGGCGGCGTGTGATCCTCAGAGTGCTTTATCTAATACTTGCTACGGGCTGTTTCTCTGCGGGTGGAGCGTCACGCTCCCCGAGCGTGTTGTTCATTAATGTGGACGACTGGAACGATTGGAACGAGGTGTTGCAGGGCCATCCGCAGGTGATTTCGCCCCATATCAAACGGCTCGCGGAACAGGGGGTTACCTTCAGCAACGCCATTTGTGCATCGCCTTCGTGCGGACCTTCACGCCCTTCTGTTTTTACCGGTATCGCGCCCGCCCGTTCCGGCAATGTGTCAAATGATAATAGGGGCGGGTGGCGCTTCTATGCGGGCCCGGACGCGGTAACGATTCCGAAACTGTTTTCGCAAAACGGCTGGAAAAGCATCGGTATCGCTAAAAACTTTCACAAGGGGGATGAGCCTGAGTTCGATACCTATATTCCGCCCTTTAAAACGCCGAAAAAACTCAAGAAGGTGGGGATTAAGTTAAACGCCTCCGCCATTTGGGATATCGCCGATATGCCCGCCTCTGAAATGGGCGACTACAAAGCGGCGAGTGCGGGCATCCAAACCATTCAGTCGAATACCGACCCGCTTTTCCTTTCGCTCGGCATTTTCCGTCCGCATGTGCCGTGGATTGTGCCGCAGGAATATTTTGACCAATATCCGCTCGAAACGCTGCAGCTCTCCGAACGACGCGTCGACGATCTGGACGATTTGCCGGAACGCTTCAAGCTGCTCGCCGGTTTTGAGGCTAAGTTTGGCAAGGGCTATCACGACATGCTGGTCGAAAAAGGCTACGACAAACAGTTTGTGCGCGCCTATCTTGCGAGTGTGACCTTTGCCGATGAACAGGTCGGGCGCGTGCTGGATGCTTGGTATGCCAGCCCCTACGCTGAAACGGGCTATGTGGTGCTATGGAGCGACCACGGCTATATGCTCGGCGAAAAAAACGCGTGGTCAAAAATCAAGCCGTGGTACGATTCGTCGCGCAGCAACCTGATTATCGCCGGACCCGGCCTTCCGAAGGGCGCGATGTGCGGCAAGTCGGTTTCGCTGCTTGATATCTATCCGACGCTGATTGAGCTGCTGGGCTTGCCGAAGCCGCCCCAGACGCTGGACGGAAACAGTTTGGTTCCGCTCCTGAAAAACCCGAACGCCGAGTGGGACCGCCCCGCACTGATGACCAGTCAGATGGATGGCATCTTTTTCGAGTCGGTGCTGGATAATGACTTCCGGATGACCCGCCTGATTACGGGCGAAACGGAACTCTACAAACTGTCCAGCGACCCGCATGAATTTACGAACCTCGCCGACAATCCGGAATACGCGCTGGTGATCGAAAAATTGGAAAAGCATCTCTCGTTCAGCTATCCGGAAATCCCGGCCGACGGTTGGGTTGAGGCAGAGTCCATCCCCGCACAGACCTCGGCGGATTATAATCTTCGCGGAAACTTTCATTATCCGCTATCGGATGCGAGCGCATCCGGCGGGCGGATGGTTTGTGCGGATCTGCGTGCCGGCGAGGGGAGCTACATCGATTTCGTGTTGGATGTGCAGATGCCCGGTACCTACCGCCTTGGCGCAACGGTTGCCGCGGGCGGATCCTGTACGGTGCAGGTGGACGATGTAAAGAATGATGCGGCGCAATCGGACACCGGTTATCCGATGACAACCGTTGGCACCCTGGAGCCTTCCTCCACCCTCAAAGACGTGTCCCTGGGCGTGGTTCGGTTTGAGGAGCCCGGCCTTAAAATAATCCGCTTCGTTTCCGCCGTACCTAAACAGAAGCAGACATTCGATCGGATCCGGCTGCTTAAAGATGACGCAGCGCAGGTGACCGGGGCGAAACCCTCCGTCACAAAATCGGCTCCAGCTGTTGAAAACCCGGCTCCGCCGAAACGAACCCCAAAAGCGGAGAAATCCGGCGGGAAATCGGCAAAAAACACCTGGTCTTCGCCAGACGCATGGAGCCGGGATAAACCCGGATTAGAGTGGCTCTTCCCGTTTATCGACCAAAACCGCGACGACCAAATCGATCCGGCGGAATACGAGGCCCTGCAGAACTATAAAAAGAAACATGGCGGGTCATGGAAGGATCAGGCCCGCAAAGACCTTGAGGCCGCGGGGCAGTAGAAGCCGTCTTTGAAAAGGTACGGTGTTCCGCCTTTAGGCGGCTATTCCGCAAAGTTGTTCCGCAAAGCCGACTTAAAACCCTTAAAAAATAAAGCACGGAGCACCAGGATTATGAATAAAACATTTTTACTGAAAACCCTCTCATTCTTCGGCCTTTTGGGCGCGCTTTCTGTGTTGGCGCAAGAGCCGGGGCCCGCTGAAAAGATCGTGTATAAAAAAACGGAGCAAGGCGAATTGGCGTTGCACATCTTTTATCCCGCAGGGCATCAGAAAACCGATAAGCGGTCCGTAGCGGTTCTCTTTCACGGAGGTGGATGGAATGGCGGAAGCCCTGCCATGTTTTATCGGCAGTGCGAATATCTTGCGTCGCGGGGCATCGTTGCGATGTCGGTAGAATACCGGCTCGCAAACAAACATAAAACCACACCGGTTGAATGTGTGAAGGACGCTAAATCGGCCATTCGCTGGGTCCGTCAAAATGCGGATCAACTCGGTATCGATCCGGATCAACTGATTGCCGGTGGGGGTTCGGCGGGGGGGCATATCGCAGCGTCAACGGGTACGGCAACGAGTTTCGAAGAGGAGACGGACGATAAAAGCATTAGTTACTGCCCAAACGCGTTGGTGCTCTTTAATCCGGTCTACGACAACAGCCCAAAGGGATATGGGTACGAGCGCGTCAAAGCATACTGGGAAAAAATCTCACCGATGCACAATCTGACGCAGGCAACCCCGCCGACCGTTGTTATTTTCGGGACCGAGGATAAGCATATCTCCGTCGAAATGGCGGAGGCGTATAAACGCAGGATGAAGGCGCTGGGGGTACGCTCTGAGCTTCATTTGTATGCAGGGCAGAAACACGGGTTTTACAGGTATAAAATGAGCCCCGAGCTCTTTAGGGAAACGATCGGAGATGTGGATATGTTTTTGACTTCATTGGGATACCTTGAGCCAATGAAGCGTAAAAATGGAGAAGTAAAATGAGTAGAATAGATTGTTTCGCCTCATGCCGTTGGCTTGATGAATTTGGGCGGCGAGTGACTTTAGCTTTGTTTTTGGGGCTCTCTTTTTCGGGGGTTTGCGCGGAAGTGGAAGGTGCGGAACAGGAAAAAATGCGCGAAGAGCTGGCGGCGCGTGCGCCTCAAATCCTTTTTATTAAACGGTACCCGGTTACGCCCAGTTTTTACGCTTACACCGAAGGGCAATCGGATGGGCAAAGGGAACGTCATTTTGTTCCCGGTTCCGCGCTCTGTCTGCTCAACGTAAAAACGGGCGAAGTGGAAACGCTGCTTGAAGATAAAACCGGGGTCATCCGCGATGTAGATGTTTCGTTTGATGGAACCAGAATCCTGTTTGCCTGGAAGAAAGGACCGACCATCGATGACGACGATTTCCATCTGTTCGAAATGGATGCGAAAACGCGCGAAATCCGTCAGCTCACCTTCGGGAAAGGGGTTGCTGACTATGAACCCTGTTACCTGCCGAACGGCGATATTGTTTTTGCTTCCACGCGCTGCGTGCAAACCGTCGACTGCTGGAAGACGGAAGTCAGTAATCTGTATATTTGCGACAAGGATGGCAACTATCTGCGCCGGGTCGGGTTCGATCAGGTCCATACGACGCACCCGAGCGTGTTGAATGACGGGCGTATCGCCTATACGCGCTGGGACTATAATGATCGCGGCCAGCTGTATCCGCAGCCGCTTTTTCAGATGAACCCCGACGGAACGGGGCAGACGGAATATTACGGAAATAATTCCTGGTTCCCGACCGTGATCAGTCACGCCCGCGCCATCCCCGACTCGAACAAACTGATCGCCGTTTTGCACGGACACCATACCTGGCAGACCGGAAAAAACTGAAAATGATAACGCTTGAAAAACGCAGGAAGAAGAATGCAATGCTAAACAAGGAAAGGGCCGGATCCGTCTCTTAGCAAAAGGGGCCTATATGTGCCACTATCGCTGAAGACCTACAGTGATCGGGAATCCCGAATACAAAGCGGTCGTGAAATTCCTGCTTGAGCAGGCCAAGAGCGCCGCCGGCGACAACGGTTCAACCCGAAACCCCATTTTATTCCAAGCAAAATGAAAAAAAATAACAACGAAGCCATGCGGCGAATCCGAATGAATATACGTACACTAATCGGTTCACTTGTCGCTACGACGACGCTGGTCGTCAGCGCGACTGAAAAGCCCCTTCAAGGTCAGGACAGGCCGAATATCATCCTTATTATGGCCGACGATATGGGCTTTTCGGATATCGGTTGCTACGGCGGCGAGATCGAGACCCCGAACCTGGACGCGCTGGCGGCGAACGGCCTGCGCTTTAAACAGTTTTACAACAGCGCACGCTGCTGTCCGACCCGCGCGACGCTGATGACCGGCCTGCACCCGCACGAGGCAGGGATCGGCCACATGACAAAACCCCCAGGCGTCCGAAAGGATGAGCTTGAGCATGCATATCAGGGATACCTGAACCGCAAGTGCGTGACCCTTGCCGAAGTACTGAAGCCGGCGGGCTACGCCACGCTGATGACCGGTAAATGGCACTTGGGGATGGCGGAGGAAAGTCAGTGGCCGCTGCAACGCGGGTTTGAAAAGTTCTATGGTTGCCTCGCTGGCGCCACCCGTTTTTTTACTCCATCGCACCCGCGTGGAATTACGTTGGGCAACGATCCAATCGAAAAGCCGGAATCGACCACTGATCGCCGCTACTACACGACCGACGCCTTTACCGATTATGCCATCCAGTTTATCGATGAAGAACAGAAGGGGAAAGACCGCCCGTTTTTTCTCTATCTCGCCTATACAGCGCCACACTGGCCGCTGCACGCGCATCAGGAGGAAGTAAAAAAATACGCCGGGAAATACATGCTCGGCTGGGATAAGCTTCGCGATCAACGACTCGTGAAACAGGTCGAAATGGGGCTGATTGATCCAAGCTGGCAACTGTGCGAGCGTTCCAACGAGTCGTGGGACAGCTTGGATGAACAAACAAAGAAAGAGATGGATTTGCGCATGGCTTACTACGCCGCGATGATCGATCGCATGGATCAGAACATCGGTAAGCTGGTTGACCATTTGAAGCAGAACGGCCAGCTCGATAACACGCTGATTCTGTTCCTGTCCGACAACGGCGGTTGCGCTGAAAGTAAAGGTAACATCAATCCGTTCGACACCCCAAAATGGGAAGAGGGTTATGGCTCGCGGGCAGGTTATGGTCCAGGGTGGGCGAATGCGTCCAATACGCCGTTTCGCAAGTTTAAGCACTACACTCACGAGGGCGGTATTGCCTCCCCGTTTGTGGCGCATTGGCCGAAAGGCATCCAACAGAAGGGCGGCTGGGTGGCCGAGCCTGCGAGTCTTCCGGATCTTATGCCCACTTTCCTGGACCTTGCGGGCGCGAATTATCCGCAAGCATACAAGGGCAACCCGATCCGTCCGCTCAGCGGTCTTTCATTGGACCCGCTTTTCAAAGGCAAACCGCTCGGGCGCATCCAGCCACTCTATTTTGAGCACGAAAACAACGCCGCCATTATTCAGGGAGACTGGAAACTCGTCGGTACGGGCGTATCCGCGCCCGGCGGTCCAGAGCCCAAACTGTGGGAGCTCTATAACCTCAAGGATGACCGTACCGAGCTCAATGATTTGAAGGAGAAGTATCCCGAAAAGACGGCCGAACTTTCCAAACTTTGGAAATCCTGGGCCGACCAAAACGGGGTGTATCCCAAGCCGGTAAAAGGGAAGAAAAAGAAGAAGTAGGAAAAATAGCATATGAAGAAAATATGGATGATAACATTGTGGATGGCTTGTGCCTGTGGTCTTTCGGCTACGGAGAAGCCTGTAATGAGCCGGGCTGAAATTGAAGCCGGGCTGAAATCGCATGACCGCGCCCTTTACATCAAAGGCGGTTGGATCCGCGATCCCTATATTATTCTCGGGCCGGACGATTATTTTTACCTTACCGGGACGACGGGCAACCCCAATGATCCCCTTGAGGTAGCGGACGTATATAATACCGGACTCGGGAAACAAAGCCTCGTCGGCTATCACATGCGACTCTGGCGGAGTCGGGATCTGATATCATGGGAAGATTTGGGTGAACCTTTTAACCTACTCGACGGATATTGGGCAAAGCAGCAGCCAGAAGCATTTACCGGAGACCGGTCTCGCTGGCATCTCTGGGCGCCAGAGGTTCACTACCTGAATGGAAAGTGGCACATCTTGCACACTACGGGCGGTCCCATACGGCACGGATCAAATTTGGCCGTGACCCAAGGCGATAAGATCGAAGGCCCTTTTTCCTTCCCGCTCGGAGAATTGTCTAAGGGGCTTCACGATCCATCCCTGTTCAGAGACGATGACGGAACGGTTTACCTGCTTTGGCGCAATACGTATATCGTGCCGCTGAATGACGAGATGACGAAGTTTACCGCGAAGCCGATGCGTATTGATCCTTCAGGAAGCCGAATGGGCCCGGACGGCAAAGCGATCAGCGTGATAGGGCACGAAGGTGCTACGATGCATAAGATCGGCGATAAATACGTACATTTCGGCACCGCGTGGTCGACGGACCGGCGCCGCAAAGGCTCTTACAACCTCTACTACTGCACCGCTGACAAGATTAGCGGTCCGTACGGTCCGCGTCGATTCGTTGGCCGTTTCCTCGGTCACGGCACGCCGTTCCAGACACGCGATGGGAAATGGTGGTGCACCGCCTTCTTCAACGCCAACGTTCCGCCGTTGTCTCGCGAAGGCATCGAAACGCGTGATTTGTCTAAAACGGCCCAAACCATCAATCCGCAGGGGACCACCATCGTTCCGCTGGAGGTAAAAATCCAGTCGGATGGAGATATCTATATTCGTGCCAGGGATCCCGCCTATGCCACGCCCGGGCCGGACGAGGCGCAGAAAAATTTTGAGGTAATGAAGGAAATCCTCTGAACAGGAAAAAGATGAAAACCAGAAGCAAACCATCCATATCACTCATCATCATCGCGCTGACGCTGGTCATGCAAGCGTATGCGGACGTCAAACAACCCAACATTCTATTCTTTGTCGCCGACGACCATGGTCGTGCTGATTGCTCCGTTTTTGGCAGCAAGGATGCGCGAACACCGAAGATGCAGTCATTGGCTGATGAAGGGATGGTATTTAGCAACGCCTTCATCGCTTCGCCCGTCTGCGGTCCCAGTCGATGCGCATTGCTGAGCGGTCTGATGCCTGCACGCAATGGTGCGGAGGGAAATCATGTGCTTCCCAAACGCGAGAGCCAGACCATGGTCAAGCATCTGAAGGAACTCGGATACGAGGTCGCGGCGATCGGCAAGGTCGCGCATGGAGACTATGGCAGTCTCTGTGGCTTTGACCATCTCAACACGAACAAAAACGGCCTGCGCGACAGTGTGAAAAAATACCTGTCCGCACGGAACTCCGATAAGCCGCTCTGCCTGATTGTCGGCGACCGTCGACCGCACGTCCCCTGGACGAAAAAGAACGTCTACGATCCACAAAAGGTCACACTGCCGTCCTATTTTATCGATACGCCGGAGACGCGAGAGCACTGGGCACGATATCTATCGGATATCACCGGCATGGACGCCGAGATGGCGGCCGTTGATCAGCTGTTACGCGAGCACCTCGGCAGCGACGACTATATCACGATGTATAGCGCCGACCACGGTGGTCAGTGGCCGTTTGGAAAATGGAACCTGTATGATTCCGGCGCCAATGTCGCCTTGATCGTCCGCTGGCCGGGCAAGATCAAAGCGGGGCAGCGCACCGATGCCATGGTGAGTTGGGTCGATATCTTTCCGACATTCATTGACCTGGCCGGTGGACCGGCTCCAGAGAATATCGACGGACGATCATTTGCCGGCGTGTTACTCGGCAAAACCGCCGAGCATCGCGACGTAATCTACACCACACATACGGGTGATAAAGGGATGAACGTCTATCCGATTCGCGCGGTTCGCACCAAGCGCTTTAAATATATTCGTAACCTGCACCCCGAATGGCAGCATTCAAACCATTCTGACATCGGGCGAAAAGACGGTGCAGGCGCCTACTGGCACTCGTGGGACGAGGCGATTAAGAAAGATCCCGCGGCCGCGGCCAAGCTCAACAGGTATTTTGTCCGACCGGCGACCGAGTTCTACGATCTTGAGAAGGATCCTGCAGAACAGGTCAACCTCGCGGAAAATCCTGAGTATCGGCTGCAGATCGAGAAGATGAGCGCTCTGCTTGACGAGTGGATGAAAGCCCAGGGCGACAAGCAGATCTCCGGAAGTGGCACCCCTTATCTCGCCGATGGCCCGCGTCCGTTTGATGCCGTCAGCAAGCGGAAGCAATCGAAGAAGAAACAAAAGAAGAAATAACTAACCGGGGAGAGAACCCAGTGAAGATGAAAATACTACTTTTTTTACTGTGCGCGAACGGGTTTGCCCAATCTGGATCCCAGACCACGGAAAACCTGAAAACCACATCCGAGATCCGGATCCGCGACCCGTTTATCCTGCCGCACAAACAAAGCGGCACCTACTATCTATACGCCCAAACTGGCAATCGGAATGCTCAAACACCTGCAGGGGTTGAGGTGTATTGGAGTTCAGACTTAAAGCACTGGGCAGGGCCTGAACCGGTTTTGGAACTTCCCGAAGGTTTCTGGGGAGCCAAAGGCATTTGGGCTCCGGAAGTCCACGAATACAAAGACAAATACTACCTCTTTGCCACCATGCATCCTACCCGCGGCCTGGCGCATGGATTTAAGTACAAAGGTACCCAGATCTTTGTGGCGGACTCGCCCAAAGGCCCATTCAAACCCTTCGAAAATCGTCCCCACCTCGATCCGGAGTGGATGACACTGGACGGGACGCTTTACGTCGAGGACGGACAGCCCTGGATGGTCTTCTGCCACGAGTGGAAACAGATTCGCGACGGAACCATGGATCTGATCAAACTCAAGAGCGACCTCTCCGCAACCGAGGGAAGCTCGACGGTCCTCTTCGCCGCGTCCGAGTCTCCTTGGACAGCAAATGACAAAAGCGGAAATAAATTTGTTACCGACGGTCCCTTCCTCTATAAAACCAAGACTGGCAAGCTAATCATGATCTGGTCCACGGTCGGTAAGAGCATGGCGTACAATGTATCTATGGCCCTTTCGGACAACGGGAAAATCGCAGGCCCTTGGAAACACATTGGCCCCCCGCTGATTGAAAAAGACGGGGGGCACGGCATGCTCTTCAAGAACTTCGAAGGTGAACTCCTGCTATCGATTCACCAGCCCAACCGTGGCGGCCTGGAACGCCTGCACCTCTTTCATATCGAAGATGCCGGCGACCGCCTGATCCTCGGCGACGAAGTAAAACTGCCTTAGGAGAATCGCTCAATGAAGACCCGCAAACTGTCGCTACGATGGCGCTGGCCGTCGGCGAGGTTGCAGGAGGCGGTAAGTATCCGGAAGTCAGCAAAATGGTGAAGCGCTTTGAAGAACGTTTGCAGGAGGACAAGGGCGCAAAGAAACAGGTGGAACGGTTCGAACAATTACTGAATGTCTAATGTCCAGACCTGACCCTTATGTGCTGAAAGGTTTTTAGGCGTTTCGGTTAAGCGGCTGGCGGAAAGGGCGCCCAAATGCGGGACAACGTACCCCTTTCAAATGGGGAGCAATCCGCTTTTTGCATTCAGGCGGTAGAGACTCGCGGGAAATGTAAGGGAGAAGGTGAAACGATTTCTGCATAATTGTCCTAAATGAAATTTTATATGCGTTATATTAATGATAGTTTGTATTATATTTGTTTGGAAA